>CAVRYP010000001.1:0-968548 GCA_963725525.1 uncultured Solirubrobacterales bacterium
ACCTGTGGATACTGGGCGTGCGAGCAGCTCGATCTGCGCGATCTCGCCCATCACGTCATAGAGGATCGGCAGCCCCCAGGCCCGCGCGACCTCGCAGATCTCGGCGCTGATGGGAGCGTCGTGGCGATGCACCTTGATCCCCCGAAACCCATGCGCCTGCACAGCCTCGGCGATCATCTCGCCCACGCGCCCATGATCGCGCTGGGCGGCGACGAACGCGAAACCGTAGAAGCACCCTGGATGGGCCGCCACGATCCTGGCCACCGCCCGGTTGGCATGAGCGTAGTCGGAGTGGAACACTGGGAAGAGCACCGTGCGTGCGATGCCCGCCGCGCGTGCGTCGCGCATGTAGCCGCGCAGGTGGGTGTCGCTGTCCCATGGCCCGCTGAGCCCGTCGCCGGGACCGGCGTGGCAGTGACAGTCGACGATCATGCCGCGAGCAGCGGTCGAGCTGTGGCGAGCGCGTCGATCGCGCGCTCCACATCGGCGCGGCTGTGCCGGGCGTTGAGAACGAAGCACACACGCGCACGCGAGCTCCCGCAGCGCTGCGCCAGGGCACGCACACCGCAGCTCGCGAGCTTCGCCTGAATCGCACCAGCCAACGCCGGCCGCATCGGCGCGAGCGCCTGCACGGGGAACGATCCACCGCTGCAGCGCAGCCCCAGCCGCTGCACCCCGGAGCGAAACAGGCGCACGAGCCCCAGCAGGCGCGCGCGCAGGCGCTCGCCCGCCTCGCGGTTCACGGTCAGGGCGCGCTCGGCCGCGCGCAGCACCGCGGTCGAGGGTGGGCTGCAGTGCACGCGGGTCTCGCTCGCGGCGGCGAAGCGCCGAACCTCGCCGTGTGTGCCCGCCAGCAGTGCCAGCGGTACGCCGAGGCCCTTCGCGAGCGAGGCGATCACGAGGACATGGGGCGCACTTGCATCGTGGAAGCGCAGCGAGCCGCCGCCGCCGTGGCCGTAGGGCATGCGTTTCTCTGGCGCGGCGCCGAGGATACCCAGCGCCTGCGTATCGTCGATCAGCAGTCGCCCGCCGTGATGAGCGACATGGTCGGAAGAGGCCCGCAACGGTCCCGGACCGTCTCTGGCCGGGTCCAGCGCGTCGACGACCACGAGGGGCCGCCGCCCGGGCGGGGCAGCGCGCCAGCGCGCGAGACAGCGCATCGGGATCGTGGTGCGCGAACGTGCGCACCGGCGTGCCGCTGTTCACACAACGCTCGGCCCCCCAGCGTGCGATCGCGTAGGAGCCCGACTCGACCAGGACCGTTGCCCGCCGCCCCAGCAGAGCCGGCAGGTCCCAGAACAGGTGCAGCGTCGAGGGTGCCAGCAGCGCCGACTCGCAGCCGATCAGAGCCGCGAGCCGATGTGCCAGGCGAGGGCTCTCGGGCGGTTCGCGCAGGGCGCTTGGGACACCGGCGACCAGCTGCGCCCACGGCCGCAGCGTCCCCGCGGCGTGGCGCAGCCCCAGGTACAGCACCGAGGTGAAGTCGAGCATACGCCCACCGCCCATGTCGAGTTTGACCCCGCCGCTCATGTCGAGTTTGCCCCGCCGCTCAGGCCCGTCGCGCCGCCGCCGAGAGCCGGCGCGTGCGCGCCGCCTCCTGCATTGAGGTACTCCGAGGGCTGGCGAAAGCGCGCCTGCGCCGCGCGCGCATCGACCGGCTCGGCGGTGAGATCGACGCTCGTGACGGTCCTGTAGGCGTGGAATGCCTGGATCTCCTCGCGCCAGATGCGCGCCCAGTTGGCGGCCTGCGCGGTGACCGAGCTCGTCATCCAGTTGCCATAGCGGATCGACAGCAGGATCCGCTCGCCGAACACTCCCAGGTCGCGGAACTGGCTGACGCTCGTGTCGCCCCAACCCTGCAGCTGGCGCATCGAGTCCACGCGATCCATCCACACCTCCTCATAGGGCACCATCGTGCGCCCGCCGAGGAATTCGCGGAACTCCGGCCGCGCGAGGATCCACTGCATGATCATGATCTCCACGCGTGAGGTCCACGGTAGGTCGCCGAACTGGTTGTGCGCACCCTCCGCTAGCACCATGTGGACCTCCTTGAGTGCGTTGAGCACCGGGAACGGGTCGGCGACCACCGTCGTGTCGTCGTCGGCCTCGTAGAACTTCACGCACTGCGCGAGCAGCTCATGGAAGCAGCGCAGGAACTTCGAGCGGCTGTCCGCCGTATCGAGCTGAGGCACCGCCCGTCCGAAGATCGTCATGCCGTAATGGTGGTCGTACTCGTATGCGCGCCGGGGCACGGTGAGGCGGTCGCCCTCGTCCTGGATCCACCCCCAGAGCAGGTTGTTGGCCCCGCGGAGGGGGTCGATGTTGAGATTCGCGAGCGGATCGGGCGAGCCCATCCGCCGGTTCTGAAAGCGCGTCGCGATCGCCGCCATCGACTGCACCAGCATTCCCTGCTCGTGCCAGTAGGACCAGATCAGCTCGACCATCGGCGGACTGGTGACGGCGTCGCGCAGGATCCCGTATTCGGCGGCGTGCGCGACGAGTTCGGACTTCGCCGGCAGATCCGCCAGCCGTTCGATTATCTGGTTGTAGTACGGCAGCACGCGCGCGGATTCCGATGAGCCCAACCGCGTGAGGTACTGTTTCTGGAGTTCTTTGGAGTCGTTTTCGAACTTCAATCCGCTGGATTCGCCGCTCGACGGCAGCTGGTTGAGCTGGCTGAGCAGGGTCTCCTTGTTTTCCTGACCTTCAAAAGAGTCGATCAGCTTGCCGAAGTCGCCGGGGCTTTGGCCTCATCTTTCGGGTGTTTGGTCGGACTCATTTCGTCTCCTTTGTGTTACGCGGTAGCGAGCTGGGTGACTGATCGTGCGAGCGAAGATGCGGGTATCGCGGCGCGGCGGCGCTCCGCCGTGTGCGCGGCGCACAGCGCCGGAGATGTCGAGCGTGCTGCGCAGCGCCCAATGCGTGAGCAGGTCCTCAACCAGCCTGCTCTCGGCATCGGGGTCGAGCTCGCCACTCGAAACGCGCACGGCCGAGGACGGCAAACACGAGCGAGGGCGGCGCGAGGAAGATCTGAGCCGGGGCGCTGCGCCACCGGCGCCAGGTCTGGATCGGCCGCGACGGATGACGCTCGGGCGAGGCCAGCACCTCGCCGAGGGCGCGCCCCCGCAGTGAGCGCGGTCGGTGCGCGCAGATCGCGCTAGCCGCACGCGGCGCGGTCGCTCGCAGCGAGCGAAACGTCGCCTGGGCGCCCGCATTGAGCCCCTCCAGGGGATAGCACTCCTGCCACAGGCGCGCGCGCGCCGACTGCGGATGCGGGTAGAGCTCCGCGCCGATCGCACAGCTGAGCAGCACGCGAATCCAGGGCGCCGGGTGAGGATCGTGCAGGTCGATGCGGAACACGAAGAAGCGCGGCAGTCCCACGACCGATATGAGTCCCAGCGTCGAGGTGATTCCCACGCGCGCGATCGACCAGGCGTCCGCGACGATCTCCGAGATCCAGCGCCCCCACGCCTGCCAGCTGGGGCGCTCGGCGGCCGGCGCGCGCGCGCCGATCCGCGCCAGCTCTTCCCGCAGCGATGCCACCAGCCCGAGTAATGCGGCGCCCTGATGGCCCACCTCGTGCACGAGCGAGGAGGCGATCCCATTTCCGGCACTCATTCGCTGGCGCGGCATGCGCACGATCGCGATCGGGCTGCGCTTGCCACCGGGCAGACGCGTCCGCGCGCGCCGGATCGCCGCGCCGGGTCCGCGATCCAGCAAGCAGATCACCGGCGGAAAGGTCGAGATATCCCGGCAGCGCGAGAGCGTCGGCCGCGAGCACGTCGAGCCCCGACAGCCAGACGCCATGGGCGCGCTCTGCTGCGCTGCGTGATCGCATCGGAGAACACCTCGAACTGCGAGACCACCGCGTGGAAGCGGAGCTTCACGATCGCGAAACGGCGCTGCATCTCCGCGGGGGTGGCTGCGCGGCTCCGACCGCGCAGCCACCCACGGAACTGCTGGATTTCGTCGCGCAGCTCCCGCCGGCCGGGCGATCAGGAAGCTCTCGATCGCGCTCAGCGCCTCGGGCGCCAGCGCTGCGGCCGGGACCATCGTCTCCTGCAGCGAGAAGGGCTCGATGCGCGCCAAACGCGTGAGCAGGGCATGCGCCTCCTGCTCGAGCATCCATGCGACGGTGCTTCGGGAGTCCATCGATCAGACCCCCAGCAGGATGATCTTGCGCCCGCGGCGTACCCAGCGGCCGGTGGCGCCGCGCTCCACCGACTCCCCCGGGCGTCCGGAACCGGAGCGCCGCCATAGAGCGGCTCCTCGACGTAGCCCCCGTCCGGGACCAAGTCGTAGCCGTAACCAGACGAGCCATAGCCGATGCGGCGGCGAGGCGCACCGTAGCGAATCGCTCCCGTCCTGGCCCCGGCGCCGGGGCGAACCGTACGAGCCCTGGTGGGTGTGTAACCAACGGCAAAGCGCGCCGAGGGCGGGAGCGCGGCCAAACGCCGGCGATACTCCGGCGAGAGGCGTGCGCTCGGACGGCGCCGAGCGTAGGTGGCGAAGGCCTTGAGGCCCCCAGCCGTACCCGGCCCACTGGGCTCCAGCGGGAGTGCGCACCGCGCCTGGCAGCACCTGGCGCGCAGCCTGCAGGACGGACGTACGGGCAACCTGGCGCGGCGCCACATGCGGCGGCGCCATCGCAGCCCGCTGTGCTGCCGTCGCGCTGAGGCGCACCACGCGTCGCGCCACCTCGAAGTCGGCCTGCTCGGCATTGATCTCTCCGTCCTCCTGCTCCAAGAGGTTGCCGGCCATCGAGCCGAGCTTGGAGCCGATCGCCGTGCCGAAGCCGGGGGCGACAAACGAACCGAGCGCACCGCCCACGACCGGCAGGGCCGTCTTCGCGACGTTCTTCAGAACGCCGCCAAGCGCCTTTCCGATCGGTGAGTTGATCGCGCCGCCCACCGCCTTTGCGACTCCCTCGGAGATGTCGCCGAGGAACTGCTTCAGTTCCTGCTCGCTGGCGACCTTGGGGCAGCAGCTCACCCGCCAGCTCCACCTCCTGCGCCTCGCTGAGTGGGGACTTCATGCTCGCCGCCGAGAACGCCGCCGAGGATGTCGCCGAGGAACTGATCCTGCTCGCCCAGCTCACCGAGCTCGCCCAGCTCGCCGCCCTCACCCAGCTCGCCGAAACCCACCTCCCCCAGCTCAGCGCTCTCACCCAGCTCACCCAGCTCGCCGCCCTCACCCAGCTCACCGAGACCCACCTCCCCCAGCTCAGCGCTCTCACCCAGCTCACCCAGCTCGCCGCCCTCACCCAGCTCGCCCAGCTCGCCCGTGCCGTACTCGTATCCGCTCATTTCACTTTCTCCTGTTCGGGATCTGTGTATGTGTGTTGACGTTGGTGCTCAGAGGTGAACGACGATGTAGCGCCCGCGGCGAACCCAGCGGCCGTTCAACGGGCACGGGCCCTCGCGCCAACGAGGGATGCGGCGGGAACACGATTCGCCGGGTCGATCAGACTCAGCAGACCGGGCGCATAGCGGCGCGCCGCCTGCATCGCCGCGGCCCGAGCGATTGCCGAGGAGGCGCCGTCTGGCGAGCGGACGCGTTCGCAGCCATGCGAGCCGCGCTGCGCGCCCACTGCACGTAGCGGCTCGGCTCCAGCCCAAATTCTCTGTCCTCGTTGCTGAGCCCATCGAGCTCCAGTTCGAACAGCTGGCTCGCGGCGGCGCCGACGCGCCGGCCCCAATCGCCTCCGCGGCCGGGGGCCGCGTAGTCGCCCACGGTCCTCCGAGAACCGGTACAGCGCCTTACGCGCCGCATCCTTGAGGATGCCGCCAAGCGCCTGGCCTGTTGGCGACTCGAACAAAGCACGCGGCACCCGCCGCGCTGGCGAGAAGATCGCCGAGGAACTGTCGAGCTGCATGCTGGCTGGCCACCTCGAGCAGCTCCGAGGCCAGCCCGAGCTCGCGACTGTCGGGGCCGACGCCGGTCAGCAGGCGACCCTCCGTCTCCCTTTCGCGCTCGGCGAGCTCGCCATACCCATACTCACCCGTCTTGAGCTGAATTCGATCAAGATCGTGCATCGCGGTCCTTCGACCTGTCGCTGGAATGAGAGTCTTCGAAGAGGACTTCGCAAGAGCCGTGCCAGCGCTTGGAGCCGGCTTCGAGGGTCCGCCGGTGCGAAGCCGGCTTCGCTTTCCTGCACTGGGTGGAAGCGGGCTTAGCAAGACGACGAGTCAGGCACTAAAAAAATGGCCGAATTGCGAAGCCCGCTTCCCACCCAGTGCAGGAAAGCGAAGCCGGCTTCGCACCGGCGGACCCTCGAAGCCGGCTCCAAGCGCTGGCACGGCTCTTGCGAAGTCCTCTTCGAAGACTCTCATTCCAGCGACAGGTGGAAGGACCGCGATGCACGATCTTGATCGAATTCAGCTCGAGACGGGTGAGTATGGGTATGGCGAGCTCGCCGAGCACGAAAGGGAGACGGAGGGTCGCCTGCTGACCGGCGTCGGCCCCGACAGTCGCGAGCTCGGGCTGGCCTCGGAGCTGCTCGAGGTGGCCAGCGAGCATGAGCTCGAGCAGTTCCTCGGCGATCTTCTCGCCAGCGCGGCGGGTGCAGCTGGGCGCTTTGTCGAGTCGCCAACAGGCCAGGCGCTTGGCGGCATCCTCAAGGATGCGGCGCGTAAGGCGCTACCGGTTCTCGGAGGAGCCGTGGGCGACTACGCGGCCCCCGGCCGCGGAGGCGATTGGGGCCGGCGCGTCGGCGCCGCCGCGAGCCAGCTGTTCGAACTGGAGCTCGATGGGCTCAGCAACGAGGACAGAGAATTCGAGCTGAGCCGCCGCTACGTGCAGTGGGCGCGCAGCGCGGCTCGCATGGCTGCGAACGCGTCCGCTCGCCAGACGGCGCCTCCTCAGGCAATCGCTCGGGCCGCGGCGATGCAGGCGGCGCGCCGCTATGCGCCCGGTCTGCTGAGTCTGATCGACCCGGCGAATCGTGTTCCCGCCGCATCCCTCGTTGGCGCGAGGGCCCATGCCCCGTTGAACGGCCGCTGGGTTCGCCGCGGGCGCTACATCGTCGTTCACCTCTGAGCACCAACGTCAACACACATACACAGATCCCGAACAGGAGAAAGTGAAATGAGCGGATACGAGTACGGCACGGGCGAGCTGGGCGAGCTGGGTGAGGGCGGCGAGCTGGGTGAGCTGGGTGAGAGCGCTGAGCTGGGGGAGGTGGGTCTCGGTGAGCTGGGTGAGGGCGGCGAGCTGGGTGAGCTGGGTGAGAGCGCTGAGCTGGGGGAGGTGGGTTTCGGCGAGCTGGGTGAGGGCGGCGAGCTGGGCGAGCTCGGTGAGCTGGGCGAGCAGGATCAGTTCCTCGGCGACATCCTCGGCGGCGTTCTCGGCGGCGAGCATGAGAGTCCGCTCAGCGAGGCGCAGGAGGTGGAGCTGGCGGGTGAGCTGCTCGAGGTCGCCAGCGAGCAGGAACTCGAGCAGTTCCTCGGCAACATCTTCAAGGGAGTCGCAAAGGCGGTGGGCGGCGCGATCAACTCACCGATCGGAAAGGCGCTTGGCGGCGTTCTGAAGAACGTCGCGAAGACGGCCCTGCCGGTCGTGGGCGGTGCGCTCGGTTCGTTTGTCGCCCCCGGCTTCGGCACGGCGATCGGCTCCAAGCTCGGCTCGATGGCCGGCAACCTCTTGGAGCAGGAGGGCGGAGAGATCAATGCCGAGCAGGCCGACTTCGAGGTGGCGCGACGCGTGGTGCGCCTCAGCGCGACGGCAGCACAGCGGGCTGCGATGGCGCCGCCGCATGTGGCGCCGCGCCAGGTTGCCCGTACGTCCGTCCTGCAGGCTGCGCGCCAGGTGCTGCCAGGCGCGGTGCGCACTCCCGCTGGAGCCCAGTGGGCCGGGTACGGCTGGGGGCCTCGAGGCCTCGCCACCTACGCTCGGCGCCGTCCGAGCGCACGCCTCTCGCCGGAGTATCGCCGGCGTTTGGCCGCGCTCCCGCCCTCGGCGCGCTTTGCCGTTGGTTACACACCCACCAGGGCTCGTACGGTTCGCCCCGGCGCCGGGGCCAGGACGGGAGCGATTCGCTACGGTGCGCCTCGCCGCCGCATCGGCTATGGCTCGTCTGGTTACGGCTACGACTTGGTCCCGGACGGGGGCTACGTCGAGGAGCCGCTCTATGGCGGCGCTCCCGGTTTCGGCACCGGAGCGCCCGGGGGAGTCGGTGGGACGCAGCGCACCGGCCGCTGGGTACGCCGCGGGCGCAAGATCATCCTGCTGGGGGTCTGATCGATGGACTCCCGAAGCACCGTCGCATGGATGCTCGAGCAGGAGGCGCATGCCCTGCTCACGCGTTTGGCGCGCATCGAGCCCTTCTCGCTGCAGGAGACGATGGTCCCGGCCGCAGCGCTGGCGCCCGAGGCGCTGAGCGCGATCGAGAGCTTCCTGATCGCCGGCCGGCGGGAGCTGCACAACGAAATCCAGCAGTTCCGTGGGTGGCTGCGCGGTCGGAGCCGCGCAGCCACCCCCGCGGAGATGCAGCGCCGTTTCGCGATCGTGAAGCTCCGCTTCCACGCGGTGGTCTCGCAGTTCGAGGTGTTCTCCGATGCGATCACGCAGCGCAGCGAGCGCGCCCATGGCGTCTGGCTGTCGGGGCTCGACGTGCTCGCGGCCGACGCTCTCGCGCTGCCGGGATATCTCGAGCCTCCGCCGGTGATCTGCTTTCTGGATCGCGGACCCGGCGCGGCGATCCGGCGCGCGCGGACGCGTCTGCCCGGTGGCAAGCGCAGCCCGATCGCGATCGTGCGCATGCCACGCGAGCGAATGATCGGAAATGGGATCGCCTCCTCGCTCGTGCACGAGGTGGGCCATCAGGGCGCCGCATTACTCGGGCTGGTGGCATCGCTGCGGGAAGAGCTGGCGCGGATCGGCGCGCGCGCGCCGGCCGCCGAGCGCCCCAGCTGGCAGGCGTGGGGGCGCTGGATCTCGGAGATCGTCGCGGACGCCTGGTCGATCGCGCGCGTGGGAATCACCTCGACGCTGGGACTCATATCGGTCGTGGGACTGCCGCGCTTCTTCGTGTTTCGCATCGACCTGCACGATCCTCACCCGGCGCCCTGGATTCGCGTGCTGCTCAGCTGTGCGATCGGCGCGGAGCTCTACCCGCATCCGCAGTGGGCGCAGCTCGCGCGCCTGTGGCAGGAGTGCTATCCCCTGGAGGGGCTCAATGCGGGCGCCCAGGCGACGTTTCGCTCGCTGCGAGCGACCGCGCCGCGTGCGGCTAGCGCGATCTGCGCGCACCGACCGCGCTCACTGCGGGGGCGCGCCCTCGGCGAGGTGCTCGCCTCGCCCGAGCGTCATCCGTCGCGGCTGATCCAGACCTGGCGCCGGTGGCGCAGCGCCCCGGCTCAGATCTTCCTCGCGCCGCCCTCGCTCGTGTTTGCCGTCCTCGGCCGTGCGCGTTTGAGTGGCGAGCTCGACCCCGATGCCGAGAGCAGGCTGCTCGAGGACCTGCTCACGCATTGGGCGCTGCGCAGCACGCTCGACATCTCCGCGCTGTGCGCCGCGCACACGGCGGAGCGCCGCCGCGCCGCGATACCCGCATCTTCGCTCGCACGATCAGTCACCCAGCTCGCTACCGCGTAACACAAAGGAGACGAAATGAGTCCGACCAAACACCCGAAAGATGAGGCCAAAGCCCCGGCGAGTGAGGCCAAGGCTCCGGCGAGTGGGCCCAAAGCTCCGTCCGGCGGGGCCAAAGCTCCGTCCGGCGGGCCCAAAGCTCCGTCCGGCGGGGCCAAAGCTCCATCGGGCGAGGCCAAGGTTCCGGCGAGTGGGACCAAAGCCTCGAGCACAGGCGAGGCGTCGCCCAAACAGAGCTCCGCGCCGAGCGAAGCGCCGCCCAAGGCCAGCCCGGTAACCGGCGACACCCTCCCGGAAACCCTGAGCCCCCCCACCCCGCCGTCGAGCGCCGTTCAGCTCACGCGAACCTACGAGCCGTGGACGCCCGATCGGCTCCTGTGGGAGGTGATCAAGGACCGCTCGCGGGCGATCCAGTTCAACGTCTACAAGGACTTCATGGATCGTGTGCTGCTGCCCGCGCTCACCAACAACGAGGAGACTCAGGGCGAGGCGGGCGCGTGGGGCGCGCTCACGGGGATCGTCGATCGGGTCAACGCATACGACGTCCTGAAGACGGCGACCGAGCTGTTCCTGATGGCCGAGTGTGGATTGGTGCCCAGCCAGGACTCAGCACAGCTCGGCAAGCTGATCGACTCTTTTGAAGGTCAGGAAAACAAGGAGACCCTGCTCAGCCAGCTCAACCAGCTGCCGTCGAGCGGCGAATCCAGCGGATTGAAGTTCGAAAACGACTCCAAAGAACTCCAGAAACAGTACCTCACGCGGTTGGGCTCATCGGAATCCGCGCGCGTGCTGCCGTACTACAACCAGATAATCGAACGGCTGGCGGATCTGCCGGCGAAGTCCGAACTCGTCGCGCACGCCGCCGAATACGGGATCCTGCGCGACGCCGTCACCAGTCCGCCGATGGTCGAGCTGATCTGGTCCTACTGGCACGAGCAGGGAATGCTGGTGCAGTCGATGGCGGCGATCGCGACGCGCTTTCAGAACCGGCGGATGGGCTCGCCCGATCCGCTCGCGAATCTCAACATCGACCCCCTCCGCGGGGCCAACAACCTGCTCTGGGGGTGGATCCAGGACGAGGGCGACCGCCTCACCGTGCCCCGGCGCGCATACGAGTACGACCACCATTACGGCATGACGATCTTCGGACGGGCGGTGCCTCAGCTCGATACGGCGGACAGCCGCTCGAAGTTCCTGCGCTGCTTCCATGAGCTGCTCGCGCAGTGCGTGAAGTTCTACGAGGCCGACGACGACACGACGGTGGTCGCCGACCCGTTCCCGGTGCTCAACGCACTCAAGGAGGTCCACATGGTGCTAGCGGAGGGTGCGCACAACCAGTTCGGCGACCTACCGTGGACCTCACGCGTGGAGATCATGATCATGCAGTGGATCCTCGCGCGGCCGGAGTTCCGCGAATTCCTCGGCGGGCGCACGATGGTGCCCTATGAGGAGGTGTGGATGGATCGCGTGGACTCGATGCGCCAGCTGCAGGGTTGGGGCGACACGAGCGTCAGCCAGTTCCGCGACCTGGGAGTGTTCGGCGAGCGGATCCTGCTGTCGATCCGCTATGGCAACTGGATGACGAGCTCGGTCACCGCGCAGGCCGCCAACTGGGCGCGCATCTGGCGCGAGGAGATCCAGGTGTACATCCACGCCTACAGGACCGTCACGAGCGTCGATCTCACCGCCGAGCCGGTCGATGCGCGCGCGGCGCAGGCGCGCTTTCGCCAGCCCTCGGAGTACCTCCGAATGCAGGAGGCGGCGCGCACGCGCCGGCTCTCGGCGGCGGCGCGACGGGCCTGAGCGGCGGGGCAAACTCGACATGAGCGGCGGGGTCAAACTCGACATGGGCGGTGGGCGTATGCTCGACTTCACCTCGGTGCTGTACCTGGGGCTGCGCCACGCCGCGGGGACGCTGCGGCCGTGGGCGCAGCTGAGCACCGGTGTCCCAAGCGCCCTGCGCGAACCGCCCGAGAGCCCTCGCCTGGCACATCGGCTCGCGGCTCTGATCGGCTGCGAGTCGGCGCTGCTGGCACCCTCGACGCTGCACCTGTTCTGGGACCTGCCGGCTCTGCTGGGGCGGCGGGCAACGGTCCTGGTCGAGTCGGGCTCCTACGCGATCGCACGCTGGGGGGCCGAGCGTTGTGTGAACAGCGGCACGCCGGTGCGCACGTTCGCGCACCACGATCCCGATGCGCTGTCTCGCGCGCTGGCGCGCTGCCCCGCCGGGCGGCGGCCCCTCGTGGTCGTCGACGCGCTCGACCCGGCCAGAGACGGTCCGGGACCGTTGCGGGCCTACGCCGACCATGTCGCTCATCACGGCGGGCGACTGCTGATCGACGATACGCAGGCGCTGGGTATCCTCGGCGCCGCGCCAGAGAAACGCATGCCCTACGGCCACGGCGGCGGCGGCTCGCTGCGCTTCCACGATGCAAGTGCGCCCCATGTCCTCGTGATCGCCTCGCTCGCGAAGGGCCTCGGCGTACCGCTGGCACTGCTGGCGGGCACACACGGCGAGGTTCGGCGCTTCGCCGCCGCGAGCGAGACCCGCGTGCACTGCAGCCCACCCTCGACCGCGGTGCTGCGCGCGGCCGAGCGCGCCCTGACCGTGAACCGCGAGGCGGGCGAGCGCCTGCGCGCGCGCCTGCTGGGGCTCGTGCGCCTGTTTCGCTCCGGGGTGCAGCGGCTGGGGCTGCGCTGCAGCGGTGGATCGTTCCCCGTGCAGGCGCTCGCGCCGATGCGGCCGGCGTTGGCTGGTGCGATTCAGGCGAAGCTCGCGAGCTGCGGTGTGCGTGCCCTGGCGCAGCGCTGCGGGAGCTCGCGTGCGCGTGTGTGCTTCGTTCTCAACGCCCGGCACAGCCGCGCCGATGTGGAGCGCGCGATCGACGCGCTCGCCACAGCTCGACCGCTGCTCGCGGCATGATCGTCGACTGTCACTGCCACGCCGGTCCCGGCGACGGGCTCAGCGGGCCATGGGACAGCGACACCCACCTGCGCGGCTACATGCGCGACGCACGCGCGGCGGGCATCGCACGCACGGTGCTCTTCCCAGTGTTCCACTCCGACTACGCTCATGCCAACCGGGCGGTGGCCAGGATCGTGGCGGCCCATCCAGGGTGCTTCTACGGTTTCGCGTTCGTGCACGCCCAGCGCGATCATGGGCGCGTGGGCGAGATGATCGCCGAGGCTGTGCAGGCGCATGGGTTTCGGGGGATCAAGGTGCATCGCCACGACGCTCCCATCAGCGCCGAGATCTGCGAGGTCGCGCGGGCCTGGGGGCTGCCGATCCTCTATGACGTGATGGGCGAGATCGCGCAGATCGAGCTGCTCGCACGCCAGTATCCACAGGTGCCGTTCATCATCCCCCACCTCGGGAGCTTCTCCGACGACTGGCGCGCGCAGCTCGGGCTGATCGACCAGCTTGTGCGCCACCCGAACGTCTACACCGACACATCCGGGGTGCGTCGCTTCGACCTCCTGCGCGAGGCCCTGAGACGCGCGGGGCCGGAGAAGGTGCTCTTTGGCAGTGATGGTCCCTGGCTGCACCCGGGTCTCGAGCTGCGCAAGATCGGGCTGCTCGACCTCGCCCCTTCCGCGGCCGCGAAGGTCGCCGGGAGGAACCTGCTCGAGCTCATCTCCGAGCAGGCGCGGCGGCGGCGCGCGCAGGGACGGGCGGTGATTCGCGTCGGCCATGCCCCGCCGACGGCGAGTGGCGATCCGTGGCACGCCGAGCAGTCGGTTTCGGCGGTCCCGTGACGGGCGAGCGGCGCGGTCCCTGGCCCCGGCTCGCGCGGACGATCTCTCTGACCCCGGCAGGCGCGGAGGCAATTTCCGGCGCACGGGAAGGTGCGGAGGATATGGGCGTCTTCTTCAGTGAGACCGCCACACTGTGCCGGCTCGCTGTCCCCGCAGACAAAGGAGATCCCCGTGAAGCGAACCCACACAGTCCTGCTCGGCCTACTGCTCGGCCTGGCGAGCGTCGTGGGCGCCGCCGGCGCCCAGGGCAGCTCGGGCGTCCCGAGCAGCGTTCCCGCCGCCCACGCAAGCCGCGTGGCCAAGGTGGGGCTCCGCCACACGAGCATCGGCACGATCCTTGTAAGCGCTTCGGGCCACACGCTGTATCAGTTCACCAAGGACCGCCCGAAGAGCGACAGCTGCGCGAAGATCAGCGGGTGCTCGGAAATCTGGCCCGCGCTCACCACCAGCGGCAGGCCGAGTGCGGGGCCGGGCGTGAAGGCTTCGCTGCTCTCCACGATCACGCTGCGCGGCGGCGCCAAGCAGGTGACCTACGGCGGGCACGCGCTCTATCTCTACAGCGCGGACAGCGGACCGGGCGAAACCTCCTACGTGGGCGAAATGCAGTTCGGCGGCACGTGGTACGCGCTCGACTCCGCGGGACACACCGTCAAGTAGGGCAGTTCCCAAACGCCGCGGGCGGGCCGTCAAGTAGGAGCGGTCTCGCCCGCAACACCCGACCCCGGCGCCTGCGATGCTTTAGCGCGGTTCAATGGCGCACCTGACCGAGCTCGATGTGCTCTATGCCTTTCTGGTGGCCGCGGCAGTCACCGCGGCGCTGACACCCCTGACGATGCGCCTGGCACGGGCGGTGGGGGCGATCGATCGCCCGCGCGAGCGGGGGCTCTCCGATCGCCCGATACCGCTGCTCGGCGGCCTCGCGATCTTCGGGGGGGCGCTCGTGGCGGGGCTCATCTGGCTGCCGATGAGCGGACCCGAAGGACGTCAGTGGCACGGCATTCTGGTCGCCGCAACCGTCATAACCGCGGTGGGCGCGCTCGACGATCGCTTCGAACTGCCGGTGGTGGTGAAGCTGGCGGGGCAGGTGGGCGCGGCGCTGATCGCGGTGAACGCGGGTGTGGTGGTGCACCTCATCACGCTGCCCTTTGTGGGCGAGCTGCACTTCCCCAACGCAGGGGCGGCGATCACGACGGTGGGGCTGGTGGCGCTGATGAACGTCGTGAACTTCTCCGACGGCGTCGATGGGCTGGCGGCGGGGGTCTGCGCGATCATCGCGCTCGCACTCGCGGTGATCGCGATCGACCTCTACCACCAGGGCCACCTGCACAGCGCCGCGCCGGCGGTCTTCGCGGGACTCACCGCGGGGGCGGCGGTGGGCTTTCTGGTGCACAACTTCCCGCCCGCCTCGAGTTTCATGGGCGACTGCGGTTCGAACCTGCTGGGGCTCTTGATGGGGTGCCTCACGGTGCAGGCCGCAGTGAAGACGCAGGTGGTGATCAGCTTCGTGCTGCCGCTGATCCTGCTCACGGTGCCCTTCCTGGACACGACCTTTGTGGTGCTCAAGCGCCTGAAGTACCGCCGCCCGATCTACGAATCCGACAGCGAGCACTTCCACCATCGCATGGCGCGCATCGGCTTCAGCCCGAGGCGCACGATCGCCTATCTGTACGCGTGGACGCTGATGCTGGCCGGGCTGGCCCTGGCGCTCAGATTCATCCCCTACAGCGACCACCACGGCCACCTGCACGCCGGCTGGGCGGCGGTGATGGGCCTCCTCGGCCTACTTGTGATTGCCGCGAGCGTGTATCTGGTGTACGTGCTGGAGATCCTCAAGTTTCGCCGCCTGGACCCGTTTGGGCGCGTGGTGGCGCGGCGGGGAGAGCAGCGGCTTGGCGAGGGGGAGGTGGATCAGGAGGGCGTAGGCGCAGAAGAGGAGCGTGGCCGCGCGCAGGCGGCGGCTGGCGCTGACGGCCGCCAGCGGTAGCGCCCAGATCGCGTACCACGGCAACAGCCAGGCGGTGGAGAGGAGCAGCGCGAGCGTCGCCCAGCCCGCCTGCGTGCGCCAATCGGCGCCGCGGGCGGTGAGCCACAGCGTGAGCGCGAGCACCGCGGCGAACAGGCCCACGAACACGTTGCGCCACCATCCGGGCAGCCCAACAAGGCCGAACAGACGCGCCGTCTCGTCCGGGATCGAGTGCACCGCGATCAGCTGCTGCTGTCCGCGCAACGCGCTCACGAAGCCGAACGCGTGCGAGCCGAACCCGAGCACCGCGACGATCGCAAGCGCGGCGAGACACGCCAGTACGCTCGCGAGCAGGCCCAGGCGCTCGCGCGCACGCGGGGGCGCCAGGAGGAGAAACGGCAGCACGAGGCCGGCGGATGCCTTGACCCCGACCGCCGCGACGAGCGCGCCTCCCGCTGACTTGTAGTGACTGGCCGTGGCGGTGAGGGCCAGCGCAAGCGCCAGCAAGAGCATCGTCAGCGTGTCGTTGTGATCGCCCCCCACCGCCAGCTCCAGCAGCACCGGATTGAGGCCCACGAAGGCGACGGCCGCGCGCCGCGAGCGGCCCATGCGCCCCGCCGCGAGGCCCACCAGCGCGACCGCGCCGAGGCTGGAGAGCGCCGCGAGCGCCTTCAGCGCCCACAGTTCGCCGCTCAGCCCGAGGGGCGTGAAGGCGTAGGTGAGGAGCGTGAACAGCGGCCCATAGGGCGAGTGCTGGTAGGGCCAGCCGAGGAACAGATACACCGGATCGGCGGGGGCCTGCGCGGGGAAGCCAGGTGTAGGGGTCCAGGCCGTGCAAGGCCCCCAGGTGCGCGAAGCCGATGTAGCCGAACACGTCCTGGGAGATCAGCGGCGGGCCGAGCAGCAGGACCAGATGCGCCGCGAGGATCGTGAGCGCGAGCGCCCACATCGGCAGCGCGCGGGTGCACAGCAGCACCACCACATAGCCCCCCGCCATCACCAGCGTGAGCGTCTGGAAGCTGCTCGAACCGATGCTCAGACCGAGGCCCTGAAAGGGTCCGGCCATCCAGCCCGGCCAGCCGCCGCTGCGGGCGGGAACATATGTTGAGGGTGCACGGGCCGCGCCGGCCGCCACGCCGAACACGCCCACGAGCACCGCGAGCAGGCCGAGCGCGCCAAGGATACGAAGGAGAGTCGGCGAAGAGGACTCTGTGGCTCCCCGGCCCCCCGCCCAGTCGCGGCCGTCGCCTTCCAGCGAGGCGGCTCGCCCCGGAGCGCCCGGTGTCTTGGCGGTGGCGGTGATATGTTCATTGTTGCGAGCCGGGGGGCGGGACGGTGATACGTCCGTCTGACCTGCAAAGCTCGCTTGCGACCGTTAACCTGTGGGCGCCGTCATGGGCTTTTGTAGGTAGGTAGGGCCCAACAACCGCATATATGCGACGCCGACACCGCAAGACAACCTCTTCCAGAGACACAGAAGGCGAAGCCTCGCCCGATCGATCGAAGCTCGGCCCGCGGCGCATACTCGTGCTCTCCGCCGACGTGGGCGAGGGGCACGCCGCTGCAGCGCGCGCGCTCGCCGAGCAGCTCGAGGCCTCCCCGGAGGAGGTCGAGGTGACGGTGATCGACGGGCTCGCCGCGATGGGACGCCTGCTGCGTCCGGTCGTGCAGGACGGCTACCGCGTGCAGCTTCGCTTCCTGCCGTGGACCTACTCGATTGTCTACGGCACGCTCGAGCGCGTCGCTCCGATCCGCTGGCTGGCGCGCAAGCTGCTGTGCCGGCTCGGATCGCGCCCGCTCGCGCGCACGATCGCCGAACACGAACCCGACACGATCGTCTCCACCTACCCCGCCGTGACGGTGGTGCTGGCGCAGCTGCGCCGCACGCATGTCGTGGACTGCCCCACGGTGGCCACGATCACCGACCTCACGGGCCTGTTCTTCTGGGCGCAGCCGGGCATCGACATGCACCTGGTGATGTACGGCGAGTCGATGTCCGCCGTGGAGCGCATCGCGGGCGAGGGCAGCGTGCACCTCGTGCGACCGCTGATCTCCGCGGAGTTCCTGCAGCCGCGCTGCCCGATGCAGACGCGCGAAGATCTCGGGCTTGCCCGACGGAGGGCCGCATGGTGGTCGTCTCCGGCGGCGGCTGGGGCGTGGGCGACGTCGCGGGCGCGGTACGCGAGCTGTGCCGCGTACCCGACATCTCGCAGCATCGTGTGCCTGGCCGGGCGCAACGAGCTGCTTGGGGAACGGCTGAACCACGCCTTCGCCGCCGAGCCGCGCGTGCACGTTTACGGCTTCACCGACAAGATGCCCCAGCTGCTCGCGGCCGCCGACGCGCTCGTGCACTCGACCGGCGGGGTCACCTGCCTGGAGGCCAAGGCCGCGGGCACGCCCGTCGTCTCCTACGGGCTGCCCGTGGGGCACGCGCGCCTGAACACGCGCGCGATGGCCGATCTCGATCTGCTGCGCCTGGCCAACGACACGCGCGAGCTGCGCGAGCACGTGCAGGCCTCGATGCTCGCAGCCCGCCGCCCAGCCGACCGCCGCCGAGAGCCCCGATCCGACCGCCGTCGATCTCGTGCTGAAGGCGCCCCGGCGCGTGCGCCCGATTCCCACGTGGCGCCTGCGCGTGGCCGCGCTCGTGACGCCGCTCGTGCTGCTGCTGGGAGCGGGCATGTGGACGATGTCGACCGACGAGGTCACGGCGCTGGCGGACGTGTTCCTGCGCGTGCCGCTGCTCAAGCACGTGAAGACCGACAAGCCCGAGGTGGCGGTGATCGTGCGCGCGCCCCGCGAACGAGCTCACGCTCGTCGCGGGCGAGCTCGCGGCGAAGGGAATCCACGTCTCCTTCGCCGACGACTCGCGGCGTGCCCAGGCCCGCGACGGTTCTCAGGATGCACGCGCTGGGCGACGAGCTGATGCCCGAAGTGCCCGCATCGAACCTGCTGCACTTCCTGCACTGGGTACGCACGCGTGGCGCGCTCGACTCGCAGGCGCGCGCGCTGGGCCTGCACCACCACTTCTACTTCCTGCAGCCCGCCGGCGGGCTGAGTGTCGGTCAGCTGGTGCTCGCGCGCACCGCCGGCGCCACCCCCGTGGCCGGCGATCACCAGCTCGAGCGCGACCGGCCCGCTGCCTCAGCGCCCGCGCGCGCGGGCGATGTCTTGGTCGTGAGGCTCGACGGCTCGCCCGCCTCGGTGGCGGGGCTCGAGCGACTGGTCTCGCTGCTGAGGCGGAGGGGCTCGGCGCCGAGTCGCTGGCCTCGCTCACGGGCGCCTGGCCGCTGCCCGCGGGCATCAGCGCGAGCAGCAGCGGCGAGCGCGCGAGCACGACCGCGCCGGCGACGACCAGCGCCAGGGCCGCCACCAGCGGAACCCCCCCGAGCGGAGTGGTGCTGAAGCGCTCGCGAAACAACAGCGGCGCCAGCAGCACCGGCACCACCGTCTGGGTCACGAACACGACAGGGGCGACCTGGATCGCCGGGCGCGACTGCAGGGCGCTCATCTCGCTGAGCGAGGCGACCGCCGATGCGCCCGCGGTGGAGAGCCCCCAGGCGAGCGCCACGAGCACGTAGCCGTGGGAGAGATCGTCGGAGGCGAGCTTCGTCGCGACCCCGCTCCAGGCGAAGGCGAACCCCGCGCCGAGCATCGTCACCAGCGCCGGCGGGCGCGCCACGCGCAGCAGCACGTAGGGCAGCAGGCTCGCGAGCGCGAGCAGCACGAGCACGAGCGTGAGCGTCGCCCAGCCCGCGTGCGAGTCGCTGCGCGCCGGCGCGCACAGCCCCGCGCCGATCACGCCGAGCACGATCGCGCCGACGGCGAGGTGCTCGCGGCGTGCCGGCGCGCTCGCCGAGCATCCGCTCGCCCGCCGACCATCAGCACCGGCAGCCCCAGCGCGAGCGCGGGCTGCACCACCACGAGCGGGGCGAGCACCAGCGCGAGCACCTGCAGCGGCCAGCCGAGCATCGAGAGCGCGGTGCCGCTGCAGCCAGCGCACGCGCCTGATCAGGCCGCAGCGCGAGCGCCAGGCGCAGGTGCTCCTCCTCGGGCGCCTCGCGCGCGTCCATCGCCTGCAGCGCGAAGCCGAGGCTGAAGAGGGTCGCGGCGACCACCGCCGCGAGCATCCCGAGAGCGAGTTCCATGAGCGACGATGATCGCAGCCCCCGCACGGGGGAGAAGGACTCCTCGCCGCAGGCCGGGGGTCCCCGTGGCGGGAGACGGGTGGCCGGCGCACTCGCGGGTACCCTCGCCGCGAGCTATGCGCTGCCGGCGCTCGCGGCGCACCTGCCCCTTCTGTGCGCTCCCCTGGGGATCGAGGATCGCACCGCGAGCGGGGAGGGCTACGCGCTCACCTTCGACGACGGCCCGCACCACGAGGGCACGCCGGCGGTGCTCGACATCCTCGCCGCCGCGGGCGTGCAGCGCGACGTTCTTCCTCGTCGGCGAGCAGGTGCGCCGCAACCCCGCGCTGCCGCGCGAGATCGTCGCGGCGGGCCACGGCGTCGGGCCTGCACTGCGAGCGCCATCGCAACCTGCTGCGCCTCACGCCGCGCCAGATGCGCGCAGGACATCGACCGCGCGCAGGCCACGATCGAGGACGCCACCGGTCTCGCCATCGGGCTCTACCGCCCGCCGTACGGCGTGCTCAACGCCACCGCGCTGCGCCTCGCGCGCCGTCGCGGCTGGCGCACGCTGCTGTGGAGCGACTGGGGGCGCGACTGGGAGAAGCGCGCCACGCCGGAGTCGATCGCGCGGCGCGTGACCGAGGGCGCCGGCGCCGGGGGCGGTGCTGCTGCTGCACGACGCCGACGACTACAGCGCCCCGGACTCCTGGCGGCGCACCGCCGCGGCGCTGCCGCAGGTGCTCGAAGAGCTGGCCGCGCAGGCGGCCTTTCTCCGGTAGCGCCGTTCGAGACGCGACGTAAGATCGATCACTTCAGATGAGCACTGTCGCTTGACAGACACGAGACCAGCAGCGAGTGGGTGGCGCCGCTGCCCGGCGCCGCTTGCCAGGTCGATCCGCCGCGAGCCGCGCGCGCGCTGGTGGGTCGAGGTGCTGGTGATCGTGTGGCTGTGCTGGGTGTACGACGCGATCACCAACCTCGCGCCCCTGCGCCAGCAGGTCGCGCTCGCGCACGCGCACCGGCATTCTGCACCTCGAGCGCGCGCTGCACCTCGACCCCGAGCTCACGCTCGACCGCTGGCTGGCGGGCCATCACACGCTCGGGCTCGCGCTCTCCGACTACTACGACAACGCCCACTTCATCGTCACCCTCGGCCTGCTGGGCGCCTGTGGTGGTGGCGGCGTGCTGATCTCTACCGCCCGCTGCGCAACTCGCTCGTGGCGATCAACCTGATCGGGTTCGGCGGTCTTCTGGCTGTATCCGGTGGCGCCGCCGCGGATGCTCTCGGGGCTTCACCGACGTGGTCGCCTCCACGCACGCCTTCGGCTCCTGGCACACCGGGGCGCTGGCCTCGGACGCCAATCAGCTCGCGGCGATGCCCTCGCTGCACATGGCCTGGGCGGCGTGGTGTGCGCTCGTGCTGTGGCGGCTCTCCCCGCGCCTGTGGGTAAGGGTGCTGGCACTCGCGTACCCATGTCTGACGTGCGTGGCGGTGCTGGCCACAGGCAACCACTTCCTGCTCGATGTGTTCGCGGGGCTCGCCACCGCGGGACTGGCGGTGATGGCCGCCGAATGGCTTCCCCGAGCCCTTCCAGCAGCAGGTAGCGCATGTCACAAACTTGTTACGAAGTCCCAGATCGGGTAGACTGCGCGCGGCTGTCGATTCGTCCGTCGGCGGCCCCTGGAGCGGAGTCCGCCGTGAGAGCGTGCGGGCTTTTGCGTCTGTAGGGTCTCATACGATTATGACCACCACACTCACGCGTTACCTCGACGTGTGCCTGGTGCTCGCGACGGCCCCGTTCGTGCTTGCGGCGGGGCTGCCGCTGGTCGGCTATCTGATCGGCGCTGGCCTGGCTGCTGACGCGTGTGGGCGCCGCCGCGGCGTACACACACGCGCTGCGCTCGGCGACCCGCGCGTGAGGGCCGGTCTGCAGGTCGGGCACGATGATGGGGCGGGTGTGGATCGTCGCGCTCGCGGTGATCGTCGCGCGCTACGCCGGCGGCAAGGACGACGGGATCATGGCGGCCGTCGCTCGTGCTGGGCGCGTTCACGGTGTACTTCGTGATGTCGTTCGTCACGCGGGCGAGACGCTGCAGCCGGCCGCGCAGGGCAGCCCGCAGCCCTCATGAGCGCGCCATCACCGGCGGAGGCGTGCCGTCGAGCGATGGCGCACGGCCGGAGGAGCCGGGATGAGCACAAAGCGCAAGCTGCTGATCATCGGTGGCGTCTGCCTCGCCGGCGCTGATCGCGCTGCTCGCGATCTACGGCGCGAGCGGCACGCGCAACAACGACTTCGAACCGCAGAACGAGTTCAAGCTCGACAACTGGGTCGCACCTGGGGGTCTTCTCGATCAACAAGGCCGTGCTCTACCTGGTCCTGGCGGCGCTCGCTCACGTGCGTCATCGATGATCTACATCGCGCGGCGCATGCAGGCGCGCCCCAACAAGGTGCAGGCGGCGGTCGAGATGCTCTACCAGCTGATGCGCGACAACATCACCGGCAGCGCGATGGACGAGAAGATGGCCGCGCAAGTGGTTCCCGTTCATCGGCACGCTGTTCCTGTTCATCCTGTTCTCCAACCTGATCGGCTACATCCCGCTGCCGACCAACACCGAGCACGAGATCGACCGTGTTCGGCCTGCACATCCCGTCGTTCTCGCTGTACGCGGCCACCGCCAACCTCTCGATCCCGCTGGTGCTGGCGCTGGTCGTGTTCGTCTCCTACACCTTCGAAGGCGTGCGCGCGAAGGGCCCGATCGGCTACCTCAAGGGCCTCGTGCCCGGCGGCGTCGACCGGCGGGATGGCCGTCGCTCATCTTCTTCCTCGAGGTGCTCTCGAACCTGATGCGCATGCTCTCGCTGACGATCGTCTGTTCGCCAACATCCTCGCCGGGCACCTGATCATCCTGTTCATGGCCGGCGCGCTCGCCGTGATCCTCGGCATCGCCGCGCTGGGCTGGTTCACGATCCCGTTCGGCGTCGCTGCTGTTCGCCTTCGAGGTCGGCCTGGTGGCCGCCCTGCAGGCGTTCATCTTCGCCACCCTCACCGCTATCTACCTCGGCGGCGCGGTCGCCGAGGATCACTAAAGGAGCCAATCGTCGTGCACATAGCTCTGATCACCCTGCTGGCGGCCGCACCGAAGAAACCGCCAAGGCCGGCAAGTCGATCGGCCTCGGCGTCGGCGGCGGCCTCGGCGCCGTGGGCGCCGGCGTCGGCATCGGCATCATCTTCGGCAAGGCGATCGAAGCGATCACCCGCCAGCCGGAGATGCGCGACGAGATCACGCAGCTGCAGTGGCTGGGCTTCGCGCTGACCGAGGCGTGCTTCTTCTACGGCCTCGTGGCCGGGCTGCTGGCCGCGTTCATCGTCTGACGCGATGCTCGCCGCGCTCGAACCCCGCCGACCCATCCGTGCTCGCCGCGTCCAACGGCAGCTTCCTGATCAAGCCGGGCATCGGCCTGATGGTCTGGACGCTGCTCGTGTTCGGCGTCACGATGCTGCTGCTCTCAAGGCTCGCGTTCCCGCGCATCAGCGAGGCGCTGGAACGGCGCAAGAAGTCGATCGAAGAGTCGATCGACACGGCCGAGCGCACGCGCGCGGAGGCCGAGCAGCTGCTCGCCGAATACCGCGAGCGCCTGAAGGAGGCGCGCGCGCAGGCCGACGAGATCGTGCAGCGCGCGCGCCAGGCCGCCGAGACGCACGAGCACGAGTCCAAGGAGCACGGCCAGGAGATCGTCGCCGAGGCCGCCAAGCGTGCCGAGCGCGACATCGAGGCGGCGACCAAGCGGGCGCTGCGACGACATCCGCCGCGAGGTCGCCGACCTGACGATCATGGCCACCGAGAAGGTCACGCGCAAGACGCTCGACGACGCCGACCAGAAGCGGCTCGTCGAGGAGGCGCTGGGCGAGCTCGACTTCTCCGAGCTCTCCGCGGCGCCGAGCAACTGATGGAGGAGCTGGCCCAGGTATACGCGCGCTCGCTGTTCGAGGTCGCGCGCGAGCAGGGCAAGCTCGACGAGCTGCGCGAGCAGCTCGCCCAGTTCGCCGACGCGCTCGACGCCAACCGCGAGCTGGCGGTGTTCTTCTTCTCGCCCTACTTCTCGACCAAGGAGAAGCAGGAGGCGCTCGCGCGCATGCTCGACGGACGCCGACGAGAGCTTCGTGAACTTCCTCGAGCTGCTGATCGAGAACCACCGCATGCCGGTGATCTTCCGCACGCGCCAGCGAGTTCGAGCGGCTGTGGGAGCGAGGAGAACCAGCTGCTGCCGGTGGAGATCACGAGCGCGATCGAGCTCGACGAGGCGACCACCGAGAGCCTCGGCGCAGCGCATCGGCGAGCGCGCCGGGCGCAAGGTGACGCTCGCCGCGCACGTCGACCCGGACGATCATCGGCGGCATCGTCGTGAGGGTGGGCAACTCGATCCTCGACGCCTCTATTCGCAACCGACTGGAGCAGCTGCGCAGGCACGTTGCCCAAGGAGCTTCCTAGGAACGACATGCAGATCAACCCCGACGAGATCACAAGCATCCTCAAGAGCCGCATCGAGGGCCTCGACGCCGGCAGCGCCGAGCTGACCGAGGTCGGCACCGTGCTGTCGGTCGCCGACGGCATCGCGCGCCTGCACGGCCTGGAGAACTGCATGTCCTTCGAGATGCTCGAGCTGCCGCACGGCGTCACCGGGCCTCGCGCTGAACCTCGAGTCCGACAACGTCGGCGCCGTGCTGTTCGGCGAGTGGGAGCACATCTCCGAGGGCGACACCGTCAAGCGCACCGGACGCCTGCTCGAGATCCCCGTCGGCGAGGCGCCTGCTGGGGCGCATCGTCGACCCGCTCGGGCGCCCGCTCGACGGCAAGGGCGACATCAACACCACCGAGACGCGCCCCGCCGAGTTCAAGGCCCCCGGCGTCGTGCAGCGCCAGCCGGTCACCGAACCGATGCAGATCGGGCTGAAGGCGATCGACGCGATGATCCCGATCGGCCGCGGCCAGCGAGAGCTGATCATCGGCGACCGCCAGACGGGCAAGACGGCGATCGCGATCGACGCGATCATCAACAACAAGGACACCGGCGTCGTGTCGGTCTACGTGGCGATCGGCCAGCGCATGTCGACGGTCGTCGCGCTCGCGCAGACGCTCGACGAACACGACGCGCTGGAGAACACGATCATCGTCGCCGCGCCCGCCGACGAGGCGGCGCCGATCAAGTTCATGGCCCCCTACGCGGGCTGCGCGATGGGCGAGCACTTCCTCTACAACGGCAAGCACGCGCTGTGCGTGTACGACGACCTGACCAAGCACGCCTACGCCTACCGCCAGATGTCGCTGCTGCTGCGCCGCCCGCCGGGTCGCGAGGCCTACCCGGGCGACGTCTTCTACCTGCACTCGCGCCTGCTCGAGCGCGCGGTCAAGCTCAACGACGACCTCGGCGGCGGCTCGCTGACGGCGCTGCCGGTGATCGAGACGCAGGCCGGCGACGTCTCGGCGTACATCCCCACCAACGTGATCTCGATCACCGACGGGCAGATCTTCCTCGAGTCGAAGCTGTTCAACTCGCGGCGTGCGCCCGGCGATCAACGTCGGCATCTCGGTCTCCCGCGTCGGCGGCAACGCGCAGATCGGGCCGATGAAGAAGGTCGCCGGGCGCATCAAGCTCGAGCTCTCCCAGTACCGCGACCTCGAGGCGTTCGCGCAGTTCGGCTCGGACCTCGACGCCGACACGCAGCGCACGCTCGCGCGCGGCGAGCGGCTCGTGAAGACGCTCAACCAGCACGAGCGCGCGCCGCTGGCGGTGGAGGACCAGGTCGCTGCAGATCTACGCCGCCACCAACGGCTTCCTCGACCGCCTGAACGTCGAGCGCGTGCCGCGAGTTCCTGCCGAGCTGATCGAACGGATGCACGCCCAGCACGCCGAGCTGCGCGCGAAGATCGCCGGCGGCGACTGGTCGAAGGAGACCCAGAAGGAGGTGCACGACGCGGTCGAGTCCTTCGCCGAGCGACTTCGGCTACGACCTCGACGAGGAGGGCCAGCCGCTCGATGACGACGGCGCCGCTGCCCCCCGCGCAGGGCGACTCCACGGCGCCCGCCGAGGGCGAGCGCAGCGACGAGCCCGTCGAGGTCCCCGCCTAGCCGTCCGCGGCAAGGGACTCGCCATGGCAACCCAGCGCGACGTCAAGAACCGGATCTCCTCGGTCAAGAACATCCAGAAGATCACGCGTGCGATGGAGATGGTCGCCGGCGGCGCGCCTGCGCCGCGCCGAGCAGCGCATCGCCGCGCTGCGCCCCTACGCGGAGGCGATCCGGCGGATGACCCGCCAGGCCGCGCAGGCCGCCGGCGCCGAGGCCTCGCGGTTGCCGCTGCTCACCGAGCACGAGCAGCGAGCGCAACGTCGGCCTGCTGCTCGTCACCGGCGATCGCGGCCTCGCGGGCGGCTTCAACTCGCAGATCATCCGCGCGGGGGTGCGCGCCGGCACCGAGCTCGTCGAGCAGGGCAAGAGCCCGCTGTGGTACGCGACCGGCCGCCGCGGCGTCTCCTCGCTCACCTTCCGCGGGCGCGAGCTGAGCGGCAGCTACACGGGCTTCGCCGACCGCCCCGCTTACGCCGACGCGCGCTCGATCGCCGACGACCTGATCGACGGCCTACGTCGACGGGGCGCTCGATCGCGTGGAGATCATCTACAACGCCTACATCTCTCCGCTCACGCAGCCCGTCACGCGCGAGACGCTGCTGCCGCTCGCCCAGGCCGTGCTCAGCCCCGAGGAGGGTGAGGACGACGAGCGTCCCGGCGGCCCGCGCGCGCTGGTCGAGCTACGAGCCCGACCCCGAGGAGCTGCTCAAGCGGCTCGTGCCCGACTACGTGGAGATTTCGATCTACCGCGCGCTGGTCGAGTCCGCCGCGGGCTTCTTCGGCGCGCAGATGACCGCGATGCGCAGCGCCTCGGACAACGCCGGGGAGATCATCACCGACCTGACGCTGCAGATGAACCGCGCCCGCCAGGCCGAGATCACCCAGGAGATCATGGAGGTCGTTGCAGGGGCGGAGGGTCTGAGCTGATGCGCCACGTGACAACCCTTTCAGCCCGTTTCGCGGGCGCAACGTACGAAGAACTGCGAACGCCCGATGGCGGAGCCCCTTGGGGCGTAGCCCTTAAAAGCTTCAGAGCGATAGGAGAACCGAGAACCGATGTCACCAACCACCGCAACCCAGCCCAAGGGCTCCTCCGAGGGCGACACCACGCGCAACGTCGGGCGCATCGAGGAGATCCAGGGCGTCGTGATCGAGGCCGTCTTCCCCGAACGCCTCCCCGAGATCAACCACGCGATCACGATCGCAGTCGCCGCGAGGAGGAGGCGGGGATCGCCGGCGCCGAGGGGTGCTCGTGTGCGAGGTGCAGCAGCACCTCGGCGACGATCGCGTGCGCGCGGTCGCGATGGACACCACCGACGGGCTCGCGCGCGGCGCCGAGGTGCTCGACACCGGCGGTCCGATCACGGTGCCCGTCGGCGAGGCGACGCTCGGTCGCATCTTCAACCTGCTCGGCGAGCCGATCGACCTCGGCGAGGAGCTGCCCAAGGACACGCAGCGGCGCGGCATCCACCAGGAGGCCCCGCGCGTCGAGGACCTCACGCCGACGACCGAGATGTTCGAGACCGGCATCAAGGTCATCGACCTGCTCGCGCCCTACGCGAAGGGCGGCAAGGTCGGGCTGTTCGGCGGCGCCGGCGTCGGCAAGACGGTGCTGATCCAGGAGCTCATCCACAACCTCGCCAAGGAGCACGGCGGGCTGTCGGCCTTCTGCGGCGTGGGCGAGCGCTCGCGCGAGGGCAACGACCTGTGGCTCGAGATGAAGGAGTCGGGCGTGCTCGAGAAGACGATGCTCGTCTTCGGGCAGATGAACGAGCCGCCCGGCGCGCGCATGCGCGTGGCGCTGAGCGGGCTGACGATGGCCGAGTACTTCCGCGACCAGGGTCAGGACGTGCTGCTGTTCATCGACAACATCTTCCGCTTCGTGCAGGCCGGCTCCGAGGTCTCGGCGCTGCTCGGGCGGATGCCCTCGCAGGTCGGCTACCAGCCGACGCTGGAGACCGAGATGGGCCAGCTGCAGGAGCGCATCACCTCCACGCGCACCGGCTCGGTGACATCGGTGCAGGCGATCTACGTGCCCGCGGACGATCTCACCGACCCGGCGCCGGCGTCGGTGTTCGCGCATCTGAACGCCACCACCGTGCTCTCGCGGGCGATCACCGAGAAGGGCATCTACCCGGCGGTCGATCCGCTCGACTCGACCTCGACGATCCTCAAGGCCGACATGCTCGGCGAGGACCACTTCCGCGTCGCCAACCGCGTCAAGGAGATTCTCCAGCGCTACAAGGAGCTGCAGGACATCATCGCGATCCTCGGCATCGACGAGCTCTCCGACGAGGACAAGCTGATCGTGCAGCGCGCGCGCAAGGTCGAGCGCTTCCTCTCCCAGCCCTTCTTCGTCGCCGAACAGTTCACCGGCACCCCCGGCGCGTACGTGCCGATCGCCGAGACGATCCGCGGCTTCGAAGAGATCATCGAGGGCAAGCACGACGAGGTCCCCGAGCGCGCGTTCTTCCTGAAGGGCACGATCGAGCAGGTGCTCGAGGATGCTTAAGGCGGGCCTGGCGGCCCGCAGCGGGTCGCGTGGCGCGAGTCCCCGGAGCCTGCCGCACCCATCGCGGGGTGAGCGCTGATGGCGCGGACGAAGTTTCCCGTCGAAGTGCTCACCCCCGAGGGCGAGGTCTTCAACGAGGAGGTCGAGATGATCTCGACGCGCACCGCCGTGGGCTCGATCGGCATCCTCGCCAACCACGAGCCCGTGCTGGCGCTGCTCGAGCCCACCGAGCTGCGCCTGTATCGCTCGGAGAGCGACATCGTGCGCTACACCCAGGACGAGGGCTACCTGCAGTTCGCCGAGAATCGCGCGCTGCTCTTGCTCAAGGAAGCCACTCTCGTAAATGGCTGAGCGCCAGCCGATTGGGGTCATCGGCACCGGCTACGTCGGGCTCGTCACCGCCGCGGGCTTCGCGGAGCTGGGCAGCGAGGTGTGGTGCATCGACATCGACGCTGCCAAGATCGAGCGTCTGCTGCAGGGCGAGGTGCCGATCTGGGAGCCCGGCCTCGAGGAGCTCCTGGCCAAGCACACCGGGCGCCTGCACTTCTCGACCGATCTGAGCGAGGCATTGGAGCACTGCCGCCTGCTTGTTCGTCGCCGTCGGCACGCCGCCCACCTACTCGGGCGACGCCGATCTATCGGCGGTGCACGCCGTGGTCGATGCGATCCCCGCCTCCGAGCGCCACGCGCTCGTGATGAAGTCGACCGTCCCCAGCGGCACCGGCGCCGCGATCCAGCGCGTGCTTGGGCGAGCAGGGCAAGGCCGGCCTGCGCTACGTCTCCTGCCCCGAGTTCCTCAAGGAGGGCTCGGCGGTCCAGGACTTCCTGCACCCCGATCGCGTGGTCGTGGGCGACAACGGCGACTGGGCGGGCGATGCCGTGGTCGAGCTGTACTCGCCTCTGGACGCCCCGCTCGTGCGCACCGATATCGCCAGCGCCGAGATGGTCAAGCTCGCCTCCAACGCCTTCCTCGCGACGAAGATCTCCTTCATCAACGAGATCGCCAACGTCTGCGAGGGCACCGGCGCGGACGTCGTGGAGGTCGCGCGCGGGATGGGCCTCGACGAGCGCATCGGGCCGAAGTTCCTGCAGGCCGGCATCGGCTTCGGCGGCAGCTGTTTCCCCAAGGACGTCGATGCGCTGAAGCAGCTGGCGGGCAACTCGGGCTATCACTTCCAGCTGCTAACGGCCGTGATCGAGGTCAACGAGCTGCAGAAGCGCCGTGTGATCTCCAAGCTCCACAAGCACCTCGGCGGCGCTCGTCGGCAAGCGCGTGGCGCTGCTCGGGCTGGCCTTCAAGCCGAACACCGACGACATGCGCGAGGCGTCCTCGCTGGTGCTCTCCGCGCGGCTGAACGCCGACGGCGCTTCGGTCTCCGCCTATGACCCGGTGGCCGAGGAGCAGGCTCGCAAGCTGGTCTCCGGGTTACGCTTCGCCGATTCCGCGATGGACGCCCTCAACGACGCCGACGCCGCCGTGCTCGTCACCGAGTGGCCCGAGTTCCTTGGAGCTCGACTGGCGCGAGGTCGCGCAGGCGATGAGCGGGACGCTCGATGGTGGACGGGCGCAACGCACTCGACCCGGCGCGGTGCGCGCGGCTGGTCTCGTCTACGAGGGCGTGGGGCGGTAATGCAGGCCGTGATCCTCGTCGGTGGCGAGGGCACCCGTCTGCGCCCGCTCACCTCCACGGTGCCCAAGCCGGTGGTGCCGCTCGTGGATCGACCCTTCATCTCGTTCATGCTCGAATGGCTTCGCGAGCACGGCATCGACGACGTGATCATGTCCTGCGGCTTCCTCGCCACCTCCGTGCGCAATGTGCTCGGCGACGGGTCCGGCGTGGGCGTGCGGTTGCGCTTCGTGGAGGAGCCCGACCCGCGCGGCACCGCGGGCGCGCTGAAGTTCGCCGAGTCGATGCTCGACGAGCGCTTTCTGATGCTCAACGGCGATGTGCTCACAGACATCGATCTCACCGCCCAGATCGCGCAGCACGAGCGCACCGGCGCGCAGGCGACGCTCGCGCTCGTGCCCGTGGAGGACCCCACCGCCTACGGGCTCGTGCGCCTCGCGCAGGACAACGCGGTAACCGATTTCGTGGAGAAGCCCAGCTCGGACCACATCGAGGGTGGCGCAGCCGGCCAAAGGCCGGCTGGCCGGGCCCTCTTTCTTGGTCGTCTACCAACTTGATCAGCGCGGGCGCATATGTGCTCGAGCGCGGGGTGCTCGACCTCGTGCCGGCCGACCGCAACGTCTCGATCGAGCGGGAGGTTTGGCCGCAGTTGATCGGCGACGGCCTCTACGGCTTCCCCTCGCAGAGCTACTGGCTGGACATCGGCACGCCCGATCGCTACCTCCAGGGGACCTTCGACATCATCGAGGGAAACGTGCGCACCGCCGTGCAGGAGCGCCTGGGCAGCGACTTCCTGGCCATTGCCGAGGCGGCTGAGATAAAGGGACGGGTGATCCCACCAGCCGTGCTGGAGAGCGGCGTGCGCATCGCCGCGGACGCCCATGTGGGCAGCCTCGTGGTGCTGGGCGAAGGCGTCTCCATCGGCGCCGGCAGCACCGTCGAGCGCGCGGTGATCTGGCGCGGCAGCGAGATCGGCGAGGGTTGCACGCTGCGCGACTGCATCGTTTCCGCCGGTTGCCGCGTCGGCGATGGCACCCAGATTCTGGGCGGCGCCGTGCTCGGCGAGGGCGTCACGGTGGGGGCGGAAAACACGATCGCCCACGGTGCGCGTATCTTCCCCGGTGTGACCCTCCCCGACGGAGCCCTCAAGTTCTGATGTTCGAGGCCATTGAAACGGTCTCCAGCGCACCTTCCTCGCGCGCCCTGGAGCGAGAGCCTGATGCCAGAGGACACGATGACCCTCTCGCGCGAGGCGATCGCGCAGATCGATGTCTCCGGGCAGATGAATGACGTGCTCGGGCTCCCCGACCAGCTGCGCGACGCGCTGTGGCGCGTGGAGTCGGCGATCATGAACGAGTGGGACTCGCCTTCGGGCCTCGTCGTGGCGGGCATGGGCGGCTCGGCGATCGGCGGCGCGCTGGCGCGCGCGGCGCTCGGCGACCAGGCCTCGCGGCCGATCTTCGTGACGCGCGCCTACGGGCTGCCCTCGTGGACGACGCCCGACACGACGGTGCTGTGCGCCTCCTATTCGGGCAACACCGAGGAGACGCTCGCCTGCTACGAGTCCGCCGGCGCGCTCGGCGCGCAGCGTGTCGTGGCCACCACGGGCGGGCGCCTGGCCGCGATGGCGCGCGAGGAGGGCGTACCGGTGATTCCTCTGCCCGGCGGTTTTCAACCGCGCGCGGCCGTCGCCTACATGACGGTCGTCGCACTCGAGGTGGCGGCGCTGTGCGGCGCCGGTCCCCACCTGACCTCGGAGATCGACGTGGCGGCCTCGCACAGCGAGCTGCTCGTCGCCGAGTGGGGTCCCGACGCGGATGAGGACTCGCTGGCCAAGGAGATCGCGCGTGGCCTTTTGGGCACCGCGCCGGTGGTCGCCGGGGCGGGCCTCACGACGCCGATCGCCTACCGCTGGAAGACGCAGATCAACGAGAACGCCAAGCAGCCCTGCTTCGCGCACGAGCTGCCCGAGCTCGACCACAACGAACTCGTCGGCTGGGAGGGCGCCCCCGACGTCGGCCGCTTCTCGGCGGTGTTCCTCGACGACGCCGATGCGCACCCGCGCGTGAAGGCACGCATGGAGCTCACCGAGCGCCTCATCGCCGATTCGTCAGCCGCGAGCTTCAGGTTGGAGACACGCGGGGAGAGCGCCTGCGAGCGCGTCGTCTCGCTCGTCTTGCTCGGCGATCTGGTGTCGCTGTATCTCGCGGCGCTGCGCGGTGTCGACCCCGGTCCGGTGCGGGTCATCGAGCAGCTGAAGACTGAACTCGCCGCGCAGTAGACTGGGCGGTCCCCGACCTTCCACGGAGACCACCACATGACCCCAACTGCCACGCTCACCAAAGAGGATTTCAAGGTCGCCGACCTCTCGCTCGCCGAGTTCGGTCGCAAGGAGATCCGTCTCGCCGAGCACGAGATGCCCGGCCTGATGGCCGTTCGCGCCGAGTACGCCGCGCAGCAGCCGCTGAAGGGCGCGCGCATCACCGGCTCGCTGCACATGACGATCCAGACGGCCGTCCTGATCGAGACGCTCACCGCGCTCGGCGCGGAGGTGCGCTGGTGCAGTTGCAACATCTTCTCCACGCAGGATCACGCCGCCGCGGCGATCGCCGTCGGTCCCGACGGCACGCCCGAGGATCCGCGGGGGGTGCCTGTGTACGCGTGGAAGGGCGAGAGCCTCGAGGAGTACTGGTGGTGCACCGTCCAGGCCCTTCGCTGGCCAGATGAGGATGGAACGCCCGGCGCGAGCGGCCCCAACATGATCCTCGACGATGGTGGCGACGCGACGCTGCTGGTGCACAAGGGCACCGAGTACGAGGCCGCCGGTGCCGTGCCGCTGGTGGACGAAGATGGCATGGACGAAGATGGGCTGATCCACTCCGAGGAGTTCCAGGTGGTGCTCGCGCTGTTGCGCCGCTCGCTGCAGGAGGACCCCCAGCGCTGGACGCGCATCGGGCAGGGCATCAGGGGCGTCACCGAGGAGACCACCACGGGCGTGCACCGCCTGTATGAGATGACCGAGCTTGGCACCCTGCTGTTCCCCGCGATCAACGTCAACGACTCGGTTACGAAGTCGAAGTTCGACAACCTATACGGCTGCCGCCACTCGCTCGTGGATGGCATCAACCGCGCCACCGACGTGATGATCGCCGGCAAGATGGCCGTGATCTGCGGCTTCGGCGACGTTGGCAAGGGCTGCGCGGAATCGCTGCGCGGCCAGGGCGCGCGCGTGGTGGTCACCGAGATCGACCCCATCTGCGCGCTGCAGGCGGCGATGCAGGGGTACACAGTGCGCACGCTCGAGGAAGTGATCGGCGAGGGTGACATCTTCGTGACGTGCACCGGCAACAAGGACATCATCCGCGCCGAGCACATGGGGCGGATGAAGCACCAGGCGATCGTCGGCAACATCGGCCACTTCGACAACGAGATCGACATCGCGGGCCTCGCCAAGACGCCGGGCATCGAGCGCATCAACATCAAGCCCCAGGTCGACGAGTGGGTGTTCGGAGATGGCCACGCGATCATCATGCTCTCCGAGGGGCGCCTCCTGAACCTCGGCAACGCCACCGGGCACCCCTCGTTCGTGATGAGCAACTCCTTCACCAACCAGACAATCGCCCAGATCGAGCTCTTCACCAAGAACGACGAGTATGAGAAGCGCGTGTACGTGCTCCCCAAGCACCTCGACGAGAAGGTCGCGCGGCTGCACCTCGACGCGCTCGCGGTGAAGCTCACCGAGCTGAGCTCCGAGCAGGCGGCGTACATCGGCGTGCCGGTTGAGGGCCCTTACAAGCCCGATCACTACCGCTACTGAAACCGCGGCGCGGGGTCTCCTTAGCTAGATTTCTGAGGCAGCTGGCGGGGGGTTCTTGTGTACGTCCACCGCGTGTTGACCGCCTTTGGGCTGGGCGTTGAGCGTATGAAAGTCTGGATGCATACGTCTCCCACTGGTCCGATAGACTCGACTCAGGAGGTTTTTACTGGATGGCCGTCGAGTTAGAGCGTTTCAGGGCAGCAGTCGAGCAACTTGCGACGTTACGTGAGCAGGGTCACCTGCGAGTTGCGGTCATGCCGAATGGGGCCGTCAATCTAGTCTTCGATGAGGAGGGAGCGTCGCAGGCTCCCCCTGGAGGTGGAGGGCTATACATCGACATTGAAGACGTCCTAGCTGCGATCGCTGCCAGGATCTCCATCGAGGAGTTCGTGCGCGTACGACACACTCGCGACGACTCGTTGGGGCCAGAAGAGGAGGCTACTGCTCGCGAGAAGTACGAGATGGTCGCTTCACGACTCTCCGCCGGACTCCAGCGCCGGGCGTGGCTCCGCACGACATCGAAGGTTGACGTGCTCGCCTCGTTCGAATGGGAGGTGGTGAGCAAGCTCGCTGACAGCAGTTCGGTACCGCGACCGCCGGACGCGTCTGAGAGCCTATATGGGCTGTTGCGACTCGACACAGAACGCGCGGGAGGCGGCGGACGGCCAGATCGGAAGGTCACAGTAGTCGGCGTAGACGCCGAAGACCTGGAGGGCCTAATCGGAGGACTCACCAGCCTGCGTGCTGCGCTCGCTGCCGAGACGGCAACGTCAAAGAAGGAGCAGGGATGACATATGAAAGCCCTATCAGGGAACCAGCCCTTCGAGGGAAGGGCGCTCACGAAGGCGTCACAGGCTCTCCGAAGGCGGCCCTCGACGCTTATGCCAGCGAGCTTGCCCTCGAAGTCCGTGCCGGCGCGGAGCGCTCGGTGTGGCTCAAGTGGCACTACACGCTTACTGATGAAGGGGGTAGCATCGAGCGACGCTCATGGGATGGCATAGACATCCGAAGAGTATTCAATAACTTGGTCGAAGAGTGGCGCAGGGAGACCGCGCTTGAGTCATTCGCCACCAGAAAGGTGATGCACTTTTCATACCAGAGCATCATTGGTCTCGGGCCAGCGGTGGTGCCGCTTCTTCTCGAGTCGCTGGCTCAGGAGCCTCGGGATTGGTTCTGGGCACTCGCGGCGATCGCCAGAGAAGATGCTGCCGAGGGAGCGGATAACTTCGAGGATGCCGCTACGGCTTGGCTCGAATGGGGGAGCAGAGGCATGCGTAAGGGATTGCCGGTTGCCACCTCCCCATAGAAGAGATTCCTCCTCACTGCCAGAGTTCGATCAAGAACAAGAGCGTGAAGCGCTTCTTGCTCAGCAGCCAGCTCTTGCTGGCGCAAAATATGATGTCACCAGTCCCTCGACGGCTCGGTACAACTGTGTCGCGTGGGCCGCTGAAGACGATCGGCGAAACTGGTCACCGGCCCCTGGGCCAGGTGGCAAGCTACTGGGCGGATTCTATTGGCCGGCCAGTGTGGAGATGCTTCCTGCCGTCAGTGCCGTAGAAGCCGTCTTCCGTCTGCTCGGATATGAGCCGTGCGATGATGGCTCTTTGGAGGCCGGTGTAGAGAAGATTGCGATCTATGGCGATGCGCTCGGTATGGCTCTGCACGTCGCGAGGCAGATCCAAAGTGGCCGTTGGACAAGCAAGATGGGCGACTTGGCGGATATTGAGCACGACGAGCCGGAGGACGTTGAGAGCGCTCTCTATGGGACGGTTCGTCGTTATATGGCCAGACAAAAGACGCCAACGCAGATCCGGGCTGATCCGCCGCGATTGCTTTTGCCTCCCTGATCCCACTGGATGTTTCATCGAGTCGCCCCGCGGCGCGCTTCCCTGGCCATCTCCGATAGCTTGCCCGCGATGAAAGCGATGGTCCTTGCGGCCGGCCTCGGCACCCGCCTGCGCCCCCTCACGTACGAGATCACCAAACCGATGGTGCCGGTGCTCGATCGGCCCGTGATGGCGCACATTCTCGACCTGCTCGACCGCCACGGCTTCGAGCAGACGATCGCCAACCTGCACTACTTTCCCGACTCGATTCGGGAGCACTTCGGCGAGCGCCTCACCTACCGCTACGAGGAGGAGCTGCTGGGAACCGCCGGGGGGGTGCGCGCCTGCCGCGAGTTCTTTGGCGAGGAGGCGTTCCTGATCATCTCCGGCGACGCCCTCACCGACATCGACCTTGGCGCCTTCGTGGCGCGCCACCGCGAGGCGGGGGGGATCGCGACGCTGGCGGTCAAAAAGGTCGCCGATACGCGCGAGTACGGCGTGGTGCTGCACGATCACGAGGGGCGCATCACTGGCTTTCAGGAGAAGCCCGAGCCCGACGAGGCCCTCTCGGACCTCGGCAACTGCGGCATCTACATCTTCGAGCCCGCCATCTTCGATCACTTCCCCGAGCGCCCCTTCGCCGATTGGGCGCAGGACGTCTTCCCGAAGCTGCTCGCGGGCGAGGTGCCCTTCCACATCCACGAGATCCGCGACTACTGGAACGACGTGGGGTCGCTCGCGGAGCTGCGCCAGGGCACCTTCGATGCGCTGCGCGGCGAGCTGCGCCTGCAGGTGCAGGGCGGGGAGGTGCGCCCCGGCGTGACCGTTGCGGGTGGGCAGGCTCTACCGGATGACCTCGAGATCGACGGTCAGGCGTGGATCGGACACGACGTGGAGATCGGCGCGGGCGTGCGCCTCATGGGCCCGATCGTGCTCGGCGACGGCGCGCGTGTGGGCGACGGCGCGCAGCTGCGCGAATCGATCGTCTTCCCCGGCACCGAGGTCGCGCCGGGGTCGATCCAGATCGGCGCGATCGCGGGCCACGCGGGGATCCTGCAGAGCCTGCGGCCCTACTGAGAGGCCAGCTCGTAGCGCTCCTTGCGCTGCTGCTCGCGCTCTGACTCGGTGAGCATCCGCATGAACAGGATCGCCAGCGCGAGGCCCATCACGATCGACTGCTCCACGGCCATGATGATGCCGGCGATCGCCTGGTCTTCTTGCGCGGGGATGCCCCACACGCGGGCGTGGTGGATGTAGTAGGCGTAAAGCGCCACGGGGGCGAAGGCGAGGCCCATGCCGAGCACACCCACGAACAGCTTCGTGGTGGCCATGTAGATGACCGGCCCCATGCCGCCCAGGCGCATGCGGGCGCGGATTGGGGAGAGCAGGTGCCACCAATAGAGCGATCCCGCCACAACGAAGCTCATGTGCTCGAGCACGTGCACCATCGGATGGCGCAGGGCGAGGTCGTAGGCGGCGGGGATGTGCCACGCCCAGATCACTGCCACATAGAGCACGAGCGCGAAGGCGGGGTGCGCCAGCGGGCCCGCCTGGCGCTCCATCTCCGAGACGGTGCGGGTCATCGGCCGCAGGATCACCTTCGTGAAACCCAGGATCGCCAGGATCGGCACGACATCCAGCAAAAGCATGTGCTGGATCATGTGCATGAAGAACAGGTCGTCCGCCAGCGAGTCGACGGGGGAGACCAGGGCGAGGAGCACCACCGCGAGCGAGCCGAGGAAGCAGCAAAGCCGCCACACCGGCGCATCCTTGCCGGGGTGGTCGGAAACACGCCGCACCGCCAGCCAGCGCCGCAGGTAGACGCCGCCGACGAGCGCCACGCCGATCAGCACGCCCGGCTCGAGCGTCCAAACTAGGTGAGGGGACATTCGCTGAGCCTAGAGGGTGGCGCAGGCGGCCGAAGGCCGGCGAGCCGGGCCCCTCTTCTTCGATCAAAGCCTAGACAACCGCCGGTGACGGGCGTAGGATCGGAGTGCGTTTCCAATTACGCCCCGACCAACGAAGGGAGTCCTGATGCAGATCGACATCAAGGGCCGTAACGTTCCGGTCACCGACGAGCTGAGGCGGCATCTGGAGAGCCGCCTGGGGAAGATCGCGCGGCAGGTCTCGCCGCTGGCGCGCCTGGAGGTGGAGCTCTCCGCCGAGCGCAATCCGCGCGTGGCGGACAGCCAGGTGGCGGAGGCCACGCTTTATCTGAAGGGCGTGACGCTGCGCGCCCAGGACGCCTCGCCGAAGATGATGCACTCCCTGAACCTGATGGTGGAGGAGCTCTCGCGCCAGGTCAAGCGCCACCGCGACAAGCGTCGCAAGCGGCGCGAGTCGCGCGCCGTCGCCGCCAGCAGGACTCTTCCGCAGTCCTCTCCGGGGCTCTCCGCGATGGGCTGAGCCTGCACCGCGAGGTGCCGTAGAGGGTGACGCAGGCGGCCGCAGGCCGCCGAAGTCGGGCCCCTCTTTCTCGATCAGCGCTACCCTGGAGACGTGTCCATCCTGGATCGCGCACTCAACGTCGGCGAGGCGAAGAAGTTCAAGACTTACGAGAAGCGCGTCACGCTGATCGGCGCTTTCGAGCCCGAGCTCGAACACGACACCGATGCCGAGCTTTGCGAGCGTATGGACGCCCTGCGCGAGCGTGCGGCGCAGGGCGAGTCGCTCGACGATCTGCTGCCCGAGTGCTTCGCGATCGTGCGTGAGACCGGCAAGCGCACCATGGGGATGCGCCACTTCGATGTGCAGTTGATCGGCGGCATGGCGCTCAACGAGGGCTGCATCGCCGAGATGAAGACCGGAGAGGGAAAGACGCTCACCGGCACCCTCGCGGTCGTTCTGAACGCGCTGGCGGTGTGGGGCGAGGACTCTCCCTATGCAGGCACACGCAAGGGCGTGCACGTGGTCACCGTCAACGACTACCTCGCGCGCCGCGATGCGGAATGGATGAGCCCGATCTACAACGCGCTCGGCGTCACCGTGGGGGTGCTCCAGAACCAGCAGCCCTACGAGGACAAGCAGCGCGCCTACGCCTGCGACGTCGTCTACGGAACCAACTCGGAGTTCGGCTTCGACTACCTGCGCGACAACATGGCCAAGGAGCTCTCCGAAAAGGTCCAGCGCGGGCACCCCTTCGCGGTGGTGGACGAGGTCGACAACATCCTCATCGACGAGGCGCGCACGCCGCTGATCATCTCCGGCGCCCCCGAACAGGCCGCCGACCTGTACGCCAAGTTCGCGCGCCTGGCCCCGCGCATGGTTGCGGGCAAGACCCCCGAAGGGATGGACCCGCGCTCCAAGAAGGAGTTCATGGCGGACTTCGACTACGAGTTCGACGAGAAGCAGAAGACCGTGTCGGTCTCCGAGCAGGGCGTCGCCAAAGCCGAGCGTTTCCTCGGCGTCGACCACCTCTACCGCGCGGAGAACGGCCATCTCGTGAACCACCTCAACCAGGCGCTGCGCGCGGAGGCGCTCTACAAGCGCGACGTGGACTACGCGGTGATCGAAGGCGAGGTGAAGATCATCGACGAGTTCACCGGGCGCATCCTCGACGGCCGGCGCTGGTCGGAGGGGCTGCACCAGGCGGTCGAGGCCAAGGAGGGGGTGCGCGTGCAGGAGGAGAACCAGACGCTCGCCACGATCACCTACCAGAACTTCTTCCGCCTCTACGACAAGCTCTCGGGCATGACCGGCACGGCGCTCACCGAGGCCACCGAGTTCATGAAGATCTACAAACTGCCCGTCGTGCAGATCCCCACCAACATGCCGATGGTGCGCGAGGATCGCAACGATCAGGTCTACAAGACCAAAGAGGGCAAGTGGAGCGCCGTCGTGCGGGAAATCGCCACCCGCCACGCCAATGGTCAGCCGGTGCTCGTGGGGACGATCTCCGTGGAGGTCTCAGAGCTTTTGGGCGAGCGGCTGAAGAAGCGCGGCATCGCACACACCGTGCTCAACGCCAAGCCCGAGCACGCCGCGCGCGAGGCGGAGATCGTCGCCGAGGCCGGCCAGCCCGGCGCGGTCACGATCGCCACCAACATGGCCGGGCGCGGCGTGGACATCAAGCTTGGAGGCAACGCCGAGCACCTCGCGCACCTGGAGCTCGCCCGCCAGGGTCTCTCGCCCGAGGACGAGGGCTACCAGGAGCGCATGGCCGCACTGGAGGCCGAGCTAGATGCGCGCGTGCTGGCCCAGCGCGAACAGGTGGTCGCCGCGGGGGGGCTGTTCATCTGCGGTACAGAGCGCCACGAGTCACGCCGCATCGACAACCAGCTGCGCGGGCGCTCCGGGCGCCAGGGCGACCCCGGCGAATCGCGCTTCTTCCTCTCCGCCGAGGACGACCTCGTGCGCCTGTTCGCGGGCGATCGCATCTACAAGATCCTCGATCGTCTCGGCGGCACCGACGAGGAGGGCAACGAGGAACCGATCGAGGCGGGAATGCTCTCCAAGCAGATCGAGAAGGCGCAGAAGAAGGTCGAGGAACAGAACTTCCTGATCAGAAAGCGCGTGCTCGAGTACGACGACGTGATGAACGAGCAGCGGCGCATCGTCTACGCCTACCGCGATGGGGTGCTCGAAGGCAAGGCGATGGGCGAGGAGGCGCGCGAGGAGCTGGGCAACGTGATCGAGCGCACCGTCGCGCAGTACACGCCCGGGGACTTCATGGAGGACTGGGACGTGAACGGGCTGTTCACCGCGCTCGCGCAGTACTTCCCGCTGGACCTCGGCCCCGAGGACCTCGACCCCGAGACGATCGATCGCATCGTGCTCACCGAGCGCATCAACGAGCAGGCGATGGAGCGCTACGAGCAGCGCGAACGCGAGCTCGGCGAGGAGCTGATGGGCCAGCTCGAGCGCTTCCTCCTGCTGCAGATCATCGACGAACGCTGGCGCGAGCACCTCTATGACATGGACTACCTGCGCGAGGGCATCCACCTGCGCGGCTTCGCCCAGGTCGACCCGCTGGTGGCCTACAAGAACGAGGCCTACACGCTCTTCGGCGATCTGATGAACAGCATCTGGACGGACTACGCGCGCATGATCTTCAACGCGCAGGTCACCGTCGAAGGGTCGGGCGCAGGCAACGGAGCGGGTGGGCCGGGGCGGGTGGGTCTCCGATTCCCTCGTTCGCAGCCGCCGGCAACGCCACCCGCGCCGGGAGGGTCTCCTACTCGGGCGGCACCTCCGTAACGGGCGTCGGCGCGCTCGCCGCGGCCGCCGCCGCGGCAGGTCCCGGGGCGCGGGCTACGCTGAGGCGGGCAACGGACAGGCGGGCGAGCTGGCGATGCCGGTCGTCGAGCAGCGCGTCATCGACGACGAGCACCAGGTGGGCCGCAACGACCCCTGCTGGTGCGGGATCAGGGAAGAAGTTCAAGAAGTGTCATGGTGCGTAGCCAGCGATGACCACCGCATCCACTGAGACGACATCGCAGCGCCTTGCTGCGATCCGCGACCAGTTGAAACTGCTCGCGGACTATCTTTGACCCCGCTTCGCTGGCCGAGCGCGTAGCGGCGCTCGAAAAAGAGATGGAAGCCCCTGGCTTCTGGGATGACTCCGAGCGCGCGGCGAAGGTGTCCGCTGAGCACTCGCGTGCCTCCAAGCGGCTGGAGACGTTTACGACGCTGCGCGGCGACGTGGAGGACCTCGATGGCCTCGTGGAGATGGCCGAGGAGGAGGAGTCGCTGCAGGAGGAGGTCGATGAGAATTTTGCCTCCGTCGAGGCGCGCCTCGCCGAGCTCGAGGAGCAGCGGCTGTTCTCCGGGCGCTATGACGCCGGGGATGCGCTCGTGAGCGTCAATGCGGGGGCGGGGGGGACCGACGCGCAGGACTGGGCGGAGATGGTGCTGCGGATGCTGATGCGCTGGGCCGAACGGCGCGGCTTTCAGGTGGAGCTGCTGGAGGTGAGCGCGGGGGAAGAAGCCGGCATCAAGTCCGCCACCCTCCGCGTCAGCGGCGAGAACGCCTACGGCCTGTTCGGCGCCGAGCGCGGCGTGCACCGGCTGGTGCGCCTCTCGCCATTCGACTCCGCCCACCGCCGTCAGACGAGCTTCGCCGGGGTCGAGGTCGCGCCCGTGGTGGCCGACACCGGAGATATCGAGATCCTCGACGACGACCTCCAGGTGGACACCTACCGCGCGTCGGGGGCCGGTGGCCAGCACGTCAACAAGACCGACTCTGCCGTGCGCATCACCCATCGCCCCACGGGGATCGTGGTGCAGTGCCAGAACGAGCGCTCGCAGTCATCCAACCGCGCCACCGCGATGGCGATGCTGCGCGCGAAGCTGCTCGAGAAGCAGGAGCGCGAACGCGCCGAGGAGATCGCGCGCGAGAAGGGCGAGGCGCAGGACGTCAACTTCGGCTCGCAGATCCGCTCCTACGTGCTGCACCCCTACACGATGGTCAAGGACCACCGCACCGGGCACGAGATGGGCGACGTGCAGCGGGTGCTCGATGGAGACCTGGACGGGTTCGTACGCGCCTATCTGCTGCACGCGGCGGCGGCGCCCGGTAAGTGAACGCCGATGAGCTGAGGGCGCTCGTAGGGCGGGCGCTGGAAGAGGATGTCGGCTCAGGGGACGTTACGAGCGAGGCCACCGTCGACGCCGATGCGCGCGCCCGTGCGCTGATCACCCAGAAGGCCCCCGGCGCGATCTATGGGCTCGACGCCGCGGAGATGGCCTTCAGGCTGCTCGACCCCGAGGTTCGCACCGAGCGACTGGTGGGGGAGGGGGTGTGGAACGAGGCGGGCGCGCGCGTGCTCGCGATCGAGGGCTCCGCGCGTACGCTGCTCACGGGGGAGCGCACCGCCCTGAACTTCCTCGCCCACCTCTCGGGCGTCGCCACCGCATCCGCTCTCGCGGCGCGCGCTGTGGAGGGCGCCGGCGCGAAGGTGCTCGATACGCGCAAGACCACCCCCGGGCTGCGCGCGCTGGAGAAGGCCGCCGTGGCGGCCGGGGGAGCGGGGGTCGTGGTGAACCACCGCGTGGGGCTCCACGACTCGATTCTCATCAAGGAGAACCACATCGCGGCGGCCGGCGGGATCGCACAGGCCGTAGCCCGCGCGCGGGCATATGCTCCGGAACTGGCCGCCACGCTCAAGGTGGAGGTGCGCAGCCCGCAGGAGATCGAAGAGGCGCTCGCGGCCGGCGCGCGACGTCTGCTGCTCGACAACATGGACTCCGCCGAGCTGCGCGCCGCCGTCGCGCAGGTCTCAGGGCGCGCCGTGCTCGAGGCAAGCGGCGGAGTGACGCTGCAAACGCTGCCCGAGTACGCGCGCACGGGCGTCGATTTCATCTCGCTCGGCGCGCTCACCCACTCGGCGCCTGCGCTGGACCTATCGCTGATCGTGCAGAGGTCCTAACGCCCCGCCCGCTGCTCGGCCACGAACGCCTCGGCCCGCTCGTTCCCCAGAAACGGAGTCAGGATCGCCAGCACCATCTCGGGGACGATCGTGGGCAGCGTCTCCGGAGAATGCTCGGCAACGTGTTGGTGCAGAAGGCCGAAGATGGTGTCCATCACGGACTCGTCGACGATGCGAGCGGAGGGTGTATCCCGTGGGGCAAGACGGTAGCCCGGCTCCAGGAACAGCGCGAACGCGTCCAGCAGCGAGCCCAGCAGTTCGCGACCGGCGGGACCGACGGCGAGGATCTCCACGAGGGCAAGGCGGGCAAAATCCGGCTCGTTGGCCATCCAGTCGGTGTAGGCCTCGCACGCCGCCCAGATCGCCTCGGGCCAGGTGGAGGCCATCTGGAAGGCTTCCTGGCAGTGGGCCATCCGCTGATCCGCTCCCGCTTCCAAAGCGGAGATCGCGGCCTCCTGCTTGCCCGGGAAGTGCTCGTGGAAAACCCGCAGGGCGATGTGCGCCTCGGCACAGATGTCCTCCACAGTCGTGGCCTCATAGCCCTTGGTGGCGATCGCATGCGCTACTGCGGCTTGGATTTGATCGTGCTCGTTGCGCGTCACGAATCTGCGGGGCGGGTTATGCGGGCGCCGGGCGCCGGGATAGGGATCGAGCGGCTCCGGTCCCCCCTGAGCGGAGTCCTCTATGGAAAGCAAATGTGACATTACAGCGTTTGACGATAGTGGAAGGTCAAGCCACGAGCCAGAGCGTACAGGCCCTGTCGCCGTCTCCCGGCGGGCCGTCCTGAGGGACACCGGGATAGGGCCTAAACTGAATACATGCAGCTGCCTATGGCACCCACCACGCAGCAGTCCCCCGCAGCCCTTACGCCTGCCGAGATAGAGAGCCTGAAGGAGCAGGTTCGCGCACTTGCCGCCGAGCGCGGCGCGGTGATCCTTGCGCACAACTACCAGGTGCCCGAAGTGCAGGATGTCGCCGACTACGTGGGCGACTCGCTCGGGCTCTCCCGCCGTGCCGCGCAGGCCGAGGGCGAGGTGATCGTCTTCTGCGGCGTGCACTTCATGGCCGAGACCGCCTCGATGCTGTGCCCCGAGAAGACGGTGCTGATCCCCGATCTGGATGCAGGCTGCTCGCTCGCGGCCTCGATCGATGCGGAGCAGCTGGCCGATTGGAGGGCCGACTTACCCGGATGGGGTGGTGGTGATGTACGTCAACACGACCGCCGAGGTGAAGGCGCTGACCGACTACTGCTGCACCTCCGCAAACGCCGTGCAGGTGGTGCGCCACATCTACGAGACCCACGGCGCCAGCACGGAGATCCTGTTCGGCCCCGACATGTGGCTGGGGGCCTTCGTGGAGAGAGTTAGGAAGCCCACCCACCCGGCGCATGCACGTGTGGGATGGCGAGTGCCACGTGCACGCCGGCATCCGCCCCGCCGACATCGAGGCCACGCGAGCGGCGCATCCCGGGGCGGACTTCCTGATCCACCCCGAGTGCGGCTGCAGCACCAGCGTGATGGAGTACGTCGCCGCGGGGGACGTCTCCGCGGAGGGCGTGCACATGCTCTCAACCGGGGGGATGCTCAAGTACGCAAACGACATCGAGCAGCGCGGCGAAGGTCCGCGCGAGGCGGTCGTGGCGACCGAGGTGGGGATGCTCCACCCGCTGCGCATGGCTGCACCCGACGTGAACTTCATCCCCGCCAATCCCGAGGCGAGCTGTCAGTACATGAAGATGATCACGCTCCCCAAGCTCCGCGATGCGCTGCGCGATATGAAGTTCGAGGTGCGCGTGCCGCCAGAGATCGCCGAGCTGGCGAGGGTGCCGATCGACCGTATGGTCGCTATCGGCTGAGCCGGCTCAGAATTCGTCGGCCGTGTGCGGGCCGACGCAGGCGATCGCCAGATTGTCGGCGACGCCAGCGGCGACTTCGCGGACCTCGCTCGTAGGTGACGGCGTCCAGCGCCGCGATCGCCTCGTCGGGGTCGATCGTCCTCGCCGAACACGACCGCTGCGTCCGGCCGCGTAGCGCGCGACGGCGTCGGTGTTCTCGAAGGCCAGCACCAGGCGCCCGGCGGCGTAGGCGCGTGCGCGCTGCACCTCCTCCTCGGTCGGCCCCTGCGTCGCGCAGCTCGTCGACGATCTCGCGCATGCGCGTGTACGCCTCGACGCACTTCGCCGACTCCAGGCCCGAGCCGAGCTGCAGGATCGGCACGTCGGCGAAGGCGTGGTCGATCGCGTAGACCGAGTAGCAGAGGCCGCGCTTCTCGCGGATCTCGTCGAACAGCCGCGAGCCCATCGAGCCGCCGAGCAGCGTCGAGTAGATCGACAGCGCCGCGCGCTGGGCGCATGTCGGCGACGCTCGACCTCGGGGCGGTAGATCATGCGCAGGTGCGACTGGTTGGTGTCGCGCTGCTCGACGAGCGTCTGCGGCGCGAAGGCCGGCGCCGGCTCGTAGGGCTCGGGCGCGGGCAGCGTGGGAAAGCGCGCGAAGCACTCCTGCAGCTCCTGCCTCGTCGGGCAGGTGATCGAGGTTGCCGACGAGGAACGCGCCGCCGCGCGCGCCCGCCCAGCGGCGCTCGCGGAAGGCGACGATCGCCTCGCGCGTGAAGCGTGCGCAGGTTCTCCTCGGGCCCGAGCACGGTGCGCCCGAGCGGGTGCTCGCCGAAGGCGGCGCGGTCGATCAGGTACTCGGCGACCATCGAGGGCTGGTCGTAGGCGCGGTTGATCTCCTGGATCACCACGCCGCGCTCGCGGTCGAGCTCCTGCGCGTCGATCGCGGGCGCGCCGACGAAGTCGCGTCAGCAGGTCGATCGCCTGCGGCGGCGCACTCGGCGCGCACGGTGATGTGGAAGGCGACGAGATCGTGGCTGGTGTAGGCGTTCAGCACGCCGCCGAGGCGCTCGGCGGTCTCGTTGACGTCGCGGTAGGTGGGGTACTTCTCGCCGCCCTTGAACACGAGGTGCTCGAGGAAGTGGGCCATCCCGTTCTCCTCCGGGCGCTCGTTGCGCGCGCCGGCGTCGAAGGCGACGAGCACGGTCAGGGCGCGGGTGCCCGGCAGCGCGATGCGGTGGATCGGGAGCTCGTTGGCGGGGACGGTGGTGTGTGGAGACTCAGCCATGCGCGCCGCCTCAGCGACTATCCGCGCCGCCAGCGGCCGCTTGCGCGGCGTTCTCGGTCGCGGGTCGGCGCGACACTGCAAAGCCCGTTGCATGCAGGCGAAATTGCTCGGCCAGCGCGATCGGCTGGACGCTACTCTCCGCGGCCGTGCGATGCGACCAGCTCTGAGACCGTCGACCCATGGCCGCGCTCGCGGCTCGCCGCCGCCGCGCTCGCTCGCGCGCGCCGCGGCGCGCGCCCGCGAAGGCCCCGCGCCGCTCAGCGCCGCCGCGCGCGACGACCGCGACACGGTCGTCGAGTTCCGTGGCGTCTCCAAGCTCTACGGCCCCGGTGGCGTCGGGCTCGAGCGGGCGACGTTCGCGGTGCAGCCGCCAGGAGATCGTGTTCCTCGTCGGCTCCACCGGCTCGGGCAAGTCGACGATGATGCGCCTGCTGATCAAGGAGCTCGAGCCCACCGACGGGCTTCATCCGCGTCGCCGGGCGCGACCTGTCGGAGATCGAGCGCAAGACGATCCCCTACTACCGGCGCAACGTCGGCGTCGTCTTCCAGGACTTCAAGCTGCTGCCGACGCGCACGGTGTACGACAACATCGCCTACGCGCTGCAGGTCACCGGCGCGCGTCGCGCAAGCAGATCCGCGCGACGCTGCCCGACATCCTGCGCCTGACCGGACTGTCGACGAAGCTGCACAACTACCCCCACCAGCTCTCCGGCGGCGAGCAGCAGCGCGTGGCCGTCGCGCGCGCGTTCGCGAGCCACCCGCCGCTGCTGCTCGCGGACGAGCCCACCGGCAACCTCGACCCCGAGACCTCGATCGGGATCATGCAGCTGCTCTACCGCATCAACCGCGCCGGCACGACCGTGCTCGTCGCCACGCACGACAACGAGATGGTCGACCGATGCGCCGCCGCGTGATCGAGCTGCGAGCGCGGGAGGATCGTGCGCGACGAGGCATCGGGCTCCTACGGTCGCGCGCGACGAGAACACCGCCGAGCTCGGCGAGCGCCTGCGCCACGAGCTGAAGGCTTCGCGATGAGGCCTCGGCTTCTTCTTCAAGGAGGCCATTCGCTCGATGCGGCGCAACGCCGTTCCCAGCTTCGCGGCGCTCGCCTCGGTGCTCGTCACGACGCTCGTGCTCGGCGTGTTCATCCCGGTCGTGCAGGCGACCAACGGCGCCGCCAACGACGTGCGCGGTCGCGTGCTCGTCGACGTCGACCTGACGACCAGCGCCATCGCCCGCGGAAGTCGCGCGCGTGCGCGAGCGAGCTCGAACACGCGCCGCACGTCAAGAGCATCCAGTTCGTCTCCAAGCAGCAGGGCTATGAAGCAAGAGCGCAAGCTCAACCCGCAGGCCTTCGCGCTGATCGGCTACAACCCGCTGCCCGACATCTTCCGCGTGACCCCCGACAACCCCGACGACACCGGCGCGCTGCGCGCCGAGCTCGACCAGGCAGCCCGCTCGGCACGCGCCTGGTGAGCGATGCGGCGATCGCCGCCGTGCAGAACCGCCAGGCGCAGACCGAACACGATCCTCTCGGCCACGCGCGTGATCAAGCTCACGATGGCGCTGCTCGCGGCGCTGCTGATCCTCGCCTCGGTGCTGCTGATCTCGAACACGATCCGCCTTTCGCTGTTCTCGCGCCGCCGCGAGGTCGAGGTGATGAAGCTCGTGGGCGCGACCGACTGGTTCATCCGCTGGCCGTTCGTGCTCGAGGGCCTGTTCCTCGGCGCGCTTGGCGGGGCCGCGGCGATGGGCCTGCTGGCGCTCGCGAAGGTCACGCTCGTCGATCCGCTGGCGAACACCGTCAAGCTGATCTCCCAGCCGGACATGATCGCCTTCCCGCTGCTGATCGCTATCCTGATGGGCTGCGCGATCGCGGTCTCGGCGCCGGCTCGGGCCTCTCGCTGCGGCGCTTTCTCAGGGTCTGAGCCGTAGGCTCTGCGGGGCCGATGACCCTCGCCGAGCCGACTGCTCGCTGCTCGCCGTGCTCGCGCTGGCCCTGCTCTTCCTGCTGCTCGTGCGGCATCTGGCTGGGCGGGCACCCCAAGGACCTGCCGTCGTTCGCGCGCGTCGCGTTCGTGCGCCGACCACGAAACGCGCGTCGTCAACGAAGCGATCGACCGCATCTCCAGCGACTACTACCGGCCCATCGCCAAGAGCCAGCTCGCCAACGCGTCGATCGCCGGCGCCGTCGCCGAGCCTCGGCGATCGCTTCTCGCACTACCTCACCCCGCAGCGAATTTCGCGAATTCAACGCAGCCGCCGAGCTTCACCGGGATCGGCGTGGAGGTCGGTCCGCGCCCCGACTGCACGCGGCCTGCGTCATCGCGCACGTGTTCGACGGCTCGCCCGCCGCGCGCGCGGGCATGAAGGTCGGCGACACGATCGTCGCCGTCAACGGACGCTCGCTCGACGGGCTCTCCTCCGACAAGGACGACCGCGCTGATCAAGGGCCCGCCCGGCACCGACGTGACGCCTGCAGATCGAGCGCCGCGTCGGGCACGCACACCACCACCCGCACCGTCACCGCCACGCGCGCCACGATCTCCGAGCCCGTGGTCGGCCTCCGCGACGCGCACCGTCAACGGCGTCAAGCTCGGCGTCGTCGCGCTGGCGACGTTCAGCCCCGGCGCGCACGGCGAAGTGCGCGAAGCCGTCGAACACCTGCTGCACAGCGGCGCGCGCGGGATCGTGCTCGACCTGCGCGCCAACGGCGGCGGGCTCGTCGAGGAGGCGCAGCTGATCGCGAGCATCTTCATCGCGCACGGGCACGATCGTCGTCAGCACGCGCGGGCGCACGCAGCCGCTCGCAGACGCTGACGCGCAGCGGCGACGCGATCCCCGCCGTCGATCCCGATGGTGGTGCTCGTCGACAGCAACACCGCCTCGGCCTCGGAGATCGTCACCGCCGCGCTGCAGGACCACCATCGCGCGACGGTCGTCGGCACGCACACCTTCGGCAAGGGCGTCTTCCAGGAGGAGGAGCCGCTCGTCCAACGGCGGCGCGCTGGACATCACCGTCGGCGAGTACTTCACGCCCAACGGGCGCAACCTCGGCGGCGGCGGCGTCAAGCAGGGCGCGGGCATCGACGCCCGAAGTGGCCATCGCCCGCACGGCCAGGTCGACACCCAGCACGGCCTCGACGTCGCGCTCAACACGCTCGCGGCGAAGGTCAAGTGAGTCGGCCGCGCAGCGCGCTGGCGCAATGCCAGGCGTCGCCGGTGGCCGCCCGAGAAGCGCCTCTCTGCGCGCAAGACGCTCGAGGCGATGATGCGCGAACGCGGTCTTTCGCGTCGCTTCGAGAAGCCCCGTCGAACGCGAGGCGCGCGCCGCGCGCGACCGCGGGCTCGACGCCCACGCCGACATCCAATCGCGGCGCGATCTGCGCGATCTGCCCACCTTCACCATCGACCCCCTCACCGCACGCGACTTCGACGACGCCATCTCCGCCAAGCGCTCTCGCCCGGTGGGGGCATTCGCGTGTGGGTCCACATCGCCGATGTCAGCGCCTACGTGCCCGAGGGCTCGCTCATCGACCGCGAGGCACGCCACCGCGCCACCACGTCTACGTCCCCGGCGCCGTCGAGCCGATGCTGCCCCCGGCGCTCTCCAACGACGCCTGCTCGCTCGTGCCCCGACGCCGACCGCCTCGCGGTGACCGTGGAGCTCGATCTGCACGGCGCGCAGATCACCCGCGCGGCCTTCTCATCGCTCGCTGATCCGCTCCGACGCGCGTCTGGACTACGAGCGCGTCGACGCGCATCTTCGCCGGCGCGCATCGCCGCGCAGGAGCCCTGGGGCGAGGCGCTCGCTGCCGCGCGCGCCGCCTCCGCCGCGCTGGGCGAGGCACGCGCCGCAAGAGCGCGGCGCCCTCACCCTCGACTCAGGCCGAGCCCGAGTTCGTCTTCGACACCGACGGCAACGTCGAGGAGGTGCGCGCACCGCACCCAAACCGAGTCCCACCGCCTGATCGAGCACCTGATGATCGCCGCCAACGAAGCCGTCGCCCGTCACCTCGCCGAGCGCCGCATCCCGTGCCTGTACCGCGTGCACAGCGCCCCGAGGTCGAGAGCGTCGAACGCCTCGTCGATCAGCTCGTCAGCCTCGGTGTGCCCACGCCGCCGGTGCCCAGCCAGCTCTCGCGCACCCGTGCGGCGGAGCTGATCGGCGACATCTCCGAGCGCGTCGAGCGCCACATCCGCACCCTCGCTGCCCGCGCGAGTCGCGGGGATGCGGGCGTCGCCGCCTCCGGTGGACGCCTCGCGCTCACTTCGCTCGTTCTTCGCTCGCTCAAGCAGGCTTTCTATTCGCCCAAGAACATCGGTCACGCCGGTCTTGGATCGCGGCTGCTATTGCCACTTCACCTCGCCCATCCGCCGCTACCCCGATCTCGTCTGTCACCGCGCGCTGCTCTCCACGCTCGGCGCCCCAGAGCGCCCGCCCCGCGCCGGGGCGATGGCGTGAGCTGGGGGAGTGGACCTCCGAACGCGAGCGCGAGGCGATGAAGATCGAGCGCTACGGCGATGACATCGCCGGCTGCTTCGCGCTCGAGCGGACACTGTTCGAAGAGGGCTGGGAGCCGCCCTTCCCCGGCGAGGTCACCGGGCTGATCTCCGCCGGCGCCTTCGTCGCCTTCGGGCACGCGCCCAGCGACGCCCACCAGACGGGCGGAGTACCGCCGCCGTATGAGGGGATGCTCCCCGTGCGCAACCTCTCCGGCGCCGAGGAGCGCGACTGGTGGACGCTCAACCGCCAGGGCACCATCCTCCAGGGCGAGCGCTCCGGGGCCACGCTCCGCCTCGGCGACCCGCTCTCCGTGGTCGTAAAGCGCGTCGACGCACCCCGCGGGCGGGTCGATCTGGCTCGCGCGCCGTGAGGTCCACTGCGATCCCCATTGCGTAGCCCCCCTGGGGGCGGAGCCTTAAAAAGGTTCTCCCGCATCCTCTAGGCTCGATTGATGGCGAAGACCAAGAAGCGCAAGATCGGCGCCGGCGACGTGGCCTCCAACCGCTACGCCTCCTATCGCTACGAGCTGCTCGAGCGCCTGGAGTGCGGCATCGAGCTGCGAGGGCACCGAGGTCAAGGCGCTGCGCGAGTCCGGCGCGCAGCTCAAGGACGGCTACGCCTCGCTGCGCGAGGGCGAGCTGTGGCTGCATTCGATTCACATCCCGCCCTACGCGCCCGCCTCGCGCGAGAACCACGACCCCGAGCGCCCGCGGCAAGCTGCTCGCGCATCGGCGCGAGATCGATCGCCTCGCCGCCAAGGTCACCGAGCGCGGCCACACGCTCGTGCCCACGCGCATCTACTTCTCCGGTGGCCGCGCCAAGGTCGAGATCGCGCTCGCGCGCGGCAAGGATCTGTACGACAAGCGCCAGACGCTCAAGGAGAAGGACTCCCGCCGGGAGATGGAACGCGGGATTCGCGAAGCGCGGCGCTAGGAGATGGTGCGGCTGATGTAGGCCGTATCCATGCCCACTACAAGCAGCACGATCAGACCAACGTACACAACCGCCACCGCGGTGCGCGCCCGTGGGGAGACGCGGTAGTAGGCCGCCTGCTCGAGCGTTCGCGTCTTGCGCAGCTGCCAGCGCCGCCACAGCTCCCTTCCGCCGAACAGCAGGATGATCAGAATGATGTAGCCGTGGGGGAAGACAAACAGCAGCGGCACCATCGCCGCCAAACCCACAAACCACATCCACGGCGCCATCGCCGCCATCGCCCTGCCCCCATCCAGCGGCAGCATCGGGATCAGGTTGAACAGGTTCAGGAAGAACCCCACATATGCCAGCGCGCGGAAGAAGTTGCTGTTCGTAGTCTCTCCCACCACCAGGCACACCGCCGCGCCCAACGATCCAAGGATCGGTCCCGCAAGGCCCACGCGCGCCTCCGCCAGCGCGTTGTCGCCGAGCGAGCGCGCCGCGATCACCGCGCCGAGGAACGGGATGAACATCGGCGAGCTCGCATGGATCCCCTCGCGTCGCAGCGCCACCACGTGTCCCATCTCGTGCACGAACAGCAGCACCACGAACCCCACCGCGAACTGCCACCCCCACAGCAGCGAGTAGGCGGCCACCGACACCATCGCCGTGCCCGCGGTCGTCAGCAGCTTCAAGTTGGGCAGCGCCACCAGCAGCGCCTTCAGCGTGGTGGCGAACTTCGCGCCCACCGCCACCGTTCCCGCCGCCGCGCTGCCCACGCGCCCTCGCAGCGAGCGCCGCGGTGGCGCATCGCCAAAGGGGCTCTCCGGTGGATGCTCCCAAGGCGTTTGCTCGATCGGGAACTCTCCATCCATGTCTCCATTCTCGCAGGCTCCATAAGCCGCGCCTAACGGGCTCGTGCAGCGCCCGCTACACTGGCTCCTCCAAGCACTCCCAGGGGACGACAGGCTTCGACGCGGTCGGTTCGTGGGGGTGGTGGCGAGCCGAGGTCCCGGGCGGCCTCGTAAAACACCCGGGAAAACCATAAGTGCGGACTCTCACGAGTACGCCCTCGCGGCCTAGCCAACACTAGGTGCCGAGGTCTCGGGCCCCACTCGCCTGCGGCGGGGATCTCCGGGATCAGATAGCAGGCTCACCTGGTGAGGTCCGCTCTCGCCGAGCCAGGGAATCTTCAGGGAGCTGGTCCCCCGCAACCCCGCCGGCGAGGCGAGCGAGGGATGAGATCAGAGCGCCGGCTACGCTCGTAGATACCACTCTTCACGCGATTGCGGACGTGGGTTCGATTCCCACCGTCTCCACTTTGTTGTGTCTCGGGACATCCTGGACGGATGTCGCGGGGCATCGTAGATGTTTAGGTCTACATGGCGCCGTTCCGTGCCGAAGTGCTTCGGGCGGTTGAGGCGCCGACTGAGTTGATCGAGCAGCCACGTCCCGGCCAGGACTGGTTCTACCTGCGGGATGCGGGCCCAAGTCGATGGCTCAAGGTCGTAGTAGCCTTTGACGAGGACTCCGGTGGGAGCATACGAACAGCATTCCCGAGGAGAAGCAAGCCATGACAGTCCACATCGGCCCATACACGTTTGACCGAGTTCGCTATGACCATGATGCGGACGTGCTCTATCTCGCTCAGGGCGATCCCGCGCGGGCCATCGACTTCGACGAGACGCCCGAAGGTCACGCTGTTAGCTTCGACGAGAACGGCGATCTCGTGGGTCTGACCCTGATCGATATCCGCAGGCTTCTCGATGAGGCCCAGGGCGAGCTTCGGCTGGAGCTGCCGGCGAAGGCAAGCCCAGCAGACCTCAAGCTGGCGCTCGCGTAGCGTCTACCAGCGCTTGGCGCAAAGCCTCTACTCGCGCTCGATGGTTTGGTCTTCTTCCCTGGCCTCCACTTCACGTAACCGACCCGGCCGCGCGAACCTCGCCTATATTCGGAGTCTCGTTCACGGTCCGACGACTACCAGATGGACGGGCTTCTGTCTAACATTTGGTCGCCTATCTGTTTGCCTCCTCGACGCTCTGCGCAAAGGTACAGATCGACCCCGGCAAGCCAGTAAGATGCTATCTTACGCACATGCGTACCACTATCTCGACGAAGGGCCAGATCGTTCTTCCGGCGGAGTTTCGCGCCGCGGATGGCATCGAGGCGGGGGAGGAGTTCGAGGTCGACCGCGTTGGTCCCGATGAGTACCGGCTCACACGGCTGACGCCGCCGCCGAACCGTGGCCTGGTCGATTGGTTGCGGTCGTGTCCAGATGACGGGTGGTTCGTAGAGATTGAGTCGGAGTCAACAGATTCGCTTTAGCTGATCGCATTGGCGCGCTATCTGGTTGACGCGAACGTCCTCTCGGAGGCGACCAAGCCCGCCCCGGACCAACGCGTCATCGATTGGCTTGGGAACAGTGAGCCCGAGCTCGCCGTCGATCCGGTCATCCTGGGTGAGATCCGTTTCGGCATTTTGCTGCTCCCACGTGGTCGTCGCCGAAGCCGACTCGAGCGCTGGTTCGAGGATGGAGTACAGAGATTGCAGTGCCTCCCGTGGGAGGCCTCGACAGGACTGCGTTGGGCCGAGCTGCTCGCGAAACTTCGCGCGGAAGGGCACGCAATGCCGATCAAGGACAGTCTCATCGCCGCGACTGCACTGGCACACGATCTAGCGGTTGCGACCATCGACCGACGCGATTTCGATGCCGCCGGGGTGGTCGTCGTCGATCCGCTGGCAGAGCCTGACCACTGAGGTCGCTGGCCTGCGCCCTTCAAGTAAGGGGAGTACGCTGAACCCGAAGCGATCCGCACCACCACCCACGATTGGAGGAGCAATGCCCCGCAAGTACATCGACTGCCGGGAGATGCCCAGCGAGAGCGGCTGTGACATCGCGATGGCCGGGAGCGAGGAGCACATCCTCGACGCGGCCGTAACGCACGCCGTCACCGCCCACGGTCACGAAGACACACCAGAGTTCCGCGAGCAGATCAAGCAGGCGCTGAAGGACGAGGTCCCGGGCGCGCTCGCGTGAGCGGAGCCGTCACGAAGAAGGGCCGCACGCGGTGAGGCGGCGGTAGCCGGGAGCGACCGATGGCCACCGAACGTCTCGCCGTCCTGTTCGACATCGACGGGACGCTCATCATCACGGGCGGCGCAGGCGCGGCCTCTTGGCGGCATGGCCTTCGACGAGCTCTACGGAATCCCCGCCGACATCGGCGAGTTCACCGACACCGGCATGACCGACCCCGACGTCGGACGCAAGACATTCCAGGCGGTACTCCACCGCGACCCCGAGCGTCACGAGTTCGCACGACTGCTGGAGCGCCGGCTGCACTACCTGTACGGCACGGTCGCCGAATCCGATGACTACCGCGTGCTCACCGGCGTAGATGAGCTGCTGCCGCGGTTGCTCGAAGAGGGCCATCTGCTTGGGCTGATAACGGGCAACGTCGAGGCCGCTGCGCACGTCAAGCTCCACCGCGCCGGGCTCAACCGCTTCTTCTCCTTCGGCGGCTACGGCTCGGACTCGGTCGACCGGGGGGAGATCGTGCGCACCGCGCTCAGCCGGGCCTCGCTTGTCTACGGCGAGCCCGTCTCCGCGGCACAGGCACTCGCGGTGGGAGATACGCCCCACGACGTCGAGGGAGCGCACGCCGCCGAGGTGGCGTGCGTCGGTGTCGGCAGCCATCACTTCAGCGTCGAGCAGCTGCGCGAGGCGGGCGCCGACTATGCGATCGCCTCGCTGAAAGAGGACTTCCCTCTCTGAGGGCGTGGCGCCACCCATTTGTGGAAGGCAGGTAACGGACCGTCGTGGAGAGACCGGGAGTCGCAAGGAAGCGCCTCGCCCTTTATGAATTCGACTCGCTGAGGCCACACGAGTCCGCCGTGCTCGCAGGGTGCACCACCCGCCGCGGAGGTGTGAGCAAGCCACCCTACAACGAGCTCAACCTGGGCCTGCACGTTGGCGACAACACGGACGCCGTGCTCGAGAACCGTCGTCGCCTTGCCGCCGCACTCGGGGTCGAGCCCTCCGCGTTCGTGTTCGCGCAGCAGGTCCACGGGGGAGAGGTGGGGGTGGTGAGCGACGCCGATCGCGGCCGTGGTGCACTGCGGTTCGAGGATGCCCTGCCCCACACCGATGCGCTGATCACACGCGACGCCGGAGTGGTGCTTGCGGTAATGCACGCCGACTGCGTTGCGGTGGTGCTCTTCGACCCCCTCACTCCTGCTGTGGGCGTAGTGCACGCCGGCTGGGCAGGCGCCGTTCACCACATCCTGCGCAACGCCATCGAGGCCATGCGCACACACTTCGGGAGCGATCCCGCCACGCTCGTGGCCGCGATCGGTCCTTCGATCGGTCCCGCGAGCTACGAGGTCGGCGTCGACGTCGCCGAGCGGGTGCGCGCTGAGTTCCCCGGCATCGGTCTCCTTCGCCCACGAGGCGAGGCAGCGCATCTGCGTGGGGAGGAAAAGCCGGAGGAAGAGAGGTATCTGCTCGACCTGTGGAGTGCCGCCGCGGCCGATCTCATGAGCGTCGGCGTACCGCGTGAGAGTATCGAGGTGGCGGGACTCGACACCCTCCAGATGCACTCGCGGTTCTTCTCCCACCGCCGCCAACAGCCAACCGGCCGGTGCTTGACATTCGCGATGCTTCGCACCCGATCCCCTGAGAGCCCATAACTCCATCACCCCATGCGGGTGATGTGCAGGCGCCGCGGAAAGTGAGAGCATCAACGCGACGATCCTCACCGGCGGCCTCCGCCGGCGCTGCCCCTCCCGAAACGAAAGGCCTAGATGAGCCCAGCGGCACCCCCTCGGCCCCAGGGCCCAACCCTCGCCGGACAGAGCGCTCCTCAGCCAGCCGACGTACTCGTGATCTTCGGCATCAGCGGCGACCTCGCGAAGGTGATGACGTTCCATTCGCTCTACCGTCTGGAGGCCAGATGCCTCCTCGACTGTCCGATCGTGGGCGTGGCAGCCGACGACTGGACGGTGGAGGACCTGCGGGGGCGCGCCCGCGAATCGATCGAAGCGTGCGGGGAGACGATCGACGAGCAGGTGTTCGCGCGGTTCGCCGCGCGCCTCTCCTACATCTCCGGCGACTTCGCCGACGAGGGGGTCTACCAGCGCGTGGCCGATGCGCTGAAGGACTTCCACACGCCCGTCTTCTATCTGGAGATCCCGCCCTCGCTGTTCGGCATGGTCATCAGGGGCCTGTCCGGCGCCGGTCTCACCAAGCACGGGCGCGTGGTCGTGGAGAAGCCCTTCGGCCACGATCTCGCCTCCGCGCGCGCGCTGGCGGGCGAAATCCACCAGTACCTCGACGAGTCCCAGCTGTATCGGATCGATCACTTCCTGGGCAAGATGGGCACCGACGAGGTCCTCTACCTGCGCTTTGCCAACACGATGATCGAGCCGATCTGGAATCGCAGCCACATCGCCTGCGTGCAGATCACGATGGCCGAGAGCTTCGGTGTCGAGGATCGCGGCCACTTCTACGACCCCGTGGGGGCCGTGCGCGACGTGGTCGTCAACCACCTCATGCAGGTCGTTGCCGCCGCCGCGATGGAGGCCCCCGCCGCGAACGACGCCAAGACCCTCAAGGACGCCAAGTTCGCGGTCTTCCGCTCCACCGCGGCGGCCGATCCCAAGCACTACGTGCGCGGTCAGTACGACGGCTACCTGAGCATCGATGGCGTCGCCAAGGGCTCCACCACGGAGACCTATGCCGCGATGCGCCTGGACATCGACAACTGGCGCTGGGCCGGCGTGCCGTGGTTCATCCGCACCGGCAAGAAGCTTCCAGTCACGCAGACCGAGCTGCGCGCCGTGTTCCGCCACCCCCCGCGCCTGGGTTTCATGGAGCATGGCCACCGCCGGCCGGTGCCCGATCAGCTCGTGATCAAGCTCGACCCGTCGACCGGCACGCAGCTGATCCTCGACGCGCACCGCGCCGACGCCGCCGGCCCCCAGGAGATCACGCTCGATATGGAGTTCGCCGAGGAGGGCGGCGAGGCGCCGACCCCCTATGAGGTGCTGCTGCTCGACGCGATGCGCGGCGACAGCACCCGCTTCACGCGCCAGGATTCGATCGAAGAGACGTGGCGCATCTTCGAACCGCTGCTCAACTCGCCCCCGCCCGTACACCCCTATGCGCCGGGGACGTGGGGCCCGGCGGCCGGCGATGCGCTGGTCGCCGGGTTCGGGGCGTGGCACGGTCCTTGGATCGCCGCATGAGCCCGGCAAAGGCAAAGCCCAGAGCCAAGGCCAAGGCTGCGGAGCCCGCCGCCCCCCAGAGCGCGGCGGCCCCTTCGCCATTTCCGCCGATCGCCGACTACGCGTTCCTCTCCAACTGCCACACCGGCGCGCTGATCGCGCCCGATGGGACGGTCGACTGGCTGTGCGTGCCGCGCTTCGACTCCCCGAGCGTGTTCGGCACGCTGCTCGACCGCCAGGCCGGCGCCTTCCGCTTCGCGCCCTTCGGGATCAATGTGCCCACGGCGCGCGTCTACGAGCCTGGAACCAACACGCTGCTCACCACCTGGACCACGCCCACCGGCTGGGTGATCGTGCGCGACTCGCTCACCCTTGGCCCCCGCCGCGGCGTCGATCTCGTCACGCCCCATACCAGGCCGCCGACCGACGAAGACGCCGATCACCTCCTCGTGCGCGTCGCGATGTGCCTCGACGGGGAGGTCGAGATGGAGCTCACCTGCGAACCGGTCTTCGACTACGGGCGCATCCCCGCTCAGTGGACGGTCGCTGAGGAAGGCCACCAGGCCGATGCGAATGGGGCCGAGACGACGATCCGCCTGCGGACCGACATGGCCGTGGGTGTCGAGGGCGATTGGGTGAGGGCGAGGCACACGCTCAAGCAGGGGGATCAGATCTACTGTGCGCTCTCGTGGGCGGAGGAGCTCGTCGCGCCGCAGACCATCGACGAGGCCAATGAGGCGCTCGCGGCGACCGCGGGCTACTGGCGTGGCTGGCTGTCTCGCGCGCGCCTACCCGACCACCGCTGGCGCGAGCCGATCCAGCGCTCGGCCATGGTGATCAAGGGGCTCACCTACATGCCCACGGGCGCAACCGTCGCCGCGCTCACCACCTCGCTGCCCGAGACGCCGGGGGGCGAGCGTAACTGGGATTACCGCTACACCTGGCTGCGCGACTCGACGTTCACCTTGCAGGCGCTTCACTACCTCAACCTCGACTGGGAGGCGGAGGAGTTCATGCAGTTCATCGCCGACCTGGAGCCCAACAAGGACGGGGCGCTACAGATCATGTACGGGATCGACGGGCGACGCGACCTCACCGAGACGACGCGCGACGATCTCACCGGCTACGCGGGCGCGAGTCCCGTGCGGGTCGGCAACGGCGCCTTCGACCAGCGCCAGAACGATGTCTTCGGCGCGGCGCTCGACTCGATCCTGCTGCACACCCGGCGCTCGGAACGGCTGCCGCGGCGGCTGTGGCCGATCGTGCAGGCGCAGGCGAAGTGCGCGAGCGCCGTGTGGCGCGAACCCGATCAGGGCATCTGGGAGGCGCGCGGCAAGCCCCAGCACTACGTCTCCTCCAAGCTGATGTGCTGGGTGGCGATGGACCGCGCCTCCAAGCTCGCGGCGATGCGCGGCGACGCCAAGCTGCAGGCGAGCTGGGGGCAGACCGCGGATGAGATCAAGGACGACATCCTCACCCATGGCCTCACCAAGGATGGCGTGCTGCGCCAGCACTACGACACCGACGCGCTCGACGCATCCACGCTGCTGGCGGGGCTGTTCGGGTTCCTGCCCGGCACCGATGAGCGCTTGCATGCGAGCGTCCTGGCGATCGCCGACGACTTGACCGAGGACGGTTTCGTGCTGCGCTACCGCACCGATGAGACCGACGACGGTCTTTCGGGCAAGGAGGGGTCGTTCCTGATCTGCTCCTTCTGGCTCGTCTCGGCGCTTGCGGTGATCGGCGAGGAGCAGCGAGCGCGGGATCTGATGGAACGGCTCCTGCGCGTCGCCTCGCCGCTTGGGCTCTACGCCGAGGAGTTCGATACGAGCACCGGGCGCCACCTGGGCAACTTCCCTCAGGCGTTCTCGCACCTCGCGTTGATCGAGGCGGCCGCGCGCATCATCCTCGCCGAGCGGATCGAAGAGCTGCAGGGATGAGCGACCACTACGACGTGATCGTGATCGGCAGTGGCGCGGGCGGCGGCACGCTCACCCACCGACTGGCCGCCTCCGGCAAGCGCATCCTCTTGCTCGAGCGCGGCGATTGGCTCCCCCGCGAGCCACAGAACTGGCTCGCCGAGGATGTGTTCGTGAAGGGTCGCTACATATCCGAGGACTCCTGGTACGACAGCGACGACAAGCCCTTTCAGCCGCAGGTGCACTACTTCGTGGGCGGCGCCACGAAGCTGTACGGCGCGGCGCTCTATCGCCTGCGCAAAGAGGATTTCGGCGAGCTTCACCACTGCGATGGACTCTCGCCCGCGTGGCCGATCTCCTACGAGCAGATGGAGCCCTACTACTCGCAGGCCGAGCACCTCTACCGCGTTCACGGCGCGCGCGGCGAGGATCCCACCGAACCGGCCACCTCCTCTCCCTATCCCTACCCGGCCGTCTCGCACGAGCCGCGTATCCAGCAGCTCTCAGACGATCTTGCCGCGATTGGCCACCATCCGTTTCATGCGCCCTGCGGGGTGATGCTCCGAGAGGACGACATGGCCTACAGCGCCTGCGTGCGCTGTCAGGATTGCGATGGCTTTCCCTGCGTGGTGCACGCCAAGTCAGACGCCGAGGTGCTCGCGGTGCGCCCGGCGCTCGAGCATGAGAATGTGACACTGCTGCGCAACGCGTGCGCGGTGGAATTGCACACCAACGACGCCGGCACGGCCGTCACGGAGGTCGTCGTGGAGCGCGAGGGCGCTCGTGAGCTCCTCAGCGCCGACATCGTCGTGGTGTCCTGTGGCGCGGCCAACTCGGCGAAGCTGCTGCTCGCCTCCGCCAACGACGCGCACCCCAACGGCCTGGCCAACGGCTCCGATCAGCTGGGGCGCAACTACATGTTCCACAACAGCGTCGCCGTGCTCGCGCTCTCCAAGGAGGAGAACCCAACGGTCTTCCAGAAGACGCTCGGCCTCAACGACTTCTACTTCAGCGGTGGCGAGGACTTCGACTTCCCGCTGGGCAACCTGCAGATGGTGGGCAAGTCCCAGGAGCCGATGTATCGCGGCGAGAAGCCGATCGAGACGCGCCTCGCGCCCACCCGCTCGCTCGATGAGGTTGCGCGTCACGCGGTCGACTTCTGGCTCTCCACCGAGGATCTTCCGCGCGCAGAGAACCGCGTTACGCTTGCTTCCGATGGGCGCGTGAAGCTCTGCTACAGCGCCACCAACGGGGAGGCGCGCGACCGCCTCTACCACAAGCTCAAGGGGCTCCTGGGGCACATCGGGATGCACCCCGATCACCTGATCCACCGCCACGCCTACCTGAAGAACCCAATCCCCGTGGCTGGCGTGGCCCACCAGGCGGGCACCTGCCGCTTCGGTTCGAACCCTGCCTCCTCGGTGCTCGACGCGGACTGCAAGGCGCACGAGCTCGACAACCTCTACGTCGTCGATACGAGCTGCTTTCCCAGCATCGGCGCCGTCAACCCGGCGCTGACCGCGATGGCCAACGGGCTGCGCGTGGGCGACCACCTGCTGGAGCGTCTTGGGGTGCCGCGTGGCAGTTGATGGTGGCGCCGCACAGCGCCGGCGCGTGGTGATCGTCGGCGCGGGCTTCGGTGGGCTGGCGGCGGCGCGCAAGTTGCGCCATGCCGATGTGGAGGTGACGTTGGTCGATCGCATGAACCACCACCTCTTCCAGCCGTTGCTCTACCAGACCGCGGCCGGCGCACTGTCCTCCAGCGACTGCGCCTCGCCGATCCGCTGGGGCGTGCGGCGCGCCGCCAACACCACCGTGCTGATGGCCGAGGTGACAGACGTCGACGCCGAGCGCCGCGAAGTGCTGCTCGACCGCGGCCAGCGTCTGGAGTACGACAGCCTGATCGTGGCCTGCGGCGCGCAGACCTCCTATTTCGGACATGACGAGTGGCGCGAGGTCACCTGCGGGCTGAAGACGCTCGCCGATGCTGTGGACATGCGCAGCCGCTTCTACGGCGCCTTCGAGGAGGCCGAGCGCTCGCAGGATCCCCTCGAGCAGGCGCAGTGGCTGACGTTCGTGGTGGTTGGCGGCGGCCCCACGGGCGTCGAGGTGGCCGGCCAGCTGGCGATCACCGCGCGCACGATGCGGCGCGACTTCCGGCGCATCGACGCGCCGAGCGCGCGGGTGGTGTTGCTCGATGCGGGCGAGCGCGTCGTGGCCGCGTTCAGCGAGAAGCTCTCCGGCGATGTGGCCGCGCAGCTGCAGGAGGTGGGTGTGACCGTGCGCGAGAGCGCGCGCGCCACCGCGATCGACGCCGGCGGCGTCACCTTCGAGGTCGACGGTCAGAGCGAGCGCATCGACGCGCGCACGGTCATCTGGGCGGCTGGGGTGCACAGCGTCCCGCTCACCGAGGCGGTCGCGCGCGCCACGGGCGCCAGTACCGATCGCGGTGGGCGCATCGAAGTAAACCCAGACCTGACGGTCCCCGGCCATCCCGAGGTGTCGGTGATCGGCGACATCGCCTGCCTGGAAGGTCCCGAGGGCCGTCCGCTGCCCGGTCTTGCCACGGTCGCCATCCAGCAGGCACGCCATGTGGCCAAGGCGATCTCCGCCGGCCAGCCCGGTGCCTCAACGCCGTTTCACTACTTCGACAAGGGCGCGCTCGCGGTCGTCGGCCGCGGCAAGGCCGTATGTGCGATCCGCGGCGTCGAACTCTCGGGTCGCCTTGCCTTCTTCACCTACCTGGGTGTTCACCTGTATTACCTGGGGGGCGCTCCGGGCCGGCGCATCGAGGTGCTGATCAAGTGGATCGGCTCGCGCTTCGGCGTGCGCCAGAGCGCGCTGATCTCTGGTGAGCTCGAGAGCGTGGAGCGGGTCACCACGTGACCCCCCTTTCCGTCACATCAATCCTTGCCTCCACAACCGTGGATCTGGCCCGCGCGCAGTTCGCGACGACATCGATCTACCACTTTCTGTTCGTGCCGCTCACGCTCGGCCTGGCGCCGCTGGTGGCGAGCATGCAGACGCTGTGGCGGCGCACCGGCAATGAGCAGTGGCTGCGCCTCACGCGCTTCTTCGGCACGCTGCTCTTGATCAACTTCGCGATCGGCGTCGCCACGGGGCTCGTGCAGGAGTTCCAGTTCGGCATGAACTGGTCGGTGTACTCGCAGTTCGTGGGCGGTGTGTTCGGCGCGCCGCTGGCGATCGAGGGGCTGGCGGCGTTCTTCCTGGAGGCCGTCTTCCTGGGGGTGTGGATCTTTGGCTGGGATCGCATCTCCCCGCGCCTGCACCTCGCGAGCATCTGGCTCGCCGCGCTCGGCACGTGGCTGTCGGCGTACTTCATCCTCGTGGCGAACTCCTGGATGCAGCACCCCGTGGGCTACAAGGTGGTGAACGGCAAGGCGCAGCTGACCGACGTGGGGGCGCTCCTTACAAACAACTTCGCCGTGCATGCCTTCCTGCACACGATCCTCGCCGGTTTCACCACCGCGGCGCTTGTGATCCTGGGCATCGCCTGCTGGCACTTCCTGCGCGCGCGCAACGTCGAGATCTTCCGCAAGGCCGCGGCGCTCGCGCTCGTGGTGGCGGTGCCCGTGACGCTGGTGAACCTCGCGGTGGGAAGCAACTTCGGGATCACAACCACGACCGACCAGCCGATGAAGATCGCCGCCGCGGAGGCGCTTTGGAACAGTGAAAAGCCGGCCGCCTTCTCGCTCTTTCAGATCGGTGGCTTCAGCGCGCAGAACCCCACGCCGAGCTTCTCGATAACGGTGCCCGACCTGCTCTCGCTGCTCTCGACGGGGTCGCTGCACAGCGAAGTGAAGGGGCTCGATCAGCTCCAGCAGCAGGAGGTGCGCGAACACGGCCCCGGCAACTACCTCCCGCCGGTGCGCGCGATCTACTGGTCGATGCGCGTGATGGCCTACGTGGGGACGCTGATGTTCCTGCTCTCCGCGCTCGGCGCCTGGCTGTATCGCACGGGGCGCCTGGAGACGCACCCGTTGGTTCCAGAAGACGGCGATCGTGGGTATCTCGTTCCCCTTCATCGCGATGACCGCGGGCTGGGTGCTCACCGAGGTGGGGCGCCAGCCGTGGATCGTGCAGGGACTCTTGAAGACCGCGCAGGCCAACTCGCCGAGTGTGAGCGCCACGATGATCGGCGTGAGCCTCGTGGTGTTCGTGGCGCTCTACATCGCCCTCGGGGTCACCGACTTCGTGCTGATGCGTCGCTACGCCCGTCTGGACCCGCCCGAGGTGCGCTCCGGCCCCGAGGCCGTCGCCCCACTCCCGGCGATCGGCTACTGATGAGCCTGCAGACCGTCTGGTTCTGCCTGATCGCGTTCCTGTGGGCGGGGTACTTCCTGCTGGAGGGTTTCGACTTCGGCGTTGGCGCGCTGCTGCCAGTCCTCGCGCACGATGAAGAGGACCGCGGGACTATGTTCGAGGCGATCGGCTCGGCGTGGGACGGCAACGAGGTGTGGCTGGTGGTTGCGGGAGCGGCCACCTTCGCGGCGTTTCCCGTGTGGTACGCGACGATGTTCTCGGGCTTCTACCTCGCGCTGGTGCTGGTGCTCGTGTGCCTGATCGTGCGCGTGGTCTCCTTTGAGTGGCGCACCAAGAGCGAGTCGCCGCGCTGGCGCGCCGTGTGGTGCTGGGCCAACACGGTGGGCAGCATCGGCGCAGCGCTCGTGTGGGGCGTGGCGCTGGCGAACCTCGTGCACGGCGTGCCGATCGACTCGGCGCACAACTTCAGCGGGACCTTCTGGGACCTGTTCACGCCCCTACACCGTGTTCGCGGGACTGGTGGTGGTGGTGCTGTTCGCCTTCCACGGGGCGACCTTCCTAACGCTGCGCACGGTGGGCGAGTTGCTGCGAGCGCTCCGCTCAGATGGCGCGTCGACTCGCCGTGCCCGCGGCGCTCGGCGGCATCGCGCTGCTCGCGTGGACGGTGGTGGTGGCGGTGAACGACAACGACAAGCAGGTGTTCCCGCCGGTGCTGCCGGCCGCGCTGGGCGGCGTGGCGTTGGTGGCGGCGGTCGTCTTCCTGCGCATGCGCCGCAACGGCGTCGCGTTCGCGATGACGGCCTCGGCGACGGTGGCGGTGGTGGCCACGATCTTCACAGGCCTCTACCCGCGCGTGCTCGTCTCCTCGACGGACTTCGCGCACAGCCTGACGCTGTCCAACTCGGCCTCCTCGCACTACGCGCTGGTGGCGATGACGGTGACGGCGGCTATCTTCATGCCGGTGGTCCTGCTCTACCAGGCCTGGACGTACTACGTGTTCCGCGCGCGCGTGGGCGGAGAGCAGCCTGAGGGCAACGTGGTGCAGGCGCTGGTGGCGAAGAGCATGGGCTCTGAGGCCGCGCGCCCCCCGGGCCCTGAGGAGGCGGCGCGCCGATGCGCCCGCTTGACCCGCGCCTGACCGAGCGTGCGCGCTCGGTGCGAGCGCTGCTCGGCGTGGATGTGGCGCTGGGGCTCGCCGGTGCGTTGCTGATTCTCCTGCAGGCGACGCTGCTGGCGCGCGTGGTGGCACGTGCGTTTCACGGCGCCCCACTGGAGGATCTTCGCGGCGAACTGCTCCTGCTGGTGCTCGTCTCGGCTGGGCGCGGCGTCCTGGCATGGGGCTTTGAGGCGGCGGGGCGCCGCGGCGCCGCGCGCGTACTCTCCGAATTGCGCCTGGCGCTGCTCGAGCGCCGCCTGCGCGCCCAGCCCTCGGCGCTCGACGGCGTGCATGGGGGCGAGCTGGCGGCGGCCGCAGTGCAGGGGATCGACGCGCTGGAGACCTACTACGCGCGCTACCTGCCGCAGGTCGTGCTCGCGGTCCTCGTGCCGATCGCGGTGCTCGCGTGGGTGGCGCCGATCGATTACGTGTCGGCGCTGATCATGCTCGCGACGCTGCCGCTCGTGCCGGTGTTCATGTGGCTGATTGGCCGCTACACCGAACAGCGCACGCGCGAGCGCTGGCTGGCGCTGGCGCTCCTCTCCAATCATTTCCTCGACGTGGTGCGCGGGCTGCCGACGCTGCGCGCGTTCAACCGCGGCGAGGTCCAGGCGGAGCGGATCGCCGAGGTGAGCGAGCGCCACCGCCGCGCAACGATGGGAACGTTGCGCCTGAGCTTCCTTTCTGGCTCGGTGCTCGAGCTCGCCGCGACGCTCGGCGTGGCGCTCGTGGCGGTCGCCGTCGGGACTGCGCCTGGTGTACGGCGGGCTCGGCCTGCAGGCAGGGCTGACCGTGCTGATCCTCGCGCCCGAGCTCTACCAGCCGCTGCGCCGGCTGGGAGCGCAGTACCACGCGGGCGCGGATGGGATAGCTGTGGCAGAGCGGATCCTCGAGCTGCTCGACGCGCCCGCGGAGGCGCCCACCGATGGCGAGCGGGTCGCGCCAAGTCCCGCCACCGCGGAGGTGTGGATGCGGGGGGTGTCCTTCGCGTACCCCGCCCGAGAGGGAATGGTGCTGGAGGATTTCGACCTGGCGCTCGCCCCCGGCGAGACGGTGGCGCTCGTGGGCGAGAGTGGTGCAGGCAAGAGCACGGTGGCGATGCTGCTGCTCGGGCTCGCCAGGCCTTCGGCGGGAAGGATTGGTGTGGGGGAGATGGACCTCGCGGACTGCTCTGTGGAGGTGTGGCGACGAGGGCTGGCGTGGGTTCCCCAGCACCCGATGCTGCTGCGCGGCGCCGTCGCAGAGAACATCCGACTCGCGGACCCCACGGCCTCGGAGGAGCGCATCCGCACGGCGGCGGAGCTGGCGGGCGCCGACGCGTTCGTGCGAGCGCTCCCAGACGGCTACGACACGCCTGTGGGCGACGGCGGCCGAGTGCTTTCAACGGGCCAGCGCCGGCGGATCGCGCTCGCGCGGGCGTTCCTGCGCCACGCTTCGCTGGTGATCCTCGACGAGCCCACGGCCGACCTCGATCCGGAGAGCGCCGATGTGGTGGCGGCGGCCGTCGAGCGGCTGTGCGCCGAGCGCACCGTGCTGCTGATCGCGCACCGCCCGGAGCTTGCGCGGCTGGCCGACCGAGTGCTCGTCATGCACCGTGGCCAATTGGTGGCGAGCAAGCAGGCAATCGGATGATCGGCGCCCTGCGCCGCCTGCTCGCCCTCGCCGAAGCTCCGCGCCGACGCGTGGCGCTTGCGGTGGCGCTCGGCGCGGCGACGGTTCTCTGCGGCGTGGGGTTGATGGCGACCGCCGGGTATCTGATATCTCGCGCGGCCGAGCGCCCGGCGATCCTCTCGCTCGGCGTGGCGATCGTGGGCGTGCGCTTCTTCGGCATCAGCCGCCCGCTGGCACGCTACTTCGAGCGGCTGGCGTCGCACGACGTCGCGCTGCGCGCTCTGGGGCGCATCCGCGTGCGGGTGTACGAGCGGATCGAACCGCTGGCGCCGGCAGAGCTCGCCGGTTACCGCCAGGGCGAGCTGCTCTCGCGCACGGTGGCGGACGTGGATGCGCTGCAGAACCTGCACCTACGCGGCACGATGCCGCCGCTCGTGGCGCTATCGGCGGGCGCGGTGTCGGTGGGGGTCGCGGCGGCGTTCCTGCCCGCGGCGGGCATCGTGCTGGCCGCGGGATTGCTCCTCGGCGGCGTGATCGTGCCGATCCTCGCGGGCGCGCTGGCCGACCGCGCGACACGGCGTCAGGCCGCCGCGCGGGGGGAGCTGACCGCGGAGATCCTCGAGCTCTCGCGCGGCGCGGCGGAGCTGGCGGTGTATGGCCGCGAGACCGAGCAGCTCGAAAGACTGCGTGCGGCGGACGGCACGCTGGTGCGCGTCGCGGCACGTGACGCGCTTGCGGGCGGGGTGGGCGAAGGGCTCAGCATCCTCGTGACCGGCGCCACCGTGGCGGGGGTGCTGGCGGTGAGCGTCTCGGCGCACGCGAGCGCGGGGTTGAATGGCGTGCTGATCGCGACGCTCGCGCTGCTCGCGATGGCGTCATTCGAAGGCGTGCAGCCGCTGGCGGGCGCCGCGCGCGATCTGTCGGCCACACTCGGCGCAGGGCGGCGCGTGCTGAAGCTGATCGATCGGGAGCCTGAGGTGCGCGACCCCGCCCGACCCGCGGCGGCGCCCGCCGCCTTCGACCTTGCGCTGGAGGGGGTGTGGGCTCGGTATGGCCCCGAGCAGCCACCCGTGTTGTGCGGCCTGCACCTGAGCCTTCCTGCGGGGCGACGCCTCGCGCTCGTGGGCGAGAGCGGCGCCGGCAAGACGACGGTGGTGAACCTGCTGCTGCGTTTCCTCGACCCCGAGCGGGGACGCGTGACGCTTGGCGGGCGCGACCTCAGGGACTACCGCCAGCAGGATGTCCGCCGCGCGATTGCCGTCGCAGGCCAGGACGCGCACCTCTTCTCGGCGAGCATCCGCGAGAACGTGCGCCTCGCGCGTCCCGACGCCGATGACGCCGAGATCGAGGGCGCGCTGCGCAGGGCGCGGATCTGGGAGTGGATCGGCGAGCTGCCCGAGGGCTGGGATACGCTCGTGGGCGAGGAGGGAAGGGAGCTCTCCGGAGGTCAGCGCCAGCGCATCGCGCTCGCGCGCGCGCTGCTCGCGGATGCACCGATCCTGGTGCTGGATGAGCCCACCGCCCACCTCGGCCCACAGACCGCACGCGAGCTGATGCGCGATGTTTTCGCCGCCGCCGATGGCAGGTCGGTGCTGCTGATCACACACCGCCCGGAGGGTCTGGAGCTGGTGGACGAGGTCGTTGTGCTGAGGACCCATGCCGGCCAGGTCGTAGGTCCTGGCGTCCAGCGAGGGGAGTAGCGTTGCGCACTCAGGCGGTCGTTCAGATGGCCAGATGGTCGGCGGACGAACGCTCGCTCCAACCCATCGGAGGAGGATTCATGGTTTCAAGGCTGTCCACATGGCTGGCCGTTGCACTGCTGGGCGGAGTGCTCGTTGCGGGTTGCGGAAGCAGCAGCAGCAGCACGAGCAGCTCGACATCCACCAGCCAGAGCACCACGACGGCCGCCGCGAGCACCACGGCAGGCGGGACCACCGTTCCGGCTGTGGCCAACAACCCCTCGGTGCAGCAGGCCGTGGCGGCGTGCAAGCACGGCGTTCAGTCCGCCTCCACGCTCTCCTCGAGCGCGAAGGCCAAGATCGAAGGAATCTGCGACAAGGCGGGCAACGGGGACGCGAATGCGGCCGCCGAAGCGGCTCGCGAACTGTGCGTAGAACTCGTCAACTCCTCGCCGCTGCCCGCGGGCTCGGCCAAGGAACAGGCGATCGCCGCCTGCAAGACCAAGCATTAGCCGGGCGCGCTCGATCGAGCTGCAGCCAGCAAATCATTGCCAGGGGGCTCGTCGCGACGACGCGGCGGGCCCTCGACGCGCAAGTGTGCGCGCGGCAAATATCTACGACGCCGCGCGGGCGGAATCCGTGAGGTAGGGCGCGAGCTCGCGGCGCGCGATCGAGAGCTTGTGCACCTCGTCGGGGCCGTCGGCGAGGCGCAGCGTGCGCAGGTGGGCATAGGCCCAGGCCAGCGTGAAGTCGTCGGATACGCCGCCGCCGCCGTGGACCTGAATCGCGCGATCGATCACCTTGAGCGCGATCGAGGGGGCGGCGACCTTGATCGCGGCGATCTCGGTGCGGGCGTGGCGGTTGCCGACGGTGTCCATCAACCAGGCGGCCTTGAGCGTGAGCAGGCGCGCCATCTCGATCTCGATGCGCGACTCGGCGATCCAGTCCTGGATGTTGGCGCGCGCGGCGATGGGCTGACCGAAGGTTTCGCGCGCGACCGCGCGCTTGCACATCGCCTGCAGCGCGCGCTCGGCGGCGCCGAGGGAGCGCATGCAGTGGTGGATGCGCCCTGGGCCGAGGCGGGCCTGGGCGATCATGAAGCCGTCGCCCTCGCTGGCGATGAGGTTCGATGCGGGCACGCGCACGTCGGTGAAGGAGATTTCGGCGTGGCCCTCCTGGTCCTGGTAGCCGAAGACGGGCAGCGCGCGCAGGATCTCCACGCCGGGGATATCGAGCGGCACGAGCACCATGCTCTGCTGCCTATGCCGCGGTCCGTCCACCTGAGTCTTGCCCATCACGATCATGATGCGGCAGTGCGGATGCAGCGCCCCGGAGGTCCACCACTTGCGCCCGTTGAGCACATAATCGTCGCCCGAGCGCTCGATGCGAAGCGCGATGTTGGTGGCATCCGAGGAGGCCACATCGGGCTCCGTCATCGCAAAAGAGGACCGGATCTCACCCTCAAGTAGAGGTACAAGCCAGCGCTCGCGCTGCTCGGGAGTGGCGAACAAATGGAGCACCTCCATGTTGCCGGTGTCGGGCGCGGAGCAGTTGCAGGCCTCCGAGGCGATGTGGCTGTGCCCGAGGATCTCCGCGAGCGGCGCGTAGTCGCTGACGGAGAGGCCCGCTCCGGCATCGGGATCGGGGAGGAACATGTTCCACAGGCCGGCCTCGCGCGCGCGTACCTTGAGTTCCTCCATGATCGCGGGCTGGTGATGGGGGTCGCCCGACTCGCGCAGCTGGCGCTCATAGACGGCCTCGGCCGGATAGATGTGCTCGTCCATGAACTGCGTGAGGCGCTGCTTGAAGTCCTCGCAGCTGGGGCTGGGCTTGAAGTCCATGTCGCTCCTCTCTCGGTGGTGGCTCGGCGGTGGGCGGTGTACGGGCGGGGGTTGAAATAAGGAGAGGACCCCCCAGGGGGTCCTGCGCGGGTCGCGTGGCGCGAGCCGAGCGGCCACGCCGTAACCTGCGGCGGGGTGCGAGCTTCATGTAACAGGAGATGGGCGTCGCTTGCCACCCTCGTCGCACTGGCGCTCGGCGGTTGCGGAGGGGCGAGTCCGGCCGCGCTGTCGTCCGACCCGCCGCCGTCTGTCGCGACCGCCAAGCGTCCCAACATCGTCTTCATCCTCACCGACGACCTCGCGTGGAATCTCGTGCCCTACATGCCCCATGTGCTCGCGATGGAGCGCCGGGGGGAGACGTTCTCCAACTACTTCGTCACCGACTCGCTGTGCTGTCCCTCGCGCGCGTCGATCTTCACGGGGCGTTTCCCGCACAACACCCATGTGACCTCCAACAGCCCACCCTACGGAGGCTTTCAGGTGTTCCACGAACGGGGAGAGGAACTGCACACCTTCGCGACGGCGCTGCAGGGGGCGGGGTATCGCACGGCGATGGTGGGCAAGTACCTCAACGGCTACAAACCCGATGGCGGGGCGGGGGTGCCGGCCTCGTTCGTGCCCGCGGGCTGGAACGAGTGGGACGTGGCGGGCAACGGCTACCGCGAGTACGGCTACACGCTGAACCACGACGGGGAACCGGAAGAATACGGCTCAGAACCCCAGGACTACCTCACCGACGTGCTCGCGCGCAAGAGCGTGGGCTTCATCGAACACTCCGCCGAACTGCGCCGGCCATTCATGCTCGAGGTCGCGACGTTCGCGCCCCACTCGCCGTTCGTGCCCGCGCCGCGCGACGAAGGAGACTTCCCCGGATTGACGGCGCCGCGCACGCCGGCCTTCGACGCGCCCACGACAGGTGCGCCAGCGTGGCTGAGCCACTTTGCGCCGTTGGAAGCGCAGCAGATCGAACAGATCGATGGCGACTTCCGCAGGCGCGCGCAGGCCGTGCAGGCGGTGGATCGCATGATCGGCGAAATCGAGGCCACGCTGAGCGCGCGCGGTCTCGCACAGAACACCTATCTGGTGTTCAGCTCCGATAACGGATTGCACATGGGCGAGCACCGGCTGATGCCGGGCAAGCAGACGGCCTTCGACACCGATATCCGCGTGCCCCTGATCGTGAGCGGGCCGAGCGTGCCGGCGGGGCGCACGATGGGAGAGTTGGCCGAGAACACCGACCTGTGCCCCACCTTCGAGCGGCTGGCGGGTGCGCCGGTGGGTCCCAACGTCGACGGCCACAGCCTCGACGGGCTCCTGCGCGGAGGGCCGGCGGGGGTGTGGCGCCGCGAGGTGCTGGTCGAGCACCATGGACCGGTGCTCGACGCGGGCAACCCCGATCTGCCCACGCGCGGGGCGGGCAACCCCACGAGCTATGAGGCGCTGCGCACGCCGGCGAGCCTGTATGTGGAGTATGTGACGGGCGAACGCGAGTACTACAACCTGCGCAGCGACCCCTTCGAGCTGCACAACGTCGCGGCTCACCTTTCGAGGGCTCACCTGCGGCGGCTGCACCGCGCGCTGACGGCGATCGAGGGGTGCAGTGGGCAGCGTTCGTGCTGGCGCGCCCAGCACAGGGTCACGTAGGACTCGTGCGACTCTCAGCCTAAGGCTCAGCCTCAGCCTGAGTCTTCCAAAGAACTGCGTAGGCGTTTGACTCAGCGATATTCTTTGCCCTCGGCGCACGCTCTGCCGCGCAGCGCCCGCCTGTTCGGACTTGAAGGCGTCGGCCCCGACGGATATGGTTATGCGTAGATCGCCACGTTCCCCTGCTCATCTGGGCGAGGGATCTCGATGTCGCCGGGCCGAGGAGGGTTCCGGAGCTACCCGGATCGAGGCGGACCTGTCCATCAATAGAGGAGAGAAAACTGATGCGCAGAGCATCCACCTGTCTGGCCTTGCTCGGCATAGCTGTCGTTGGCCTGTCGGCGTCCGCTTCGGCGGCGCCCACGGTGACGTTCAGGGCCAAGGCCGTCCCACTCAAGGGCTTCCCCGGCACCGGCAACATCCTGGGCGCCGGCGCTGCCGTCGAAGCGGAATACAAGATCAGCGGCACCGAATACCCCGGAGGCTTTCCCGCTCCGCTGATCGGGGTCAATTTCTACACGCCGGCGGGAACGAAGCTGCACCCGCAGGGCTTTGTCACATGCCCCCTGTCGACACTCGAAGGAAATGCGGGTCCCGAAGGCTGCCCGAAGAAGTCGCAGGCGAGCCCCGTCGGTGTGGCCGGTGTGGCAAACGAGATCGGTGGCACGCCCGTCACCGAGAACGCGACGCTGCAGGCGTTCTTCGCCGAAGGAGGGGGCCTGAACTTCTACGTCAACGGCTCCTCGCCGATCTCGGCGCAGATCGTCGCCAAGGGTCGTTTCGTGGCCGCCGCTGCTCCCTACGGCCCCGAGTTGATCAGCGAAGTGCCGCTCGTTGAAGCGCTGCCCGGTGCGCCAGACGTCTCGACCACCTCAATCAAGATCAAGGTGGGGGCGGCGTTCAAGCAGGGCAAGAAGACCATCTCCTACGGCAGCCTCCCGAAGAAGTGCCCCAAGGGCGGCTTCCCCGTGAAGTCGGAACTGAAGTTCCTGGGTGGAGCGGTCGTAACCGTCAACTACAAGGCTCCTTGCCCAAAGAAGTAGTCTTCTAGCACACCACTCGCAGCATCGACGGCGGGGGGTCGGTCCGAGGGGACCGCCCCCCTGCTTTTGACACGGAGGAAGGATCCGGGGTTGAGGACGAAGACCGTCTGGAGAAGGGGGACCGTAGGGGTAGCCGGAGCGCTTTGCACAGCGGCTCTGGCGGCAGCGATCCTGCTATCGACTTCCGCGGGGGGGAACAGCGGCGGCTATACGGTGCGCGCGATCTTCGACGACGCGGGCAACCTGATCCCCGGAGAGGATGTGCTGATCGACGGCGTGAAGGCGGGGACGGTCGGTGAAGTGGTGCCCACGCCGCAGGCCAAGGCCGCGGTGACGCTGGACATTGAAAACGCCGGCTTCCAGGACTTCCGCGCCGACGCGACGTGCACGATCAAGATCCAGTCGTTGATCGGCGAGAAGAACGTCGACTGCCTGCCCACCCAGCCGCGACCGGTGGGCACGCCGCTGCCCCCGCCGCTGCCGAAGATCCCTTCCGGGCATGAAGGGGCGGGCGAGCGCTACATGTCGGTGGAGCACACCTCGAGCCCCGTGGACGTCGATCTCGTGGGCGACATCTGCGCGCCGGCCCGAGCGCGAACGGTTCGCGATCATCCTCAACGAACTCGGCGCGGGTCTGGCGGGACGCGGCAGCGATCTGAACGCCGTGATTCGCCGCGCGAACCCGGCGCTGCGCGAAGTCAACGCCGTGCTCGGCATCCTCGCGGGCGAGAACAAGGTCCTTGCGAACCTCGCCGAAGAAGGCGATCGCGCGCTGGCTCCCTGGGCGAAGGTGCGTGGCCAGGTGGCGGACTTCATCGTGCAGGCCAATACGGTGAACACCGCCACCGCGCGTCACCGCGGCGCGCTGGCCCAGAACCTCGCGCTGTTCCCCGTGTTCCTGCGCCAGCTCGGGCCCGCGATGCAGCGCCTGGGCGAATTCGGCGAACAGGCGACGCCCGCGCTCACCAACCTCGGGCTAGCGGCGCCGGGGATCAACCGAGACCTTCCAGAACCTCGGGCCGTTCTCCACGACCTCGACCAAGTTCTTCGAAAGCCTCGGCAAGAGCTCGAAGATCACGGGCCCCGCGCTGGTTGCCGCGCAGCCCTTCTTCAAGCGCTTCAAGACGCTCGGCGCGGCGGCCAAGCCGTTCGCTGAAAACGCAAGCGGCCTGACCTCGAGCGTGCGCGATACGGGAGGGATCGAGCGCCTCGTGGACACCATCTTCAACAGCTCGGGGGCGATCAACGGCTATGACGCGCTTGGGCACTTCCTGCGCGGGATACTCGTGGTGAACACGTGTCAGACCTACGCGATCGTGCCCACCGCGGGCTGCAGCTCGAAGTTCAGCGCAGGCTCCACGACCGCCATCAAGAGTTCGGTCGCGGGATCCTCGGCGACTACCGAACTGGTGATGCAGCGCACGCTCGCGGTGCTCCAGGGTGCAACCCCCGCGCAGGCCATCGCGCGCTACCCAGGCACGGTCACCGCGGGTGGCCTGGGCGCGTTTGGCGGGCTCTCGGAAACCACGCCCGCCGCTCAGCCGGTCGGCGGCTCCAGCGGCGGCACCACCTACTACACGCCCTCGAGCGAAGGCACCAGCGCGAGCGGGCTGCTGTTGAACTATCTGCTCGGAAACTGATCGATGATCCGCTCACTGCTCGACCCGCTCGCTGCCGCCCCTCCTCGGGATGCTCGACTGCTGGGCGCGCCGGTCTCCGCTGCCTTCGCCGACCAGGCCACATCGAGCGCACCGCCGGCCGCTCAGAGCACCGCCGAACCCACGAGCACCGGCCCATCCCCCTCCTCCTCGACGACCACAGTTGGCTCGGGCGCGCCTATGTCCACCACAGCAGCCGGCGGAGGCGCACCAGAAACCACGACCCAGACCACGACGAGCTCCACACAGAACGCCACCGAACCCGCCGCTGTTCCCCACGTGCGCGCGCAGAAGCCGCAGGCCGCGGGTGCTCCCACCAGTGCGCACAGACACGCCAAGGGGAGCGCCGGCTCCGGCAAGGGCACGGGGGGTTCGGCGCCGGCGCCCAACTCGACGCACGTGCGCGCGCTCTCGCCATCCGCGCTCACACCGCTGCCGCCCTCGGCGCTCGGCTCGACGATCTCCGGCGTGCCCAACTTCTTCATCGCCAACTTCGCGATCCCGCCGTTTCTGCTGCCGATCTACCAGGCTGCGGGGAAGGCCTACGGGATCCCGTGGCAGGTGCTCGCGGCGATCAACGAAGTCGAGACCGACTACGGCCGCGATCTCAGCCTCTCCAGCGCCGGCGCCGAGGGCTGGATGCAGTTCCTGCCCTCTTCGTGGGCGATGTACGGGGTGGATGCCAACGGCGACGGCTATGCCGATCCCTACAACCCCGCGGACGCGATCTTCGCCGCCGCGCGCTACCTGAAGGCGGCCGGCGGCGCGCGGCATATCGACGCGGCGATCTTCTCCTACAACCACTCGCAGAGCTACGTCGCCTCGGTGCTGCTGCGCGCGCAGCTGCTCGGCGGCATGCCCTCGCGCTGCTCGACAACGTCGGCTCGCTCACCGAGGCACGTTTCCCGGTCGCACGCGCCCGCGCACTTCTCCGACGGCTTCCCCACGGTGCCCGCCACGCGTCCCAGTCTCTGGGCACTCGCCGCGCACGGTGGTCGGACGACCACGGTCTACTCGCGCCGACACGCGCCGGTCATCGCGGTGCAGGACGGGACGATCGCCGCGATCGGTTCTCGCCTACGCTCGGGACGCTACGTGGTGCTGCGCGATGCCTACGGCAACCCTACACCTACGGGCGAGCTCGGCGCGGTCGCGAGGTTGTATCCGGTGCTCAAGCCCCACCGCCAGTCGGTGGTGAACGAGGGCTCGGCGTCACGGGGCGGCCTCGAGTAGGCTGCCGGACGGGTGTCGCTTCCACCCGCCAGCGGCAGGTGCACAGCCGCATTCGCCCTTCTCGGCCGGTGCCGTCAGCTCCGGCCTCGCACTGGGGCGGCGGCCGAACTGGAAAGCCTCCCGATTGCGCCCGCTCGTCGAAGCCTCTGCCGCGCGTCCTCACGCACGCTTGGCGCCCGCGCCGCGCGTCTTCAGGGCGGGCTCCGAAGACGTCTTCCTGCACCCGCTGCAGGTCGGCGCGCGCGTGATCGCGGGCACCGTCATCGGTCATCTGGGGGCAGGGGCGAAGTCACCTCTGTCCTGCCGCCTCCCTCGTCCGCCCCGGCGGGCGCTGCCCCCGCCGCCGTGCCGGCGCCGGCTCCCACCACCGAGGTTCAGGCGCCATGCTCTTCCAGATCCGCCCCGCCGGCGCCGGCTCCCGAGATCGACCCCAAGCCGCTGCTGGACAGCTGGGTGCAGTTCCAGGGTCCTTCGTCTTCCACGTCACCGGCAAGCACCGCTTCCCCGCGGCTGCCCCGGCCGCGGCCAAGCACCACTTCCTGTGCCAACTCGAAGGTGCCAGCGGTCGTCAGGCCGCTCGCCGCATCCAAGCCGCTCAGGGCGCCAAGCCAACGGTCGCCTGCGGGCCCGCCACCGCTCTGGCGGCGCAGGCGGAAAGCCAGACGCTCACCCCCGGCCAGTGGCTGCCAGCTGGTCACCCGGCTCGGGCAGATCCCCGACCCGGTGGTGGCTGCCAAGCCGTCTCCGGCAGCGATTCCCGATCACTCCTCCGTGGCGCCGAGGCGCGGCGAGCGAAGGCAGCGGTGTCCACAACTAGCCCTCCCACTCCTCCGCTGCTGAGCCGGCTGGCCCCCCCTGGGCAGCCCCGGGCGTCCCGGGCGACATCCCCACTCCGACGGGCCTACCCCGCAACCGCGCCGCGCGCTTCGTCGCATCGGCGGGCCGTGCTGGTGGTAGCTGATCCTCCCTACCTCGTCTTCGGCGGGGGCGGCGCGACCACTTACTATCTCGAATTCGAAAGCGCCGATCAGCTGGTGCGGGGCGATCAGGTCCAGGTCGGCGGAGTGCCGGTGGGGACGATGAAGGACATCACGCTCACCCACGACTACAAGGCGCGCGTGCGGATCGACGATCGCCTCCTCGCTCGCGCCGCTGCACCAGGGCACCACCGCGCAGATCCGGGTTCCGTCGCTCTCGGGCGTGGCCAACCGCTACATCGCGCTCTCGCTCGGGGCCAACAACTACCCGACGCTGCCCGACGGGACGACGCTGTCGGGCAACGCCGTGACGGGCGCGACCGACATCGACCAGCTGTTCAATACGCTCAACCCGCGCACGCTGAAGGGGCTGCAGGAGGTCTTCCAGGGCGGCGCCGAATCCTACGCCGGCGTGACCCACGACGTGAATGTGACCGCCGAATACTTCGCTCCGGCGCTGGCGTCCGCCGATCACTTCTTCGGCGGAGCTCGCGCGCGACCAGCGCACGTTCGAGCGAGCTCCTCGTGCAGGGCGCCAAGGCGACGACTACGATCGCCGCGCGGCGCACCGAACTGACCGATCTCGTCGAACACGCCGACATCGCCTTCGGGGCGCTCGGCTCCGAACAGGTCAATCTCGCAGAAGAGCGTGGCAGGAGCTGCCGGTGACGCTGCATCTGGCGAACAGGACGTTCGCCGCGGTGCCCGCGACGCTGAACGGACGTGACGAAGTTGGTGAACGCCACCAAGCCCAATACGACGATGCTCGCGACGCTCTTCGCGCGCCTGCGCCCGCTGTTCTCCGAAGCCACGCCGGTGCTCCACAACCTCAGCCTCGCGGTGAGCAAGCCGGGGGCCAACAACGACCTCACAGATATCTTTCAGGGATATCCGGCGCTGGCGCGCTCGCTCGCCGCCGACACACCCAACGTGATCAAGGGGCTCGAGGAATCGGCACGACGTTCTTCTCGCACCTGCGCCCCTACTCGCCGGAGCTCACGGGGTTCGCGCGCTCGCTCGGGCAGAGCACCTCCTACTACGACGCCAACGGGCACTACATCCGCGCATCGGCCACGGTGCCCGACCTTCACGCTCGGCTCCGAAGGCTCGCTGGTGCCCTCGGAAAACCTCAAGCAGGGTCTGCAGAACCTCAAGCGCGGCCAGCAGCGCCGCTGCCCGGGAGCGGCACCCAGCCGGCCGCGGACGGCTCCTCGCCCTTCACGGATACGGGCCAGCTGGAATGCAACCCGACGGAGGTCCCGTGATGCGCTCGCCTGGCGGCGCCAGCCGCCACCCACGATGCTCGACGTACCACCGGTACGCCTGCGCTCGCGTCCGGCGTCTGCCATCCACCATCCGAGCACCTCGATCCTGCCATCTATGGAGCGGGGCGCTCGATGAGTCGCCGTCGCGGCTCGCTGGCCGCCAGTCCGCTGCTGATCGGGGCGCTCACGACGCTGATCGTGGCCGTCGCGGTGTATCTCTCCTACAACGCGCTCAACGGGCTGCCGTTCACGCCCACCTATGACATCAAGGTCGAACTGAACGAAGCGGCGGGTCTTGAAAAGACCAACTACGTGCGCATCGGCGGAGACCTCGTGGGAACGGTCGAAAAGGTCGTCGCCGACCAGAACCCCGCGTACGGGGAGGGTCGTCGCGATCGCCTATTTGAAGCTCGAAAAGGGCGTCGAACCACTGCCCGCGAACAGCACCGTGATCGTCCAGTCGGTATCCGCGCTCGGCTTGAAGTTCCTGCAGCTCGAACGAGGCAGCTCGTCGCGAGACGCTCACGCCCGGGCGCGACGATCCCCGTCGCGCAGACGCGCGAACCGGTGCAGATCGAAGAGCTCTTCAAGATGTTCGACCAGAAGACGCGCACGGCTGCTCAGGAAAACTCGAACACCTTCGGCGACGCCTTCGCGGGGCGCGGGATCGGCTCAACGAAACGATCGCCACGCTGCGCCCGCTTCTGACCAATGCGATCCCGGCGCTGCACAACCTCGCCTCGCCGCAGACCGGACTGCGCGGGCTGTTCGTGGCGCTCGACCAGGCTGCCGTGGAGGCCGCGCCGGTGGCCCAGGCGCAGGCCAACGGCTGGGTCGATCTCGACACGTTCTTCAGCGCTCTTCGCGACCGTGACGCCATCGATCGAAGCGACGATCGACGGCGGCACGCCGGCGCTGCGCCAGGCGATCCACTCGCTGCCCTTCCAGGCGCCGTTCGTGGAGAAGACCACCGAGTTCTTCCGCCTGCTGCGACCCTCGGCGAAGGCTCTCGTCAGCGCGGCTCCACCGCTCGGCCATGCCTTCGCGGTCGGCACGGTGAACCTGCGCACGGCGATCCCGCTCAATACGCAGCTCGCCGAAGCGGCGAGGGCACTCGAAGAATTCATCGCCAACCCGGTCGTGACGCTGGGCTCGAAGACTTCCCCAGACCGCCGAGGCCGGTGCGCGCCGGTGGCGGCCGGGCCTCGCGCCGGCACAGGTCGAACTGCAACTACGTCACGACGTTCTTCCGCAACACCGCGAGCCTCTTCGCGCAGGGCATCGGCGGTCGGCAACCTGGCACGCTTCCAGGTCGTGTTCTCGCCGCTCGGCCCCAACGCCGAGGGCGCGCCGTCTTCGGCACCCGCCAATGGCGGCTCGCAGGCGGTCGGAAGCCTCCAAGGTGGTGCCCAACAACTTCCTGCACTCAAATCCCTACCCGAACGTCGGCGGCGCCGGGTCAGCCCAAGGAGTGCGAAGCGGGCAACGAGACAGTTCCTCATCGGCAGCCGGTGGTGGGCAACGTGCCGGGCAACACCGGCTCCGCGCACGAAGTCACCACGCGCAGCCAGAACCTGCTCGGGCAGGAATACCCCGAGCGCCACGCTGAAGGACCTCGGCTTGGGGAAGAAGAAATGAGCCGCTTGCACCCGCCCGCGGAAGGGGAGAGATGGCTTGCTTGCGCTTGCGCCGCGAAGGGGGAGAGCGATGAGCCGCTTCGGGTTCCGCCGTCGCGACCAGACGCCGGTGATCGAGCTGCAGCACTCGAACCCGGTGCGCTTTGGCCTCGTGGTGCTTTGATCCTGATCGCGGTGGTGGTGTACTTCGGCTTCACCAAGCACATCCCGTTCACGCACGGATTCCGCCTGAAGGCGCAGTTCTCCTCGGCGCTCAACATTCGCCCCAGCTCCCCCGTGCGCATCGCGGGCGTGAACGTCGGCAAGGTCGCCTCGATCCAGCGCGAGGGCGAAACGGGTCTCGTGACGTATGGAAATCGAAAAGCAGGGCCTGCCGATTCACACCGATGCGACGGTCAAGATCAGGCCGCGGATCTTCCTCGAAGGCAACGACTTCGTCGAACTGACTCCCGGCAGCCCCACCGCCAAGACGGTCTCCGAAGGCTTCACGATCCCGATCACCCAGACCTCCGACCCGGTGCAGATCGACCAGCTGCTGACGTCGCTGAACAGCGATACGCGAGCCAACCTGCAGACCGTTCTGATCGAATTCGGCAGACGCGCTCACACGCAAGCCGACGCCCGCCGAGAACGCCGAACAGGACCCCGAAGTGCGCGGGCTGAACGCGGCACAGTCGATCGCCCAGCGCCTACCGCACGGCCCCGAGGCGTCGCGTGGCGGCGACGATCGTGCAGCAGGCGCTGGGCGGCACCGATCAGCACGACATCTCGCTGCTGGTGCGGGGCGTGGAACGCGTCGACGGCGGCGCTCAACGTGCACGAGCAGGAGCTCGGCGAACTGATCGGCCATTTCAACACCTTCCTCGGCTCGATCGCCGCGCAGTCTTCGAGCGTGAGCGAGGCGGTGGCGGAGCTGCCGGGCACGCTGCACACCGCGAACGTGACGCTCGTGGCGCTCCATCGCTCCTTCCCGCCGTTGCGCTCCTTCTCGCTGGCGCTGATCCCCGGAGTCGAACAGACCCCCGCGACGATCCGCGCGGCGCTTCCGTGGATCGAACAGTTCCGCGGCCTGCTCGTCCCTCGCGAGCTGGGCGGCGTCGCTGCGGGTCTGCAGGCCGGAGCACCGGTGCTCGCGTCGCCTGGTTGGCGCTCGCAGCCGGAATTCTTCAAGCAGGGGAGCCTGGTCGGCCAGTGCGTGAGCAAGGTCCTGCGCCCCGCTTTCGAGACGAAACTCCAGGATGGCGCGAACACCTCGGGTGTGAGCAACGAACAGGAGTTCCTCGGTGCGCTGCTCGGCTTCAACTCGGGCGGGCAGAGCTTCGACGGCAACGGCAGCTTCTTCCGGCTGCTGGTGACCGGCGGCAGTCAGGTCATCTCCACGGCTCCGAGCACGCTGCCAGGCACCTCGACGCGGGGCTTCCCGCTGGCGGCCTCCACGGCGCTCACGCCCCTGGGCACGAGTCCCAGCGTCGCGAGCACCGAGCCCCCCTACAAGCCGCTCGTGCCCTGCTACACGCAGGCACTGCCCAATCTCAACGGGCCGCTGTCCCACGGCCCCGCCGATGGGAGCGCGGGATGACCCCGCCCGAGGGACCCGAGGAGGAGCGCGAGATGCCCGGCGGCACAGGCCCCGAGGGCGAGCGCGAGCTGCCGCGTGCGACGGGGCCAGACGGCGAGCCGGGCGTTGCCGATCTGCTGGGCGAGGGCGGGGGAGCGGCGCCCGCGGCGGGGAACGGCGCGCAGAACGGCGGGCGCCGAGCGGACCTCGGCCACGAGGGCGGGCTGGGCGTGCGCGACCAGATCCGCCGCTATCGCAGCGCGTTCCTCGCGGTCGTGGCGATCGTCGTGATCGCCGCCGGCAGCGCCGGCTACATCCTCGACCACGAGCGCCTTACGCTGCCCACATGGTTTCCGGTGCTCGGCCACGAACACTTCACGCTGAAGGGCGAATTCATAACCGCCCAGGCGGTCACGCCGGGCCAGGGTCAGACGGTCACGATCGCCGGCGCGAAGATCGGCGAAATCGCGAGCGTCGAACTGCACGAGGGGCGGGCGATCGTCGCGATGCACCGTCGATCCCTCCTACGCGCGCTACATCTACCGCGATGCGACGATGCTGCTGCGTCCCAAGACCCAGCTACAGGACATAACGGTCGAGGTGGACCCCGGCACACCCGCGGCGGGGCGCCTGAAGAGCGGCGCGACGATCCCGATCTCGCAGACCTCGCCGAACGTCAACCTCGACGAGTTCCTCTCCTCGCTGGATGCCGACACACGCAACTACGTCCAGCTGCTGCTGGCGGGCGCGGCGCAGGGGCTGCACGGCAACTCGCGCAACCTCGCGGCTGCGTTCAAGCGCTTCAGCCCGTTTGCGCGCGACATCGCAGGAACTCTCGCGCGAGCTGGCCACGCGCCATGTGTACATCGCGCGCTCGCTGCACAATTTCAGGCTGCTGATCGAAGCGCTCGGCTCGAAGGACAAGGCGCTGGCGGAGCTGGTCGATTCGTCCAATGCGGTCGCTCGGCACGTTCGCCCAGCAGGATCGCGCGGTGCAGGCACGCTGCGCGAGCTTCCCGGGGTGCTGCACCAGACCAAGCAGGGCCTCGGCAAGCTCGGCGCGCTGCGAGCGTCGCCGGGCCGACGCTCGAAAACGCTCCACCCGTTCGCGGTGGCCCTCGGCCCGGCGCAGAAGCAGACGCAGCCGTTCCTGCGTAAGACCACGCCGATCTTGAAGAACGAAATCCGTCCCTTCACGCGCGAAATCGAGCCTGTGGTCAGCGAAATTCAGCCCGATCTGCAGGAAATCGCGCGAGGCGTTCCCCAAGCTCATCACGACGCTCTCGGTGCTCAACGAATTCTTCAACGAGCTCGCCTACAACCCCGGCGCCAACCAGGCGGGCTTCCTGTTCTACCTCGACTGGTTCAACCACAACGCCACCAGCCTGTTCGCGAACACCGACGCCAATGGTCCGATCGGACATGGGCTGCTCTACTTCGCCTGCACGCAGATCTACACGCTCCCGGGCGTCGCGCAGGTGAACCCCACAGCGCGCGCGGTGCTCGGCTTGATCCAGCCGCCGGCGGCTGCCCCCGGCGCGCTGGGGATTGCCGGCAAGTGCCCCACGCCGAGCGGCGCAGGCGTCAGCAGTGCCTCCGAACTGGCAGGCCGGGTGTTCGGCAAGGGGCTGCAGTCGACCTTCGGCATAAATGGCGGCGAAGGCGCTCCGCAGCCGTCCGGCGGAGTCTCTCCATTTTCCAAATCTGGAGCGGCCGGCTGATGCAGAAGCGCGCGCCGACGCTGGCGAACCTCCTCGTGATCGTGCTGTTCGTGCTCAGCTGCTTCGGGCTGCTGCTGTTCCTGTGGGAGTCTTTCGGGGGCTCGGTGCCGCTGAAGCCCCAGGGCTACCGCTTCAGCGTCAATCTTCCCGCGCACGCTGCTGCTCGCCGAAGACTCCGATGCGCGCATCAGCGGCGTGCCGGTTGGGCATGTCGTGAGCCTCGTCAAGAGCACCAGCGGCCGCAACCACGTGACGGTTGAAGTCGATCACCAGTACGCGCCGCTGCGGCGCAACATCCGCGTGATCCTGCGCCAGAAGACGCTGCTGGGGGAGACCTACATGGAAATCCTCCCCGGCCCCCGGCGCGGACCGCTGCTGCCCGATGGCGGGCAGCTGGCCGACAGCCGGGTGGAACCGATCGTGACCTTCGATGACATCCTCGCCGCGCTCGACCCCAAGACCAGGCGTGACTTCCAGCTCTGGCAGCAGACGCTCGCCGCGAGCTTCGAAGGGCGCGGCGAAGACCTCAACGCGACCTTCGCGACGCTCAACCCGTTCGTCGGGCCACGTCGACCAGGTGGCGAGCGTGCTCGCCAACCAGGAGGGCGCGCTGACGGCGCTCGTGCACAGCACCGGCGTGGTGTTCGATGCGCTCTCCGAACGCGATCACCAGCTGCGTGGATTCATCGTCAATGGCGAAAAGACCTTCAGCGCGCTCGCCCAGTCCAGCCAGGCCTTCGCGCAGGCCTTCCGCGAACTGCCGGCCTTCGAGCGCCTCGGCACCGCCACGCTGCGGAGCCTCGATGCGTTCGCGGTGAACACGAACCCGCTGCTCGACCAGCTGCGCCCGGCCGAGCGGGAACTGACCCCGCTGGTGCACTCGATCAAGCAGTTCTCACCAGATTTCAACAATCTCCTCACGGACATCGGGCCGCTGGCGAAGGCCGCCAAGGCGAGCACGGGAGATGTCAAGAAGCAGCTCGATCTGACGGTTCCCATCGTGGAAGCGGTGATTCCGTTCACGCAGAACTTCAACCCCTTCCTGGAAGAGCTCTCGCGCTACGTGCCCGAGCTGCAGGCGTTCTTCGCCAACTTCACCGCCGCAAGCCAGGGCTTCAGCCAGGAAGGCGGCCCGGGGGGCCCACGCTTGCACTACCTGCGGGCGCTGAACACGATCAACCCGGACACGCTCTCGCTGTATGGGCAGCGTCAGGGCTCCAACCGCGCGAGCCCCTATCGCGCCTCGGGGGCCTCGCGCCTGGTGGCCACAGGCGGGCTGCCGGTGTTCAACGCCTCGACTTGCGCCAACCCCGTTCCGACGATCAGCGGCCCGGGCAACACGCAGGTTCCCGAAAGCCTGATCGAACTGCTGGTACAGCTGGGCTACATCCACGCCAAGGGCTCACCCTCCTCGGCCGTGCCCGCGCCGGCGTGTCCGCAGCAGCCGCCGTTCACGATCAACGGCCGCACCACGCAGTTCCCGCAGGTCAGCGCTGCTTCGAAGTGAGCTTCGCGCGGCGGGGACTGCGGCGCGGGTCAGCGTGCCGCCGGGCGCCCTCCCCGCGCGGCGACGATCGCGCGGTGGTGGCCCATGTAGGGGACGAGCGCGAAGTACGTCAGGTCCTCCAGCAGCGAGAGCAGTTCGGGGGTGCGTTCCTCGAGCACGCGCCGGTGCAGGATCGAGGCGATCCCGCCGACGACGGCCTCGGAGGTCTGGGGAGGCAGGTGCTCGGGGTAGGCGGCGTGGCGGCGGCCTTCCTCCAAGAGCGGCACGAAGGCGTTGAGGATCTCGCGGTAGCGTTCGCCCGCGTAGTGGCCGGCGCTGAGGCACTCCACCATCCCCACGCGCGCGGCCTCGGGGTCGCTCGCGAGCGCCGCCAGCAACGCCTTCAGGCCGAGCCTCACCCGCTCGGGCCAGGGGCCGGTGCGCTGGAACTGTTCCTGCACACTGGCCTGCAGGCGACTCACGAGCGCGTCGAGCGCCTGCATGAAGCAGTCCTCCTTGTCGTGGAAGTGCTCGTCGAACACCGCTCCCGGGACATCGGCCGTCTGCAGCACGCGCTCGACGGTCGTGCGGTCATAGCCGCGGTAGGCCACCGTCGCGATCAGCGCGTCGAGGATGCGAGCCCGGGGATCGGCGCGGCCGGCGCCGGACTCGGTTGGGACGGTGGCTGTGGATGACCTCCGGCCGGGGCCGGGGCCGCTGCTTGGCGACATCCTTCCCTCCTGATCGAATCGTAGACTCTTGATGACTGATTTGTCAAGAGGCGGGATCCGCTCCACCCGCGGAGGGCGGTGTAATATGCGCCTGTGGAGGGAGGCGGCACGAGCGAGGAACTCGAGGACGAGGGCGGAGTGGGGCGGGCGAGCTCCGAGTCCTCGGCGGTGCTCGATCAGGCCAGCGAATTCGAGTACCACTCCCACGAGGATTCCGCGGATGGGATCCCAGACGGGAAGTGGTCGGTTCGCTGTGTGGAGGTGCACAAGCGCCTGGGGGGTCTGCCGGTGCTCAACGGGCTCAACGTGACGATCCCCGACGACACAATCACGGTCGTGCTCGGCCCTTCGGGGACGGGTAAGAGTGTGTTGATCAAGCACATCATCGGCCTGATGTTCCCCGACTCCGGCGACATCATCGTGCAGGGCGAATCGGTGCCGAGCCTCACGATGCCCAACCTGCTGGCGCTGCGCCGGCGGATTGGGGTGCTCTTTCAGGATGGCGCGCTGTTTGGCTCGATGAACGTCTTCGACAACGTCGCCTTCCCGCTGCGCCAGCACACCGACATGTCCGAGGCGCGAATCGCCGAGGTGGTCAAGCAGCGCCTGAGCGACGTGGGTCTCTCGAGCGCGATCGACGACGCCCCCTCGCAGCTCTCGGGAGGTATGCGCAAGCGCGCGGGCTTCGCGCGCGCGCTGGTGATGGAGCCCGACATCGTGATCTTCGACGAGCCCGACTCGGGTCTCGATCCCGTGCGTACGGCGCTGTTGTGCGAGCTGATCCAGGAGATGCACTCCGCGCTGGGAGGCACCTACATCGTGGTCACCCACGACATCGCCTCAGCGCGGCGCATCGGCGAGTACATCGCGCTCTTGTGGAAGGGGCGCATCGTGGAGAGCGGCGACGCGCAGAAGATGTTCTCCTCGGAGAACCAGTTCGTGCGCCAGTTCCTCAGCGGGTCCGCTGAGGGGCCGCTGGGGATGGATTAGGGGCCGTCTGAGCGCCACCGGCGGCTTCCAGCCGAAGAGGGTCGGCTGGAAACAATGCTGCGCAGCATCCTCTCGATGTGACCTCGCACCTCATCGACGACCGGCAGGTCCGGAACGCGCTCGAGGAGCAAGTCAGCTTGGACGATCTCGGCCTTCAGCGCCTCGGCTGCGTAGTCCCAGTCGCGCTCGCGGCCGGCAGCGCACTTTGAGAGCACGAGATCGTGGGGCTCCAGGCACCAGCGCGACAGCCGTGCGTTTCGACGTCACGCGCGGCGGGATCTCTCGCATGATCAAGCGCTCCTGCCAGCCGTGTGGCGCCTTTGCGGTCTCGGGTCCCACGCCGTGGGCGTAATAGCCGAAGGCCAAGTGGAAGGGCGATCCATCTCCGAGCGCGCCGTCGATCAGGTCGGCCGCGCGGGGATCGGACAATGGGTAGATGTCAGCCTCCATCGACTGCAGCAGCGACTCGGGCACCGTCCGATGGGAGCCGAGGATCGCTTGACTGCCGATCACGACGAAGTCGCTCTGTCCTGTCACCTCTGCCGCCGCGGCCACCACGTGCTCGAACGCCTGCGGATCCATTCAGATGACCTCGCGCACGATCCGCCGACGCTCAGGCTCGCTGAGCATGCCTGCGAACGGCGAGTTCTGGCGCAGGTCATCGGCCTCTTGGCTCTGATCCATCAGTGCTCTGCGAATCTCCGGTAGCGGCCGGCCTAGCATCTGCTCCCAGCGCTCGGCGTAGCGCTGGTCGATCAGGCCCTGCCCTCGCCAACGGAACAGCGTGTGTCGTGCCTCCTCCACCATGGGCCTGCGCAGTCCACGCGCAATCGCCCGGTGGTAGGCGAGGCCCCGTGCGCGCGCACGATCGTGAGGGCTGTTCTCGTTGGGGTCGCTCGCCGTGTCGATGCGAAGGCGCCGTGCCGCCTCCCGGCGCCGCGCCATCGTCGGCGCCAGCACGTAGCGGCGAGGGGGGTCGGCGCGTTCGTCCTGCACCGCCTCGTACAGGTCCAGCAGCGCTGGCACCGGCACTTCGAACCGGCCCTTCGGCGAGTAGACGACCGGCACCTCGCCCGCCTTGATCCAGCGGTCGAGCGCCGTGTGGCTGACGCCCAGCAGTCGCGCGGCGAGCCGGCGTGACACGGTCTCTCCCAGTTCGCGCTCCAGCGCCGCCCGGACCGCGGAGATGTCGCGATTGCCCGGTAACGCTCGTCCGGCGCGACGCAGTCGCACGATGTTCTCGAATGTCTCCTGTCTGCGATTGATGACACTCATCTATCCAAGGGTACCAGAGTTGAGGGAAATCAGTTGCCAAAAATTAAGAAAAATGGTAACTACTGCGTTGGCATGGGTCAGGGTCGTTGGTTGTCGCAGACATGCGTGCCACCCGCGATGATCTGCGCCAGGGGCGGCCCCCGCGGCGCAGCGGAGCCTCCTCCAAACAAACACAGCTGTCTGTTGCGGGCGCCGGGCTTGATGCGAACATCTGTTCGTATGGTCGTCTGCACACACCTGCCCCGCTTCGAGCTGGTCGTGGCCGCCGGCGGTCCCCGCGCGCTGAGCGGCAGGGCGCTGGTCATCGCTCCCAGTCCGGGGGGCGAGGGGCGCGTGGGGGAGGTTTCTGGCGCCGCCGAGGCCCGCGGGGTGTGTGCTGGGATGGCGCTGGGGGAGGCGCTCGCGCGCTGTCCCGATCTCGGCCTCGTGCCCGCCGACCCGCTGGGGGTGGCGCGCGTATGGGAGCGCGCGGTGTGCGCCCTGGAAGGAATCGGCGCCGCGCCCGAGCCGGCGCGCCCGGGGTTGGCGTATTTTCGGGCCGAGGGTCTGCACGGGCTGCATGGAGGAGAGCGGGGCGTGCTCGCCGCGACCCGCGGCGCGCTCGGGCCCCGGGCGCGTATGGGTGTCGGGCCGACGCGCTTCTGCGCGCTTGCGGCGGCGCTCGAGGTCCGCTCGCGCCGCGCCGTCGTCGTGCGCGCGGCGGAGGTTCGCCGCTATCTCGCCACCCGCCCGGTGGGAGTGCTGCGCTTTCGCGAGGAGACGGCCGCGCTGGTGGAGCCCCTGGAGCGCCTGGGCGTGCGCACGCTGGGTGAGCTCGCGGCGCTTGGACGCAACGCGGTGGCCGATCGCTTCGGCGCGCCCGGCACGCTTGCGCGCAGGCTGGCGCTCGGACGAGGACACCCCGCTGCGGGGGCGCCTGCGCGAGGAGCGCCTGGAGGAGTCGCTGGAGCTCGCCCAGTCGGGGTCGGGGCCGGCGCTCGAGCGGGTGCTGGGACTGCTCGTGGACCGGCTCCTTGCGCGCCCACAGCGGCGGGGGCGGACCCTGCGGGCGGTAGTCCTCTCCGCGCGGCTCGTCGAGCAGGGGACCTGGCGCGAGCGGGTCGTCTTTCGCGAAGCGCTGTCTGATCCGCGCCGGATGCGCCTCGCGCTGGGGGTGCGCCTGGCGCTGTTGCCCGCACCCGCCGAGGCGCTGGGGCTGGCCGTTGAGCGCTTCGGACCCGGCCGAGGGCGAGCAGGCCACGCTGCTCGACGGCTCCGGCGTCCAGCGCGCCGAGCGGCTGCGCGAAGGCGTCGCGCAGATACGCGCGGTCGCCGGCCCCGAAGCGGCGCTGCGGGCGCTGTGCGTGGACCCCGAGTCGCGCGTGCCCGAGCGGCGGGTCGTGCTCACCCCCTTCCCGGCATGAGCGGGAGCCGGGCGCTCCTCTGCCTGTGGATGAGTGGTGGGCTCTGGGCACTCCATCGATCTGCTGTGCGGCATGAGCGGGAGCCGGGCGCTCAATCGACCTCGCCCGGTGCGCGTGCGCGTTGACGAGGCTGGTGTGCCGCTGGCGGTCGACGGCAGGGTCGTCGAGGCGGTGCGGGAGTCGTGGCTCGTCGAGGATCGCTGGTGGACACCCGCAGCCGCTGCGGCGTCGCTACTGGGAGGTGCTAAGCGTGCACGGCGGCAACATGGTCGTCTTTCACGATCTGGGCAGTGGTGGCTGGTTCGCTCAGATGGGCTGAGCTGCGCTACCCAGCGATCCGTCGCTATCGCGGCATAAGCTGCCCGAAATGCCGAGGATCAGTTATTTCTATGGGATATCGATTTCGATGTATTGGCGTGAGCGTGACCATCCGGTTCCGCACTTCCATGCCGAGTACGCCGGTCAGCGAGCCTCGATCGCCGTGGATGGGACGGTGCTGGCCGGAGACCTTCCCCCACGTGCACTGCGGCTGGTGCTGGAGTGGACGCGGACCCACGAACGGGAGCTGTCAGTCAACTGGGCACGAGCCCGTGACTACGAACCCCTTCTCAAGATCGAGCCTCTCGCCTAATATCTGTCCTATGGCTGACGCGCTCGTGCACATCACCTCAGTCGAGCTTCTGGGCGGCCAGGCGCTGCGCCTCGCCTTTGAGGACGGTACCGTCGGGGATGTCGAGTGCGACGGGAGCGAGTGGCAGGGTGTGCTGGCGCCGCTCAATGACCCCGCTGTGTTCGCACAGGTCAGCGTCGATCCACAGCTCGGCACGCTCGTCTGGCCCGGTGGCCTGGATATTGCCCCTGAGCCGCTCTATGAAGAGGCTCGCCAGCACCGTGTGGTTCAGCGGCATGTCGCCTGACCAGTAGATCTCGACCTGGGTGGGTACTGTGCGGAGGATCGGGATCCCACCCACCCCGTCAGCGGAGCCTCTCCAAACAAGCACAGCTGTCTGTTGTGGGCTCCATGCTGGATGCGAACATGTGTTCGTATATGGCCGTTCGCGTGCCCGGTACCCCGCCCTACGTGGAGCTGCACTGCCACTCCGCCTACTCCTTCCTGGACGGCGTGTCGCTGCCGCACGAGCTCGCGGCCGCGGCCGCCGAGCTGGGTCACACGGCGCTGGCGCTCACCGATCACAACACCGTGTCCGGTTCGATGGAGCTGGCACAGGCCGCGGGCGAGGCGTGGGGTGCGCGCGATCCACGGCGCCGAGATCGACCTCGCCCCGCAGGACGGCGCCCGTCACCTGACCCTGCTCGTGCGCGATGCGCGCGGCTGGCGCAACCTCTGCCGCATCCTCACTCTTGCGCACGCCCACACGCGCGAGTCGCCGCGCGCGCGCGGCGAGCCCCACGTGGCGCTGGCCATGGTGCTGGAGCACGCCGAGGGCCTCGTGTGCCTCACCGGCTGCGCGCGGTACGGCGTGCACGACGAGCCCACCGCGCGGCGGCTGCTCGACGCCTTCGGGCCCGAGGGTCTGCGCGTGGAGCTGCAGCGCCCCTACGCGCGCCACGACCGCGCGCGCAACCGGGCGCTGGCCGCCCTGGCACGGCGGCTCGGCGTGGCGTGCGTGGCCACCGGTGACGTGCACGCCCACGCGCGCGGCGCGCGGAGCTGCAGGACGCCTTCGTGGCGCTGCGCCATCACTCCACGCTCGACGCCTCAGAGCCCCTGCGCCGCGGAAATCACAGCCACGTGCTGAGCACTCCTCAGGCGATGGCCAGCCGCTTCGCCGATCATCCACAGGCGGTGCGCGAGACGCTCCTCCTCAGCGAGGAGCTGCGCTTCGATCTGGGCAGGGACCTGGGCTACCGCTACCCGGGAGCCGAGGACGCGGCTGCGCTGCGGCGGCTGGTCGAGCTGTGCCAGGCGTCGTCTGGGAGGAGCGTTACGAGGTCGGCGCGCGCGGGTGGGCTGGGGTGCGCTGCGGTGGCGTTGGCGTTGGCGAGGCGTGGCGTCGCACGGGTGTCCGTCGAGCACCGCCGGCAGGCGCAGGCGCGCCTGGAGGAGGAGCTGCGCGTGATCGACCGCCTGGGGCTCGCGGGCTTCTTCCTGCTGCACCACGAGTTGCTGGAGCTCGCGCGCGAGGTTGCGCATGAGGTGCGCGGGCCGACACGGCGCGCGCGCTGCTGGCCCCCGGCCGCGGGCGCGGCTCCTCGGTGTCCTCGATCGTCTGCTATCTCACCGGCCTCTCGCACATCGACCCGATCGCCAACAGCCTGCTGCTGGGGCGCTTCCTGCACGAGGACCTGCGCGGGCTGCCCGACATCGACCTCGACTTCCCGCGCGAGATCCGCGAGGTCCTCATCCCGCGCGTGCACGAGCGCTACGGACGCGAGCACGCGGCGCTGGTCGCGGCCTTCCCGACATTTCGCGCGCGCGGCGCGATCCGCGAGCTGGGCAAGGTCCTCGGCCTGCCGCCCGGGGAGATCGAGCGCGTGGCGCGCGCCGCCGATCACCACATGGAGTCGCCCTCACGCAATCTCGCCACCGACTCTCCAAACCGCTCCGAGCGCTGGCGCTGGCTGGAGCGCCTGGTGGCCGAGGCGCAACAGGCTGCCGCGTCACCTCTCCCAGCACTCCGGTGGGATGATCGTCTCAACCAGGCCGCTGATCGACTGCTGCCCGGTGGTGCCCGCGGCGATGGAGGGTCGCCAGATGGTGCAGTGGGACAAGGACTCCTGCGCGGACGCCGGCTTCTTGAAGATCGACCTGCTCGGGCTGGGAATGCTCTCGGCGGTGGAGCGCTGCGTGGATCTGATCGCGCACACGCGCTCCGAGCGCATCGACCTGTCGCGCATCCCTTTCGACGAGCCCGAGACTTTCCGCGCGATCCGCGCCGCGGACACCGTGGGCGTCTTTCAGATCGAGAGTCGTGCGCAGATGCAGTCGCTGAAGCGCACCCTGCCGGAGAATCTCGAAGACCTCACGGTGCAGGTGGCGATCGTGCGACCCGGCCCGATCCAGGGCGGGGCGATCAACCCCTACATCGAGCGTCGCCGGCGTCTGCGCGAGGACCCCGCCTATGAGGTGCCCTACCCGCACCCTTCGCTCGAGCCGGTGTTGAAGGACACGCTGGGCACGGTCATCTTCCAGGACCAGGTGATGGAAGTGGCCCAGGCGTTCGCCGGCTTCACCGCCGGCGAGGCCGACGGGCTGCGCCGCGCGATGAGCCGCAAGCGCTCCCACGAGGCGCTCCAGAGCCACCGCGAGCGCTTCCTGGAGGGCGCGCGGCGCCACGTGGGCGCCGATCCGCACACGGCGGAGCAGGTGTGGGAGATGGTCTGCGGGCTTCGCCGGCTTCGGCTTCCCCAAGGCGCACGGCGCCGCCTTCGGGCTGCTCGCCTACCAGTCGACCTGGCTGCGCGTGCACTATGGACCCGAGTTCCTGTGCTCGCTGCTCAACGAGCAGCCGATGGGCTTCTACGCGCCGGACTCGCTCGTGCACGAGGCCGAAGGGCGGGGAATACCGGTGCTGGGATTCGATGTGAACGCCTCGGAGGTGCAGTGCACGGTGGAAGGGCCTCGCGGGCGAATGCGCCGGTCGCCTTGGGTGGGATCGAGGATGCTTCTGTTGAAAACGACCATCGCGACCCGGACGTCGGGGGATCTGGGCGTAAGACTCGGCCTTGGCTACATCAAGGGAGCAGCGGTCGCCGAGGTCGCCGAACTGGTGGCCGAGCGCGAGCGGGGTGGACCCTTCGTGAGTCTTGGCGAGCTGGCAGCACGCGTCGGCGCCAGGCGGGGCACCCTGGAGCAGCTTGCATGGTCGGGCGCCTGCGACAGCCTTGTGCTGGATGGCGTGATTGAGTCGAAGGACGGCGCGTTGGACTTGGAGACGGCAGGCTCGCCCGATGCCCGTCGGCGCCTGGCGCTGTGGATGATTGGCGTCCCCACCCGCCCCATTCCCACCCGCCCCGCCGGGCAGGGGTCAGCTGGGGACGGAGGTGCAGGTACGCAGCTGACGCTCCCCCTGGAGTTGCCGCAGGCGCCGCGCCTACGTCCGCTGAGCCGCTGGCAGCGGCTGCTCGCCGACTACGCCACCAGCGGGGTGACCGTCGGCGATCACGTGATGGCCGCCCTGCGCCTACGTCTGCGGGTGCCGATGCTGGCGACAAGCGCCCAGCTCGCGCGTCTGCCCCAGGGCTGCACGGTGGCCGTCGCGGGGCTCGTGATCGCCCGTCAGCGTCCGGGCACGGCCAAGGGGACGATGTTCCTGCTCTTCGAGGACGAGTGGGGCACCGTCAATCTGATCGTGCCGCGCGCGGTGTATGAGGCGTATCGGGCGCTCGCGCGGGCGGAGCCGCTGCTGCTGGCCCACGGACGCCTGGAGCGCACGGCTGTGCAGAGCATGCCGGCGGCCTGGCGGAGAGGGGGCTCAGGTGGAACTCTCGGAGCCGATGGGCAGGACGGAGAGCGCGGGCAGGAGCGAATCCCGCCCGTGGTCAACGTGATCGTGCGCGAGCTGGTTGCGCTGGAGCGCTTCCTGGCCGTCGAGGAGCAGGCTCCCACGGCGCGTGTGCACCATCTGCGCGAGGAGGACGGCACCGAGATGGGGGCCGCCATGCGCGCCGTCGCGCCGCCCGTGCAGAGCTTTGCGTCTGGGCGGCGACGTTAGAGAGAGCGTGGAAGACTCATCCGGCGCCCACCTGCAGGAGTCATGGTCCTACCGTCGGCCGTACATGTCAGGCGTGACGCGAACCTTGACCCGGAGTCCCTCCGTAGCGCGCTTGAGGGCTGCCCGCTTCTCCTCGAGGGTCTTGGCCGTCGCGGGGCGCTTCAGTTCAGCCAGCCTCTCGGCGCTGAGACGCTCGGGCCTTCCGTTGATCTGTTCCGTTGCCACGGAGTTCATCGTATCGACCGACGATGCTGCCATCGCGGCCGGACGGACATCATCGGATCTCGATCCCCCTCTGCAGCCCGACGGGGACAGGGTGCGCTGGTAGCATGGATATAGACAGGCGCCAGACGGGGGATCAGGTATGGGGCGGAGCGGACCCGTGAGGACTGACAGTAATGCTGGCGACGAAGAGCGGTTCGGCCTCGTACCTGCACCGACCGTGAGGGGCAATGGGGAAGGCGGACTCCGCCAGGTGGTGAGCTTCAGATGAGGGAGTGGCGAACGGGCCTGACGCGCCGGATGCTCGCTCGGGCTGCTGCCGCGGGGGCGTTGGCCCTTCTCTGTTTGCCGGCCGCCCAGGCGAGCGCGCTCTCGCCGCTGCCGCGAAGCGACTACGGCGTGCACTCGGTGTGCGGGGCGCCCGCGCCGCGTCATGTCGCCTGCCTCGCGCAGGAGCTTGTGCCCAAGACCACAGCGGCGCGCGCCCGCACGCACCCGCTCGGGATACGCACCGCCAATGCGATCAGGGCGGGCAGCGCTGCCCAGGGTGCCTATGGCCTGGGACCGCAGCAGCTGCGAAACGCTTACTTCCCGGGCGAAGAACCGAGGGCGCCCGCATCGCAGCCGCAGACGATCGCGATCGTGGATGCGTACAACGACCTGGGGGCGGAAGCCGATCTGAGGGTCTACGACGAGGAATTCGCCCTGTCCGAATGCAGCACCGCCAACGGCTGCTTCGAACAGGTCAATCAGAAGGGTGAAAGAGGGAAACCGCCGTTTCCGAGCAGCGTCCAGGAACGGCACGCAGCCGAACTTCTGTGTGAAGACGCGACTGCCACCGAAAACGAACGCGAAGCGGCGTGCGAAGCGGTGGAAGAAGCCGATGGGTGGTCCTTGGAGATATCGCTCGACATCGAGATGGCCCACGCGATCTGCCAGAACTGCCACATCGTGCTCGTGGAGGCGCAGGACAGTAAAGGCTCGAGCTTGGATGCGGCCGAGGAAACCGCTGCGCGCCCGCACGGCGGCGGGGGCGTCGGCGCGGGAGAGATCTCGAATTCGTGGGGCGGGGGCGAACCGGCGTCTGAGAGTGAAGCGTTCAACCATCCCGGCATCGTGGTCACCGCCTCGAGCGGCGATAGCGGTTATCTGCGCCGGAAGGCATTCGGTTTCGGCGTGGAGTACCCCGCCTCCTCGCCGCATGTCGTGTCGGTCGGCGGCACGAGCCTCACGATGACGGGCGAAGGCGGGAGGGCGTGGGCGAGTGAGTCCGTGTGGGGCGGCTCCGGCGGCGGCTGCAGCGTGAACTTCCCCGCGCAGGCGTGGCAGCATGAAGTGAGCGACTTCTCTTCGGTCGGCTGCGGCACGGGCTCTGAATCCAAGCGCGCCTCGAACGATGTCGCGGCCGACGCCGATCCCTACACGGGAGTTGCGGTACATGACTCGGTGCCCTACCTGAACTCGGGGGAGCCCCCGCGCGACGGCAGGCCACCAGGCTGGACATCGCTCGGCGGCACGAGCGTGTCCGCGCCGATCGTCGCCTCCATGTTCGCGCTCGCGGGTGGCTCGCACGGTGTCGCCTACCCCGCACAGACGCTCTACTCCCATTTCGGCTCGGGGCTTCTGCACGACATCGCCGAAGGGGGTAACGGCGACTGCGAAGGCTTCTACGACGACGGCTGCAGCGGCTCGATGGTCCCGCTCTCCCTGGAGGATTGCGGCAGTGGCGCCCTGATCTGCAACGCGTCCGCGGGCTACGACGGCCCGAGCGGTGTGGGGACCCCCGACGGGGTCGGGGCCTTCGCGCCGCCGCGGGTGGGGACGCACGGCGCGGGCTCTCCCGAAGCGCCGCTCAGCGAAGGGTGCGGCGAACCGATCGGCGCCACCAAAGCCGGGGCGTGCGGCACGCTCGACCCGCACGTCGATGCGACGGTCGGCTACCACTTCGCCTACAACAGGGGCAGCAGCTGCCTTGGGGGCAGGGAAACGGCGCTTCGGCCCGAAGCGCAGCACGAACACGCGCGGTCTCGGCGCAGCTGGTGGGCCTGGAACCGGACACCGAATACGCCTACTGCCTGATCGCCATCAACACCTCAGGCGAAACCGAAGGCGGGGCGGTGACGTTCACGACCGCACCGATCGCGCCCCGCTCGCCCTCCACCTATCCGGCCGCCGGGATCGCCACCGAAACAGTGACGCTCGAAGGTAGGCTCACGGCCGAGCGGGCACCCACGAGCTGGTACTTCGAATACGCCCCCGGCGGCGGCTGCGGCGGTGCGGGGGCGTCAAGGACGCCCGAAGCGCAGGACACGCGGCTGGATGAACCGATCGAAGTGCGCGCGTCGGTGGCTGGCCTGGAGCCGGGCACCGAATACTCGGCGTGCCTGATCGCCAAGAACGCGGCCGGCGCGAGCGCCGGCTCGCAGATCTCCTTTACGACCGAGGCGATCGCGCCCAGGGTCCTCTCCGTGCTCGCGAACGCCGGCTCAAGCGTTGCGACGATCGAAGGGCACGTCCTGCCGGGCGCCCAGCGCGCGAAATGCGAACTGGAGTACGGACCCACCGAAGCGTATGGCATCCGGGTCTCCTGCACCGAAGACGTGGGCGGCCCGAGCGCCACTGCGAGCGTGCACGTCACCGGCCTGGAACCCGGCGCCGCATACGACTACCGCCTGCTCATCGAAAACTCGAGCGGCCCGAGCGCGTCCGGCGAAGGGAAGGGCACGTTCACGACGCAGATCCGGCCGCCTCTCCTGAGCGCCGAGAGCGCCTCGGAAGTGGGCTCCTCCAGCGCCCTTCTCTCAGGCGCCGTCGCACCCGAAGGAGCGCGCACGCGCTACTGGTTCGAATATGGGGAGACGGCAGCGTTCGGCCAGAGCACCCCCGGCGGCGAAGTCCCCGCGGGCGCGGGTGTGGTGAGCGTAGCGCCCGAAGCGATCTCCGGTCTGACGTCGGGCACGCTCTACCACTACCGCCTGCGGGCCGAGAACAGGTGGCACGAAGCGGTCGGTGAAACGCAGACGTTCACGACCGCGAACGCCCCGTCGACGCCTCCCTTCGGCGCCCCACCGACTACCCCACCCGGCGGCTCGGAACTGGGCGGGTCCTTGACCCCGCCCCTGAGTCAGCCGCTCGCTCCGACACCGAGCGCGCCGACGACACCGACGGCGCCGAAGAAGACCACGAAGAAGGTCGCGGAGTGCAAGCGCGGCTAGAAGCGCGTACATGGCAGGTGCCTGAAGAAAAAGAAGCAGCGGCGGGCAGTCCAGAAGCGATCGAGCCCGACCTCGAACCGGCGAAAGGCAAGACATTGAGCGCGAAGGGGAAGTTGAGCAAGGCGATGAAGGCAACGATCTGCTGGTTGCTCGCCGCCTGCATGCTGCTGCTGGCGCTCGCCGCCACGCCGCCAAGCGCGCTGGCGTCTCAGAACGCGAACTGGGGGACCGGGGCCGAGCTGACCGCGCCCGCCAACGCCGCCGAAAACCCTGAAGTCTTTATGCGGAAGGTCTCCTGCCCCTCTGCGGGAAACTGCACGGCGGCCGGCTCCTACGACGTCTCTCCAGAACACGAAGAAGAACCCCCACGGGTCCAGGGCGAGCTGCTGAGCGAGACCGGTGGCATCTGGGAACCGGCGGTGGAGGCGAGCTATGCCGGCGGACGCCGGCGTCCGATGCGCGGGTGGAACGTTCGGCGACGGCGCGCTGTCGTGTCCCACGGTGGGAAACTGCGCCGCTATCGGAGAATACCGGGACAGCGCCGAAAACGAACAGGGGTTCCTGCTGAGCGAGAGCGCCGGCGTATGGCGGACCGGCGTGGAGGCGTCGCTTCCCGCCAACGTGGTCCTCCCTGCGGAACATCAGCACTCGACCGCTCTCCTGTCCCTCTGCGGGAAACTGCATGGCCGTGGGCAACTACGGTGACACCTCGGAAAACTGGCAGGGGTTTCTGGTGAGCGAGACCGCCGGCCGTGGAGCGCCGCCGCGATGGCGCCGTCTCTGCCCGCGAACGCCGCGTCGAACCCGGAAGACCGTCGCGTATTGGAGGCGATCGCCTGCACCTCGGTGGCAACTGCACGGCCGTCGGCGAATACACCGACAGCTCGGGCAACACCGAGGGCTTCCTGTGGACAGAGACCGCCGGCGCTGGGGGACGGGCGGTGGAGGCGACGCCGCCCGCGAACGCCGCGTCCGATCCGCGGGTGGAACGTTCGCTCGGGGCGGGCTGTCATGTCCTTCGACGGGAAACTGCACGGCCGTCGGCGAATACACCGACAGCTCGGGCGACGACCGAGGGTCTCATGCTAAGCGAGACCTCGGGGACTTGGGGTACCGGCGTCGAGGCGATCGCGCCCGCGGACGCGCGCTGGGAACCTGATGCCAATATCCAGGAAGTGCAGTGTTCCTCCGCGGGCAACTGCACCGCGTTCGGCATCTACATCGCGTCCAATTCGGCAGGAATACGATGGCGTGTTCCTGACCGAGACCTCCGGCGTATGGGGCGCCGGCGTCAAGCGTCCGCTGCCGGCCAACGCAGCACCGCAGCTCGTCATCGAAGGGTCGCTGTCCTGTCCCGCGGCGGGCGATTGCAGCTACGTGGGCAGCTGGAAGGTCAGTGAATTCGTCTCGCGTGCGCTGCTCGTGACGGAGAACGACGGAATGTGGGGTCCGGCATCGACGGCGCCTTGCCCGCCGACGCCGACGGAGACGGGGGCATTCCTCAGCTCGGTGTCATGCACCTCCCCGGCAGCTGCACCGCCGTGGGCTCCTACAACTCTTTCACCGGCAACTTCGTTCGAACGGCAGGGCCTGCTCTACACCGCCACCCCCGCGACCGCGTACCTCTCCGCGAGCGGCCCGCTCGGCGGCGCCTTCGCCGGCAGCCCGATCTCGGCCTCCTCGATCTCCGCGACGCTGGCGGGCGGGTCGGCCCCAAGCGGCACGATCACGTACGCCGTATTCGGCCCCCAGACCTCGCCGCCCAGCTCGTGCACCTCGGGCGGCACCACGGTCGGCGCCGCACACGCCTACAGCGACGGGACCTACCAGCCGGCGGCCGGCTTCACCCCGCCCAGCCCAGGCGACTACTGGTGGTATGCCAGCTACGGCGGCGATGCCGGCGATGGGCCGTCTGCATCGGCGTGCGGGGCGGGCATGACAGAGACAAGCGTCGTGCCCAAGGTCACACCGACCGTCTCGGCAAGCGGCCCGCTGGGAGGGGTGGCGGGCAGCCCGATCTCCGCGTCTTCGATCTCCGCGACGCTCGCGGCCGGCTCCGCTCCGACGGGCACGATCACGTTCACGGTGTTCGGTCCGCAATCCTCGCCGCCCGGCTCGTGCGCCTCCGGTGGCATGACGGTGGGCGCTGCGAGCGTCAACGGCAATGGGACGTATTACCCGTCTGGCGCCTTCACCCCCGCTACCCCCGGCGAGTACTGGTGGTACGCCGGCTACGGCGGCGACGCCGGCGATGAACCGGCCGCCTCGGCTTGTGGGGCATTGATGGCGCAAACGCTCGTGGCCGCCGCGCCAATGACCCCTTCCAGTCTGGGGACCGGCTCCGGCAGTCCGGGGCCTGGGACCGGCGCCAAGACGCAGGCTCCGACGTTGTCAGGCGTCAAGCTCGGCTCCAAGAGCTCCACCGGCAAGAAGGGCGTAGCTCTGAAGCTCACTCTGTCGCAGCCGGGGACGATCAAAGTCGTCATCGCCCAGATCTCTAGAGCCCACAAGCACGGGGGCGTGTGCAAGCCCACGGCCAAGAAGGGCAAGAGCTGCACGACCATGGTCGAGAGGCGCACCCTGACGTTCTCAGGGTCGGCGGGACCGAATACGTTCAAACTCGCGCTCGCCGGTCTCGGAAAGGGCTCCTACACCGCCACGATCCTCGCCGAGAACGCCAACGGCAAATCTGGCGCGGTCAGGCTGGCTTTCACGATCGCCAGCAAGTAAGGTCGTCGACTCTGGCCGCCAGTTCGCCACGATCGCGCTTGGCGGGCTGCGTGGTGCTGCTCATCACGGGCACGCCGTTCTCGGGGGCGAGGTAGAGGTGCGAAGGAAGTTGCTTGCGCAAGCAACTATCTGGTATGGTTGCATCAGCAATCATCTTCTGTCCTTCTTTCCCACGAAAGGAACCACCAATGTCCTCCCAGACAGTTGCCCCCGAGATCACTGCCGCACAGTCCACCGAGACCTTCCTCCCAACGGGCACCTGGAAGGTGGACCGTGTCCATTCGGGCGTGGAGTTTCAGGTCAAGCACCTGGGCATCGCCACCGTGAAGGGCCAGTTCAACGACTTCGAGGGCACGCTCGAGGTTGGTCCCGATGGCGCCCGCGCCTATGGAACCGTGAAGGTGGAGAGCGTCGACACGCGCGAGCCCCAGCGCGACGCGCATCTGCGCTCGGCGGACTTCTTCGAGGCCGAGACCTACCCGGAGATCACCTTCCAGTCCACCGCGATCACGCCGGCCGATGACGAGGAGTTCGAGATCGAGGGGGATCTCACGATCCACGGCGTCACCCGCTCGGTGAAGTTCGAGGCCACGCTGGAGGGCACCGAGACCGACCCGCAGGGCAACGACCGGGTGGGGGTCTCCGCGCGCGGTCAGATCAACCGCTCGGACTTCGACATCAAGTTCAACGCCGCGCTTGGCTCCGGCAATGTCGTGGTGAGCGACAAGGTCAAGATCCTGCTCGACGTATCCGCGGTGCGCGCTTCCTGAAATCAGCGCACGAAAACGTCGCCCAGCGCCTCGTCCACTGCGGCGAGCGTCTGGGCGTCGAGCACGATGCCCGAGGCCGAGGCGTTGGCGTGCACCTGCTCGGGGCGACTGGCCCCCACGATCGCCGAGGCGACGTTGGGCTGGCGCAGCACCCAGGCAAGCGCGAGCTGTGCCATCGTGAGCCCCGCGCCCTCGGCTACGGGCACGAGCCGCTGCACCGCCTCGAGTACGCGGTTGTCCATCAGCCGATCGATGAAGCCACTCATGCTCACGCTGGCCGCGCGGGAATCAGACGGCGGCTGCTCGCCGGGATGGTACTTGCCCGTGAGCACGCCCTGACCCAGCGGCGACCACACGATCTGGGAGATGTCCTCCGCTTCGCACAGGGGGATCACCTCGGCCTCGGGTGCGCGCCAGAGCATCGAGTACTGCGGCTGGCTGGAGACCCAGCGGGCGACATCGGGCAGCGCGAGGGACTCGCGGATCCTCTGCACGGGCCACTCGCTGAAGCCGATGTGGCGCGCCTTACCCGCGGCCACCACTTCGGTGAGCGCGCCCATCGTCTCCTCCAGCGGCGTCTGATCGTCGTAGCGATGACACTGGTAGAGATCGACGTGATCTGTGCGCAGGCGCTGCAGTGATGCGTCGATCTGCTTGTGAATCTGCGCCGCGGAGAGGCCCCTGTCGGTGGCGGACATCGGGAAGTACACCTTCGTCGCGAGCACGTAGGAGGAGCGGTCGTAGTCGGCGAGCACATCGCCGAGCAGCGACTCCGCCGCGCCCGCGCCATACACGTTGGCGGTGTCGATGAAGTTGATCCCCGCCTCGAACGCCGCCTTCACGCACGCCTGCGCCTGCTCGCGCGCCACGCCCCCGGAGTAGGTCAGCCACGAGCCGAGGCTGATCTCCGAGACTTCGATACCGCTGGAGCCGAGCTTGCGGAGGTTCACCCGCGCAACCCTACCCGTTATTTCGATCGGGCAACCGAGATGACGCCACCACCCATCGACCCCGCTCTGCGCATCGCCTCCGTGCACCTCGCGGTGAGCGATCTGGGGCACAGCGCGGACTTCTACGAGCGCGCGCTGGGGTTGCCGCTCATCTCTCGCGAAGACGGTGGGGCGCTGCTCGGACCCGATCGCGAGCGTCCGCTGCTGGCGCTGACCCAGCTTGGGGGCGCAGTGCAGGCGCCCCGAGACGCCACGGGGCTGTTTCACTTCGCTGTGCTCCACCCCACACGCGCGGATCTCGCGGCGAGCTTGCTGCGCTTGGCGCAGAGCCGCTGGCCGATCGATGGGGCCTCCGATCATGGTGTCTCCGAGGCGATCTACCTGAGCGACCCCGACGGTCTGGGGATCGAGCTCTACGTCGATCGCCCCGTCGAGCAGTGGGAGCGCCCTGAGGATGGTCGGGGTGTGAAGATGGTCACACTGCCCCTCGATCTGGATGACCTCCTCGCGCAGGCTTCCGGCGAGCAGGCGCCGGCCGTACCTGTGGGCACGGTGCTGGGCCATGTGCATCTGAAGGTCTCCGACGTATCCCGCTCGCTCGCCTTCTACCGCGACGCGCTCGGGTTCGAGGAGCAGGCGCGCCTGCCTCCCGCCGGCTCGCCACCGTCGGCGGGCTTCCTATCGGCCGGTGGCTATCACCACCACGTGGGGATCAATTCATGGCACAGCCGAGGCGGCTCGCCGCCGCCCGAGAACGCGCCGGGGTTGCGGCTCGTCGAGTTTCGGTTGAGCGACGAGGGCCTCGCAGCGCTCGAGCGCAGATTGAGCGAGGACTCCGAGGTGTCCGCGTCGGTCAGACAGGGAGAAGGCGGGCGCCTGGAGATCGGCGACCCGGATGGGAACCGGCTGGCGTTTGCCCGGAGCTGAGCGCGCTCAGCGGGCCTGCACGACCAGCGCCTGCGTGGCCAGTCCCAACGCCCCCCGCTCGTCGTGCAGAACGCTCTCGGCCCAGCCGATTCCGCCGGGGTGAAGCAGCGTGCGGGCGTCTAGGGCGATCCACTCGCCGATGGGCCGGCGGTTGAGGGTGATCGTCAGATCGGCGTTGATGAAGAGGTAATCCTGGAAGGGCAGGACCGCGCTGACGCCGTTGCCGAAGTCCGCGGAGCCCGCCACGCGGGCGAGAGGCGTGAGTTCTTCATCGGCGATGAGGCGGTGGCGCAGGCGCATCCACACTTTCGCGTGGCCGACAGGGGCGTGCGCCGTGGTCGTATCCACCTCGGGCAGCTCGCCTGCGAGGGGCTGGCCGCTGAGGAAGCGCATCTCCATGGCGGTGGCGGCGAAGCTCTTGTGATCGGAGTCGTCGAGGGCGAAGCGGATCGGGTGGCCGTCCTGTGGAGCGGACAATGGCGGTGGGGTGTGGTCGGCGACCTGTGCCAGCGCCAGCTCGGGCAGCTCCTCGGGCGTGGGCTTCAGCCGCAGCGCTCGGGCCTGGCAGACGAGAACGTCCTCTGCGTGCAGGTCTGCCTCCAGCTCCTGCACGCGCCGCCCCGCCCGAGTGACGCGCGTGGTCAGCTGCAGCGGGGCCATCGGGATTGGCCGCAGGAATGAGAACGACAGGCGTGCTATCGGCAACTCGGCGCCCGGCTCGATGCGCTCGAAGATGGCGGCGATCAGCGCGGCGGGCGCACCGCCGTGCAGCGCACGCGGATCCCACGGTCCGCGGGCGTGCTCGGTCGGCGTATAGCGTCCCTCGCCCTCGTCGATGAAGATGCTCTCTGCGTCCATCGCGCGGGGACTCTAATGATCCGGTTGCTGTGGGGCTGTGGACCGAGCTCGCGACCTGATCACGGAACCGGTCGCCGACCTACGACTCCTCGGGCGGACGGCGCTCGTGCTTGCGTTCGGCTCCGCGGCGCTTGGCGGCGAGACGTCGCTCGCGCGAGGCGGCGGTGGGTCGGGTGGCACGGCGTCGCTTGGGTGTGGCGAGTCCCCGCGCGATCCGCTCGCTCAGGCGTGAGAGTGCCAGCTCGCGGTTGCGCGTCTGCGAGCGCCCATCCTGCGAGATGGCCACCACACGCGGCCCGACACGAGCGAGCAGGCGCTCTCGCTGCACCTCGCTCAACGCGCGCGAGGCGTGCACGTCGAAGCTGGCTTCCACGCGCGAGGCGGTGACGTTGGCGTGCTGTCCGCCCGGGCCGGAGGAGCGGCTCGTGCGAACCGTGACCTCCGAGAGTGGAATCGTCAGCGCGCCTACCCGCAGCCCTGTCGGAGAACCTTCGTCCGCTCCGGTCAAAGCGGTCTGTCGTCCTCGCGGCGCAGCTGCCTGATGCGACCGCGTATGAATCCCCGCCATGTCTTCGGGCGGCGCACCACGGTGAGCGCCAGCGGCAGCGAGTCGAAGTAGGTGAAGCGTTCGGTGGCGAGGCCCTCCTCGTTGAGGACGAAGCGATCGACCGAGGGCCAGGAGATGGGCGCGCCGCCCGCGGTGCCGCGTACCGTGAACTCGATCAGGACGCCATCTGAGGTGGCGCCCCAGCGGTGGACTTCGGCGGTCATCCCCGAGACCAACGCGAAGACATCGGAGAACGAGCGTTCGGCCGCCAGCAGCATGTTCAGCCGCTCGGGCGCCGGTGAGCGCCAGAACTCGCTGAAGCGCCTGATGAAGTCGGCTGCCATCTCGTGGTCCACCTCTGCACCTACTCCTTGGCAGGGTCTTCATCGTATGCCATGCGTGGATTATCGCGGTCAGAGGGAGTGCCCGCGCCGTCAAGCGCTACCGGCGTTTGAGATCACAAATTGCAACGTCAAACGGCGTGTGGGGTCCGCAGCATGTGGCACTCTGCCCGAATGGCGGATCGAATTGAAACAGAGGGCTCGCTGGAGCTGATTCCGCTCCCGGCGATCCAGCAGCGGATCGTGGTCGTTCGCGAGCGCCACGTCATGCTCGATGAGGATCTGGCAGTGCTCTATGGGGTGGAGACGCGTCGTCTGATCCAGCAGGTCAAGCGAAATATCGACCGGTTCCCGTCCGACTTCATGTTTCAGCTGACCAAGGACGAGGCAACTGCATTGAGATCGCATTCTGCGACATCAAAACAAGGGCGCGGCGGACGTCGCTATGCGCCATACGTCTTCACAGAGCAAGGTGTGGCGATGTTGTCCGGTGTTCTTCGGAGCAAGACGGCGGTCGCCGTCAACATCGCGATCATGCGGGCGTTCGTTGAGCTACGGCGCGCTACTGCCTCTTACACCGCAATCGAGAGGCGCCTTGAGGATCTCAAGCGAGATACCGACGCGAAGCTCGGCCAGCATGACGAGCAGTTGGACGGGATCTTCCAAGCACTACGGCAGCTGATCTCTCCACCTCCCCGGCCCAAGCGCCAGGTTGGCTTCAGGTTGCCCGAAGGCGACAAGTAGGCTCTTGCCTCACCCCAGCCCAGCAACGAACTCCCGCAGCTTCGCGGTGTCCCGCAGCGGCGCGCCGTGCCCGAAACACACAAGCGAGGGCTCGAGCGCCGCCAGCCGCCGGGCCGACTCGCGGTTTCGCTGTGGATCAGGGGTGAAGAAGGCTGGGGGCTCGTGCAGGCCGGGGATGCCGGTGCGGACGTTCATGTTGTTGAGGACGTCGCCGAGGATGAGGACGCGGTCGGACTCGCGCCAGTAGGCGACGTGGCCGATGGAGTGGCCGGGCGTCTCGAGCACGGTGAAGCCGGCGACCACATCTCCCTCCTGCAACAAGCGGGCGACGGGGTGGGGTGGGCCTGTCCAGAAGCGGTCCTCGAAGGCGCGGATCGGCCAGGGGGCCTTGTCTGGGAGCTTCACCCCGTTTTCCATCGCGGGGATGTCATCGCGCCCGCACCACAGCGGGATGTGCAGGCGTTCGCAGATCGCGTGGCTTGCGCCCTGGTGGTCGGGGTGGGCGTGGGTGAGCGCGTGCGCGGTGACCTCGTGGCCGGCGATCTGGCGCAGGATGCGCTTCTCGCCCTGGCGCGTGGCGGCGTCGATCAGGACGTCCTCCACGAGGTAGACGTTGATGGCGTTTGGCGGAAAGCCCTTGAGCATGTGGACGCCCTCGGCGAGCTGCTTCATTTCGTGTCGCTCCTTTCCGCGGTGCTTGCCGCCGGTCGTCGATTGCTGGTCGCGTCGACGCCCAGGCGCGCCATGCCGCTCATCCCCGCCGCTCCCACGAGAAGCCGCGCACGGCGAAAACCAGCCCGAAGGCCCCCCACAGCGCGATCACCGCGAGCGCGTCGAGGTTGTCGCTGAGGCTCGCGCCGGTGACCATCGCGCCGGAGAGTCCTTCGATCAGCGGCTTGAGGGGCAGGGCGTCGGCGATCGTGCGCACGAAGCCGGGGACGCTGGAGGAGTCAAACGCGTAGAAGGAGATCGCCACGACGGGCAGGAACACGGCGTTGACGTAGGCCGCGGTGGACTCGAAGTTGGGGATGACGTGCGCGAAGGCGACGCCGAGCGCGGCGAAGCAGACGACGCCGACGAGCACGAACACCACGAGCGTGCCCCAGTGCTGTGGCCATCCGATCCCAAAGAAGACGCGTCCGCTGAGCACGACGATCGCGATCTGCAGCGCCGTGTTGGTGACCGCGTTGGCGGCGACGCCGCTGAAGTAGGAGATCGTCGGCAGCGGGGTGCCGTGGATGCGCTTGAGCACTCCGCGCTCGCGCAGGAAGACGATGTTGTAGGCGAGCGCGGTGAAGGTGGTGGACATGACGCTCATGCCCGCAATCATCGGCACGAGCCGGTCGAGCTGGTGCTGGTTGCCGCTGAGGGCCACCCCGGCGCCCGCGAGGAACAGCAGGGGCAGCGCGAAGTTGAAGAACGCGGCGCTGGGGTTGCGCCAGAACATGCGGCGCTCGAGGCGGTACTGGCGCCAGGAGAGGGCGATGGCATCGGACATCAGGCGTCCCCTCCGCGGGTCGACAGAGGAGCGGTGCTTGCAGTGCCGGCCGGCGGCTCGGATCGCGCGGGGGTCTCGACATCGGCGGTCAACTCCAGGTACACGTCCTCCAGCGAGGGCCTCCCCACGTTCAGTTCCTCCAGACGTTCCCCCCGCGCGAGCGCCTCGCCTGTGAGCTCGTGCAAGAGGCGCGTGGGGTCCTCGGTCTGACGTTCGACGAGTTCGCCATGCACGCCGCGGTAGGTGACGCGGTAGTGGGCGGCCCCCACACCCAACTCGTGTGGGGGGCCGATCGCGAGCACGCGCCCGTCCTTGAGGATCGCGACGCGGTCGGCCAGCGCCTGCGCCTCATCGAGGTAGTGCGTGGTCAAGAGGATCGTCTTGCCGAGTGCGCGCAGCGATCGGATCGTCTCCCAGGCGGTGCGCCGCGCCTCGGGGTCGAAGCCAGTGGTGGGCTCGTCGAGGAAGATCAGCTCGGGGTCGCCGACCAGCGCGAGGGCGAAGTCCAGCCGTCGAAGCTGCCCACCGGAGAGCTTGCGGCTGCGCTCGTTGGCCTTCTCCCGCAGGCCCACGAGCCCGAGGACCTCGTCGACGTCGCGCGGAGCGGGGTAGAAGCTCGCCCAGTGGGAGAGGGCCTCGCGGGGGGTGATGTGCGAGTAGATGCCGCCGCTCTGGAGCACGATGCCGATGCGCTGGCGCAGCTCGCGGCTGCGGATGGCTGGGTCGTGGCCGAGCACGGAGACCTCGCCGCCGCTGCGCTCGCGGTAGCCCTCGAGGATCTCGACGGTAGTGGTCTTGCCGGCGCCGTTGGGGCCGAGCAGGCCGAAGACCTCGCCGCGGCGCACGTCGATGTCGATGCCGCGCACGGCCTCGAAGTCGCCGTAGCGCTTGTGCAGGTCGCGCACCTCGATCGCTGGGCCGGCGTCGCTCACGGATCAATCATGCCTCATCGAGGGACCTCGCCTGCGCCCGCGGGGGGCACTTACGAGGATGGCGTCGCTTGCGCTTTCCGGCTCAGCGTGGGGGGCGGCAGCGGCTTGGAGCGGTGATAGTGGGTGAGGCCGTAGCGCAGCAGGGCGAGCGTGTCGGAGTCGCGTGTGGCTTCGCTGGGATCGCCGAGGGCGACGCTGACGATGAGCGCGTCGCCGCGTTTGGCGGCGCCCACGAGGCAGTAGCCCGCGTCGAGCGTGTGGCCGGTCTTGACGCCGATCACGAAGGGGTAGCGGCCGACGAGGTCGTTGTGGTTGACCACCACCTGCCCGTCGGTGAGGCGCGCGCTATGCACGCCCACGACGCCGGCGATGGCGGGGTCGCGCATCAGCACCACGGCGAGCTTTGCAAGATCGGCGGCCGAGGAGTAGTTGCCAGGGGTGTCGAGTCCGACGGGGGTGGCGTAGTGGGTGTGGCGCATCCCCAGGCGCCTGGCAGCGTCGTTCATCCAGCCGACGAAGCGTTCGGTGGAGCCGCCGAGGTCGACGGCGAGCGTGTGCGCGGCGTCGCCGCCGCTGGGCAGGAGCATCGCCTTGAGGAGGTCGTGGACGGTGAGGCGCTGGCCGGCGCTGAGTCCGGCGACGGTCTCTTCGGGCGCGGGGGTGTAGGGCTGCACGGTGAGGATGTGCCCGAGGCTCGCGTGGGTGATCGCCACGTAGGCGGTCATCGTCTTGGTGGTGCTGGCGATCGCGCGCCGTTCGCTGGAGTTGTGCGAGTAGAGAACGGTGTTGGTGTTGTGCACGACGTCGTCGGCGTCGGCCTGGATCACGATCGCGGCCTTGGCGAGGATCGCCGGCCGGTCGTCCTCGGCGCTCGTGGGGGAGGGCGCGCCAAACAGCAGGGCCAGCGCAGCCGCGCTCAGCGCGAGCAGGCGCCTGCTCGGGAGGTGCGCACCCGCGGGTGCTACCAGTGGACGCCCCGCATCAACGTGGCCATCGCGATCTGCTCGGGCGAGGCGCGCTCCTCGAGGTCCTTCTCGCCGCGCGCGGCGGCGGAGTCGGGGAACACGCGGTAGGCGGTGTGCAGGAGGCGGTCGACGGCCTTGGGTGCGAGCACGTAGAGGACCTCGCCGAAGGTGCCGAGGCGCGTGTTGATGAACTTGGGCTTGGAGCGCAGCGCCTCGCAGACCATGTCGGCGGCCTCGTCGGGGGTGGCGGCGGGGAAGGAGTCGTACATCTTGGTGGGCGCGATCATGGGGGTGCGCACGAGGGGCATGTGGATCGTGGTGAAGGTGACCCCATCCCCGATCACCTCGCTGGAGGCGACGCGCGTGAAGGCGTCGAGCGCGGCCTTGGAGGCGACGTAGGCGGAAAAGCGCGGCGGGTTCGTCTGCACGCCGATCGAGGAGATGTTGACGATGTGCCCGAAGCCGCGCGCGCGCATCGAGGGCAACAGGCCCATGATGAGCTTGACGGCGCCGAGGTAGTTGAGCTGGATCGTGCGCTCGTAGTCGTGGAAGCGCTCGTAGGAGAGCGCCACGGAGCGGCGGATGGAGCGCCCGGCGTTGTTGACGAGCATGTCGACGGCGGCGTGGTCGGCGAGGATCCTCTGCACGAGGTCGTCGATCGCGTCGAGGCTGGAGAGGTCGGCGCCGTAGACGTAGGCGGCGCCGCCCTCCTCCTCGATCTCCCGCTTGACCTCCTCGAGCTTGTCGAGCGAGCGCGCGACGAGCAGGGGGATGCCCCCGGCGGCGGCGACCTTCAGCGCGGTGGTGCGTCCGATCCCCGAGGAGGCGCCGGTGATCACGACGGTGCGTCCGTTGAGCGCGGCGCTGAGGGAGCGGTTCTTGAGGCGGTCGGGGTCGAGGTGGATCTCCCAGTAGTCCCACAGCCGCCCGGCATAGAGCTCGCAGCGGGGGCACCTCGATGGCGCTGCCGGCGAGCGCGGCTTCGGTCTCGCGGGTGTCGAAGCGGGGGCGCAGGTCGATGTGCCCGAGGACCTCCTCGGGGATGCCGAAGTCGGCGAGCAGCGTGCGGCGCGCGTCGCGCAGGCCGGGCAGCGCCGTGAACCGTGCGAGCGCGCTGAGCCCAAGCGGCCCCGAGGTGAGGCGCCGGTCGAGGCTCACGGCGAAGTGGGGCGCGTGGGCGGCGCGCGCGAACTCGTTCATGACCTCGCTCACGCGCTGGGAGTGGGGGTTGGTGAGGTGGAAGGCCTGGCCGTCGAGACCGGGCTGGTGGGCGATCCAGTCGAGCGCGTTTGCGACGAAGTCGACGGGCACGATGTTCGTGCGCCCGAGGTCGAGCCCCACGAGCGGAAGCCACTCGGGCAGCCAGCGGTGCATACGCTGGATGGCCTTGAAGAAGTAGTAGGGCCCGTCGATCTTGTCCATCTCCCCGGTGCGCGAATCGCCGACGACGACGGCGGGGCGGTAGACGCGCCAGGACACCCCGGTCTGCTCGCGAACGATGCGCTCGGACTCGAACTTGGTGAGGTGGTAGGGCGAGGGCAGGCGCTGGCCCTCGTCGAACATGTCCTCGGCGAACGTGCCGCGGTAGTCGCCGGCGACGGCGATCGAGGAGACGTGGTGCAGGCAGCCGGCCTGCACTGCCCGCGCAAGACCGACGGCCTCGGCGGTGCCGGCGACGTTGACGGCGCGGTTGCGCTCCTCGGGGGCCGTCATGTCGTAGACGGCGGCGAGGTGGAAGAAGTGATCGATGTTGCCGCGGAGCAGCTCGATCTGCTCCTTGGAGACGCCGAGCAGCGGCAGGGTGAGGTCGCCGATGACGGTGTGGATGCGCGTGCGCGCGGAGGGGCCGTGCAGGTGCTCCCACTTTTTGAGGAGTCGCTCGATGCGAACCTCGGAGCCCTCGCGCACGAGCACGTGGATGTCGCCCTCGCGGGCGAGGAGGCGCTCGACGAGGTTGCGCCCGATGAAGCCCGTTGCGCCGGTTACGAAGTAGGCCACGGAGCGAGCATAGCTTCAGGCGCCGGCCCCGGCCCCGCCGCGCCCCTCGCCGGCGGCGAAGCGCGCGGCCCCAAGGGCGGCGTCTGCAAACACTTCGGGCCCCGCCTGCGCCTCCAGCGAGAGCCCCTCGGCGAGCGTCATCCCAAGCCCCTCGATCGCCGCGCGGCGATCGGCGAGCATCGTGCGCTGTGGGAAACGCGCGAGCCCCTCGGCCAGCTCCAGGGCCCGCTCCAGATGCCCACCGTCGGGAACGACCTCGGTCAACAAGCCCATCCCCAGGGCCTCCTGTGCGTCGATGATGCGCCCGGTGAGGATCAAATCGAGCGCGCGCCCGAGGCCGAGGACCCGCGCCGCGCGCTGCGTGCCGCCGTCGATCAGCGGGACTCCCCAGCGCCGCTCGGGAAACCCCAGGCGCGAGCCGGCGGTGGCGATGCGAAGGTCGCACCAAAGCGCGAGCTCGAGTCCACCCGCGAGCGCGAAGCCGGAGATCGCGGCGATGGTGGGCTTGGAGGGCGTGAGGCGCGTGAACCCCATCGGCCCCTCGGGCGCCATCAGCCGTCCGGCGAACGTCTCGGTGGCCTTGAGGTCCGCGCCGGCGCAGAAGGAGACGCCGCCGGCGCCGGTGAGCACGAGCACGCGCGCCCCTTCGTCGGCCTCGAAGGCCAGGAACCCCTCGTGCAACGCGACCGCGGTGGGCCCGTCCACGGCATTGCGCCGCGAAGGGCGGTCGATCGTGAGCAGCGCGGCGGCGCCGATGCGCTCGTAGCGAACCTCGTCGGTGTTGCTCACCAGCCGCCGCGCCAGGCGCCGTTGCCGGCGTGCGCCTTCTGGGCGGCCTTGCGCGCGTACTTGCGCTTGTCGAGGCGCCACTGAATGAGGCTCATCACGAGGATGAAGATGGGAAAGAAGACAATGAGGATAAAGCCGGCCTTGGTGACGACCTTGTCGTCGGTGGGCCCATAGAACCCGCGCCCGTCGTTGGTGGCAAGCGCGGCGGGAGCCAGCGCGAGCAGCAGGACGGTGAAGGTAGTGAGGCTGACGAAGAGACGGCGCATGTGCCGGATGCTAGCGAAGGGCGAGGCGGGATGGTAGGAAAGGCTGCGCCCCCAGAGGGGGCTCCGCAGCGGGTCGCGTGGTGAGAGACCGACGGCCGTGCCGTCCCCTCCGCCCGGCACCCCTACGATGGCGAGCATGGCCGTTGTGATCGCCTCAGACCTGCACAAGGACATAGCCGGCAAACCGCTGTTGCGCGGGGTGTCGTTCAAGCTCGAGCGCCGCGAACGGATGACGATCGCGGGACGAAACGGCGCGGGCAAGACCACATTGCTGCGGATGCTGGCAGGCGAGACGGGGATCGACAGGGGCGAGCTGAGCCTGATGAAGGGCGCGCGCGTGGCCCTGCACGACCAGCGCCCCCCGCGCGAGCGCTCCGTCTCCCTGCGCGACTACGTGCTGAGCGGCTGCGCGGAGGAGCTGCAGATCGAGAAGGAGCTGGCCGCGCTGGAGCAGCAGATGGCCGAGGGCGCCAGCGAGGAGGCGACGCTCGAGCGCTACAGCCGCGCGCAGGCGCGTTTGGAGGTGTACGGCGGCTACCTGTGGCGCGATCGGGCGACGGTGATGACGCGCGGCCTGGGCTTCAGCGAGGCGGACCTCGATCGCGGCCTGAAAACCTTCTCGGGCGGCCAGCTGACCCGCGCCTCGCTCGCCCGCGCGCTGGCGACGCGCGCGGATGTGCTGCTGCTGGACGAGCCGACAAACCACCTCGATATCGAGTCGCTGGAGTGGCTGGAGCAGACCCTGACTGGCCTGGACGCGGCGATCGTGCTCGTGGCCCACGACCGCTGGTTCCTGGAGGCGGTGGGCACAGCCGTGCTGGAGCTGGAGGCCGGCCGCAGTCGCTTCTTCGCGGGCAGCTGGCACCGCTGGCGAGCGGAGCAGGCGGCGCGGGAGATGGCTTTGGGCAAGGCGATCGACAAGCAGAAGGCGGAGATCGAGCGCATGGAGCGCTTCATCGAGCGCTTCCGCGCGAAGGCGACGAAGGCGCGCCAGGCCCAGTCGCGCGTGAAGAAGCTGGCGAAGATCGAGCGGATCGAGCGCGATCCAAAGGACGGCAAGGGCCTGGAGTTCGCGTTCCGCCCCCCGGAGCGCTCGGGGCGCGTGATCTTCGAGCTGAGCGACGGGACGATCCAGATCGGCGATCCGCCAATCGACCTGCTGGAGCACGCGGAGCTGTGGCTGGAGCGCGGCGAGCACGTGGCGCTGGTGGGCCCGAACGGGACGGGCAAGACCACCCTGATCGAGACGCTCGCCGGCCGCCGCCCGCTGGGCGGCGGAAAGCTGAGCACGGGGCACAACGTGAAAGTGGGCTACCTCTCCCAGCACGCGGACGAGCTGGGCGCGGGGGGACATCCCGGCCAGAGCGTCCTTGAAGCCGCGGGACGCGCGACGGGTCTGACCCCGAACAAGGCGCGGGCGCTGCTGGGGAGCTTCCTCTTCTCGGGCGAGGACGCGGAGAAGCCGCTCGAAGGACTGTCAGGCGGCGAGCGGCGCCGCCTCTCCCTAGCGGTGCTCGTGAACTCCGGCGCGAACGTGCTGATCCTCGACGAGCCCACGAACCACCTCGACATCGAGAGCCGCGAGGCGCTGGAGGACGCGCTGCGCGCCTTCGAAGGCTCGCTCCTGCTCGTGTCCCACGATCGCGCGCTACTCGACGCGGTGGGCACGCGCACGATCGCGGTGGAGCAACGCTCGCTGCACAGCTACCTGGGCGGCTGGCCCGAGTACGTGCGCATCCGCGAGGAGCGGCGCGCGGCGGGCGAATTGCCGGATGAGCCGCCGGCAAGCAACGGCTCCAGCAGGACCTCCTCGGCAAGCACGGCCCCGGCCGCCGGCCCACAGAACGGCCTCAACGGCGCCGCGAGAGGCGGAGCGGCAAAGGCAAAGACCCTGAAGCCCAAGCCGAAGTCAAAGCCCAAGCCCGAGGAGCCCTCGAAGAACCGCCTGCGCGAGCAGCAGAAGGCCGAGAAGGCCGTGGAAGCGGCCGAAGCGGCGATGCGCACGATCGAGGACGAGCTCGCCGACCCGGCGGCGTGGGCGACGAAGTACGAGGCCGCCAAGGCCGAGGCCCGCCACACCGCGGCAAAGCGCGCGGTCGAGGAGGCATACGGCCGCCTGGAGGCGCTGCAGGGGTGACGCCACCCACCCAGCCTATTTGCTAGCATTGAAAGCAGTGACGGCAGGCTGAAGGGAGCAGACACGGCGACGCTGACGATTCGCGGACTCGACGACGAAACCAAGGCCCGCCTGCGTGTGAGCGCCGCGCGTCACGGGCGCTCGATGGAGGCCGAGGTGCGGAACATCCTCCAGGAGGCGCTGCCCGCCGAGCAGGCATCCGGCGGTCTCGGCAGCCGCATCCATGCTCGCTTCGCGCAGGTGGGCGGCGTGGACCTCGATCTGCCCAGCCGGGGTGAGGCGCCGCGGGCAGCGACTCTATAGGCGTGATCCTCCTCGACACGAACGTCCTCTCCGAGCTCGTCCGTCGGGCACCCGACGAAGGGGTGACACGGTGGCTGGACTCGCTGGACGCCGCCACGGTCGCGACGACCGCGATCACCGCCGCCGAGCTGCTGTACGGGGTCGCCCGTCTCCCGGCCGGGCGGCGCAAGGAGCGACTGAGCGAGGCGATCGGTGCGCTGATAGAGGAGGACCTCGGCGGTCGCGTCGAGCCATTCGACGCAACGGCCGCCACTCACTACGCAGGTATCGTCAGCAATCGCGATAGCCGCGGTCGTCCCATCGCCGTCGCCGACGCACAGATAGCGGCGATCTGCCGCAAACTGGGAGCGACGCTCGCCACACGCAACACCAGCGACTTCAAGGACACCGGGATCGAGCTCCTCGACCCCTGGCAGCCGCGCTGAGCCTGGCGTTCGCGGACGCAGGCCCAGCGCCGCAGCAGACTTGACATCTCAAAAGCGCGCGCATTTTTCTTTAGGGCTTGACAACACCTACTGCGTGTGCTTATAGTGCTCTTGTCCGGTCCGCCCCGATCCTGGGACGGCGGGCAAACGATAGGTCGGGTCAGGGTCCTCCCGCTGGTGCGGGTTCCATGGGACCGCAGGGATGTCGGAGAGGGATTTTCGATCGCTTTATGAGGGATGTATGAGATGAGTGATCTTGTTTTCACCGCGCCAAGCGCGGCCAATGGTCTAGCGGCCCCTTCAGGGGACGTAACTAGATGCTTCAGCGTCTCTGAAGCATCTCTCTCTCTCTCTCTCTCTCTTGGCCGGGGCTTCTAGCTTCTAGGCCGTTTCGCCGCCGGTTTAGGGCGGCTCGCTCCGGTCGTAGGTGCTGGGTTGGTCTCTCGCGTGCGTTATGCGCGCCTCGCGGTATTGCTGCCTTGGGCTGGGTGCCCGGGGTGGTCTTGTGCTGCCCGGTTCTCATGGGTGGTCGTGTTCTCGATTGCTCCGGGAGGGGATGTTGATGGGTGCTCGCAGAGTGGCGTCGGTGGCCGTGGTCCTGCTGTGTGTCGTTGGTGGATATCTGGCGTTTGGTGGTGTGTCGGCGTTCGCCCTGAATACGCACGTGTCGAGCGGTTCGTTCGGTGGGTCGGGGGCGGGGGGGCTCTCGGGGCCGTCGGGTGTCGCGGTGAACGACGAAACGGGGAATGTGTACGTCGTCGATAAAGGGCACAATCGGGTTGAGGAGTTCGACTCCACCGGGAGTGCCTTGCTCGGCGAATTCGATGGCGCGTCGGCGGGTCATGCGCTGTCTGGGCCGGAAGCGATCGCTGTCGATAACTCGGGGAACCCGTTGGATCCCTCAGCGGGCGATGTCTACGTCGTCGATACGGGCAATCGTGTGATCGACAAGTTCACCTCGGTGGGCGCGTATGTCGGGCAGCTGACCGAAACGACGGGTGGCGCGTCGTTTGGGGCGCTCGACGGCGTGGCGGTCGATCCGAACGGCCTGGTGTGGGTGTACCAGTTCGGAGTTCCAGCGCGGATCGACGATTTCAGCGATGCGCTTGCCAACGAATACCTAGCGACCCGCTACTCGCCGTTCGGCGCGAGCCCGGGGTTCGCGGTCGACGCCGAAGACAACCTGTACGTGAACCGCGGCGGCGAAGAATTCGCGAAGCTCGACAGCTCCGGGGCACAACTGCCGTGGGCCGGCGGGGGAGAACGCGCGACGGCCGCGACGGTAAACGTGGCAAGCGGCGAAACGTTCGTCGACGACGTACAGTCGATAGGAACCTACAGTGCGAGCGGCGGGTTTCTCGTGCGCTTCGGTCTGGGGACGCTGAATAGCGGCAGCGGCATTGCGGTGAACGACTCCAACGGCGTGCTCTACGTCGCGGACACGGCCGCGAACGTGGTCGACGTGTTCGACCAAGTCATTGTTCCCGACGTGAGCACCGGCGCGGCCTCGGGAGTCCAGGCGACCAGCGCGACATTGGACGGGACGGTGAACCCTGACGGCGAAACAGTGATTTCGTGCGAGTTCGAATACGGGACCAGCGCCGCCTACGGCCAAAATGCGCCGTGCGAACCCGGCCCCGGATCGGGCAGTAGCCCGGTCTCGGTCAGCGCCGACCTGCAGGGTCTGCAGGAAGGCAGCGTCTACCACTACCGGCTGCGCGCTGCGAACGCCAACGGCACCAACGCAGGAGAAGACCAGACGTTCATCACCCCAGGGCGTCCGAGCATCCACGGGCAGACCTCGGGCGCAATCACCCAAACCGTGGCGACCATCTCAGCGCAGGTCGACCCACACGGTCTGACAACGACCTACCACTTCGAATACGGCACCAGCACATCCTACGGAACAAGCGTCCCAGTGCCCGACGGGAACCTCAGCGCCACCAACGAAGACCAGGAAGTCAGCGCCGAACTCAGCGGGTTGCAGGTCGGTGCCACCTACCACTACCGCGTCATCGCGGTCAACTCGCTTGGCACTGCCTACGGTCCGGACAACACGTTCGCGACGATCCCGCCGGCTCTGATCGATGGTGCCTCCGCGACGAGCGTCGCGGCTAGCAGTGCAACGCTGAACGCCCAGATCGACCCGCTCGGCAACGACACCGCCTACCGCTTCGAATACGGCACCAGCACCGCCTACGGGACGAGCGCTCCGGTTCCCGATGCGGACATCGGCGCAGGCACGAGCGACGTGGCGGTGAGCACGCACCTGTCGAGTCTGAACGTGAACACCACCTACCACTACCGCGTCATCGCGCACAATACACTCGGAACCGCCGCCAGCGACGATCATACCTTCATCTACAGCACCGGCGGCGCCGGGCTGCCGGATAGCCGGGCGTATGAGATGGTCACGCCCGTGCACAAGAACGCGGCGTTGATCGGCGATGTGTTCCTCGGTCTTTCCCCCGCCGTCAGTGAAGACGGTTCGCGTCTGATCATGTCGGCGGTTCAGTGCTTTGGGGATTCGGTTTCGTGTCCGGCCAACGCAGATAAGGTGGGTACGCCGTTCGAATTCACGCGGACGAGCGGTGGCTGGGTGGCGGGCGCGCTCGCCCCGCCAGCGTCGCAGTCTGGGGCCAATGACGCGTGGCGTGTGAGTCCGGACGCGGGCACGGCGCTGTTCGCGATGCCCACGCCTCCAGTGGGTGAGGACGACTGGTACGCGCGCGACGCCGATGGGTCGTTCCGGGATATCGGGCCGATGGTCCCGCCGTCCTCGCCCGAACCGTTGGGCGAGCAGTTGCAAAGCACTTCTCCGCTGTATGCAACGGCGGATCTTTCGCATGTCGTTTACAGTGACAAGCCTCTGTGGCCATTTGACGCCACCGCGGAACCTGTATCAAATTACCCCGCGTCTTACGAGTATGTTGGCGGAGGCAACAGCGCGCCGCTGTTGGTTGGTGTGACGGGCGGGCGAGGCAGCACGGATCTGATCAGTGTGTGTGGCGCGGAACTGAGTCTTTACCCTTCGAATGAGCTGTCGGCGGATGGGCGCACAGTGTTCTTCACGGCCAACCCTTGCTCTTCGGGCTCGGGCGTAAATGCTGGGGTGCCTGTGCCCGCAGCTGAGTTGTTCGCGCGTGTGAACGAGTCGCGGACGATCCTTGTCTCGGGACGCTCGCCTCTTGAATGCACAAGCTCAGGGTGTCTGAACTCACCTGCAGGCGATGCATGGTTTACACATGCGTCGAATGACGGATCAAAGGTGTTCTTCGAGGATACTCAGCAGTTGACGGATGATGCGAACGAGGACAATCAGCACGGCGACAGCGCTGACAGTCGATTTGCAGGCTGTACGCTAACGGTTGGTGCAAATGGATGCAATCTATATGAGTATGATTTCTCCAATCCAACGGGCCGCAATCTTCTGGCGATCTCGGCGGGCGACACGAGTGGCGGCGGACCGCGTGTGCAGGGCGTCGTGGCGGTCTCGCCGGACGGCTCGCACGTCTACTTCGTCGCTAAGGGCATCCTGGCGAGTGCGGCGAACGATCAGGGCGCCATTGCGCATGATGGTGCGGATAACCTGTACGTGTTCGAGCGCGATGCGAGCCATCCGGCGGGGAGGGTCGTGTTCGTCGTGTCGCTATCCGCACAGGACAGCGACGACTGGGGACTAGTGCCTCGCGCTGACGTCACACCGGATGGGCGTTTCCTGGTGTTCACGAGTCATGGGGCTTTGACGATGGACGATTCGAGCTCGACGGGGGCGGCGCAGGTGTTTCGCTATGACGCGCAGACTGGGCGGCTCGTGCGGATCTCGATCGGTGAGGGCGGGTTCAACGACAACGGCAACGCGGGTGTCGGTAATGCGAGCATCGCCAGTCCGGAAGTCCACCTGGGTCCGCTGAGGACGGATCCGACGATGTCCAGCGAGGGGTCGTTCGTGTTCTTCGAAAGCCCCGTCGCTTTGACACCCGGTGCGCTCGACGATGTGCAGATCAGCGGCACGGCTGCTGAACCGCAATATGCGTATAACGTGTACGAGTATCACGAAGGGCAGGTGTATCTGCTTTCCGACGGTCGCGATGTGGCCGACAGCCCGTCCCCGGGGTGCCAACATGAGTCCGCAGTGTGTCTGCTGGGCACCGATGCGACCGGCCGCGACGTGTTCTTCACGAGTGCGAATCGGCTGCTCCCCGAAGACGGCGACACCGGTGTGGACGTGTATGACGCGCGGGTCTGCACGTCCAGCGAACCGTGCATTCCCGTGGCGCAGGCCTCGCCGGGACCGTGTCAGGGCGATGCGTGTCACGGAATGCCGGCTGCGCTGGCGCCGGCGGTCGGCGCGGGCACGGTGGCGTTCAGCGGCCCGGGGAACCTCGCGCCATCGACGGTATCGGTGGCGAAGACCAGGGCGAAGAAGAGGCACAAGCCCAAGGCGAGGAAGAAGACAGGGAAACACGGGCCCAAACGGCACGCGGGCAGGTCGAGGACGCGTCATGGTCACACGTCGAGGAGTGGGGGTAAGTGATGCGCCGCAAGATCGTAATCCTGGTGTCATCGGCGCTGTTCGCGTTCGGGGCGGCCTCGGCCGCGGCCGCTCAGCCCGCTCCGGGCTGGTCGGCCGATACGCTCGCGGTGCCGAGCAGCTTCTCGGCCCACGACACCGCCAAGTGTCTGGAAGGGCTCGCGCTCTCCCCTCCAAATGGCCCTAATCCCATACATTGTGACTCCTATAGCGTGACGGTCAGAAACGCGGGGAGCGTCGCGAGCGATGGCAGCACGATTGCGATCGCTGACTCGTTGCCGGCGGGCGTGACGGTGCAGCAGGTTCAGTTCTTTTGGTCAGAGCTCCCCGAAGCAGACCTGAGCACGTTCGGTCTTTGCACGACAAGCCCAGTGCGCTGCGAACTGGCGACGCCGGTCGCGCCCGAAGACACCCTGCAGGTCGTCGTCTATGTGACGGTGACGGGCGCCTCGGGTGCCCTGACCGACTCCGCGACCGTCTCCGGTGGCGGGGCTCCGCAGATATCCACAAGCGTTCAAAACGTGGTCAGCGACACTCCGGCGGCGTTCGGGATGGAGTACTTCGACGCGCTGGTCGCCGACCAGGACGGCGCGTCCGACACGCAGGCCGGGGGCCACCCGTACGGGTTCGGGACGACGATCGGTTTCACCAACGAGTTCCGCGTACCCCCCACGTCAGCGTCGCCCGGCTCCGATACGTCCGTGCAGGACCTCAGGGATGTTGTGGTCGATCTGCCGTTGGGTTTCCTGGGCAGCGCGCTCGCAGCGCCCGAGTGCACGCTTGCGCAGCTCTCCTCTGAAAATCATTGCCCTGCTGACACCGCGATCGGACACATAGACACCCGACCAATTGAAGCCGCCACCGTGGCAAGTCCTCTCTACAACATGGTGCCCGAGCGTGGCGTCGCCGCGGAGTTTGGGTTCTACGACGGGCTGCGGGCCACGCACGTGTTGTATTCCAGCGTTGTGCCGACACCCACGGGCTATGTGCTTCGCACAATCTCCCGGGATGTGCCTCAGGTAGATCTGAACCGCATCGAAGTGAACCTGTACGGCAACCCGGCCGAACGCGACGGCACGGGCAACACCCCGCTTGCGTTCTTCACCAACCCCGCCTCCTGTTCGGGGGAACCGTTGAAGACGAGCATCCATATGGACTCCTGGCAGGCCCCCGGGCGCTGGAACGCGGACGGCACCCCGGACTTCAGCGACCCCAACTGGGCCAGCAGCGCCTCCACATCGCCGCCCGTGACCGGCTGCGACCTGCTCCGGTTCACGCCCACGCTGAGCGCGCAGCCCGAAACCACCATGACGGACAACCCGACCGGGCTGGGAGTGGACCTGAAGGTCCCCCAGAGCCAGGAAATCCACGGCCTCGCCACACCTCCGCTGCGCAACGCGAACGTGACGCTCCCCCAGGGGCTGACCGTGAACCCCTCCGCTGCCACAGGCCTTGGCGCGTGCTCTGAAGCGCAGATCGGGCTGGGCAGTGCGGCGGCGCCGTCTTGTCCTGAATCCTCGAAGATCGCCTCGGTTGAAGTGGAAACGCCGCTCGTGGGCGGCACGCTCGTCGGGTCGGTGTATCTCGCCCGTCAGAGCGAAAACCCGTTCCACTCGCTGTTGGCGGGGTACATCGTGATCGACGACCCCACAACTGGGACGATCGTGAAGATCCCGGGGAGCCTGACGCCCGACTCTCAGACGGGGCAGATCACGGGCGCGTTCAAGGAGCTCCCGCAGTTCCCCGTCAGTGATCTGAGGCTTCATTTCTTCGGTGGCGCGCGGGGGGAGCTGGCGACTCCCAACGAGTGCGGGGTGTTCACGACTACGTCGGATTTGATGCCGTGGTCCGCGCCGGATTCGGGTCCGGACGCGACCCCGTCAGACAGCTTCCCGATCAACACGGGGTGTGGGAGCGCGTTCAGTCCTGGTTTCACGGCGGGGAGCGTGAACCCGCAGGCTGCGGGGTACTCGCCGTTCACGCTGTCCTTGTCAAGGAGCGATGGGGAACAGAACCTCGCGGGGATCAGTGTGACGTTGCCGCCGGGGTTGTTGGGGAAGATCGCGGGTATCCCGTTGTGCCCTGATGTGAACGCGAACGTGGGTACGTGTCCCGAAGCGTCGCTAGTGGGGAGTGTGCAGGCGGGCGCCGGTGTTGGTCCGAACCCGTTGTTCGTGGGTGGTAAGGCGTATCTGACGGGCCCGTATAACGGTGGCCCGTATGGTCTTGTCGAGGAGGTCCCGGCGGTCGCGGGCCCGTTTGACCTGGGGATGGTTGTGGTTCGTCAGTCGCTGCGGATTGATCCGCATACCGTGCAGGTCACTGCGGTATCGGACCCGCTCCCCACGATCATCGACGGGATCCCGTTGCGGGTGCGTCGCGTGGATGTGACCTTGGATAGGCCCGGGTTCACGTTCAATCCGACGAGCTGCACTCCGATGGCGTTGACCGGCACGGTGACCTCGACGCAGGGCGCGAGCGCGAACGTGTCCTCGCGCTTTCAGGCGGGTGGATGCAGGGAACTGGCGTTCAAGCCCACGTTTAAGGTCTCGACCCAGGCGAACACCTCAAAGAAGCAGGGTGCGAGCCTCGACGTGAAGGTTACGTCGGATAGGGGGCAGGCGAATCTCGCGAGGGTCGCGGTGAGTCTCCCCAAGCAGCTCCCGTCCCGGTTGACGACGATTCAGCAGGCGTGTCCGCAGGCGACGTTCGCCGCGAATCCTGCGTCGTGCCCCGTGGGGTCGAACATCGGGATCGCGACGGCGCATACGCCGGTTCTCGCGAATCCGGTGTCGGGGCCGGCGTATTTGGTGTCGCATGGTGGTGCGGCGTTCCCCGATCTCGTGGTGATCCTGCAGGGTGAAGGCGTCACGCTTGACTTGGTGGGGAGCATCGATATCAAGCACGGTGTGACGAGCAGCACGTTCGCGTCGATCCCGGATGCGCCGATCGACGGCTTCGAGTTGAAGCTCCCGGAGGGCCCGCATTCGGGTCTCGCGGCGGTCCTCCCGGCGAAGGCGAAGGGGAGCTTGTGTGGCACGAGCCTCACGATGCCAACGACGCTCACCGGCCAGAACGGCGCACAGATCAAGCAGAGCACCAAGATCGCCGTCACCGGTTGTGCCAGGAAGAAGAAGCCCGCCAAGCGCACCAAAGGGGCGCACGGCAAGCAGAAGCACGCCCGGAAGAAGGGGTAGGGGTGGCTGTTCTCGTGGTATCGCGTAATGGGAAGCCCGGGGCTCGTACCCGGAGGGCGCGCGGTAAGCCCGTGCGTCCTGCGGTGGATGGGTTGCCGCGGGAGCACGTGGGTGAGATCCAGCGGGTGCGGATCCTGATGGCGATGGCGGAGGTCGCGGCGGAGCGGGGAGCCGGCCAGGCGTCGGTCGCGCACATCGTCTCCCGCGCGGGGGTCTCAAGGCGTACGTTCTATGACCTGTTCGAGGACCGGGAGGACTGTTTTCTGGCGACGTTCGATGAGATCGTCGCGAGAGCGTCGGGCCCGGTGCTGGAGGCATACCGTGGGGAGGTCAGGTGGCGTGAGCGGATCCGGGCAGGCCTGCTGGCGTTGTTGGTGTTCTTCGACGAGGAGCCGGCCCTCGCCCGGTTCTGCGTCGTGGAGGCGCTCGCGGCGGGCCCGAGGGCGTTGGAGCGCAGGGGCGAGATCGTCGATGTGCTCGTGAAGGTCGTTGACGAAGGCCACACAGAACGCCCCGCCAGAGCCCCTGATCCGCCGCCGTTGGCGGCGGAGGGCGCAGTCGGTGCTGTCCTCGCGGTTATCCACCGCCGTCTGGTGTTGGGTGGCCCGGAGCCCCTGACAGACCTCCTGGGCTCCCTCGTAAGTGCGATCGTCTTGCCGTATCAGGGGGGTGCGGCAGCGCAGAAGGAGCTGCACAGGCCGGCCCCCTCTCTTAAAGTTAATCCTGCGCGTCATTACGGTGACCCGCTCGAGGGCTTGGAGATGCGCATCACTTACCGCACGGTGCGAGTCTTGATCGCGATTGCCTCCGGTCCTGGCGCGTCAAACCGCGAGATCGCGACCAGCGCGGGTATCCAGGACCAGGGCCAGGTCTCAAAGCTCCTGACCCGCCTGGAGCACCTCGGCCTGATCCACAACCAGGGCGCCGGCCCCGCCAAGGGCGCACCCAACGCCTGGACCCTCACCCCCAAAGGCCAACGCGTCGAGGAAGCCGTACGCGTACAGAGCACCCCACGCTGAGTGGTTGCGAAAAGCATCCGCGAGGCCGCGTACCGTCCCGCGGGTGTCCGCAGAGTTCCCACAGACTGTCGATCCCGATGGGCGCATGGTGGTGTTCGATGCAGGCTCCCACCTCCATCTTGCCCGCCGCCGTCCCTGGCTGCTCGATCACATCGATGTGATCATGGGAGCCATCGCTCGTCCCAACTTTCAAACCGTGGACCCGATTCCTGGACGGGAGCGCTTTACCGTCGGCACATCGGGCCCGGTCGCTGGCTGCGGGTCGTCGTAGACTACGGCGAGGAGCCCGCCTGGGTCGTGACGGTCGCTGTCCAGGACAACGATCCCAGCGGGACGACGCCATGATGATCGCTATCGCCGGAATCGAGTTCGACTACCACGACTATGACGAGCGTGGGGACGTGCTCTATCTGCACGTGGGGGAGCCCGGTGACCCGCCTGCGAGGGCGCTGGAGACCCCGGAGGGGCATACAGTCGAATACGACCAGCGGGGTGCCGTCGTCGGTTTGGAGTTGATGGGCGTGCGGGGAACCCTTGCCCGCGACGGAGAGCTTCAGCTGACGTGGCCGCCGGCACACCTGGCGGCAAGTGCGCTGCAGGCGGCCCTCGCGGCATGACGGCGTGATGTCTCCACGCTCGTGGCGATTGGTCCTCCACGGGTATCTAGACTGAGATTCGTGGTCGACCGCTACAAGACAGCGCTCAACATCGCGATCGTGCTGGCGATCGCTGCTGCCGTGTACTTCCTGCCCTCCGGCGGGCGGGTGGCGAACACGTTCGCGGCGGTGCTGTCGGTGGCGTTCACCGCGGGGCTGGCGTATATGGCCGCGCGGTTGTATCGCGAACGCCGGGTGGACCTCTACGGGCTCGGGGATCGCCACCGCGCGCTGTTGTATGGGGCGCTTGGGGTGGGTGTGGTGACGGTTGCTGCGAAGGACCGCATGTGGCTCACGGGCTTTGGCGAGTTCGTGTGGTTTGTGCTCGTGGGGATGGTCGTGTACACGCTGATCGCCGTCTATCGCTTCGCGCGCACGTATTGAGCGCCGCCGCGCAGCCGCCGAGCCCAGCCGGCCGAAGCAGGGAGACACTCGCATGAGCGAGCATCCCCTTTTCGACCAGCGGCGGACGAGCATCGCCGAGCAGCGCCGCCGCCTGCCCGACGAGCCCGGCGTTTATCTCTTCCGCGACGCCAAGAACCGCGTCATCTACGTCGGCAAGGCCGTCTCGATCCGCAAGCGCGTCGCCTCGCACTTCGCCAAGGCAACCGTTCCGTCGAGCCCCGGCCACGCGGAGATGGTCGCCTGCGTGGAGCACATCGAGTGCGTGGTCGTCAACAGCGAGACCGAGGCGCTGCTCGCGGAGCAGAGCTTCATCAAGCAGTACCGCCCGCGCTTCAACATCCGCCTGCGCGACGACAAGTCCTATCCGTTCATCGCGATCTCGCTCGATGAGGACTTCCCGCGCGTGTACTTCACGCGCGAGCGCCACCGTCCGGGGCGCGCGTACTTCGGGCCCTACTCCAACGCCAAACGCGTGCGCAACACGCTCGATCTGCTCACGAAGGTGTTCATGTTCCGCTCCTGCACGGGACCCGAGCCGGGGCGGCGCAGCGGCAGCCCGTGCCTGGATTACTACATCAAGCGCTGCGAGGCGCCCTGCGTGGGATACGTCTCCAAGGAGGACTATCGCCACAGCATCGACGGGGTGATCGACTTCCTCTCGGGGCGCTTCAAGGCGATCGAGCGCGACCTCGAAACCCGCATGCGCGCGGCCTCCGCGGCGCAGGAGTTCGAGCAGGCCACGCTGGAGCGCAACCGCCTGCGCGCGGTGCACTCGCTGATGCAGCGCCAGCGCGTCGCCAACGAGTCGGTGGGCACGCTCGATGCCGTCGCCGTGGCGCTCGATGGGCGCGAGGCCAACGCGCAGGTCTTCCAGGTGCGCGACGGCGTGCTCTCCGACCGCCAGTCCTTCTACCTCTCCAACGAGACCGAGGGCGGCCTCGCGGAGGTCGCCGAGGAGTTCATGCTCCAGTACTACGCCGGGCACATGTCGATCCCGCCGCAGATCGTCGTGCAGCGCGAGCTGGTGGAGCGCTCAGCCCTCGCCGACGCGCTCAGCGCCAGGCGTGGGGGGAGGGTGGAGTTGCGCGCGGCCGAGCGCGGCGACAAGCGCCGCATCCTCGAGCTCGCCGAGCGCAACGCGCTGCTCGCGCTCGACCAGGAGCGCCTGCGCGAGGAGCGCCGCCGCCAGAGCCGCGTGGACGCGCTGGAAGGCCTCCAGCAGGCGCTCGGCCTCGACGCGCTGCCGGTGCGGATCGAGTGCTTTGACATCTCCAACCTCGGCGGTACGCACACCGTCGCCGCGATGGTCGTCTTCGAGGGCGGCGCGCCGAAGAAAAGCGACTACCGCCGCTTCAAGATCCGCACGATTGAAGACCCCGCCCGCCCCGACGACTTCGCCTCGATGGCCGAGGTCCTGAGCAGGCGCTTCGCGCGCTGGGAGCGCCAGGCCGACCTCTCCCCGCACGACTCCGAGTACGACGCGAGCTTCGCCGCGCTGCCCAACGTGGTGGTGATCGACGGCGGCCGCGGCCAGCTCTCAGCCGGGATCGGGCCGCTGAAGGGTTTTCGCGAACGCGGCGTCGCCGTGATCTCGCTCGCCAAGCGCATCGAGGAGGTGTTCTTCCCAGGGCGCGCCGCCCCGCTCGTGCTCGACCATTCCACGCCCGAGCTGCAGCTCCTTCAGCGCGTGCGCGACGAGGCGCACCGCTTCGCCATCACCCACCACCGCACGCGCCGCGACCGCGCGATGACCACCTCGCTGCTGGACGATCTCCCCGGCGTCGGCCCCGCGCGCAAGCGCGCTCTGCTGGCCCACTTCGGCTCGCCCGAGGCCGTCGTGGGAGCCACGAGTGAGGAACTGCAGGCGGTGCCGGGCCTCCCCGCAAAGGTCGCACGGGAACTACATGCAAGCCTCCACCGCGCCGGGTAGCGCCGCTGTCCGCGAAGCGCGGCACAATCAAGGCGTGAGCGTGATCAAACCCAGGCGTCCGCTGCTCTCCCTGCAGGGCCGCACGGATGGGTCCTCGCAGAGCAAGCCGGGGCCGCAGTCGCGGCTGCAGGACCTCGTGATCATCACCGGCTTCTCGGGCGCGGGCAAGTCGACCGCGATGAACGTGTTCGAGGACGCGGGCTACTTCTGCGTGGACAACCTCCCCCCGGAGATGATCCGCTCGCTGGTGGAGCTGTTCATGCACAAGGGCTCGAAGGTCGAACGCGCCGCGGTCGTCTCCGACGTGCGCGGGGGGGTCTACTTCGAGGCGCTGCAGGCCGTCGTGGAGGAACTCGACGCGCTCGGGCTCACCCACCACGTGCTCTTCCTCGAGGCCGCCGAACAGACGCTCTCGACGCGCTACAAGGAGACCCGCCGCCGCCACCCGCTCGCGCCCGATGGGAGCGTCACGGCGGGGGTCAGCGCCGAGCGCGAGCTGCTCGCGCCGCTGCGCCGGCGCGCGGACATGGTGATCGACACCACCGGCATGTCCGCCGCGACACTGCGCGGCAAGATCGCCGATGAGCTGCTGCCGCGCCAGCAGGCGACGCGTCTGGCGGTGACGTTCATGAGCTTCGGCTTCAAGCACGGCCCCCCGCGCGAGGAGGACCTCGCGTTCGATGTGCGCTTCCTGCCCAACCCCCACTACGAGCCGGAGCTGCGCGAGCTCACCGGACGCGACACGCGCATCGTCGAGTACATCGCGCGCGACGGGCGCCTGCAGGAGTTCTACGAGCGTCTGCACTCGCTGCTGGACTTCCTGCTGCCCCAGTACGTCGCCGAGGGCAAGGCGCACCTGGTCGTCGCGATTGGCTGCACCGGGGGCCACCACCGCTCGGTGGCGATCGTCGAGCACCTGGCGGCCCGCTACGGCGACTGGGACGCGCTGGCGGTGGCGATCGAGCACCGCGACATCGACAAGCGCCACTGAACCTCGCTGATAGCCTTCCCAGCGTTCGCCGGACCAGGGGAGTCCTGCCCGTCCGGCCTCGTTCATCTTCGCCTCAGGAGGCTTGTATGGCGGTACGCGTAGGAATCAACGGCTTCGGCCGGATCGGCCGGAACGTCTACCGGGCTGCCCGCGAGCTGGGCGCCGACGTGGAGTGGGTCGCGGTCAACGACCTCACCGACGCAAAGACGCTCACGCACCTGCTCAAGTACGACTCGATCCTCGGGCCCTACCCGGGCAGCGTCGAGCAGACCGCGGAGGGGCTGCGCGTCGACGGCAAGGACCTCAAGGTGCTCGCCGAGCGCGACCCCGGCGCGCTGCCGTGGGGCGAGCTGGGGGTGGACGTCGTGATCGAGTCCACCGGCCTCTTCACCGACCGCGAGCACGCCGCCAAGCACCTCGCGGGCGGCGCCAAGAAGGTGATCGTCTCCGCCCCCGCCAGCGACCCCGACGTGACGGTGGTGCTCGGCGTGAACTTCGCGGAGGTCTACGACAAGACGAAGCACGACGTGATCTCCAACGCCTCCTGCACCACCAACTGCCTCGCGCCCGTCGCCAAGGTGCTGACCGACACGTTCGGCGTCAAGCACGGCCTGATGACCACGATCCACGCCTACACCGCCGATCAGCGCCTGCAGGATCTCCCCCACAAGGACCTGCGCCGCGCGCGCGCCGCCGCGATCAACCTGATCCCCGCCTCCACCGGCGCGGCGAAGGCGATCGGCCTGGTGATCCCCGAGCTCAAGGGCAAGCTGCACGGCTTCGCGGTGCGCGCCCCCGTGCCCACCGGCTCGGTCGTCGACCTGACCGTGGAGTGCCAGCGCGAGACCACCGTGGAGGAGGTCAACGGCGCGCTGAAGGCCGCCGCGCAGAGCGGCCCGCTGCACGGCATCATGGCCTACACCGAGGACCCGATCGTCTCCAGCGACATCGTCAAATCGCCCTTCTCCTCGATCGTCGACTCGCAGCTGACGGCCGTGATGGATGGGACGATGCTGAAGGTCGTCGCCTGGTACGACAACGAGTGGGGCTACTCCAACCGGCTGGTGGACTCGGGAGGTCCTGTGCAGAAGCCGGGTACGGTCGGGGGTATCCGACCGGTGAGAAGTCGTCGATGCGGCTGGAAGCGTGCGGACGGACGTCAGGCGCGGGTGCTGGTGCGGGTCGACTTCAACGTCCCCCTGAAGGACGGCCCCGCGGGGCCGGAGGTGGCCGACGACACGCGCATCCGCGCGGCGCTCCCGACGATCAAGGAGCTGCGTCGACGCGGTGCGCGGCTCGTGCTGGTCTCCCATCTGGGCCGCCCCCACGGCAAGGTGGCGGCGGAGCTTTCGCTGGCTCCGGTGGTGGAGCGCCTGCGCGAGCTGCTGATCGATGCCACGGTTACGCTGGCTCCCGAGCGTCGTGGGCGAGGAGGCGCGCGGTGCTTTCCGAGGGGCTCGCCGAGGGCGACATCCTTGTGCTCGAGAACGTCCGCTTCGAGCCCGGCGAGACCGACAACGACCCCGAGCTGGCCCGCGGGCTGGCCGAGCTGGCCGATCTCTACGTGAACGATGCCTTCGGCGCCGCCCATCGCGCGCACGCGAGCACCGAGGGAGTCGCGCACCTGCTGCCCTGCGCCGCGGGGCGGCTGCTGGAGAAGGAGGTGACGACGCTCGGGGAAGATCCTCGAGCACCCCGACCCGTCCCCTCGTGGCGATCGTCGGCGGCGCCAAGGTGGCCGACAAGATTGCCGTAATCGACCGCTTCCTCGAGGTCGCCGACACGGTGATCATCGGCGGCGCGATGTGCTTTCCGTTCCTCTGCGCCCAGGGCCATGAGGTGGGGGCCTCGCTGTGCGAGGAGGAGGACGTGGAGCACGCCCGGCGCGTGCTCGCCGAAGCGGGCCACCCCGGCCAAGCCACGCTGGAGCTGCCCAGCGATCTCGTCATCGCCGAGCGTCTCACAGAGGACGCCACGCCCCGCCAGCTCGATGGGGTGGAGGTGCCCGACGGCTGGATGGGTCTCGACATCGGCCCCGCCACCGCCGCCCGCTATGGCGCCACGATCGAACAGGCGGGCACCGTGTTCTGGAACGGTCCGATGGGCGCCTTCGAGTACCCACCCTTCGCCGCAGGCACGCTCGCGGTTGCTCAGGCGGTGGCCCGGGCGCCCGGTCTGACGGTCGTCGGTGGCGGCGATTCGGCGGCGGCGCTGGCGCAGTTCGGGCTGGAGGACGAGGTGGACCACCTCTCCACCGGCGGCGGCGCCACATTGGAGCTGGTTGAGGGCAGGGTTCTCCCCGGTGTGCAGGCGCTGAACGGCGCGGGGGTCCTCTGATGTCCCGCACCCCTTTCATCGCGGGCAACTGGAAGATGTACAAGACGGAGTCGCAGGCCGAGGAGTACATCCAGGCACTGCTCCCGCGCGTGGCGAGCGTGAGCGGCGTGGAGGTGGGCGATCTGTGTGCCCTTCACCGACCTGCGCGCGATGGTCGACAGCGCACGCGGCTCGCGCGTGGAGATGTACGCGCAGAACATGCACCACGAGGCCGAGGGCGCCTTCACCGGCGAGGTCTCGCCGCCGATGCTCGGCGAGCTGGACGTGCGCGGCGTCGTGCTCGGACACTCCGAGCGCCGCCAGTTCTTCGGCGAGACCGACAAGGCGCTCGCGCTGAAGGTGCCCGCCGCGCTCCAGGCCGGCCTGCAGCCGATCCTGTGCGTGGGGGAGAGCGAGGCCGAGCGCGACGCCGACGACACCGATCGCAAGCTGCGCCAGCAGGTGTGGGACGACCTCGCGGGCGTTCCCGAGGACCGCCTCGCCGATGTCGTGATCGCCTACGAGCCGATCTGGGCGATCGGCACCGGCAGGGTCGCCACGCCCGAGCAGGCGCAGGAGGCGATCGCGTTCATCAGGGCGCTCGTGGGCGATCGCAGCGCCGCTGCCGCCGAGCGCGTGCGGATCCTCTACGGCGGCTCGGTGAAGCCCGAGAACGCCGCCGAGCTGCTGGCGCTCGCGGACGTCGACGGCGCGCTGGTGGGCGGCGCCTCGCTCGAGGCCGACTCTTTCGCGCGGATCGTCGCGGCCGCCTCGCCATGAGCGAGGGGCTGCCCGCCGGTCCGCGCGCGCTGCCGGCGCCCGCGGTGTGCCTGGTGGTGCTCGACGGCTGGGGGCTCGCGCCCGCCGGTCCCGGCAACGCCGTCTCGCTCGCGCGCACACCTGTGTTCGATGCGCTGTGGAACACCTACCCGCACACCCAGCTCACGGCCTGCGGGCGCGCGGTGGGACTCCCCGATGGCCAGATGGGCAACTCGGAGGTGGGCCACCTCAACCTCGGCGCGGGCGCGGTTGTGCGCCAGGACCTCGCGCGCATCGACGATGCCGTCGATGATGGCTCGCTCGCGCAGAACGAGGTGCTGCGTGCGGCCTTCACCGGCTCGCGCAGAGTGCACCTGCTGGGGCTCGTGTCCGATGGGGGGGTGCACTCCGGCTGGGCGCACCTGCGCGCGCTGATCGCGATGGCGGGGCGCATGGGCGTGGAGGATCTCGTGGTGCACGCCTTCACCGACGGGCGCGACACGCTCCCGCACGCGGGAGCCGCCTACCTGGAGACGGTCGAAGGGTGGCTCGCGGCGGCAGGGAGCGGGCGTGTGGGCAGCGTGATCGGGCGCTACTACGCGATGGATCGCGACTCGCGCTGGGATCGCATCCAGCTGGCCTACGACATGCTCGTGCACGGCCGCGCGCCCCACCACGCCGAGCGCGCTGTCGAGGCGGTGCGCGTGGCCTACGAGCGCGGCGAGACCGACGAGTTCATCGCCGCCACGACCGTCGGCGCGGAGGGCACGATCGGCGCGGAGGACTCGGTTGTGGCGTTCAACTTCCGCCCCGATCGGATGCGCCAGCTCACACGCGCGCTCGCCGACGCGGACTTCACCGAGGTGGATCGCGGCGGTGCCGGGGTGGTCAAGCGCTACACGTGCATGACCGAGTACCACGAGGGCTGGCCCTATCCGGTGGCGTTTCCCCCCGAGCGGCCCAAGGCGACCCTCTCGGGCGTACTCGCCGGGCAGGGGATGCGCCAGCTGCACGTGGCGGAGACCGAGAAGTACCCGCACGTCACCTACTTCTTCAACGGCGGCGAGGAGTCCGCCTACGCGGGCGAGCGGCGCGAGCTGGTGGCCTCGCCGCGCGATGTACCCACCTACGACCACAAGCCCCAGATGAGCGCTGCGGAGGCGGCGCGGGCATTCACGAGCGCTTGGCGCGAGGAGGGCGCGGGCGGGGATTGGTATCGCTTCGGCATCATCAACTTCGCCAACGCCGACATGGTGGGGCACACGGGTGTGATTCCCGCGGCGGTGAGCGCGATCGAGACGGTCGACGCCTGCCTCGGCGAGGTCGTCGCGGCCGTCCAGGAGAGCGGAGGCGTCTGCATCGTTACGGCAGACCACGGCAACGCCGACCACATGCTCGAGCCCGACGGCTCGCCCAACACCGCGCACTCGCTGAGCCCGGTGCCGTTGATCGTGACGGCGCCCGGCTTGACCCTGCGTGCCGAGGGGGGCATCCTGGCGGATGTCGCGCCGACGGTGCTGGATTTGCTGGGGGTTCAGCGCCCACCGCAGATGACCGGCTCTTCGCTGCTTGTAGGCGGCAAATAAATAGGATAAGAAGAGGAGTACGCATGGTCGACCAGGACGTAGTGCCCCTCCGGGGACAGGGGAGAGCGGCGCGCTCGCGCAAGCTGTTGGGGCTGTTCTTCATCCAGGCCGGTGTGGCGCACTTCGTGATCCCCAAGCCCTACCGCGCGATCGTGCCCCCCGGCATGGGCGACCCGGCCAAGGTCGTGGCGATCAGCGGCGTGGCGGAGCTGGCTGGTGGCGTCGGCGTGCTGCTCAGCCCCACCCGCCGCCTGGCCGGGCTGGGCCTGATCGCTCTGCTGGTTGCGGTTTTCCCCGCTAATCTGCACATGGCACGCAACCCCGAGAAGTTCGCCAAGATCCCCCGCTGGGCGCTGTATGCGCGGCTGCCGCTGCAGCCGCTGGCGGTGCTTTGGGCGTGGCGCGCGACCCGAAGCTGAGTCTCTGCGCTGCTATGTTCGGCTGAGGAGGGAGGCCAACTATGTCCACTGCGACCGCCGTCAAGATTCCCACTGGGACGATTCCCAATGGAGGGCCGCCCCCAGGCGGGGCGCCGCTCCCGAACGGGACGTGCGTCGCGGGCGCTGAGCAGACCCTCAGCGAGGGCGAGCTGCGCGCCCTGCGCGGGCTGATGCGCGCCCATGCCTCGCTCGCGAAGCGCCTCGACGCCGAGCTGGAACGCGCGCACGGGCTGCCGCTCAGCTCCTACGAGGTGCTCCACCATCTCGAAGGCGCGCCCGATGGGCGCATGCGGATGTGCGATCTGGCCGAACACGCGCAGCTCTCGCGCAGCGGCCTCACGCGTCTGGTGGATCGCCTGGAACGGGATGGCCTGCTGAGCCGCTGCACCTGCGAACACGATGCGCGCGGCGCCTACGCGTGCCTCACCGAGCAGGGTGTGCAGCGCCTGAGCGAAGCGCGCGGCACGCATCTGGCGGTGGTGCGCGAACAGTTCCTCTCGCGCTTTTCCGAGCCCGAGCTCGGCGCGCTCGCGGAGATGTGGGACCGCATCGCTCCGTGTTGCGGCTGCACCCCCTGAGCTGAGGCCCTGCCCCTTTACTCGGCCTCCGTTCGGTGCGCGCGCACATGGCGGCGGTGCCAAATGAACGCCGCTCCTGCGGACAACAGCACCGCGGCCAGCCCGAAGAAGCCGAAGCTCTCGATGGCGTTGCCCGCGGCGTGACCGAGGAAGTAGGCGAGCAGCCCGATTCCCGTCGCCCAGCAGATCCCCCCGAGGGCGTTCCAGAGGAAGAACGAGCGCCAGCGCATGTGCGTGGCCCCGGCAAGCCATGAGGCCCAGATGCGCAGTCCGAGAACGAAGCGCCCCAGGAACACCGCCTTGGGGCCGTGGCGTTCGAAGAAGGACTCTCCATTGCGCAGCGCATCGAGGCGCTGGCGGTGAAAGCGGCCGGGGCGTTCCAGCAGCCAGCGCCCGCCGCGACGCCCGATCACGTAGCCGATGTTGTCGCCCACGATCGCCCCCACCGCCGCGAGCGCGATCACGAGCTCGATCTGCAGCTTGCCCTGGCTGGCGAGCACAGCCGCGGTGATCAGCGCCGTCTCGCCGGGGATGGGCACTCCGCTTGACTCGGCGCCCACCGCGAGGAACAGGAGGGGATAGCCGAAGGTCTGGACCAGTTCTTCGACGTTTACGAGGGCGGCGAGCATGGTGGGGTGGGGGCGTCTGCGGGCGGCCATCTAGGATGCCGCGGTGGCCGGCGCCTTCACCATCCAAGCACGTGAAGCCTCCTCCCTCGCCCGCGCTGGGGTTCTGGAGACCGCGCACGGGTCGATTCGCACGCCCGCGTTCGTGCCGCTCGCCACGAAGGCCACCGTGAAGGGGCTGCTGCCCGCGGAGGTCGCTGCGCTGGGCTACGAGATAGTGCTCGGCAACACCTTCCACCTGCACCTGCGCCCCGGCGAGGATTTGATCGAGCGGATGGGGGGGCTGCACCGCTTCATGGGCTGGTCGGGTCCGATCATCACCGACTCGGGCGGCTTTCAGGTCTTCTCGATGGGCCACGGCACCGTCGCCGACGAGATCAAGGGACGTTCCGGCTCTGCCCAGGACTCAGGGGGTCGCAGCGGCGCGATCCTCGCAATCGAGGAGGACGGCGTGAGCTTCCGCTCGTATGTCGATGGCCGCGTGCGCATGCTCTCGCCCGAGCGCTCGATGGCGATCCAGGCGGCGCTGGGCTCCGATATCGCGCTCGTCTTCGACGAGTGCACGCCCTTCCACGTGGAGCGCTCCTACACCGAGGCATCCACCGAGCGCACCCACCGCTGGCTGGGGCGCTGCCTGGGGTGGCACGCCGAGCACGGCCCGCCGGGGCAGCTGGTGTACGGGATCGTGCAGGGCGGTGTCTTCGAGGACCTGCGCCGCGCCTCCGCGCGCGTGGTGGCCGAGAGCGGCTGCGAGGGGATCGCTATCGGCGGCTCGCTGGGGGACTCCAAGGCGCAGATGTACGAGGTCGTGGGGTGGGCCGTGCAGGAGCTCGGCGGCGAGCACGAGAGCCGCCCGCGCCACCTGCTGGGCATCGGCGAGGTCGACGATCTGATCCGCGGCGTCGAGTTGGGCATCGACACCTTCGACTGCGCGATGCCCACGCGCCTCGGGCGCCATGGCTGCGCGCTCGTGCCCGATCCCGTCAACCGCTGGCGCGTGGATCTCGTGAAGGGCCGCTGGCGCGAAGCCCCCGAGCCGCTGCAGGAGGACTGCCCCTGTCCCGCCTGCTCGCAGGGGTTCTCGCGGGCCTACCTCTCCTACCTCGCGCGCGCCCAGGAGTTGACCGGGGCGCGCCTCCTGACGCTGCACAACCTCACGTTCATCGCCCGCCTGATGGCCGATTTACGAGGGGCGATCCTGGAGGGACGCTTCGCCGAGGTGGCGGCTAGACTCAGAACTGAGTGACGGTCGTCCAGCGCAAAGGCTCGCCTCGGCGGGCCTTTCGCCTTTTCACTTGGTGTTTTCGGAGACCAGTTCCTGCAGCGAGTTCGCTGCCTGGTTGACATCCTTGCGGACCACGTTGTGGAGTCGGATCGTCGTGGAGGCGGGCGCGGTGGCGAAGATCACCGCCACGACGATCACCACGAGCACGAGCACGCCGAACAGCCACGCCCAGATGCGCCCCGAGTTCGATGACGGCGGGGCGGCCGCGACGGCGGGCTTCGCTCGCGGCGGTCCCGGCCGCGGCTGGCGTGGGACGACGGCACCGGCGCCGGCGCCGCGCGGGGACTCGCGCTCGTGTCCGCGGGTCGTCGTCGCCAGCAGGCTCGTAGCCGCCGTGGCGGGGGCTCCACGCGCTCCCGTGGCGGGCTCCGGCGGTGGGATCCCGCGCATCGCGTCGGCGATCGCGCGGCCCATATCGCGTGCGGTGGCGTAGCGCTCGCTTGGATCGAGCGCCAGTGCGATCGCCACGGCATCGGCGAGCTCGGGGCTCACGGCGGCCACGAGCGTGTCGAGTGTGGCGGGCTCCTCGCGCTGCTGCTTGAGCGCGAGCTCGGTGAGCGAGGCGGCCTCATAGGGCAGGCGGCCGGCGATCAGCTGATAGCTGACGACGCCCAGCGCGTAGAGGTCCGCGCGCGGACCGGCCTCCTCGCCGCGCGCCTGCTCGGGGGCGAGGTAGGCGGCGGTCCCCAGCACCGAGCCGACCTGCGTGATCGAGGACTGCTCGGTGGCCTTGGCGATGCCGAAGTCCGCGAGCTTCACCTCGCCCTCGCGTGCGCGCAAAAGGTTGCCGGGCTTGACGTCGCGGTGCACCACGCCGTGGCGGTGCGCATAGTGCAGGCCCTCGCAGGCCTGCTCGATGATCGCCACGGCCTCCTCGACCTCGACCCAGCCGTCGTCGCGGAGGATCTCCGCGCAGGATTGCCCCTCGATGTACTCCATCACGATGAAGTGCTGCCCCGTGCGCTCGTCGAGACCCGAATCGAAGACCTGCACGATGTTGGGGTGCACGAGCCGCGCCGCCGCCTGGGCCTCGCGCTGAAAGCGCGAGACGAAGGTTGGATCCTCGGCGAGGTGCTCGGCGAGCAGCTTCACCGCCACCTGGCGCTCGAGGCGCAGATCGAGGGCGAGGTGCACCGTGGACATCCCTCCGAACCCGAGCCGCCTCTGCAGGCGGTAGCGCCCGGCGATCTCGATCTCGGGCTCGTTCACTGGCCGGCTCCCGCTCCCGCGCCGCCGAGGCCGGCTCCGTTTTCGCCCGCGCCGCCGGGGCCGCCATTGCCGTTGCCATTGCCATTTCCGTTGCCCTGACCGTTCCCCTGCGAGTTGCCTTCGCCGGGGGGCGCCTGGGTGCCACCACCGACCCCGGGGGTCGTGGTGGCGGTGGGAGGCACGATGGTCGTCGTGGAGCTCGTCTGCGTGCTGCTCGTGCTGGTGGGGGAGCTGGTGGTCGTCGTTGTGGAACTGCTCGTGGTGGTGCTCGGCACGCCCGTGGTGGTGGTCGAGGCCAGCGGTTCCGTGCAGGCCGCGCGTGCGCGCGAAGATAGGTTCGCGATGCCCACCTGGAGGGTTTTGCGCAGCCCTGCATCCACTGTCGAAGGCAGCGCCGCGAAGTCCTGTTCGGTCTTGGCGAGTGCTTCGTTTGTGGCCGCGCAGTTTCCGTCGCCCGCGAGCGCCGCCTGTGCGACCGCTTCGAAGTCCCCCTTCAGCGGGCCGGCGTTTTCGGCGGGGATCAGGCCTGCGGTGGAGCTGCCGCAGGCCGACATCGCGAGCGCGGCGAGGCCGAGCAGGAGCGCAAGCGGTGGGCGGAGCGGGTGGCGCATCGTCACTGACCGTACTCCAGGCGCTCGGCGAGCGATGCCGGAAGTCGTGCAGCGCGGATCGCGCTTGCGGCGCCCGCGATGTCGTAGGGGGTGCGCTTGTAGGTCGCGCTCCAGTCCTCGACATCGAGCAAAAGCCACGCCGCGCGCGCATCGCCGTCCCTGGGCTGACCCACCGAGCCCGGATTGAGCAGCCATTCGCCGTGCGCGAGATCGAGCGACTCGCCCTCGCGGCGCGGCTCGCCGGTCGTGGGTTCGCCCTCGCCGCGCGCGAAGGAGAGGGCTACGTGGGAGTGGCCGATGAGGCTCACGCGCTGGGCCTGAGTGTCGAGGCACAGCTCCGCGAGGAGGGTTGAGAGCACGTACTCCCATACGGGATCCCGCGGGCTCGCGTGGTAGAGCCCCACCTGCCCCTCCTGGCCCTTGGGCTGCAGGCTGGCGAGAAAGGCGATGTTCTCTGCCTTCATCACCTCCTGCGTCCACTGTGCGGCGAGGCTCGCGCCGCGCGAGAACTCGCCCAGGGGAACCTTGCCGATCACGCCGAGATCGTGGTTGCCCGAGAGGCACACTGCGGTGTGCCTGCGTGCGAGCTCCACGCAGGCGTCGGGCTCCGCTCCGTAGCCGACGAGGTCGCCCAGGCACCAAACCTCGGTCGCCTCGCTGGCGGCGATGTCCTCCAGCACCGCTTCGAACGCGTGCCTGTTGGCGTGGATGTCCGAGATCACCGCGACCTTCATCGTCTGGCTCCTGCTTTCAGGTTGGCTCTGGGCCGGCACGCCGGTCCAGAGTTGAGTTTCCCGAGCGGGAAGGGCCCTCAGAGGGCGTCTCGATGGACCCGGCGCCCATCGAGAGGAGCCCTAGCCCTGCTCGCCACCCCCCGTTTCGGTGCCCCCGTACTCGGGGAGGTTCTTGATCCCCTCGCGGGTGCGCCACTTGGAGTAGTTGTCCTCCATCGCGTCGATCAGCTCGCGCATGAAGCGCGGGGAGATGTTCACGCGCGAGACCACGACGCCCGGCACCTCGTCGGACTCGACCTCGTGGTCGACTCGCGCAAAGGTGACGGTGAACTCGTAGTCGGAGTGGCTCACGTTCGCGAAGTTCGCGTACACGCCCCCCATGATCTCGGGGGAGAGGTGGATGTTTATGTGGCGCTCGGCGCCTTGGTCGTCATCGTTCACGGGGCTAGTATCGCAACCCGTGCCCCCGACCGTGCCGGCCCCTTGCAGCTGACGGTTCTCGGCGAGGCCCGTGTGCGCGCGCCGCACGCCGATGCGCTGGCCCACTACGCCAAGCTCCTCTCCCGCCATGCGCGCCTGGAGCTCGTGCAGGTGCGCGACACCGATGCGGTGGCGCGGCGGGTGCCCGCTGGGGCGTTCACGGTGCTGCTGGCGGCCGATGGACACACCTATGACAGCCTCGCCTTCAGCGCCTTCGTGGAGGAGCGCCGCCGGGCCGGCGTCGACCTCGCCTTCGTGATCGGAGGGCCCTTCGGGGCGCCGCCGCTGCCGCGCGTGGATGCGCGGCTTTCGCTGGGTCCGATGACGCTGCCCCACCAGCTCGCATGGGTGGTGCTGCTCGAGCAGCTCTACCGGGCGCATAAGATCCTCGCCGGTGAGCCCTACCACTATTGAAGGAATACGCACAGCGGTTCTCGCTGCGGCCACCGCGCTGGCCGGAGAGGAGGTCGCCCATCGCCAGGAGATCGCGCTGGAGCGTCCGCCGCGCCCCGAGTTGGGTGACTACTCGACCAACGCGGCGCTGCTGCTCGCAAAGGGCCTCGCGACCCCCCCGCGCGAGGTCGCCGAGCGGCTGGGGGCGCAGCTGGCGCTCGAGCTGGGGGAGAGCCTCGAGCGCTTCGAGGTCGCCGGGCCGGGCTTCCTGAACCTGTTCCTCGCCGATCGCTGGTTCGCGGGCGCTCTGCGGGGCGTGCTGGATGCGGGCGAGGCATTCGGGGCCGATGGGGCGCTGCGCGGCGGCGGCCCCGAGCGCGTGCTCGTGGAGTTCGTTTCGGCCAACCCCACCGGCCCGATGCATGTGGGTCACGCCCGCAACGCCGCCTACGGCGATGCGCTGGCGCGCGTGCTGAGCTTCCACGGGCACGATGTGGCGCGCGAGTTCTACGTCAACGACGCGGGCTCGCAGGTGCGCAAGCTGGGCGAGTCGATCCAGGCGCTCGCGCGCGGGGAAGAGGTGCCCGAGGATGGCTATAAGGGCGACTACGTGAAGACGCTCGTGGCAAACCTGGCCGGCGCCGCCACGCAGGACCCAGCCGAGCTGGGGAGGGAGGCGGTGGCGGTGATGGTGGGGCAGACGCGCGCCTCGCTCGAGGGCTTCGGCGTGAAGGGCTTCGACCACTGGATCTACGAGAGCGAGCTCTTCGCGGGGGATCCCTCCCCGGTGGAGCACACCTTGGCGCTGCTGGAGGAGCAGGGACACACCTACCGCAGCGAGGGGGCTCTGTGGCTGCGCACCACCGCCTATGGCGACGACAAGGATCGCGTGCTGGTGCGCTCCAGCGGCGAGCACACCTACTTCGCCTCGGATATCGCCTACCACCAGGACAAGCGCGAGCGCGGCTTCGAGCGCCAGATCGACGTGTGGGGCGCCGATCATCATGGCTATATGGCGCGCATGAAGGCCGCCTACGAGGCGCTCGGCGGCGATCCGGGGCACCTGGAGATGCTGATCATGCAGCTCGTGCACCTCGTGCGAAGGGGCGAGCGCGCGCAGATGTCAAAGCGCGCGGGCGAGTTCGTAACGCTCGACGATCTCGTAGCGGAGATCGGCGTGGACGCGGCGCGCTGGTTTCTGCTCTCGCGCTCGCACGACACGACGATCGACCTCGACCTCGACCTCGCGCGCGAGGCCTCGGCGGAGAACCCGGTGTACTACGTGCAGTACGCCCACGCGCGCATCGCCTCGGTGCTCGCCAAAGCGGGCGCCGAGCGTGTGGCGGTGGCCACCGACGCGGAGAGGAGTGAGGACGGAGAGGGCCTGCATGCCTCCGAGCGTGGGTTGGTGAAGCGGCTGCTGGCATACCCCGGCGAGATCGAGGAGACCGCCCGGCGACGCGCGCCGCATCGCATCGCGGCCTACGCGCTGGAGCTGGCACAGGAGTTCACGGCCTTCTACCGTGACTGCCACGTGCTCGATGTGCAGCCCCCGGAGCTCGAATCCTCACGCATCGCGCTGTGCGTCGCCACGCAGCGGGTCATCGCCAGCTCGCTGGCGCTGCTCGGCGTGAGCGCGCCTAGTGAGATGTAGGACAGCGCGTCAGTCGTAGCGCGCGAGATCGGCCTCCAGGCGCGCGGTATCGGCGGGGCTCAGAGCCTCATCGTCCGCCGCCGGGCCCGCCGGTGTGGCTTTGGTGCCGCGGCGCCATCTGGGCAGCAGAAGCGCCAGTAGGCCGAGCACCGCCGCGAGCACGAGCAGCGGCACGAGGTAGGCGGCGAGGTCGAAGCCGTGAGTGCTCGGCAGCGCGAGCACGGTGGGGCCGTACTGGGCGACGAGCGCACTCTTGATCTGGGCTTCGCTTTGCCCTTCGTCGATGAGGCTCTGGATGAACGCGCGCTCGCGATCGGACTGGGGGGACTGGGCGACGTTGAGGGGGATCTTGCAGGTGACGCACATCACCAGGGTTTCGATCGCCGGGAGGCTCGCGCGCGGGGGGGCCGCGGACGCGGCGGCGGGAACGATCCCGATCGCTCCTGCGAGGGCCAGCGCCCCCAGGAGCATCGCCCGCGCTCCCAGTGGCTTGCACCGCCGGAGGCTCATGTGCCCTGCGCCAGCTTCACGGCGCTCTGCAGGAACGCCGGATTGACCGCCCCGCGGCGCACCGCCACGACGCGTCCCTGGCGGTCGATGACGAAGCTCTCGGGGAGCTGATCGGTGCCGTAGGAGTGCGCGAAGTCCCCGGTGGTGTCGCGCAGGCTCGGGTAGGTGAGGCCGAAGCGGTGCACGAAGGAGAGCGAGTCGGGAGAGGCGTCGAGGTAGGTGACCCCCAGCACCGTCCCTCCGTGGCTCCGCAGTTGGCGCTGGGCGTGCTCGAGCATGGGCGCCTCGGCCTGGCAGGGGTCGCACCAGGAGGCCCAGAAGTTGAGCACCACCACCTTGCCCCGGTAGGCCGCAAGGGAGCTGTGCCCGCCTCCGATGAGCACCGGCAGCGAGGTGCTCGCGCTGGGCGCGGGCGGATGCTGCCCCTGGGCCACGGCCTCATCGAGCGTGCGGCTGGCCGCCTGATGGGTCACCCCGTAGATCAGCAGCGCCAGCAGCGCGGCGCCCGCGAGCGAGGCCAGGATGGGGACGAGGTGGCGCTTCACGACGAATGCCAAGTATGGCCGGGGCGCCTAACATATGCCGCAGCGCGGTGGTAGCTCAGTTGGTAGAGCGCGAGCTTCCCAAGCTCGAGGTCGCGGGTTCGAGGCCCGTCCGCCGCTTCTGGTGCCTACTGAAGCCGAATCGGCTGCACCGAAGCGTGCGGGGCTCGTCCTCGCTGCGCTGATCGCGGTCGCCGCGGTGGCGAATCTGAACCTGGCGGTGGCCAATGTGGCGCTGCCTGATATCGGCAAGGCCTTCAACGCGGGGCAGACGGGCCTCGATCTGGTGGCGGTGGGCTACTCGCTGGGCCTCGCCGCGTCGGTGCTGTATCTCGGGGCGGTGGGCGATCGCTATGGGCGCAAGCTGATGCTGCTGCTGGGTATGGGGCTCTCGATTCCCGCGTGCATACTGGCCTCGCTGGCGCCCACGGTGGGTGTGCTGTTTGGCGCGCGCCTGCTCGGGGGGCTCTCGGCGGGCATGGCCTATCCCACGACGCTGGCGTTGATCACGGCGCTGTGGGCGGGCCCGGCGCGCACGAAGTCGATCGCGCTGTGGTCGGGCATCGGCGGCGCGATCTCCTCGCTGGGGCCGCTGCTCTCGGGCGCGCTGCTCACGCAGTTCGCATGGGGCTCGGTCTTCCTGATCACCCTGCCGCTCGCGGTGGTGGCGTTCTACATGGCGTGGCGTTTCGTTCCGGCGCACGTGAACGAGGCGACCGATCCGGTGGACAACCTCGGGGGGATCCTCTCGGTGGTGCTGGTGGCGGGGCTCGTGCTGGCGATCAACTTCGCGCCGGTGCCCAACAAGGGCACGCTCGCGCTGGGGCTCGGCGCGATCGCGCTCGCGGCGGCGATCGCCTTCGTGATCCGCCAGCGCCGCGCCGCCAATCCGCTGTTCGACCTCGTGGTGGCGGGAAGGCGCGTCTTCTGGGTGGCGGCGTGCGCGGGAATCATCGTGTTTGGCACGCTCATGGGCGCGATGTTCGTGGGTCAGCAGTTCCTGCAGAACGTGCTCGGCTACTCGACGCTCGACTCGGGCTTCGCGATCATCCCCGCGGCGCTCTTGATGGTGCTGATCGCGCCGCGCTCGGCAAAGCTCGTGGATGCGCGCGGCTCGCGCTTCACGCTGCTCGTGGGCTACGCCTTCTGCCTGCTGGGGTTCCTCGTGATGCTGCTGCTGTGGAAGGAGGACATCGCCTACTGGAAGGTGGGTCTCGCCTACGCGCTGATCGGCGCGGGCGTGGGTTTCGCGGGCACCCCCGCCTCGCACTCGCTCACGGGCTCGGTGCCGGTGCGCCGCGCGGGGATGGCCTCGGGCACCGCCGATCTGCAGCGCGACCTCGGCGGCGCGATCATGCAGTCGATCCTCGGCGCGCTGCTCACCGCGGGGTACGCCGCGGCGGTGGCCTCCACGATCGCGGCGGCGCCGGAAAAGGCGCGCCTCACGAGCAACGTGCAGACCGAGCTCGAGCGTTCGTTCTTCGAGCGCGGCCAACGTCGCGCAGCAGTACCCCGCCTATTCGAGCCAGATCGTGGCAGGCGCGAAGTCGGCGTTCCTCTCAGGCGACCAGTGGGCCTACACGGCGGGGCTCATCGCGATCGTGCTGGGAGCAGCGCTGGTCTTCTTCCGCTTCCCAAAGAAGGAGGAGGAGGAGCGGCTGCTCGCGCAGTACCGCGCCATCGACGCAGCCCCGGCCCTCGGGCCGGAGCCGGCGCGCGATCCATCCTCGACTGTGGCAACCGAGCCGGCCACGGGCTGACGGAGCGAGGCCGTCCCCTCCGTGGACTCGCCGTCGCGCCCGGTGGGACGATAGCCGTGAGTGTTTCCTTCTGCGAGAGCGCTCTCAGCGACTCTTTGAGGGGTGGGATGTGTGTCCCCACAGCGGGAGGCCGGCCTCCCGGGTTCGCGAGGGTGTGCGCACGCGAGTAGCGGGGTGCTCACTCCCCTTTTGAACTGTAGAGGACGACGGTGCGGGTGAGGCGATCCTGTAGACAGCGCCGCCGATCGTCCCACAGCATCATCAGGATTCCGGCCATCAGCGGGATCGCCGCGAGGATCACGCAGCCGAAGCGAATCGCACAGCGCAGCGGCTTCAGCCGACCGCCGTTGCGCGCGAGCACCTGGATGCGCATCACGCGGCTGCCGGGCGTCTGGCCGGTGGTGGACCAGAAGAAGGCGAAGTAGGCAACTGACCACACGATCCACAGAAAGGCCATCACCGCGGCGATCGCCGCGTCGGCCTGCGAGGGCAGGTGCAGGATCGAGAGCCCCAGGCCAACGGCGATTCCCACCACCAGCGCGACGCCGTTGATGAGCGCGGCGTCGAGCGCGAAGGCGATCGCGCGGCTCACGAGCCCCGCGTAGGCGCCGCCGGCAAGGAGCTGCTGAGGGGTGGCGGCGGTCGTCGGTGGGATCTCCGAGTGGGCGCGGCGACGGATCGCGGCTGCCTGCGCCTGCGCGGTTTGGATCTCGGGCGGGGCCCCGCTCGTTGGTTGATCGGTGAGGTTGTTGGTGGGATCGCTGCTCGGGCTTCGATTCGTGGGGCTGCTGCTCAGGCCTCGATCCTTGGGCTCGTCGCTCATGCGCTGATCTGGGAGGTCGCCTACGCGCCCACGCCGGGGGCCGGCGCGGGACCCTTGGCACGTCGCCGCAGCCGTCGCGCCGCGCGCTCCACCCAGGCATCGGCCTCGCGCGAGTGCTCGCGCACCGTATCGGTCACCTGATCCACGAAGCCCGCGCTCTGATGGGTGATCGCTTCGGTCACCGATGGGCTGCGCGCGATCTCATCCACGAGCACCCACAGCTCCTCGCTCTCCAGCAGAAGCCCCACGACCTGCTCGGCGATGCCATCCTTGAGCACGCGCTGCGCCACACGCTGGGCGACTCCCGCCGCCTCGATGCGCTCCAGTATGAGGTCGATCGCCTCGCCTGTGAGCAGCGCGTCGAGGGCGTCGAGTGCGAGCTGTCCGCCTCTGGCGAGCAGTGCCGCGCGTGCCTGTCGCTCGACCGCCATGCCAACGTCGAGCGCGGCGGCGGCGCCCCGCCACGGCAGGCTCGCCACCTGCAATCCGCCGCGAATCAGCGTTAGCACTCTGAGAGCGCCTGTTCTACGGCCATAGTTGATCTTAACCCTCTCGCCCAAAGGCAGGCAAGCGTGGGTACACCACGAGCGGTATTCGTGTGCTCGCGAATTGCCACGCAAAGACCATGTCAATGCCCCAGGCGCGGAGCGACGCTTTTGCGCTACGCGCGCTCGCACTTAGCGGGTACGCGGGCCGGGAGCATCCTCGCGGACGCCTATCGTGCGGTATCCGATGTGCGCGTACTTCTCCGCATCCCTCGTCCACGGCGAGGCTGTGCTGCGCTTTCCCTATGACGAGGGGCTGCGCCAGCTCCTGCGTGCGATTCCCGGGCGCCGCTGGGATCCGGAGGAGCGCGTGTGGTGCGTTCCGCTCGACCCCGACCGCGCCGAGTCGCTGGCGCGGCTGTTCGAGGGGCTGTCCGGCGAACCGGAAGTGAGCGACGCCCTCGAGCGCGCCATAGAGCGTCGCCGGGTCCGCAGAGAGAGGGGGAAGTGCCTGCTCGATCTGGCACGCCCCGATGGGGACTGGTGGCTCAGCTTCGCCACCGACACCGCACACGAGCTGGCGGAGGCGCTGCTCGAACACTCCCGCGCCTACGAGCTGCCCGCGATCGGCAGGGGGTTGATTCCGCTCGACGACGAGGCCGTGCGGCTCGTGCGGACGCTGGGGAAACACGGCCCCGGCCTGCGCTTCAGCGACGCCGCGCGCCGCGCGCTGCTCACCCACGGCGAACACGTCACGCGCAACGGGTCCGACGGCGAAGCGGGCGACTCGCGCGCCGATGGGCAGAGTCGCGCCGTCCCGTGGCACGGCACGATCGAAGTGGAGGGCCCCCTCAGGCGCCGGTCTTCCTGCTGCTCGGCGATCCGCAGCGCCTGCCGCCGGAGTTGCGCGAACGAGCCGCGAGCGCCCCCGGGGGCGCCACGGTGGCGCTCACACTCGACTCGTGGCGGCTGATGGAGGGGCGCCTCAGCGGTTGGATCACGCACGCCGCCAAGCGCTGTGTGGCCGCGCTGCAGGAAGACCGCCCGGCGCCGCCCGCCGTGCTCGATCGCTCTGCGGTCCACGAGGAGCCCACGTTCGTGCTCGCGTCCGGCCACGACCCCTCGCGGCTGGAGGCGTTTGCGGCGGCGTTGCCCGGGGTGGTGTGGGCGCGGGGAGCGCGGCGGGGCACCGGACACGAGCACACACGGCTGCCGGCGGTGCGGGCCGACCCGTTCTGCGTGCCCGAGCTCGACCGCTTCCTCGCCGCGCAGGACATCTGGATCGCCCCGGAGGCGCTCGCGCTCCTGCAGGAGGTGCGCCAGCAGCACGCTCACGCAGCGGGCCTCGTCGAGCTCTCCTCGGCCACGGACGCGAGCCTCGAGGTCGCCGGCCTCGGCGGCGAGCTCAAGCCCTTTCAGCGCGCCGGGGTGAGCTATCTGCTCGCCCAGCGCCGCGCCTTCCTCGCCGACGAGCAGGGGTTGGGCAAGACGATCGAGGCACTTGCCACGATCGAGGCCGACGACGCCTACCCCGCGGTGGTGGTGTGCCCGGCGAGCCTCAAGCTCAACTGGCTGCGCGAGCTCGAGCGCTGGCTCCCGCAGCGCAGCGCCCAGGCGTTCGTGGGCACCGGCGCGCGCACAGATCGTGGCCCCGCGCTCGTGCCCGCCGACGTGACGATCGTCAACTACGACATCCTCGCCGCGCGCCTACCCCAGCTGCGCGAACTGGGGCCGCGCGCGCTCGTGCTCGACGAGTCCCACTACTGCAAGAACGCCGCCGCCAAGCGCACCCAGGCCGTTGCGCAGCTCGCCGCGAGCGTGCCCCGCGAGGGGCTCGTGCTGGCCCTCACGGGCACGCCCGTGATGAATCGTCCTGCGGAGCTCATCTCCCAGCTGCGCATCCTCGGGCGGCTCGGAGACTTCGGCTCGGGGGTGCAGTTCGGGAAGCGCTTCCGTGGATCGGACGCGCATCTACGCCTGCACTGGCACCTGCGCGCGCGCTGCTTCGTGCGCCGCCTGAAGGCCGACGTGCTGCCCCAGCTGCCCGCCAAGACACGCGGCGTGGTGCCGGTGGAGCTCGACAACGAGACCGAGTACCGGCTCGCCGAGCGCGACGTGGTGGCGTGGCTGCAAAGCCAGCCCCTCGACCTCCGCGAGCTCGACGCGAAGGTCGCCGCGGCGCTGCGCGCCGAGCGCCTCGTGCGCCTCAACGCGCTGAAGCTGCTCGCGGCGCGCGGCAAGCTGCACGCCGCGCTCGCCTGGATCCACGACTTCCTCTCCTCGGGCGAGCGCCTCGTGGTGTTCGCCCACCACCGCGAGATCCAGCGCGCGCTGCTCGAGCGTTTCCCCACGGCGCTGCACATCCTCGGCGAAGACAGCCACAGCGCAAGGGACGCCTCGCTGCGCGCGTTCCAGGCACCCGATGAGGCGTCCAACCAGCTGATCGTCTGCTCGATCGAGGTCGCCGGACAGGGCATCACCCTCACGCGCTCCTCCAACGTCGCCTTCCTCGAGCTCGACTGGACGCCCGCAAAGCACGACCAGGCAGAGGATCGCTGCCATCGCATCGGCCAGCAGGACGCCGTGAACGCCTCCTATCTGCTCGCCGCGGGCACGATCGACGAGACGATCGCCACGCTGCTCGAGCGAAAGCGCGCGGTGATCGGCGCCGTCACCGACGGGCGCGCCCGAGGATGAGGAGGCCGTCGTGGACGCGCTCGTGCGCGAGCTCCGCGGCACTCCCTACCGGCATCTGCGGGCCGTGGCGTAACGCCGGCCGGTTGACATAACATTGCTGCGGGAGTACCTTGAACTCGTCGAGCCCGCGGATCGCAGTCCCCCTCGCCGCGGGCCACCAACTTCGTAGGGAGGTAGAGATGGTTTCTGCATCGCATTCCCACCGCCGTCTGCTGGGGTGCCTGCTGGTGCTCGCAACGGTGCTCCTCGCGCTGTACCTCGCGCCTGCAGCCGGCGCGCGTCTCATGGCCCACACGCCCCAGAGTCACCGCCCGCAGAGTTACCTCGCGCTCGGCGACTCGCTCGCCTTCGGCTACTCCCAGGCGAAGTTCAACAGCCTCTTCCCCAACGAGGATCCCGCCGCCTACAACACCGGCTATGTCGATGACTTCGGCAAGGTCCTCAAGGCGTTCAACCCAAATCTGCAGATCGTCAACGACGGCTGCCCGGGGGAGACCACCGACTCCTTCATCAACGGCCCCTGCGCCTACCAGCTCGCCTTCCCGCTGCACCACCCCTACAGCGGCGGACCGGCCTCCTCGCAGCTCTCCGACGCGCTCGCCTATCTCGGCGCGCACCCCGGCCGCGTCACCCCCATCACGCTCGATATCGGCGCCAACGACGCGCTGGGCGTCATCAAGGGCGTCTGCAACCTCGAACCGGCCTGCATCGCCGCCCACGCGCCCGCGCTGTTCACCCACATCGCAACCAACCTCGGCGCGATCCTCGCGCAGCTGCGCAATGCGGCGCCCAACGCGAGGATCATCGTGCTCGGCCTCTACAACCCCTTCGGCTCCACCGTCGCCGGCGCCGATCAGCTCACCGCGCAGCTCAACACAACGATGGCCGCTGTCGCCGCGGGGGCGGGTGCGCGCTTTGCCGATCCGCTGCCGCTCTTCAACCCGCCGGGCGCGCTCGAGCAGCCCACGATCTGCCTGCTCACCAACATGTGCACGCCGCTCGTGGACATCCATCCCACCGACCTGGGCTACGCGGTGCTGGCGGGAGTCATTCTCGGCCAGTACTCCTTGGTGCCTGTCCACTGATCAGGGCTGTGTGAGGGAGCCGCGGCGGTTACCCCCGCGCCGCGGCTTCCTGCCCGCCCTCGCGCACCGCACGGCCGACCCGTTGGGGCCGGCTCAGCCGGCCCCCTCCTTCCCCAGCGCGCGATAGCCCGCCGCAGCCTCCTGCAGCAACTGCAGCATCGCCGGCGCCGCCGGTGCCAGGCGCGCGCCCGAGGGCAGCGCGGCGATCACCTGTCGCACCGGCGGGCCGGGGGAGAGGCTGCGCACGAGGATGTCCTCGCGCACGCTGGAGAGCGCGAGCTCGGGGATGAACGCCACACCGACGCCCGCCGCCACAAGCCCCTGCACGGTCTGGTAGTCGTCGCTCTCGAAGGACACTCTGGGCTCGAATCCGGCGGCGTGGCAGGAGCGCACGACGTGGCGCGCGCAGGGGCTCGACTGTGAGGTCTGCACCCACGCCTCGCCGTGCAGGTCCTCCAGGTGCAGCTCGTTCTTGCGCGCGAGCGGGTGGGTGCGGGCCAGCGCCAGGTAAAGCGGATCCTCGAGCAGCTCCACCCGCGTGAGGCTCTCCTCGCGCGTGAGGCTCTCCGCGAGCGGATCGCCCGCCTCGGCGAACTCGAACAGCAGCCCCAAATCGAGCTCCCCCGCGTGCATCCGCGGGGCGATCTCCTCCGGCTCGCCCTCGATCAGCGTCAGCTCCACCTGCGGGTGGCGCGCGCGGAAGCCCGCGATCGCCACCGGCATCAGCGTTGCCCCCGCGGTGGGGAAACTCGCCATGCGCAGCTGTCCTCCCCGCAGTCCCGCAATCGCCGCGAGCTCGGCCTCCGCGGCCGCCAACCGCGCCATGATCCCCTCGGCGTGGGCGATCAGCATGCGTCCCGCCGGAGTCGGGCGCACCCCGCGCGGGCGGCGCTCGAGCAGCGTCATCCCCACCTCCTCCTTGAGCGCCGCAATCTGCTGGGAGACCGCCGACTGGGTGTAGGAGAGCTCCTCCGCGGCGGCCGAGAAGGAGCCGCGCTCGGCGACCTCTCTCAGGACTCTTAGGCGATTTACGTTGAGCACGTGGGGCTCCTTGCTTGATCGGAAGCTGTGGATGCTCTCGCCGCGGAACGACCCGCTCTTACCGGCGACCCTGCTGGCCCCGGTAGAACGAATCTCCCCCGGATGGCTTGGATAGTAAGGTGCAAGGTCTCTGTGGCCAACTGCCAACGAGCAGGCGCGACCCGCCAAGTGTCTGCCCGGCCGGACACATGGCGAAGCCGGGTGACCAGAGCGGGTCCAGCAGCGGGATGACACCACAGCGGTCTCTGCGCGCCGCCGTTCTCGCCCACCGGAACGATTATGGGTTCGACGCGGCTGCACCACCGGCGCTGAGCGCGCCGTCGGTGGCGTGCGTCATTCCCTACCATGAGACCGGCCCGCTCGCCTCACAGGTCGCTGCCGTGTTGCTCGCGTCGCTACGAAACTACCGTGACAGTGTGAGCGCCTCGGTGCCGGATTGTCGGCTGGTCGTGGTGGACGACGGATCTCGCCTGCGGCCCTTCCAAGCGCCAAGCCGGCCGCAGGACATCGAACTGCAGGTAGTTCGCCTGGAAAGCAACCAGGGACGCACGGGCGCCCGCAACGCGGGACTCCGCGCAGCGAGAGCCTCGGGTGCGGAGGTCACCGTGTTCGTCGACTCCGACGTGCTGATCCCGGGCGATCACGTCGCGCACCTCTTGCGCGCGACGCGACCACTGGGCCACGCGATCGCCGCGAGCTTTTTCATGACAGTGCGCTCCGCGGAGCGGGAAACACTGGAGCAGGCTCTCGGCAGGACCCGCATCGAGAACGACTGGCGCTCGGAGTGCGTCTTTGAGCCCTCGTGGATCGGCTGTCCGGCGGATCTCGAGTTCGTCGGGCGGAGGTTCAGGCTGCTCGAGGAAACCCGCGACTGGCGCGAGTGGAGCGGCATGGTCGGCCCGTGGTGCCTTGCGAACATGGTGCTCGGCGGCTGCTTCACGGTCCCAACCGACCTCGCCGTGAGTGTCGGTGGCTTCGAGGAGTCCTTCGACCAGTACGGGTTCACCGAGACCACGCTGATCGCCAAGCTCATCGCCGCTGGCTGCATGGTCGTGCCGGTGTTGGGGAGCACCGCCGTGCACGTCGAGTCCCAGCCGGCGCACCTGCCGCAGTCCCAGCGCAACGTGCGCTTCCGTGACGCCCACCATCGCTTCTTCGGCGAGTTCCTCGCCAGGGCTGCATGAGCCACCCGCTCACCCTCGCCGGCGGCAGGGTCAACCTTGTTTTCCACGACGTCTCGGATATGGCGCGCTCACGCTACACGGTACCGGTCGAGCATCTGCTCAACAGCGCGGAGCAGCTTCACCTGGCGGGCCTCTCGCAGAGCGTCCGCTTCTACTTCGACGACGCTTATGCCTCCGCACGAGCTGCAACCCAGCTGCTACGCGAGCGATACCCCGAGATCGAGGTAGTCGCCGCGCTGACGATCACAGCCATCGGCGAGACCGGCTATCTGACCTGGGGCGACGTCGAGGAGATGCACTCGTGGGGTGTGCAGATTGCCGGCCACGGCTACCAGCACGTCCGGCTCGCCGCCTACCGCGACGGGGTCGCGCTCCAGACCCCAGTGGACGGCACCTACCGAGCGGCGCCTACCGTGACCGATGAGGCACAGCTGAGCGCGAACGAAGTCCTCTTTCAGCTGACCGAGACCCGTGATGCACTCCACGGGCTCGCACGATGCGAGTTTGTGCTCCCCTACGGCGCTTACAATCGCGACGTCGTGAACATCAACGAGCGCCACCAGCTATACAGCGTGCTCTCAACCGCAGACTACGGCTGGGACCTCGGCGGGGAGATTCGCCCGAGGCTTCTCGTCACGCAGAGCCTCTCCCCCAAGGACATTCCGGACCTGCTCGCATCGCCATGGCCGGGGCGAGCAGCAGGCTAGCCGTCGGGGCGCTCGAGGGCTTGCCGTTCGCCGGCAAGAGCTCAAGCGGCCGCTTCCTGAAGGAGCGCCGGCCGCAGACGCTCCTCCTGCCGGATTACCACGACCTCCTGCCGGTCAAGCGCCCAGGCGCACTCGCCGAGGTGCCTGACTCATCGGCGGAGCAGCGTGCCCGCATCGAGACGTATCTTCGAGCTCGACCGCTCGCGATGGCAGAAGGCCCTCGATGCGAAGGCGGGACCGATCGTGCTCGACCGCTGCCATGTCTCGCTGACGGCCTATGCAATCGCGCTGGAGCCAAGAATCGGGGCCGCGGCGAGCCGAGAGTCCATCGACCGCATCGAATGCGCCCTGTACGACTCGGCGCATCCCCTGCGAGAGCCCACCGTGATCGTGTATTTGCAGATGAGCGCAGAGATCGCATCGGAGCGATGCCGGACTCACGCAACCACGATACAGGACAGCCTGCGCACCGTCGACTTCGCGCGGCGGCTGATCGACGCCTACGAGCAGGCGCTCGCGAATGTCCCGAGCGAAGTCGTGCGCTGCTCATCAGAGCAGCCCCTCGATAGACTGCAGGCCGACGTCGCCGCGACGCTGCGCGCCCGGATACCTTGACCCGCGTCACGAAGATCATCCTGTCGATGCGCCTGCTGGAGGCGGCGCTCGCAATCGCCAAAGCCCACACATCGTATTCGTTCCTGCGCACGCGCCTGCCATTGCCCCCGACCGGAACCAGCCGGCGCGCCGTGTACGTGCTGGTGCCGCTGCTTCGCGAGCAGGCTCGGGTCACCGGTCTGCTGGACCGCTGGGAGAAATTCCTAATCGCCCATAGCGAGCTGTCGCTCGTGGTGCTGACGACCGCGCGCGAGCAGACCGAGAGCGAGGATGGCAGGCATGGCACTCTGCAGGCGCTGCGCGTCGACGGCCGGTTGGAGACCTGGTCGCTGGCGGGCCGGGCGCGTCACTTGCACTATCCAAGCTTCAACCGTACCTACGCCGAGCAGGTCAGCTGGGGAGTGCAGCAGGTCCGCGCGCGCTGCACGCCGGAGGACTATGTTCTACTGGTCAACGCCGACTCGCGAATTGACGCTGACGGCATGCGGGAGCTACTCGCCTGCGTCGTCGAGGGCAGCGAGTGCGTGCAACAGTCGGCGGTGTTCCTTGCGAACTTCGCGCAGCTCGGGCCGCTCCCCGCAGCCGAGGCACTTCTTCAGAGCACCTGGACGATCGAGACCGAGCTGTTCCGCTACCTCGCCGGCAGCGGAGCGGTCCGGTGGCTCCCCCGCCGCCTCGCATCGGTGTGGTACCAGCACACGGTCGGCCACGGGTCCTTGATCTCCGTTGGGCTGCTCGACCGCATCGGCGGTTTCCCGAACCCGGCGGTCGGCTTGGAGGACTCCGCGCTCGGTTACCTGATCAGGGCCCAGTACCGATCCGTGCGACCGCTTCGCCGCTTGGAGCTCGCGGACGCCCCGTCATCGCTGCGATCGCTGCTGCGCCAGCGCGCAACCTGGGTGCACGGGCCACTCGGCGCGCTCGGTTACCGCCCGGCGTCGAGTCACGAGAGGCTCCTCGTTGCCCAAGCGCTCTATGACGGCGGCAAGTGGGCGCTCACGCTTCCCGCAATCTGCGCGGAGATCTTGCTGCTGGGCCGCCAGAGTCGTCTCCTGTGGGCTCTAGTGTTCCTGGTGCGCCGGTACACGACGCTCACCCTGATGCTTCGTAGCCTGCCCGGGTTCAGCGACTACGGGCTGGAGGAGCCGCCCGCGAGAAAGCTCGCCATAGCGGTCTCTCTCTACCCAGTCGCGGTCCTCAGCTACGGCGCCGGAGGCCTCCGGGGGGCACTGGAGATGCTCAGCGAATGGGTCACGGGAAATCCGCGTATACAGCCGAGAACCGACGGCTAGCCGCGCCCGCAGGGCAGATCTATCTGCCGATCTTCGAGACGGTCGTGTTCTTCGACTGGTTCGGCACGCTCTCCACCAGCCAGTTCTGGGAGGGGATCACCCAGGCCCATCGGCACGCGCTCAAAAGAAGGCTGAGCGAACGCCTGCAGGAGCTCTTTAGTGTGGAGAAGGAGACGATCTCGCTGTGGATGCGGGGCGAGCTCACCGACGCCGATATCGTGGAGCACCTGGACGTCCTGCTGCCCCGCCATTACGGGGAGGACTACCTGCACCGGGCGCTTCACCGCGACTGCCGGGCGTCCGCCGTGCGCCCGGGCATGGCGGAGCTCGTCCGCGGGCTGCGAAGCCGGGCGCTCGTGGCCGTCGCCACCGACAACATGGCCTGCTTCCTTGCTGCCGTCCCAACGGTCCTCAACGACGAGGCGCCGGTGGATGCGATCCTCTCCTCCGCGGAGAGACGGGTGCTGAAGGCCGAGGACCCGCAGAGGTTCTTCGCGCCGATGCTCGATGCGACGGGTTTCGCGTTCTCGCATGCGGTCCTGATCGACGACTGCGAGACGACATGCGCCGCCTTCCGGGATCTCGGCGGCCGCGCCTACCAGTACACGAGTGTGCCACGGCTGCTCGAAGAGCTAGGACGCGACCCGGCCGCGGCGGTCAGAGGGGCGGCACGACACGCCGCATTGACAATCGGGCGACCAGCCGTCCAGCTCAGACTATTTGCGGACCCGGGTAGCGAGAACCCACACCGGACTGTTCGTGTCGTGGGGTTGAGCAACTCCGCAGTCGGAGCGCGGGCAGCACCACAGCTGTGAGGGGCGCGCCCTTCCGAGCTTCGACTGGCTGCAGTCTGTGGGTGCCTTTGGGATTAAGTATAAGCCATGCTAATGATAACCATTATAAAGATCATTTGCACTGATGGCAGGACGGTGGGATGGTTTTCGAGAAAGCAGTCACACCTCCCCCCTGGCGGGGGAGAGACGAGAACCGAGCCTCTCCCGAGGCGTCCAATATCCTGCAACATCGAGAAGAGAAAGAACAGGAGCAGGCAATGTCCACCAAGATCATCGTTTCCTACGACGGCACCAACAACGAGGACGACGCGATCGCCCTCGGCCGCCTCCTCGCACGCGCTGGCGCTGAGATCTCGGTCGCCTATGTACGCCACACCCACGAGCCCGAGAGCGACCGCGAGGCGCTCGCACAGCACGAGGCCGAGGAGCTGCTGCAGCGCGGCGCCGCGCTGCTGGGTGCGGGCGATGTCAAGCGCCACGTCGTCGCCGATCGCTCCACCCCCGAGGGCCTGCGCGCGCTCGCCGAGCAGACCGGCGCCAGCGCGGTGGTCTTCTGCTCGGACTCCCACACTGCACAGGGTCACATCGCGGTGGGCAACTCCGCACAGCGCCTGCTCGAGGGCGGGCCCGTCGCGGTCGCCATCGCCCCCGCCGGCCTCGCGCAGCGCTCCGATGCACATCTGCAGCGGATCGCAGCGATCGCCGATCCCACCGACCCCAGTGCGCAGAGCACCGCCTCGGGGCTCGCCGCGGCCCTCGGCGCCAGCGTCGTCGGCGCCGATCAGCCCGCCGAGCTGCTCGTCGCGGGCTCGCGCCCGGAGGCCGAGCAGGGTCGTCTCGGCGTCAGCGCCGCCTCGATGCGCCTCATCGACGACGCCGCCTGGTCGGTCCTCATCGTGCCGCGCGGAGTCGCCCTTGCGTTTGGCGCGCCCGTCGCGGCCTAGCGTTTCGCCGGAGAGCGCCCTGGACCCGTCACCGCCATTTCGCGGGGCGGGTCCGCCGGGGTCCGCTGGGATCCCAGCCACCGGCCAGGATCTGGGAGCCAAGGCGCTCTATAAGGCTTTCTATAGCTCGATCGTGCCTGATCGTTAGGGCGCTGGTGGGGTGGCGGGTTCCGTGAGTCTGCCGCTGAATAGGACGGTGCCTGTGTGGTCGTCGCGCAGAAAGAACAGGAAGGGCCTGTTCGCGTCGAATCGGACTGGCCGAGTGAAGCTGGGCGCCGAGGTGGCTTCGATCGTGATTGCGGTGGCGGCCGTCGCGAGGGTGCCCTGTTCGTCCACGCTGAAGGTCGACGCGTGCTCGACCACGCCGATGTTCATCGGTGGGCCGGTGGCGATACCGGAGAAGTCGGCGCCTTCGCTGAAGGCGGTGGTCATACCGAGCTGCTCCAGGGGATTGTTGAGCGCCTCGTGGAATGCGAGCTGAAAACGAGGCAGGCTCAATGCGATGGGCTTCGGCGCGAGCCGACGAACCATCTGTGCCAGTCCGACAGGGGTGAGTCGCCGCTGGAATGAGGCAACGCTCCGCCTCCTGGGTAGGACGATCAAAAGCGAGAGCGTCGATGCTCGATAGGGCAGGTCCACCGCGGCGTAGTCCTTGCCATGGCTGTAAGGCAGCTCTTCGGTCTGGTGCATGAACGGCATCGCGGCGAGCTGGTGCTGACCGTGGAACACGCTCGACGCTGTGGCGGACGGCTTGAACGGGTGAAGCCACGCGGCCTTCAGATACGTCGCGTTGGCGAGCGCGAGCACCGTCGCTTGTGGGATCGACCCGAGGATCTGCGGGATAAGCCCCCGCGTATGTTCGCTCACCCACGTGTTGATCGACCCGACGGCGCCAGCGCCGTCGTGTTCGAAGTCGACGGTCTGCGGGACGGCACCGAAGCTTTCCTGTATCGCGGATAGAAAGGGTTGGCGTAGCGAGAATCCCTGCTGAACGAACAGCCCGTTGGCTATTTCCAGTGTTGGCGCCTGGGGGTCGCCGTGTCCCGCGGCGAGCTGTTCAGCCGAGATAGAGCTCTGCAGCTGACCGACCTCGGCGAAAGCGCCAGGCGAGGGCAACTGGAGAACGTGAGCGATCTGTTTGGCGGTCTGGCTGGCTGCACCGCTCCCCGCCATAGCCAGTGCGGCGGCGATGCTGTCCGGCGAGAACACAACGTTCCCGTTGCCGAGCTTGCGCATGAGATCGAGACCGAACGCCCCGATAGCAGGACCAACGGGGCGGCCGCTGGTATCGGTCCGAGCGCCCAAGCCCCGTCCGGTGTGTCCATTGGTCACCACGGCCGCGCTACCAGACGACGCCGCGATCCGCGCTAATCCCATCAGCCCCACAGCGACCAGCAGGACCAGCGCACCTCGACGAGCCGATGCAGACAAGCGCACGAAAACCATGATCCCAGACGAGGCGCAGCAACCTCGCCACGCCTGCTCGTGCAACGCACCTCAACGTCTACTGGCTCGATCGCGGCCTACGAGGGTTCGCCGACCCCTATCGCCGCTTCGGGTCGCTGAGCGAACCGTCGGATGCGGACCCGCATGTCCGATGGTGTGGAGGGGCCAGGATGAGCCCGGCCCTTACTCGTTTCGCCGGAGAGCGTCTCCCGGACCCGTCACCGCCACTTCGCGGGGCGGGTCCGGCGTGGTCCGTGGCGCGCCCACGCGTAGCGCCCCAATGCCTGGAGGAAGTCGAGCGTTCCACCCAGGAGGTGGCCAACTGGGCCCGTCCACAGCCACGTCTCTGCGCGGCGGCCTCGCGAACGTGGGGGAGCACTCATGAGCGGCACGGTATCGTGGCGCGCACACAATGCCCGAGACCCTCACCACCACCCTCACCGAGCTGCCCGAGTCGCGTGTGCGCCTCGAGGTTCAGGTTCCCCCGCAGGAGGTGCAGAGCCGCGTCGAGCACAAGGCGCGCCAGCTCGGGCGCGAGCTGAAGCTCCCCGGCTTTCGCCGCGGCAAGGTGCCCGCGCCGCTCGTCATCCAGCGCATCGGCCGCGAGGCTGTGCTCGAGGAGGCCGTGCGCGACACGCTCGGCAGCTGGTACGCCGACGCGATCGTGGCCGCGGGGATCGTGCCCGTGGGCGACCCCAAGCTAGACCTCGGAGACCTTCCCCCGCAGGGAGAGGAGCTGCGCTTCTCGATCGAGATCGGTGTGCTCCCCACCGCCCAGCTGGGCAAATACAAGGGACTCGAGGTCGGCCGCGGCGAGCCCCGCGCGGACGAGCAGCTCCTCGACCAGGAGGTCGAGCGCCTGCGCGAGCGCCTCGCCAAGCTCCACACCGTGGAGCGCCCCGCCGAGAAGGGCGACTTCGTGGTGATCGACTACCTTGGCTCGCTCGTGGCCGAGTCGGGCGAGCAGGAGCCCTTCGAGGGTGGAGAGGGGCGCGACCAGCTCGTGGAGCTCGGCTCGGAGAGCCTCATCCCGGGCTTCGAGGAGGCGCTCATCGGAGCGCAGGCCGGCGATCAGCGCACCGTGACCCTGGATTTCCCCGCCGACTACGGCCACGAGCAGCTCGCCGGGCGCCCAGCCTCCTTCGCGGTGACCCTCAAGGAGGTCAAGCGCAAGGATCTTCCCTCGCTCGACGAGGACTTCGCGATCGACGCCGGCTTCGACACCGTGGAGGATCTGCGTCAGGACATTCGCACCCGCCTTCTCGAGGTCGACGAGCAGCGCGTGCAGAACGAGTTCCGCGACGCCGCCCTCGACGCCGCTGTGGCGCAGGCAAAGGTGGAGGCGCCCCCGGCGCTCGTGCAGGCGCGCGCGCAGGAGATGTGGGAGCGGATGCTCCACTCGCTCTCCCACCGCGGCATCAACCGCGAGACCTACCTTCAGATCGACGGGCGCCCCGAGGAGGAGATCCTCGCCGAGCTCGCGCCCGACGCCGAGCGCGCGCTGCGCCGCGAGGCGCTGCTCACCGCGATCGTCGCCGCCGAGGGCATCTCGCCGAGCGAGCCCGCGATCCTCGAAGCTCTCACTCCAACGGCCGAGCGCGAAGGCGTCACACAGGAGGAGCTGCTCGCCCGGCTGAGCGACTCCGGGCGCCTGGAGGAGCTGCGCGAGGATCTCGCCGCGCGCCAGGCCATCGACCTGATCGCAAGCGAGGCTGTGGCGATCCCCCTCGAGCAGGCCAAGGCGCGCGAGGCGCTGTGGACGCCCGCCAAGGAGGAGCAGGCCGAGCAGGCCGCCTCCGCCGAGACGTCCGCGCCCGGACGATTGTGGACCCCGGACCGCTAGCCTAGGGCCTATCCCGATGAGACCCCACGTCCCCGTCGAGATCGGCCCTGAAGGAATCGAGCCCCCAAAGCGAAACTGAAGCGAGGACCATGAGCCCATTAGTACCGATGGTGGTTGAGCAGACCTCGCGAGGCGAGCGCGCGTTCGACATCTACAGCCGACTGCTCAACGAGCGCATCATCTTCCTCGGCACCCCCGTGGACGACCAGATCGCCAACCTGATCGTCGCCCAGCTCCTGCACCTGGAGTCCGAGGATCCCGAGAAGGATGTCTCCCTCTACATCAACTCCCCCGGCGGCTCGGTGTACGCGGGCCTCGCGATCTACGACACCATGCAGTTCATCAAGCCCAACGTGCAGACCATCTGCGTGGGCATCGCGATGTCGATGGGCGCGCTCCTCCTCGCCGGCGGCGCCGCGGGCAAGCGCATGGCGCTGCCCAACGCCAAGATCCTGATCCATCAGGTCTCCTCGAGCTTTCAGGGCCAGGCCACCGATATCGAGATCCACGCCAAGGAGATCATCGACGTGCGCCGCCGCCTGGATGAGATCATCGCGCAGCACACCGGCAAGGACCTCGAGACGGTGCGCCACGACACCGAGCGCGACTACTTCATGAGCTCCGAGGAGGCCAAGGAGTATGGGATTATCGACCGTGTAATTTCGGAGCACTAGCTCCGCGATTCGCGGGGGAAGCTGAGGAGGAGAGCAGATGGCGAGGCCCACAGATTCAAACGAGCAGCTGCTGTGCAGCTTCTGCGGCAAGTCCCAGCGTCAGGTGAAGAAGCTGATCGCCGGACCCGGCGTGTACGTGTGCGACGAGTGCATCGACCTCTGCAACGAGATCATCGACGAAGAGCTCGCCACGCCGCCCTCCTTCGATCTGGAGAACCTGCCCAAGCCGCGTGAGATCTACGACGTGCTCGACGAGTACGTGGTGGGCCAGGATCCCTCCAAGCGCACGCTCTCGGTGGCCGTCTACAACCACTACAAGCGCGTGCAGATGATGCAGTCGGGCGACTCCGACATCGAGCTGCAGAAGTCCAACATCCTCCTGCTCGGGCCCACTGGCTGCGGCAAGACGCTCCTCGCGCAGACGCTCGCGCGGATCCTCAACGTGCCCTTCGCGATCGCCGACGCCACCGCGCTCACCGAGGCTGGGTACGTGGGTGAGGACGTGGAGAACATCCTCCTCAAGCTGATCCAGGCCGCCGACTTCGACGTGAAGAAAGCCGAAACGGGGATCATCTACATCGACGAGGTCGACAAGATCGCGCGCAAGGCCGACAACCCCTCGATCACGCGCGATGTCAGCGGCGAAGGCGTGCAGCAGGCGCTTCTGAAGATCCTCGAGGGCACCTCCGCCTCCGTGCCCCCGCAGGGGGGGCGCAAGCACCCCCACCAGGAGTTCCTCACGATCGACACCACCAACGTGCTCTTCATCTGCGGTGGCGCCTTCGCCAATCTCGACAAGGTCATCGAGCGGCGCATCGGCCACAACGGCGTTGGCTTCGCCGCCTCGATCGAAACCAAGGCCGAGCGCGATACGGGTGAGATCTTCGAGCAGTGCCTCCCCGAGGACCTCATCGAATACGGCCTCATCCCCGAGTTCATCGGCCGCCTCCCCGTGATGTCCGCCGTGCACCAGCTCACGCGCGAGGACCTCGTCTCGATCCTCACCGAGCCACGCAACGCCTTGGTGAAGCAGTTCCAGCGCTTCTTCTCCTTCGATGGCATCGAGCTCGTGTTCGCCGACGATTCACTCAACGCGGTCGCCGAAAAGGGTCTCGCCCGCGAAACCGGCGCCCGCGGCCTGCGCTCGATCATGGAGGAGATCCTCCTCGAGGTCCAGTTCGAGCTCCCCTCCCGCCGCGACGTCAAGAAGTGCGTCGTCACCAAGGAGACCGTCGAACGCGGCCTCACGCCGACATTGGTCACCGAGGCCGCCCCCGAAGAGGACGAGCCCGAGCCGCGGCATCTGCGGGAAGAGTCGGCTTAGCCCACGATGCACGACGAGTTTCGCCTGCGCGTGCAGGTGCAGAAGCCCAAGGAGCTTCTCCACGCCCTCAAAGACCTCGAACTCGACGAGGATGCGCGCGCTGAACTGGGTCGCCTCGCGATCACCCACGAGCAGGACCACATCCTGATGTATGCCGACTCCCTCGCAGCGGCTCAGCGCGCGCGCACCATCGTCGAGCAGGCGATGTCAGAGAGGGGCATCGATGGGCGCATCGAGCTGCTGCGCTGGCACCCCGTCGAGGAGCGTTGGGAGGACGCCTCGGTGGCGCTCCCTATCACTGGCGAGGCACAGGACGCCGAGCGCCGGCTGCGCGACCAGACCGAGGACGCCGAGTCGATCGCCGGCGGCGTTCCTCAGTGGGAGGTGCGCGTCACGCTCCCCACCCACCACGACGCCCGCAACTTCGCCAAGCGCCTCCAGGGCGAGGGGATACCCGTCAACCAGAACTGGCGCCACCTCTTCATCGGCGCCAACGACGAGGACGAAGCCGCCGCGCTCGCCGAGCGCGTCCGCACCGAGGCGCCCCCCGGTAGCGAGGTGGTCGCCGACGGCAACGGCATGCTCATCTGGCAGCAGATGCACCCGTTCTCGGCTTTCGGCGGACTGGCTAACTGAGCGTTATCGAAGGAGCCTAGTAGGAACGTTCGCCACGGGCTCGTTCTCCGGCCTCTACTACAAGTCGTATTTCGCTGGCCTGGCGGTCGAGCTGTCTGATCCTGTCTGCCTGCGACAGTTTCAACTGCTGACGAATGAGACTCTCGTCTACACCGGAATGCGCACTTGGCGTTGGTTCTTGTTGATCCTGCGACACGGACTCAGCCTAGCGCCAGGGCTAGACTCCGCCTCCCATGCGAAACCCGATTGGCGAGCTGGAGGAACGGACCCGCTTCGAGCCGGGGGAGGTTGAGCCGCGGATCACTTCGCGATGGCTGGAGAGCGGTCTGTTTCATCCGGAGCCGGAGGGGTCGGCGGCGGAGAACTACTCGATCGCGATTCCGCCGCCGAACATCACGGGGTCGCTGCACATGGGGCATGCGCTGAATGGGTCGATCCAGGATGTGCTTGATCCGCTACCACCGGATGCTCGGGCGGCGCACGAAGTGGATTCTGGGCACCGATCACGCGGGGATCGCCACGCAGGCGCAGGTCGAGAAGGCGCTGCAGGGCGGAGGGCACGAGCCGCCAGGAGATCGGTCGCGATGCCTTCGAGGCAAGGGTGTGGGAGTGGCGCGAGCACTACGGGCACACGATCGTGGAGCAGTTCAAGCGCCTCGGGGCCTCGTGCGACTACTCGCAGGAGCGCTTCACGCTCGATGAGGGCCTACCACCTTGCGGTGGTGAGGGTGTTCGTTGAGCTCTACGAGCAGGGGCTCATCTATCGCGACCGCTACATCGTCAACTGGGACCCCGGCAGCCGCTCGGCGATCAGCGACCTCGAGGTGGAGGAGCGCCGCGAGACCGACACGCTCTATTCGATTCGCTATGACCTCGAGGGCGGCGGGGGCGTGACGATCGCCACGGTGCGCCCCGAGACGATGCTGGGGGACACGGGCGTGGCGGTGAATCCAAACGACGCGCGCTACCGCGAGCTCGTGGGGCGCAATGCGGTGCTGCCGCTCGTGGGGCGGCTGCTGCCGATCGTCGCGGATGAGTACGTGAAGATGGACTTCGGCACGGGCCAGCTGAAGGTGACGCCGGCGCACGATCCCAACGACTTCGAGATCGGCCAGCGCCATGAACTGGAGCAGGTGTCGGTGATCGGCGAGGATGGGCGCATGCGGTCCGAGGCGGGCGAGCGCTTCGCGGGGCTCACCGTGATGGAGGCTCGCGCCGCCGTCGTGGAGGCCCTCAGAGAGGAAGGGCGGATCGTCGCCGAAGAGGCCTACGAGCACGAGGTGCCCTACTCCCACCGCTCGGGCGAGCGCATCGAGCCGCTGATCTCGCTGCAGTGGTTCATGCGCATGGACGAGCTCGCGGGGCCCGCGATCGAGGTGGTGCGCGAGGGGCGCGTGCGGATCGTCCCCGAGAACCACCGCCGCGTGTATCTGGACTGGATGGAGGCGATCCGTCCGTGGTGCATCTCGCGCCAGCTGTGGTGGGGGCATCGCCTGCCGGTGTACTACTGCGAGACGTGCGGGCACATCCACGTCGCCGCAAGCGCCCCCGCGGGCTGCGGAGCGTGCGGCGGGGAGCTGCGCCAGGAGGAGGACGTGCTCGACACCTGGTTCTCCTCGGCGCTGTGGCCGTTCGCGACGCTGGGCTGGCCCGAGCAGACCCCCGAGCTGGAGGCGTTCTACCCCACGAAGGTGCTCTCCACCGCGCGCGACATCCTCTTCCTGTGGGTGGCGCGAATGATCATGATGGGGCTGCGCTTCGCCGGGGAGGCGCCCTTCGCGGATGTGTACATCCACTCGGTGATCCAGGCGCCCGACGGGCGGCGGATGTCCAAGTCGCTTGGCACCGGCATCGACCCGCTCGATGAGATCGATCGTCACGGCGCCGATGCGGTGCGCTTTGGGCTGCTCGCGATGAGCTCCTCGCAGGACGTGCGCTACTCCGCCGAGAAGGTCCAGCAGGGCCAGGCGCTCGCGAACAAGCTCTTCAACGCGGCGCGCTTCGTGCTGCTCAAGGTCCCCGATCTCGCGAGTGCCAAGCCCGCGGCGCGCCCCACGACGGTTGAGGACCGCTGGATCCTCTCGCGCCTGCAGCGCGTGAAGGCGGCCACGGCTGCGTGCATCGAGGCGTACGATTTCTCACACGCGGCCTTCGGGCTCTACGACTTCGTGTACGGCGAGCTGTGCGATTGGTACCTGGAGATGGTCAAGCACCGGCTCAGCGAGGGCGAGGAGGAGCAGCGCGAGGCGCTCACGGCCACGCTGCTGCACGTGTTGCGCGAGACGATGGCGCTCGCGCACCCCGTGATCCCCTTCGTCACCGAGGAGCTGTGGGCCTATCTGGACGGCGAAGGCCTGCTCGCCGCGGCGAGCTATCCCCGAGCGGATGAGGCGCTGATCGACGAGGCGGCCGAGGCGCAGGTGGGCCGGGCGATCGAGGCGGTGACGCTGATAAGGGCCTGGCGCAACAGCGTCGATGCCCGCCCTGGCCTCGTGGTGCCCGCACGCCTGCAGGCCGAGGGCTACGGGTCGACGACGGATGCTTTGGCTCGCCTCGCTCGTTTGGAGCTCTCGGCGGGCGCGAGCGATGGCTCGGTTGCCTCCGTTGCGCTCCCCGGTGGCACACTCGAGGTGCTCTCCGAAGAGGGTCTGAACCTCGCGGCCGCCGAGCAGCGCAGGGTGGCCGCACGCGAGCGCCTGGAAGAGGAGTCCGCGAGAGTCCGTGGCAAGCTGGCCAACGCGGGCTTCGTGGCAAAGGCGCCGCCGGCGGTGGTGGAGGGCGAGCGCGCCAAGCTGGCCAAGCTCGAAGCCGAGTTGGAGACCGTGCGATGACCCGCACCGCTGCCGCCACCACGACCCGACGCACGACGATGGAGTTCCCGTGAGCGAGCGCTGGAGTAGCGATCGCGCCGAGCGTCACCTGCGCTCGCTGGAGCTGTTCGGGATGCGCTTTGGGCTCGATCGGATGCGGCGCATGATGACCGCGCTGGGGTCCCCCGAGCGTCGCTTTCAGTCGATCCACGTGGTGGGCACCAACGGCAAGTCATCCACGACGCGCATGACCGCGGCGATCCTCGAGCGCCACGGCGTGCGCACGGGCGCCTACCTTTCCCCGCACCTGATCTCCTACAGCGAGCGCGTGCAGGTGAGCGAGCGCGATATCTCCCCCGAGGGCTTCACCGAGGCTGTCGCACGCTCGGTGTGGGCGGCCGAGCGCGTCAACCATACCCTCGCCGAGGATGACCACGTGACGCAGTTCGAGCTGCTCACCGCGGCGGCCTTCTGGGCGCTCGCCGAGCACGGGGTCGACGTGGCCGTGATCGAGGCCGGCCTGGGGGGGCGCTATGACGCGACGAGCGCGATCGAGTCCACGGTGAGCGTGCTCACGAACGTCGGCCTGGAGCACACCCGCTGGCTGGGGCCAACCGTGAGGGACATCGCGGAGGAGAAGCTCGCGGTGGTGTGCCCGCAGACGACGCTCGCGGTGGGCGCCAACCTCGATCCTGAGGCGATGGCCGTCGCGCGGCGAGTGGCCCTCGAGCGCGAGGCGCGGCTGCTGCAGGTGCAGGAGGAGTGGTCTGAGCCATTGCTCGCGCGGGGGCGAGTGCAGCGCACGAACTTCGCGCTCGCCGCGCTCGCCGCGACGGCGTGGCTGCAGAGCGCTGGAATCGAGCTGCGAGCGGAGGCGGTGCGCGAGGCCGCGCTGCACACCGCCACGCCGGGGCGTCTGCAGATCCTCGAGGAGGACCCCCTCGTGGTGCTCGATGGGGCGCACAATCCCGCCGCCGTGCGAGCGCTCGCGCGTGAGCTTCCCGAGTTGCTCGAAGGGCGGGCAATGGGGCTTGTGCTGGGCGTGCTCGAGGACAAGGACGCCGCCTCGATGCTGCGAGGCGCTGCTCCCGCTGTGTGCGCGCGCGTGGTTCACAGCGCCGCCGAGCCCCCGCGCGCTCTCGCCCGCGGCGCTGCGAGTCGCTCGCTCGCCAGCAGGGCTTCGGCGAGGCGGCCTGCGAGCCCCACCCTGAGCGGGCGCTCGCGGCGGCGCGGGAATGGGCGGCCGAACCGGGGCGCAGCGGTGCTCGCCACCGGCTCCATCTATCTCGTTGGCGCGCTGCTGGGCGACGAGGCCCAGTCTCGACGCAGGAGGGCGGAGGGTTGAACGACGACGACGGCCCATCGGTGCTCGCGATGGTGGGGGTGGTGGCGCTCGGTGTGGCGCTCGTGATCCTCGTGTTCTTCGCCGCGGGCTACGGTTTTGGGCGGTTGTTCCTGTGATGGCGCCTGGGCGCGGACGCCCACTATCGCCATTGCCGCCGGGATAGGCACTAAACTCGGCCGCTCGTGCCCGCGTCTCCGCGCGGGGCGTCTGCGAAACCCCTCCGATGCCCACCTTCGCCTACTTCGGAATCAACAGCAGCGGCCTGAACCTGGCGATCGATCTGCTGGGCCTCTTCCTGGTGGTGCTCTACGCGTCGCTGGTCTACTGGACCTACGCCGACGCGCGGCGCCGGATCCTCGATCCGATGCTCGTGGGTTGTGCGGTCGATTGTGTCGCTGTTCCCATTCGTGGGAACCGTCGTGTACATCATCCTGCGCCCACCTGAGTACCTGGAGGATGTGCGCGAGCGCGAACTGGAGATGCAGGCCGCCGAGGTGCGCCTCGCGCAGCTCGACCACACCCTCTGCCCCCACTGCGATCACCACATCGAGCGCGACTTCCTGCGCTGCCCGAGCTGCATGCGAAAGCTCAAGGAGCGCTGCTCCAGCTGTCAGCGCCCGCTGGAGCGCACATGGCCGATCTGCCCCTACTGCGAAGCGGAGGTGCCCGGAGCCGCCAAAGCCCGGCGCCCCGCGCGCAAGCGCGAGCGTGAGCGCACAGAGTCGAGCGCGCCGGTCGCGGCGACGCGCGCAGGTGGCGAGAGCGAGGCGCAGACCGAAGAAGGCAAGCTGACGCTCGAAGGCGAGACGCTCCGCGAAGGCGAGACGCTGCTGGAGAAGTCCCCCCGCGCGCGGCGTCCGCGACCGACCTCCTGAGGGCCCTGGGCCCGAACCCCCCCAACCCAAAGGACTCCATGGACCGTACGTTGATCCTCGTAAAGCCCGACGCCTTCGCCCGCTCGCTCACGGGGGAGATCCTCGCGCGCTTCGAGCGCAAGGGGCTGCGCGTGGTGGCCCTGCAGCACACGACCCTGCAGCGCGCGAGCTGGCCGAGCAGCACTACGCCGAGCACTCCGAGCGGCCCTTCTTCGGCGAGCTGGTGGACTTCATCACCTCCGGACCGCTGGTGGCGATGGTGCTGGAGGGCATCGAGGCCGTGAAGGCGGCGAGGCAGCTGATCGGCGCGACCAACCCGCTGGAGGCTGCGCCCGGATCGATCCGCGGGGACTTCGCGATCGAGATGGGCCAGAACATGGTGCACGGCTCAGATTCGCCGGAGTCCGCCGCGCGCGAGGCGGCGCTGTTCTTCCCCGAGTCTGGCCTAGAGCGCACGCCGGCGTGGGGAGTCGCGAGCTGAACCCCCCGCTGGTGCTCGCCTCGGCGTCCCCTCAGCGACGCGCGATCCTGGAGCGCCTGGGAGTGGCCTTCGAGGTGCGCCCCACCGACGTGGCTGAGCTCGAGCAGGGCGACCCGGTGGAGGCTGGCCGCGGAGAACGCGATGCGCAAGGCACGCGCGGCGCGGCGACCGGATGCGCACGGAGGCGGTGCTGGGCGTGGACACGCTGGTGACGCTCGACGGCCACATCTACGGCAAGCCGGCCGACGAGAGCGAGGCGCGCGCGACGCTCGACGGCGCTGAGCGGGGCGACGCATCGCGTGCTGAGCGGCGTGGCGCTGCTGCTGCCGGGGAACGAGCAGCGCACCACGGTCGTCGCCACCGAAGTGACATTTCGCATCTCAGCGAGGAACTGCTCGACTGGTATGTCTCCGTGGGGGAGTGGCGCGATCGCTCCGGCGGCTACGCGATCCAGGGCAACGGCTCGATCCTCGCGCGGTCGATCGTGGGCGACGTGCAGAACGTCGTCGGCCTACCGCTGGCGGCGCTGCTCGATCTCTACCCGGAGCGCTGGAAGCTTTTGCCCTGCAAATAGCCGCTGGCAGCCCTGTCGGCCGCCAGGTGGCGTCCGCTACACTGCCCGCGGGTACGCCCTGGCGCCCGACGCGACTTTGAAAGCGTGGCGTGAAGCCGAAATCTGAGCGTGCCCATTCTCAATATATGGGCATCTTCAGCTATCTGACCGGGTTCGGCGGCCGAGACATGGCGGTCGATCTGGGTACCGCCAACACTCTGGTTTACGTGCGCGGGCGCGGGATCGTGTTGACCGAGCCGAGCGTGGTGGCGATCGACTCGCGCAGCGGCGAGGTGCACGCGGTGGGGATCGAGGCCAAGCGCATGCTGGGGCGCACGCCTGGCACGATCCAGGCTATCCGCCCACTGAAGGACGGCGTGATCGCCGACTTCGACGTGACCGAGGAGATGCTGCGGCACTTCATCCAGAAGGTCCACCAGAACCGCTGGGCGCACCCGCGCGTGGTGGTGTGCGTGCCCTCGGGCGTGACGGGGGTGGAGAAGCGCGCGGTGGAGGAGGCGTGCCTGTCGGCGGGCGCGCGCACCGCGTACCTGATCGAGGAGCCGATGGCGGCAGCGATCGGGGCGGGGCTGCCGGTGGGCGAGCCCACGGGCTCGATGGTGGTGGACATCGGCGGCGGCACCTCCGAGGTGGCGGTGATCTCGCTCGGCGGGATCGTCGTGTCGCAGTCGATCCGCATCGGTGGCGACGAGCTCGACGAGGCGATCATCAGCTACGCAAAGCGCGAGTACAAGCTCCTGATCGGCCAGCAGACCGCCGAGGAGCTGAAGCTCGAGATCGGCTCGGCCTACCCGATGGAGGAGGAGCTGCAGGCGGAGATCCGCGGGCGCGACATGGTCTCGGGACTGCCCAAGACGGTGGTGCTGACCAGCGAGGAGATCCGCCAGGCGCTTGAGGAGCCGCTGCAGCCAGATCGTGGAAGCGGTCAAGGAGACGCTCGATCGCACGCCGCCGGAGCTCGCCTCGGACATCATGGACCGCGGCATCATGCTCGCGGGCGGCGGCTCGCTGCTGCAGGGTCTCGACGAGCGGCTGCGCGAGGAGACGCAGATGCCGGCGCACCTGGCCGAATCGCCGCTCACCTGCGTGGCGGTGGGCTCGGGGCGCTCGCTGGAGGAGTTCGAGGCGATCCACCGCTCCAATCGCAACTCGCGCGGCCGGCGCCGTCGATGAAGCGCCACGCCGCCGCTCCTGCGCACAGCGCCGCGTACGCCTATCGTGGGGAACCCTTCCCCTCGTTGGAAGGCTGCTTCACGTGTACGACAAGACGGTCCGGCGTCGACGCGCGGTGCTTGTGCTGCTCGTCGCGCTTTCCCTGATACTGCTCACCGCCTACTTCAGAGAGGCCCCCGGCGGGGGCCTGCACTCGGTGCAGCGCGGCTTTCTGACGGTGATCTCGCCGATCCAGGATGGCGCCAACAAGGCGCTGAAGCCCGTGCGCGATCTGTTCGGCTGGGCGGGCGACACGCTGCACGCAAAGAGTCAGCGCGACCAGCTGCGCAAGCAGGTCGAGCGCCTGCAGGCCCAGCTGATCGCCAAGCAGAGCGACGAACGCTCCTACGCGGAGCTGCTCAAGCTCGTGCACCTCGACAGCGCAGTTCCGCCGCGGATTACTCGCCGGTGACCGCGACGGTCGTCGGCCAAGTCGCCGAGCCTCTGGTACTCAGACGGTTACGATCGACGCTGGCACCTCGCGCGGTGTGCGCCTCGAAGACCCGGTCATCAACGGCGAAGGGCTGGTCGGGCAAGGTCACGCTGGCGTCCTCGGACGCCGCGGTGGTGAGCCTCATCACCGACAGCGAAGTCGGTGTCAGCGCGATGGTCAACTCGACCGGCGTGAGCGGCATCGTGCAGCCGAAGGTGGGCGATCCCAACGATCTGCTGCTTGCAGTATCTGCCGACGAGGCCCACGTCCGAACCCCGGCGACTACGTGGTCACGGCCGGCACGGTCGCCGGCAAGGGCGAATCGCTGTTCCCGCGCGGCATCCCGATCGGACAGGTCAGCTCGGTCGACGAAAACAGCCCCTACAAGGAAGTAAACGTGCATCCGCTGGCCAACCTGCACAACCTCGACGTGGTGCAGGTGCTCACGATCGTGCCCGGCAGCCGCGCAGCGCGCCTGGCGAGCGCGGTCGCCTCACTGCCTCCCGCGGGAAGCGGGGGCGGGGAAGCGGGGACGCCGGCGGGTCAGCTCGCCTCCACCGGGGGCGGAGGATGAAGGAAGTCCGCAGTTCCCCTCTCACTCGTGGCGCGCATCGCGGCGCTTGTGCTGGTGCTCGTGTTCGTGCAGATCGGAGTGATCTCCGAGGTGCCGGTGTTCGGTGTCAGCGTCGACGTCTCACCACTGTTGGTGGCGTTCGTGGGTCTCCTGTGCGGCTCCACGCTCGGAGCGCTCACCGGCTTCGCGGTGGGCCTCCTGGTTGATCTGCTGCTCGTGCAGACGCTGGGTCTGAGCTCGCTGGTCTTCACGGTGATCGGCTACTGGGCGGGACGCCTGCGCGAATTGCGCGATCCCCAGGCCGCGCTGACGCCGCTGTTCGTCGGCGGGGCGGCGGTCGCCGTGGCGACGCGTGGGCTACTCGATGTTCGAGTTCCTGCTCGGCGTCGACGCGCCCGTGAGCGTCGAACTGCTACGCCAGATCGTGCTCGAGATCGTGCTCGACACGCTGCTGGCGTTGCCGATGTGGCTGCTCGTGCGCCGCGTGCTCTACCCGAGCCTGCCCGACGATCCGCGCAGAAGACGCCGCCGTGCATACACGACCGGAGGGTTCAGCCCCCTCTCGCGCGCATGAGCTCGATCGAGCGCCTGCGAGAAGGATCGGGACCGCTGCCACGGAGGGTGGAGCCGCGCACTCCCGTGTCACCGCAGCTGGCGCTGCGCGTGGCGGTGATGGGCGCCATCGCACTCGTGATGTTCGGGGTCGATCTTCTTTCGCCTGTGGTACCTGCAGGTGCTGACCGGCGAACAGTACGTTCAGCAGGCCAACGCCAATCGCCTGCGCCCGCTGCCGATCCCCGCGCCGCGCGGGCAGATCCTCGATCGCGAGGGACAGCCGATCGTGATTAGCCGCACGACCAATGCGGTGCAGATCGTGCCCTCGGCGCTGCCCCCGCGGGGTGCCTCGCGCAGGCGGCTGTATCGCCGGCTCGGGCATCTGCTTGGGGATGAGCCCACGTCACATCCAGGCGCTGTCGTGAAGAAGGGCCAGACATCGCTGCCCTACGCTCCCGGTCACGATCAAGAACGCCGCCGGTCCGCAGGCTCTCACGGTGCTCGCCGAGCGCAAGAACCGCTACCCCGGGGTGACCCAGCAGCCGGTCTCGATCCGCGACTATCCCTTTGGGGAAATGGCCGCCCACGTGATCGGCTACGTGGGGCAGATCTCCGAACCCGAGCTCGAGCTGCACGCCTTCAGGGTGTCGCGCAGGGCACCGTGGTGGGTCAGGAAGGGGTCGAGTTCTACTACGACCGCTACCTGCGCGGCAAGCCCGGGGTGCAGCGCGTGGAGGTCAACTCCGAAGGCAGGGCGGTGCCCTCCAGGCAGCCGGTCACCCAGCCCAAGGCCGGCTACAACCTCAAGCTGACGCTCGACATGGGGCTTCAGCGTGAGGGCGAAAAGGCGCTGCAGGCGGGTATCGGCTTGGCCAACGCCAACGGCAACCCCGCCCCCGCGGGGGCGTTCGTGGCGCTCGACCCGCGCAACGGGCAGGTGCTGGCGATGGGCTCCTACCCGAGCTTCAACCCGAACAAGTTCGCGCGCCCGCTCACCGAAGCCGAATACGAAGCGCTCGAGGGCATGAGCCACCGCGTCCCCTTCGAGCCCTCGCCGCTGCAGAACCGCGCGGCAAGCGGAGGCTACCCAACCGGCTCGACGTTCAAGCCGATCACCGCGATGGCCTCGCTCGAAGCTGGGGTGCTGGATCCAGGCGCCGCGCTGGGCGCAGGCTCGTGCATCCACGTCTCCACCGAGCAGTTCTGCAACGCTGGGCACGCCGACTACGGGGCGCTCGATCTCGTAAACGCCCTGCGCGTCTCCTCGGACACCTACTTCTTCGAAGTGGGCGAGCTCGACAACCCGCACGGCAACGTCATCCAGGAAAAGGCGCGCGAGCTGGGGATCGGCAGGAAGACCGGCATCGACCTTCCCCAGGAGCTCACCGGCACCATTCCCGATCGCCGCTGGCGCGCGGAGGTGGCCGCGCAGGAGCACGCGTGCGAGGCGCGCAAGCACGTCCCCAGCTGCGGAATCTCCGATGGGCGCCCATGGAGCGTGGGCGACGACATGCACCTGGCGGTGGGCCAGGGGGACCTCGTCACCTCGCCGCTGCAGATGGCCGTCGCCTATTCGACGCTCGCCAACGCGTTCACGAACCAGGGCAACGGGACGGTCGTGACGCCGCACCTGGGCCTCGAGATCGACGACTCCCAGGGCGGGCTCGTGCGAACGCTCGGCGCTGCCCCAAGGCGTCATGTGCGCCTGAACTACTCCGATCTGAGTCTCGTGATGGCGGGCATCCACGACGCCACCAGCCAGCCGGGGGGCACCTCGGCTGATGTGTGGGCGGGGTGGGACCAGGCCCAGCACCCCGTCTACGGTAAGACCGGCACGGCCGAACGCCCACCCAAGGCCGATCAGTCGTGGTACATGTGCTACATCGGCGATCCCACGCGCCCGATCGTGATTGCGGTGACGATCGAACAGGGCGGCTTCGGCGATCAGGCCGCCGCGCCCGCCGCGCGGCTGATGGCCTCGGAGTGGTTCGGCAAGCAGATCACGCTCGTACACGGCGCCAACAGGAGCCTTTGAGATGCCGCTGAGCCCGATCCAAGCGCCCGAAGAGGCCGCCGCTGCGCCCCCCACGCCGCTGCGCCTGCCGTTCGATCCGCTGCTCATGCTCGCCGTGCTCGGCCTCGCGGTGTGCTCGGTGGTCACACTGGGCTCCGCCACGCGCGAACTGGTGCCCGGCCAGCCCAACTTCTACGTCGATCGCCAGGCGATCTATCTGTTCGTGGGCGCACTGTTCATGGCCGTTCTCTCGCGGCTGGACTACGCGCGCCTGCGCCACTACAAGGTGGCGATCTATGCGCTGCTGATCTTCTCGATCCTCGCGGTGCTCGGGGTGGGCCACTCCGCGAAGGGGGCTCAGCGGGCGATCGCGCTGCCGTTCTTCTCCTTCCAGGCATCCGAGCTCGGCAAGGTGCTCCTGATCCTTGCGCTGGCGGCGTTCGTCGTGGATCGCTCGCGCCAGCTGCGCGAGCGCGAGACGACCGCGCGCGTGATGGTGGCGGCGCTCGTGCCCGCGATGCTCGTGATCGCCCAGCCCGACCTCGGCTCGGGGTTGGTCTACGTGGTGATCGCGCTCACGCTGCTGTTCGTCGCGGGCACCTCCTGGCGGCAGCTGAGCGCGCTGCTGGCGCTCGGCGCCGCATCGCTCGCGCTCGTGCTCGTGGCGGCGCCGGCGGCCGGTGTGCACCTGCTCAAGCCCTATCAGGTGGCGCGTCTGACCTCCTTCCTGCACCCCACCTCGAACCTCCAGGAAATCAAGGAAAGGGAATCGAAGACCCGCGAACCCGACCCCCGCTATCAGCTCGCCGAGTCGAAGATCGCGATAGGCTCGGGTCAGAAGACGGGCCTAGGCCCGTCTGCTCCACAGATCAGACTGAACTTCGTGCCAGAGAGTCACACAGATTTCATCTTCGCCGCAGTCGGCGAGGAGTACGGTTTCGTCGGCGCCGCTCTGGTGCTTTCGCTGTTCGCGCTGCTGATCTGGCGCGCGCTGCGCATCCTGACGATGTCCAAGGACCTGTTCGGTTCCCTGGTTGCCGGGGGCGTGGTGGCTATGCTGATGTTTCAGGTGTTCGTCAACGTGGGCATGGCCGTTGGGATCATGCCCATCACCGGCGTAACGCTGCCGCTCATGAGCTATGGCGGCTCGTCGGTCATCACCACTCTTCTGGCCGTTGGTCTGTTGCAGTCGATCTACGTCCAGGCACGCGCTTCGGAAGCGCTGAAGGGCCGCGTGCCCCTTCATCAATAAATTTAGTTATGTTCAAGAGACTGGAAAAAATTGAAAAAGCAAGTACTTGTCAGCGTCGATCGCGCGGAGACGCGCGTGGCGCTGCTGGAGGCCGGCGGGACGCCCGGCGCCTCCTCAACCACTCACCGGCGCAAGCGCGCCGGCACCCGGCCGGGCGCCGGGTATCGCATCGCCGAGCTCTATCTGGAGCGCCGCGGCGCCCGCTCGATCGTGGGGAACATCTACAAGGGCAAGGTGGACAATGTGCTCCCCGGCCTGGAGGCCGCCTTCGTCGATATCGGACTGGAGAAGAACGGGTTCCTGCACGTCGATGAGATCGTGCTCCCCGGCGTTGAGGCGCCCAAGCGCGGGCGCTCCGGCGGGCGCAAGATCTCAGAGCTTCTGAAGCCCGGCCAGGAGATCGTCGTTCAGGTCGTGAAGGACCCCCTCAAGACGAAGGGGGCGCGCCTCTCGATGGAGGTGACGATCGCCGGGCGCTACATGGTCTACGCCCCCTCGGGCGAGGGCCTCGGCGTCTCGCGGCGCCTGGAGGATCGCGAGCGCGAGCGCCTGCGCAAGCAGACCGCCAAGCTCGAGCTGGGCTCGGGCGGGGTGATCGTCAGAACCGCCGCCCATGGCGCCAAGCGCGAGGACTTCGAGCGCGAGCTGCTCTACCTGCACAAGCTCTATGAGGTGCTGCTCAAGCGCGTCGATGAGACGCAGGCGCCGGGGATGGTCTTCCAGGAGGCCGACCTCTCGGTGCGCGTGGTGCGCGACATCTTCTCAGAACACTTCGAGCGCGCGATCGTCGACGACGAGCTCCAGCACCGCCGCCTCGTGTCGTTCTTCAGCCGCACCGCACCCGAGCTCGTGGAGCGCGTGGAGCTGTGGCAGGAGAAGACCCCGCTGTTCGAGGAGTACGGCGTGGAGAAGGCCATCGAAGGCGTCATGTCGCGGCGCGTGGACCTGCCCAGCGGCGGCTATTTGATGATCGACTACGCCGAGGCGCTCACCGTTATCGACGTCAACAGCGGCAGCTTCATCGGCCGCGGCAAGAGCGCGGGCCTCGAGGACACGATCACGAAGACCAACCTCGAGGCCGCCGAGGAGGTCGTCAACCAGCTGCGCCTGCGCGACATCGGCGGGATCATCGTGATCGACTTCATCGACATGGCGCGCGCGCGCAACCGCGACGCCGTCATGAAAACGCTGCGCAAGTCCCTCGACGAAGACCGCACGAAGACCTTCACCGCCGAGATATCGAAGCTCGGCCTGGTGGAGATGACGCGCCAGAACGTCACCGAGGGGGTGCGCGAGATCATGAGCCGCCCCTGCCCCACCTGCGAGGGTGAGGGCGTGATCCGCTCCGAGGAGACGATCGCGATCGAGTTCGAGCGCCGCCTGCGCGACATCGCGATCGAACACCCCGATATGGAGGCGTTCCTCGTGCAAATCAACCCGCGCGTGACCGCGCAGTTCACCGGCCAGTCCTCGCGCGCGCTGCACGCGCTCGAGGCGTACACCGGCAAGTTCTTCCACTTCGAGGGCTCCGAAGGGCTCGCGCTCGATCACTTCGCGATCACCTTCCAGGGCACCCGCGAGGAAGTCGAGGAGCGCGCGCTGCCCTTCCACGCAGGCGACGAGGTGCTCGTGCACATCGTCGAGCCGCACATGTACGACGTGGACGACGCGGTCGCGAAGATCGACGGCTACATCATCTCGATCGCCGGCGCCGCCCCCCACGTGGGTGAGAAAAGGATGGTGCGCATCGAGCAGGTGGGGCGCACCGCCGCCACCGCGCTGCTCCTGGACGAGTCCGGCGAGGTGGTGCGCCCCGCGCCGCGTGCGCCCGCGCCGCCCAAGCGCAGGCGCACGCCGCGCAAGCCGAAGGTGGCCGTGGCGGAGCCGAAGGCGGTTGCGGTCGAGGCGGAGCCGGAGTCGGTTGCGGCCGAGCCGGAGCCAGACGCGGCCCCGGTGGTGTCGTCCAACGGCGACGCCCCCGAGGAGGCCGAGGATGGCCTATCATCCAAGCCTCGGCGCCGTGGCCGCAGAGGCGGTCGGCGCCGTTCGGCTGCCAAGGCACCCACACCGGAATAGAGACCATGTACGCGATCGTGAAGACAGGCGGAAAGCAGTACCGCGTCGAGCGCGGTCAGCACCTGCTCGTGGAGCGTCTGCCCGAGGACGAGGGTGCGAGCGTGGCGCTGCAGCCGATCCTCTACCGCTCCGATGACGCAGTTTTCGACAAGGCGGGCCTGGAGAAGGTCAAGGTGACCGCGAAGATCCTCGCGCACGAGCGCGGCGAGAAGCTGCGTGTGTTCAAGTTCAAGCCCAAGCGCGGCTACAAGCGCCGCACCGGCCACCGCCAGGAGCTCACGCGCATCGAGGTCACCGACATCTCGCTCGGCGCCGCCAAGGCCGCGGCCAAGCCGGCGGCGGCGAAGCCGGCCGCGGCGGCTGCGCATCCCGCCAAGAAGGAGACGGACGATGGCTCATAAGAAGGGGCTCGGATCCAGCCGCAACGGCCGCGACTCCAACGCCCAGCGCCTCGGCGTGAAGACGTTCGCCGGTCAGGCCGTCACCGGCGGGGAGATCATCGTGCGCCAGCGCGGCACCCGCGTCAAGCCGGGCCCCGGAGTGGGCATCGGCAAAGACGACACGCTCTACGCCCGCGCCGCGGGCACCGTGGTGTTCGCCACCGGCCGCCGCGGGCGCGTCGTGAGCATTCTCGCCGACGAGGGCTGAGCCTGCATCACGGCTGCTGAGCCGTGGGTCGCACGAGGATCTCGTTCACGTTCACGTGCGGGGGCTGCGCCACCGCATACATCACCGCGCGCGCGATGTCCTCTGCCTCCAGGTGGTGCGTGGGACGATTGTCGAAGAACGGCGTATCGGTCACGCCAGGCTCGATCGTCGTCACGCGGATGCCCGTGCCGTGCAGATCCTGGCGCGCGGCCTCGCCCATCGCGCTCACTGCGTGCTTCGTGCACGAGTACATCGAGCCCGGAATCACGCGCCGGCCCGCGACGCTCGAAGTGAGCAGCAGGTGGCCCTTGCTCTCGGTGAGCGCGGGGATGCTCGCGCGCAGCGTGAGCGCCGCGCCGAGCACGTTCGTGAGCACCATCTCGCGCCAGTGCTCGGGCGTGCTCTCCAGGAACCCGCGCTTGCCCCCGAACCCCGCGTTCGCGAACGCCACGTCGATGCGCCCGTAGGCGTCGAGCGCGGTCTGCACCATGCGCTCCTGCTGCTCCCACTCGCTCACATCGCAGATCACGCTCAGCGCGCGCTCGGGGCCGCCGAGCTCGGCCGCGAGGGCATCCAGGCGCTCGCGTGAGCGCGCCGCCAGCACCAGGCGGTAGCCCTCCGCGGCGGCCTGGCGGGCGGTCTCCGCGCCTATCCCGGAGGAGGCGCCCGTGATCAGGAAGACGCGTTCGGTGGGGGAGGGGGTCTCAGCGGTCATGTCTGGGGGCTCCTTTGGTGTCACGATGGGCCCCTATGTTGCACGACCGCGCGCGCATCCACGTTCAGGCCGGTTCCGGGGGCAACGGCAGCGCGAGCTTTCGCCGCGAGGCGCACGTGCCGCGCGGCGGCCCCGACGGCGGCGATGGGGGGCGCGGGGGCGACGTGGCGCTCGTGTGCAGCGCCTCGCTGCGCGACCTCCAGGGTTTCCGACGCAAGCCCCACCACCGCGCGGAGCGCGGCGGCGCCGGCGAAGGCTCGCTGCGCCACGGCGCCGACGGGGAGCCGCTCGTGATCAGGGTGCCCCCCGGCACCCAGGTCCTCGGCGAGGAGGAGGACCTCGAAGGGCGCCGCTGGGAACTGCTGCGCGACGGCCAGCGCATCGTCGTCGCCAACGGTGGCTCGGGGGGGCGCGGCAACAAGCGCTTTGCCACCGCCACGCGCCAGGCCCCTCGCTTTGCCGAGCGTGGGTTGCCGGGGGAGGAGGGGTGGCTGGCGCTGCGCCTCAAGCTTCTCGCGGATGTCGGCCTCGTCGGGCTGCCCAACGCCGGCAAGTCATCGCTGCTCGCGCGCCTCACACGCGCCGCGCCGAAGGTCGCCTCCTACCCCTTCACGACGCTCGAGCCCAATCTCGGCGTGCTGGACAACGAAGAGCGCCAGCTCGTGCTCGCCGACATCCCCGGCCTGATCGAGGGCGCAAGCGAGGGCGCCGGCCTCGGCCACGAGTTCCTCGCGCACATCGAGCGCACGCGCCTGCTCGTGCACGTGCTCGACCTCGCACCCATGGACTGGGATCCCACCCACCCCGAGGCCGAGGCCGGTCCGCTCGCCAACTACGAGACGATCGAGCACGAGCTGGCCGCGCACGACCCACGGCTCGCGCGCCTGCCGCGCGTGCTGGTGCTCTCCAAGGCCGACCTAGTGCCACCCGAGCAAGTTGCCGAGGCCGTGGCGCAGTGGTCGGAGCGTCTCGGTCGGGACATCCCTGTCTTGGCCACCTCGGCGGCCACCGGCCTTGGCCTGTCCGAGTTGGCGGGGGAGCTGTTTCGTCTGGTGCCCGCCACGCCGGCGGCGGGGCTGGACGGTCAATCCGAAGAGGCAAACGGCGCCCCGGTTGGGGGAGGCGCCGCGGGCGACGAGCAGCTCGCCGAGCACATGCTCTTCCGCCCCGTCGCCAAAGACGGCTTCTCCGTCGAGCAGACCGGACCCGGCGCCTTCGCCGTGCGCGGCCGGCGCATCGAGCGCCTCCTCCAGCGCTTCGACATCGACAACGAAGACGCCATGGCCTACGTCGAGGCCCGTCTGCGCCGCCTCGGGGTCATCCAGGCCCTGGAGGCCAAGGGCTTTCAGCCGGGCGACGACATCGAGATCGGGGGGACTGTGCTGGAACTCGACCCCTCGGGGTGAGCCGGGGGAGGGTCAGTGGGGGCGTACAGCGCGATGGCTGAAACGGACTCGCAGCCAGGCGGCGATTCGCTTCCAGCTGTCCGGCGGCTCGAGGGGTCTCGGCAGGATCATCGACTCCATCGAGCCCATCATCTCCTCGACTTCTTCCTCCACCGTGCGATCGGTGCACACGCTGGGTGACTCTTCGGCATTCGATGACTCATGGCGAACAGGAGGTTCCATATCTTTGGCCATCATACGCTCCCTGCCAGCGTGCAAACGACCGCAAGCGCAAGGACGAGGAGAGCTCCCGTCAATCGTGGCGCCTTGCGAGCCAACGCGTGTTCGTTCGCTCGCAGGTCTATAGCCATCCACTTCAGGATCGTCGCTTCGACGGCGGCGTTGCCGGATGTCTCTCGCAGGGCAAGTAGGCGCGTCAGCGACGGTCCCATCCTCTCGCCGATGTCGAGCAGGAGGCATCTCAAGGCGAGACTCGTCGAGAGGCTGAGAATTGCCAGGACGGCAATCCGCGGAGCCCCGGGAAGTGGGCCATCGACGACGATCGTCGCCAGGGCAGCATTGATGCCGACGACGCCGATCGCCCGAGCGTCAAGGCTCGCAGCCCGAGATGCCTGTACTTGGAGCTGAGCTTGCGCCAACGAGCGCAGCGCGTCTATCGGCCCAGAGGCGATCCCTGGATCGCTCATCTTTGTGGGTTCTTCGTGGCGAACATGGCGTCGAGACTAGCCACGACCGGAGAGACTCTGATCGGTCCGGCCTGGCGAGTCGATGCCCCACCCTCGATTCAGGGCTCGCCGAAGCCGGTTTCCTCGAGATAGCGATCGACATTGCGTGCCAGGTTGCCGGGGCCGCTGAATACACCGCGGCCACCAGGCCGTGTCGCGGGCGTCGCATCGGTGAGTGCACCGCGGATCAGCGCGGCGTTCTCGGTCTCTGCTTCTTCGGAGCGGGCGCGTGCGCGCAGCTCGTCGATGGTCGGGCCACCGCTCATCTCCCCCGCGAAGATGCCGCGCACCTCCGCGATTGGGTCGTTTGGCGACGGCGCTGGATTGACGACAAAACGTTTCATGCGCTTTAGCGTAGCCGACTGCCCGAGGCGACGCCCGCTTGGGCAATAGGCTTGCGGGCGGTATGACACGGGTGGTTATCAAGCTTGGTTCGAGCATCGTTGCTGACGACGGGGGCGAGCTGCGCGGCGAGGTGCTCGCGCGGATCTGCGCTGCCGTGGCACGGGCGCATGCGCGTGGGGATGAGGTTGTGATCGTCTCTTCGGGGGCGATCGCTCGGGGGGTGCGGATCATGGGGCTTGCTGCTCGTCCTGCGTTGATTCCCGAGCTGCAGGCGGCTTCTGCGGTGGGGCAGGGGGGGATCTATCGCGCTTATGAGGAGCTGTTGCGTGCGCAGGGCGTCCGCTCGGGTCAGGTACTGCTCTCGATCGGCGACCTGTCCTCGCGCAGGGGGTATGTGAACGCGCGCCACACCTTCGCCAAGCTGCTCGAGTGGCGCGTGGTGCCCGTCGTCAACGAGAACGACACCACCGCCACCGACGAGATCTCCTTCGGCGACAACGACTTCCTCGCCGCGCACATCGCGCTGCTCGTGGGGGCGCAGCTGCTGGTCCTGCTCACCGACATCGACGGCCTCCACAGCGCCGACCCGCGCCTGGATCCCGAGGCGCGGCTCGTGAGCGAGGTGCACGACTTCGAGAGCCTGCGCGAGCTGGAGATCGGCGCCACCACCTCGCCGCTCGGCTCCGGAGGGATGCGCTCGAAGGTGCTCGCCGCCGACATGGCCACGGCGGCCGGCACGACGACAGTTGTCTGCAATGGCCTGCGCGAGGGCGCCCTCGAGGCCGTGCTCGCAGGCGAGGCCGCCGGCACGCGCTTCACCCCGCGCCACTCCGGCCACTCCGCCTTCAAGCTATGGCTGCGCTACGCCAAGCCCACGCTCGGCACGCTCATCATCGACCCCGGCGCGGCCCGCGCGCTGCGCGAGGCCCACACCAGCCTCCTTCCCGTCGGCATCCTCGACGTCATCGGGGACTTCGACGCGGGGGATGCGGTTGAGATCGCCGTTGAAAAGGAGGAGGGGGAGCGGGCCGGTCTAGTGCTTGCCAAAGGGATTGCCGACTACTCCTCGCTCGAGCTTCGCCGCGTCAAGGGGCTCAAGTCGCCTGCCGTCCGCGAGCTGTTGCCGCATGCGAGTGAGGAGGCGGTTCACCGCGACCGCCTCGTCATGCTCTAGCTTGACCTACGGGATCGGCTTACGCAGCCGCGCTACGGGGGGCCGCGGGCGCCGGGAGCGCTTCTAGCAGCGTCCGGGGCAGCCGGGTGCTGGCATCCCAGATCTCGATCGCCACCAGCTCGTGGGTCGCACGGTCGTAGTCGCGCAGCCCGCCTGGGACGCGCTCGCTGACGACATCGTCCGATTCGCCGGTCGGCAGCCAGGCGATGTCCGCTTCGGGGTCATAGTAGGCGTACATAGCTCCTGGAAGGTTACCCCGTCTGATCCAGGCGCCATGCCGACACGACCCGCGCAACCGAGTCGTCGCCTCCAGCTGGGTGGTCGTAGATCGTCTCGAACGGGACTCCGTAGGCCGTCAACCCGGCCAGCAGCCACGCGGCGCGTCCATCGTTGGCCACCCGCTCGCCGTGGCCCTCACGGATCGTCCGCTCGACATCGATACGTGTCAGGTGCCGCTGATCGAGTCGCAGCAGGGCATGTTCGGTCCAAACGAAGCGCTTGATGGTCACGGATAGGAGTCTACGAAGGGCATTCGACGACGTCTTTCCGCAAGGGGGGTTGACGCGGGTCCTGATTTATGTCTATGATGGGCAATGTCCGGTTGGCTCTTAGGACCAATCGGTGTTTTCAAGACATAGGATCGGGTTTGGGTTAGGCCCTGTGGCCGGCTGCAAGCGCGCAGGCAGGTTCCTTGGGAGAGGGACGTGATTTCGAGCTTTGAGGGAGATGAGGAACGCGTGAGTTCATTTCGAGCAGACGTGGCGGGGGTCATTGTGACCCCGCTGAGGGCCGTAACTAGATGCATCAGCATCCTGATGCATCTCTCTCTCTCTCTCTCTCTCTCTCTTGGCGGGGTTGGCTCTCCGCCGGGTCTGAGTTTCGCCGCGGCGCCGCGGCTCGCCCCGCCGGTGGACGGCGGGAGGGTCACCCGCGCGCGTTAAGGGGTTCGCGGCGCGGGAGTCGGCTGGGAGTGGCGTTGTGTGCGTCGGTCTGCGGCCTGTTGGCGTCCACGGCTCCGGCGCCGGCTGCGGGGGACGTGAACACGGCGAGCTGCGCGAACGAAGCGCTCGCGGGGTTCCAGTCGTATCTCGCGGACTGTCGCGCGTGGGAGATGGTCTCGCCCTCGTTCACTGACGGCTTCGTGGTTGATGGCATCGATGGGGTATCGGGCGATGGCACGCGCCTGCTCGTGGAGTCTGCGGGGACGTTCGGGGGGACGGAAAGCTACCCCGGTGGGCGACCGTTGTATGAGCTCTCGCGGACGAGTTCGGGGTGGGGCGTGTCGGGGCTCGGGCCCCCGGCGTCGCGGTTCCCGGCGAGCGGTTTTGTCGCTGCCGGCACCGATCTGGGTAGGACGTTGTGGGAGTTGCGTGACTCCTCGGAGTCGATCAACGCTGAGGATCTCTATGTGCGCGAAGGGGATGGGTCGTTTGTGAAGGTCGGGCCGATGGTGCCGCCGTCGAAGGCGGTCGGGCCGCCCGCGGGCGGAAGTCAGGGATTCATCGGAAGCTATGTGTACGCGGGAGCGTCAAAGGATCTTTCGCACGTGCTGTTCACGGTTGAGCACAGTTTGGGAAGCGTCCTATGGCCCGGCGCGGGCGAAGCGACTGGAGAAGGAGGAAAGGTCCTCTATGAGTACGTCGGTACTGGCGGCAGGCAGCCTGCGCCGGTTGGAGTGAACGGTGAAGGCCGTGCTCTCGGCGACTGCTCCACCTTGCTGGGTGCAGACAACGGCAACGATGTCTACAACGCTGTATCGGCGGACGGCGAAACGGTTTTCTTCATGGTGAGGGGACATAGCAATCAGTTCTGTTCTGGCCGTGTTAGTGCGCCGGAAGTCAGCGAACTGTTTGCGCGGCTTGGTGGGATCGAGACGGTCTCGATCTCCGAGCCGGCGCCTCGCCAGTGCGGTGAATGTAATACGGCTGTGAGGGCGCCGGCTGAATTCCAGGGTGCCTCGCAGGATGGGTCGAGGGTGTTCTTCCTCACCGAACAGGCACTGTTGGAAGGGGCGACGACCATGAATCTGTATGAGTACGATTTCCACAATCCCGACGGGCAGCAGGTTGTGCGGGTGTCGGTGGGTTCGTCGGCGCCTGAAGTGCAGGGTGTTGCGCGTGTGTCGCAGGACGGGTCGCATGTGTATTTTGTCGCGAAGGGCGTGTTGACGCAGGGTGCGAATGCCCAGGGCCGCGAACCTGTGGGCGGTGCGAACAACCTGTATCAGTTCGAGCGTGACGCCGCGTACCCGGGCGGTCGCACCGTGTTCATCGCAACGCTCTCCTCTGAGACGAGCGGGGAACTGGAAGACGCCGAGGCGCCGTGCGCCGCGCTTGCGGGCAGCGAAAAGGAAGAATGCGAAGAACCTTTCGTACGAGAATTCCGCAGGAGGAACCAGCAGGACAGCGAAGACTGGCAGCTGGCGGATACCCGGCCAGTCCAGGCGACGCCGGACGGTCGCTTCCTGGTGTTCCTGAGCGCGGCGGACCTGACGCCCGGGGATACGAGCAGCCGACCGCAGGTGTTCGAGTACGACTCAGTGACCGGGGAACTGGTGCGGGTTTCCGTGGGGCAGGCAGGCTATGCCGGCGGGACGGCGAGCGCGGACTCACATGCTTCGCTGATCGAAATACAAAGATATGTCATTGGAGCTGGCTTTCTGCCATCGGAAGCCGATACCAGTTTGGCGGTCTCGGCTGATGGGTCGACGGTCGTGTTCAAAAGCGCGGGTGCTTTGGCGCCGGGTGCGGAGACGGCTGCGGCGGCGGGCGCGCAAAGCTACTATGAGTACCGCAGCGGTGGCCGTATCTCCAACGGGAATGTTTATCTGGTCTCCGACGGCCGAGATGTATCCAGGGTCGGGAATCGGGGGATGATGCTGGACCAGTCGGGTGAGGATATCTTCTTCGCGACGGCCGATCCGCTTGTGGCGCAGGATTTGAATACCCAGTTCGACGTTTATGACGCCCGTGCCGGTGGGGGTTTCCAGCCGGCGCCAGGGATGGTGGTGTGTGCGGGTGAAGCGTGTCAGGGCGCGCCCGCGGCGCAGACATCGCCCGGTGTGCCGGGGAGCGTGTCGGTGCCGGGTACGGGAAACCTGTCGCCCTCGCCATCAGGTCCCGTGACCAAGCCGAAGGCGAAGCCCCCTGCGCGGGCGCACAAGCTCGCCGTCGCGTTGCGGGCGTGCCGGCGCAAGCATGGGCGCAAACGGGCGCTGTGCGAGGCGCGGGCGAGGAAGCGCTACGGGGTTCTGTCAGCTGTCAACGTGAAGGGCAAGGGGTGATCGCCGTGGGTTTCGGTCAGAGGAGGGTTTTGCTGTGTGTGGTGGTGTTCGCTTCGCTCGCTGTGTCGCTGTGCGCGTGTGCGGGGGCGGCCATGGCGGGCACGGTTGGCTGGTCGCTGCGCGATGTCGCCGTACCGAGCGTGTTCTCCGCCAACGACGCCCTGCCGTGCCGCGAAACGGAAGCCGTCCGGAAGTGCGACACCTACCAGCTGTTGGTCGCGAACGTGGGCGATGAGGCGTCCAGTGGGACGATCACCGTCACGGACAAGCTGCCGGCGGGCATCACGACGCTGGAAACGCCGCTGAGCGGTGAAGGACCGGAAGGTGGAATATGGAGTTGCACGGAAGGGTCGGGCAAGTCGACCGTGACCTGTACGTTGGGGGAAGCTGTCGCGGCGGGTGGGTATGCGCCTTTCCTGAGTATGCGAGTGTCCGCGCCGGGCGCGGGCATGTCCGGCATGCTGCACAGCGAAGCGTCGGTCAGTGGTGGTGGGAGTGTTGGGGTGGTGTCCACGATCGCGGAGACGCCGATCGCTTCGCAGGCGCCGCCGTTCGGCGTCAGCGAGTTCGGGATCGAACCCGGTGCGGCCGGTGGAGCATTGTCGGCGGGCGCCGGGGATCACCCGTGGGAGTTCACGACGACGTTTGAGATCCCGTCGATCTTCAGCCCGACGAATAACCAAATACAAACCTCCTTTAGGCCGGTTGAAAACCTGAAAAATGTGGCCGTCGAACTGCCTGTCGGGTTCGCCGGTGACCCGCAGTCCATACCGCGGTGCACCCATCTTGAGTTGTTAGAATTAGGAGAATCGCCAGAACGGGGATGTCCCGCAGGCAGCCGTGTGGGCAGGTTCGCCATCCTCGGCGGCCAGCTTGCTGAATTCCAGCTTTCTTCCGGGAGGGCATATAGCTGTTGCTCGATGATCTACAACATGGTGCCCGAGGCGGGGTACCCGGCTGAGTTCGCGTTCACGTTCGCCGGGCAGACGATCTATCTGTATGCGAGCGTCGTGCACGGTGGGTCGGGTTACCGTTTGCGCGTCACGGCGCCGGGCCTTCCCGAGCTGATTGAAACGTCGTATGCGGCGTTGACGTTCTACGGCGACCCGGGGAAGCTGAACGGCGATCCTTCCGAACCGGCGTTCTTGACGAACCCGGCGGACTGCTCGGCGGGTCCGTTGTCGAGTCGCATCGAACTGGCGACGTGGGAAGACCCCACGCACCCCTCGGTACGCGAAACGGTCGCTTACCCCGGTGTGTCGGGGTGTGACCGGTTGCGCTTCGAACCGTCGCTCTCGTTCGCACCGAGCACCGGGGGTGAAGGCGGTAGTACGCAGGCGGATGCGCCGTCTGCGTATACGGTCGACCTGAAGCTCCCGCAGACCACGGGGTACGGCGAACTCGCGACGCCGCCGTTGAAGGCGGCGACGGTGACGCTCCCGGCGGGTGTGTCGGTGTCCCCCGGTGCGGCGCAGGGCCTGGCGGGCTGCCAGCCCGAAGGCCCTGAAGGGATCAACATCGGCAGCAGCCAGATCGGCGTGGGAGGCCAGGATCTCGCTGACCCTGAAGCGACGGAACTTGGTGCGGGTCACGCGGGCGGTAACGGCAGCCCGTATGACGACGGGTTCTACCACGTCGCCCCGGGGCACTGTCCGGCGGCGTCGACGATCGCGACGGCCGAAGCGTTCACGCCGATCCTCCCCGACGGCCCCGGTGGGTCCGCACCGTTGAACGGCCATGTGTACCTTGCCGCACCCAAGTGTGGTGGGGTGGGCCAGCCGGTGTGTACGGAGGCGAGCGCGACGAACGGAGAACTGTTTGGTCTGTACCTGGAACTGGAAGGCTCCGGGGTGATCGTCAAGTTCCCCGGCACCGTCGCGGCGGACCCCGCGACGGGGCAGTTGACAGCGACGTTCAAGGATCTCATCCAGCAGCCCTTCAGCGAGTTGAAGCTGCACTTCCACGGCGGCCCTCGCGCGACGATGGCCAATCCGCAGAGCTGCGGCGTCGCGGACACGTCCTCGGTCCTCGAACCCTGGAGCGCGCCGGGTACGCCGAGCGCGACGGTGACCAGCTCGTTCAATGTGGATTGGGACGGCAACGGCGGGGCGTGTCCCGTGCTGCCGTTCGCCCCGGCCTTCACGGCTGGGACCGTCACGCCGTCGGCCAGTGGCTTCAGCCCGTTCACGCTCACGCTCTCGCGGCAGGATCGCGAACAGGATCTCTCTGGCGTGAGTGTGACGATGCCCCCGGGGCTTCTCGGTGTACTGAAGAGCGTCGCGCAGTGCGGCGAACCGCAGGCCGCGCAGGGCACCTGCGGCGCGGGGAGCCTCATCGGGCACACCACGGTCACAGCGGGTGCCGGTTCGCAGCCGCTGCCGGTGTCCGGGCAGGTGTTCCTCACCGGCCCCTACAAGGGCGCGCCGTTCGGGCTCTCGATCGTCGTGCCCGCGGTCGCGGGGCCGTTCAACCTCGGCAACGTGATCGTCCGCGCCGCGATCGCCGTCGACCTGCACACCTCGCAGATCACGGTCACGAGCGATCCGCTGCCGCAGCTGGTGGACGGGGTGCCCCTGCGCGTGAAGAGCGTGAATGTGACCGTCGATCGCCCCGGGTTCATCTTCAACCCCACCAACTGCTCTCAGCAGCAGGTGACGGGCACGATCACCGCGGCGCAGGGCGCGACCGCGAATGTCGCGAGCCCGTTCGCTGTCGCGGGCTGCGCGGGCCTGGCGTTCAGGCCGTCGTTCACGGTCTCCACACAGGCGAAAACGAGCAAGAAGCAGGGTGCGAGCCTCGATGTGAAGGTCGGCTACCCCTTGGGCACGCAGGCGAACATCCGCGGTGTCGCGGTGAGCCTGCCAAAGCAACTGCCCTCGCGGCTCACGACGATCCAGCAGGCGTGTTCTGCCGCGACGTTCGCCGCGAATCCCGCCGCGTGCCCCGCGGGGTCGAACATCGGGGTGGCGACCGCGACGACACCGATCCTCGCGAACCCGGTCACGGGCCCGGCGTATCTCGTCTCCCACGGTGGTGCGGCCTTCCCCGATCTCGTTGTGATCCTGCAGGGCGAAGGCGTTACGGTGGACCTCGTCGGGAGCATAAACATCAGAAAGGGCGTCACCAGCAGCGCGTTCAACAGCCTCCCCGATGTTCCGATCTCGAGCTTCGAGCTCAAGCTCCCCGAGGGTCCCCACTCAGGGCTCACCGCGGTGCTGCCGGCGAAGGCGAAGGGGAACCTGTGTGGCACTAGCCTCACGATGCCCACCACGCTCACCGGGCAGAACGGCGCCGTCGTCAAGCAGACCACCAAGATCGCCGTCACCGGCTGCGGCCACGCAAAGAAGAAGCCCAAGCCGAAGAAGGCAAAGCACCGACGGAAGAAGAAGTAGGGGTGGCGGTACTCGTGCCACCTCTGGAGCGGCTGCGGCCAGGGCGCGATTCGCAGTCGCGCGACAAGGTCGATGGGATCCAGCGCGCGCGGATCCTCTCGGCGATGGCCATGGTTGTCACCGAGGAGGGTTTGCCGGCGGCGACGGTCGCGAACGTCGTTGCGCGCGCCGGGGTTTCCAGGCGGACGTTCTATGAACTGTTCGCCGACCGCGAAGAGTGCTTTCTCGCGGCGTTCGACCACGCCGCCGGGATGCTTGCCGCGGCGGTGCTGCCCGAGTATGAGCGGCCCGACTCGTGGCGCGACCGGATCCGCGCCGGGCTCGCCGCGTTCCTGGAGTTCCTCGACGACGAGCCCGAGCTGGGTGCGCTATGCGTGGTCCACTCGCTCGGCGCGGGTCCCCGGGCGTTGGAACGTCGCGCACGGATCGTCGAGGGCCTGATCGCCGCGATTGACGAGGGCGAGGGCCAGGACACGCGTAAGAGTGCTCCCACCGCCCCCCTCACGGCGGAGGGCGTCGTCGGCGCCGTGCTCGCCGTGATCCACGCGCGCCTCGTCGCTCCCACCGGCAGGCCGATGGTCGAGCTGCTCGGGCCGCTGATGAACATGATCGTCCTGCCCTACCAGGGCGTCGCCGCGGCAAACAGGGAGCTTGCGCGGCCCGCGCCCAAGGGTCGTGCGCGGCCCAAGCGGCCGGCCGGGGACCCGTTGAAGGATCTCGACATGCGTCTCACTTACCGCACCGTCCGCGTGCTGATCGCGATTGCCACCGACCCCGGGGCGTCGAACCGCGAGGTGGGGGCCGCTGCCGGGATCGCCGACCAGGGTCAGATATCGAAGCTCCTTCAGCGCCTCACCTCGCTTGGCCTGATCGAGAACACCGGGGCCGGGCACGCCCGCGGCGAAGCCAACGCCTGGCAGCTCTCCGCCAAGGGCCATGAGGTCGAGCGGACAATCCGCGCTGAGGCCACGCCTTCGGCCGCCGGTTGACGGCGTCAGGGTGTCTGTACGCCACGCGACCCGCTGGGCCGCCTCTGGCGGTCCCTTCTCCTGCTTTTCTCCGCCGGCCCCCCGCGCGCGTGTCGTACCCTTAGGTGCGATGGCCATCGCCCTTTCCACCGTTGCCGAGCAGTGCGCCTCCGCGCGGGTCGCTTCGCGGCGCCTGGCCGTGCTCGACACCGCCACCAAGGACGCCGCGCTCGGTGCCATCGCGCTCGCGCTGGTGCAGCGCACGCCCGAGATCCTTGCCGCCAACGCGCGCGACATGGAGGCTGGGCGCGAGGCCGGGCTGGACGCCGCGCTGCTTGACCGGCTCTTCCTGGACGAGGCGCGCGTCGCCGCCATCGCGCAGGCCGTGCAGCGGATCGCCGCACTGCCCGACCCGGTGGGGGAGGTCGTGGATGGGCAGCGGCTGCCCAACGGTCTCGACGTGCGTCGCGTGCGCGTGCCGCTTGGGGTCATCGCCGTCGTCTATGAGGCGCGGCCCAATGTGACCGTCGATGCCGCCGCGCTGTGCCTGAAGTCGGGCAACGCCATCGTCCTGCGCGGGTCATCCGCCGCCACGCACTCCAACGCTGTGCTTGCCTCGGTGGTCGCCGAGGCGGCTGAGGGGGCTGGGCTCCCCGCCGGGTCCGTCACGCTCGTCGCCGGCGGCGGGCGCGAGGAGCTTGCCGAGCTCGCCACGCAGTCCGAGACAGTCGACCTCATCATCCCCCGCGGGGGAGAGGGGCTCAAGGCTGCCCTGAAGGCCGTCGCCACCGTGCCCGTCATCTATGCCGCCTCGGGGCTCTGCCACATCTACGTCGACGAGACGGCCGACTTCGAGGAGGCCCTCGCGATCGTGCTCAACGCCAAGACGCAGCGCCCGGGAGTGTGCAATGCCGTGGAGACCCTCCTCGTGCACCGCAACGCCCACCCGGAACTGCTCGGCTGCCTGCTCTATGCACTGCTGGAGGCCGGGGTGACCGTCCGGGGAGACGAGGACACGGTGCGCGAAATGCGCGGTGCCCCGTACGTCCTCGAAGGCTCGGACATCCCGGGGGACCTCGTCGTCCTCCAGGCGCTCGAAGGCGGCCGCCTGCTGCCCGCCACCGAGGAGGACTGGGACACCGAGTATCTCGCGCTCACGCTCTCCGTGCGCGTCGTCGACTCACTCGAGGAGGCCATCGAGCACATCGCCCTGCACGGCTCCGGACACTCCGAGGCGATCCTCACGCGCGACACCCTCGCCGCGCGCGCCTTTCAGCGTGGGGTCGACGCCGCCTGCGTGTACGTCAACGCCTCCACGCGCTTCACCGACGGGGGCGAGTTCGGGATGGGCGCCGAGATCGGCAACTCCACGCAGAAGCTCCACGCGCGCGGGCCCATCGGGCTGCGCGAGCTGTGCACCTTCAAGTACCTCATCGAGGGCAACGCACACGTCCGCTCCTAGCTCCCTCTCCCTGTCCCCGGCGATGTCGCTCGGGGTCCTGGGCGGCACCTTCAACCCGCCGCACCTCGGCCACCTCGCGCTCGCGCGCTGTGCGCTCGCGCAGCTCGGGCTGGAGCGGGTGCTGCTCGTGCCCTCCTGCCTTCCCCCGCACAAGCGCGCCGAGGCCGACCCCGGGCCCGAGCACCGCCTGCGCATGTGCGAGCTTGCGGTCGCTGGGATTCCAGGCCTCGAGGCCTGCCCACTGGAGGTGCAGCGCGGCGGGCCGTCGTACACCGTGGATACCCTCTCTGGCCTGCACGCTCTCCATCCCCAAGCCTCTCTCACATTGATCCTCGGCTCCGACATCGCCCGCACGCTGCCCTCCTGGCGCCGCCCGCAGGAGATCTTCGCGCTCGCCGACATCGCCCTCGCCGCCCGCGCGGGGGACGCGCCCGGGGAGGTGCTCGAGGCGCTCGACCTGCTGCGCCCCCCAGGGGACGCCGACACAGCCCCCGCCGCCCTGCCGCCCGCGCTGCTGGAGATGCCCGAGGTTCCTCTCTCCTCCTCGCTCGTGCGCGCCCGCGTGGCAGCCGGCGAGTCGCTCGACGGGCTCGTGCCGCCCGCCGTCGCCGCCTACATCGCCGAGCACGCGCTCTACACCGCGGGGGATGCCGCCGAGGTGCCCGCGCGATGATCGCCCCCACCCAGCTCGCGGGCGAGATCTGCCGCTTCGCCTCCGACAAGAAGGCCCTCGACATCCTCGAGATCGACCTCCGCGGGGTCGTCGGCTACACCGACTACTTCGTCATCGCCACCGGCAACACCGAGCGCCAGACCAAGGCCATCCACGACGGCATCCTCACGGGCATCAAGGAGGAGTACGGCATCACACCGCGCCGCGTCGAAGGCCTCACCGCTGGCGCCTGGGTCCTGATGGACTACCTCGACGTCATCGTCCACATCTTCACGCCCGCCACGCGCGAGTTCTATCGCCTCGAGCGCCTGTGGGGCGAGGCGCCCTCGCGGGCGCTCGCGGTGGACTGAGCGGCGCGTTTGGCGCGAGGAGCGGCGGGCGCGCACCGTTCCCCTGAAGGCGCCATAGGAGACCACCGCCACGGGCGCGAAGGAGCCGAGCGTCTCCTCGATCGGCACTCCCATGATGTGCGCCACCGGAAGGATCATCGGTGCCGAGACTATAAACCATACCCTGTGAAAAGTTTGAGAAAGTCGACTTGACAAGCTCCGTCGATTTAGGTGTAATGCGCCGATGCCGCTCACCCCGATGCGCGCCCCGCAGAACCCCTCGCTGGCGCTGCGCCACCGTCAGAGCGCCTTCAACCTCGATCCCGAAGCCCTCGCAGCGCTGCGCGAAGCGGTCGCCAAGATGAAGGAACTGCGCGACAACCGCGGCTTCGAGTACTTCGCCGGCATCCACGGCTGGCCGCAGTTTCGCTGCCAGCACTCCACCGAACAGGGCCAGGCGTTCTACTTCCTGCCCTGGCACCGCGCCTACCTCTACCTGTTCGAGCTTGCGATGCAGGAACAGAATTCCCAGGCGCGCCTGTGCTGGTGGGACTGGCCGGCGGGCCGCGCCGATCCTCCGGGCCAGGAAGCCGGCATCCCTCCCGTCTACAGGAAGGGAGAGGTGGAAGGCAAGCCCAACCCGCTCGCCTCCGGGCCGCTGCCCGAAAACGTCCCCAACCCGCCGCCCAACTGGAGTCCCACCACCACGCGCCATCCGGGCCGCCCGAGCAGGCTGCCCGACGCGAACGCGCTCGAAGAAGTGCTCGCGATCTCCAACTACTACGAGTTCGAGCTGGAACTGGAAACACAGCTGCACAACAATGTGCACGGCTGGGTGGGCGGCGACATGGGCATCATCGCCACCTCCGCCTACGATCCGGTCTTCTGGGCCCACCACACGATGGTCGACCGCATCTGGTCGCTGTGGCAGTCAAAGCACGCCTCGCCCGGCCCGCCGCCCGACAGCTACGCCCATCCGCTCGGGTTCGGCAAGCTCACCGTCGGCGACGTGCTCGACACCAAGCGCCTTGGCTACGACTACGCCTCCTCCGTCCAGCATGTAAAGGTGGCCTGATGGAGCGCTACGTATCCCCACCGCTTTACGTGCCGCCCCCCAGCGAGCACTCCTCCTACGATCGCGTGGACCTTGAGCTGCACGGCATCGATCACTCCGGCGACTCCTTCGAGGTACGCGCCTTCGTCAACGACTCCAACGCCGACGCAGCCACCGCGACCGAGGGCAATCCGGCCTACGCCGGCTCCCTCTACATCTTCGGCCACGGTCCCTGTTTGGGCGACGAGGGCCACTGCAGCGTCCCCTCCGGCCCCGTGAGCCCCTACGACTTCCGCGACCCGCACCCGCTCACGCGCCAGTACATGCGCCTGCCGATCACCGCCGCGCTGCGCGCGCAGGCCGGCGGAGGAGAGCAGTGCACCGTCACGCTCGTCTCCCTCGCCAACCGCGACGGCGAGCCGCAGGGCGCGGACATGCTCGACTTCAAGCAGCTCAGCCTCATCGCCTACTCCTGAGAAGGAAGACCTTCCAGGCGGTTGTCAAGATGGGCGGGTGAGCACCGCTCCTCCCACGTCCGCATCCACGCGCGCGCCGCGCATCGGCGCCACCCAGCGCGAGGACGAGCGCGTGACGCCGCTGGAGCTGTTCTTCGACCTCGTGTTCGTGCTCGCGCTCACGCAGTGCACGGCGCTGATGGCGTGCACGACCCACGGCGGAAGGGCTCGCTGAAGGGCGCTGCTCGTGCTGGGGATGCTGTGGTGGTCGTGGTGCGGCTACGCCTGGCTCACGAGCGTCGTGGACCCCGAGGAGGGCTTCGTGCGCCTGGCGATGTTCGCTGCGATGGCCGCCTTCCTCGTGTGCGCGCTGTGCGTACCCGGCGCCTTCGGCGCCGACGCGCTGCTGTTCGCCTGCGCCTACGCGGCGGTGCGCGGCGCGCACATCGTGCTCTTCCTGCTCGCCAGCCGCGAGGACCCCGCGCTGCGCCATTCGGTCAACGGGCTCGCCGCCAGCACCGCGATCGGCGTGGGGCTGCTCGCTGATCGCGGCCTTCACCAGCGGCGGCGTGCAGCTCGGGCTATGGGGGCTCGCGCTCGTGCTCGACACGGGCGGGCCCTACCTGTTCGGCGCCGAGGGCTGGCGTCTCGTTCCCGGGCACTTCGCCGAGCGCCACGGGCTGATCGTGATCATCGCCCTGGGCGAGTCGATCGTGGCGCTCGGCGTGGGCGCCAACCCGGAGCTCAGCACCGGCGTGGTGCTCGCCGCGGTGCTCGGCGTGGCGATCGCCGCCGCGCTGTGGTGGGTCTACTTCGACGTCACCGCGATCGTCGCCGAGTGGCGCCTCTCCGAAGCGGCCGAGGGACGCGAGCGCAACGAGATGGCGCGCGACTCCTACTCCTACCTGCACTTCCTGATGGTCGCCGGGATCGCGCTGCTCGCCGTTGGCATGAAGGTCACGCTCGAGCACATCTCACGCCCGCTCGCGCTCGTGCCCGCCGCGGCGCTGCTCGGCGGCGCCGCGCTGTATCTGCTCGCGCACGTCGCCTTCCGCCTGCGCAACGTCCACTCGCTCAGCGGCCGGCGGCTTGTGTGCGCGCTCGTGCTGCTCGCTCTGATCCCCCTAGCGGGCACCCTGCCGGCGCTCGCGACGCTCGGGATCCTCGCCGCCCTGCTCGTCGTGCTGATTCTCTACGAGGCGCTGCGCTACGCCGACGCGCGCGAGCGCGTGCGTCACGCGGGGGCGCGCTCAGCGCCGCCGGAGTGACTGGGTCGTTCTCGCCCCGAGAGCTTGGAGGACCTCGTCGCGGTCGGTGCCATAGGCACCGCAGCAGGCGATCGAAGTCATCGCCGTAGACCTCCATCACGGCCATCAGCACGTCCGCCGTCGCGATGCCCTCGGCGCCGTGTTCGGCAGCGATGCGCCCGGCCTGCGCGGTGACGTGCGCGACCGCGTCACGATCTTCTCCGCCGGTCGGGGCTGTCCGCTCGACGAGCGTCGATCTGATCCGGCTCGCGCAGCGGATGCCTCGCTGACGCCGAGCGCCTGCAGCACGGCACCCGACTTCGCCGTGCAGGCGCAGGAGTCGCAGCCAGCGCTCGGCCTCGTCCTCGGGCGTGCGCGCGAACGGGATCGCCGTGGAGGCGATGCCGAGGACCATCGCGGCGTCGGGGGCCAGTGCGGGAGCGGCGCTCATCGAGCCGATTCCCACGCAGCCCGCGTCTGCGGCCGCGGGCGCCGCCGCGTGCAGCAGCGTGAGGTGCTCGCGGCGCAGCGCGACCTCGGGAGTCCGCCTCGGCGGGGCGCAGCTCCCGAGCAACGCGCTGCCCGCGCGATCCAGCGGCGGCGCTGCGCGGAGCGCACGAGCTCGGCGGCCTCGCGCGGCGCCACCCCGCAGTCGAGCAGGAACTGGCTCGTCCGCTCGCCGCCGCCGTCCGCGGTCGAGCTCGAGCTCCTCCTGAGCATCGCCGGCGCGGCCTGGCGCGCCCTCGACGCCCAGCACGCACGCAGCCATGTCGTCGGGCCGCTGCGTCGGTCTCGCGCGGCGACGCTGCTCCAGCAGCGCGGCGCGCGTGGCGTCCGCGGTCCCAGCTGCGCCAGCGAGCGCTGCCAGACGCTCCGGTCGCCGAACAGCTCCGAGCCGACCCGCGCCTCGGTCACGCCATCGGTGTGAGAAGCAGATCTGCGCGCCGCCCGGCACCGAGACGACCGTCTGGCGCGTCCCCGTCGCGCATGCCAACTCCGATCGGCGGCGCCGAGCAGAGCGGTGATCGGCTACGAGTCGGCGCCGCGCGCCGAGCACGACCGGCGGCGGGTGACCGGCGCAGGCGTAGGTGAGCGTGCGCTCGCGCGGGTGGTAGATCGCCGCGACGACGGTCGCGAAGGAGTCGCCGAGCTGGCGCTCGAGCACCGCGCCGGCCGTCTGCAGCGCCTTGCGCGGAGACAGGCCGGCCTCGAGGTAGGCGCGCAGCGGTGAAGCGCACGAGCGCCGTGTGCGGCAGCGCCTCGCGCCCGTGTCCGGAGACGTCGCCGACGATCACCGCCAGGCGCCCGTCCTCGAGCGCGAACACGTCGTAGAAGTCGCCGCCCGCGCGCCGGGCCGTCCGCCGGCCGGTAGGCGACCGAGGTGCCGACCGGACCGAGTCGCTCGGGCGGCACCGGGCAGCAGCGCGGCCTGCAGCAGGCCCACGTCCTCGAGCAGCTGCTCGCGCTGGCGCTCCAGGCGCCGCGCGCGCAGTCGCGCTCAGGCGCGAGCGGGCGCCGAACGCGAGCGCGAGCGCGAAGAGCAGACCGATCAGCAGTCGCATCGCGCGGGGACACGACGTCGACGATGCGTGTGATCGTCCTCACCAGCGGCGAGTTCGGGGAGGGGCTCCGCCGGGTGCGCGCTGCTCCGTGGCCACGCCGGAGGGGCACGGGTCTGTTGACGCCCGCTGCGGCTGCGGCTGATGTGGTTGCCGCCGGTGTGAGGGCGTTGGCCGCAGAGGCGCCCAACACGCCCGCCCGCCCGCCGGTGCCATGGTGTTTATGGCGCGCTCCTCGCAGTTTGCGCGACGGGTGGGCTGCGGCAGCGGGCTGTGTCGCTCCGATGCTCGCCGCCGGGGTCGACGGCGGGGAGGCCGCAATCGCGCCTGCAGGCGTCGCGCCGGCGGAAGCAGTCGTGGCGGGCGCGCTTGTCGGGGCCGGCTGGGGAGCCGCTGTGGGCGAAGCCGAAACGCCCCCGTGGGCAGCGGGTGTGGCGCTCTTGCCGTCTCCCTTGTCCGAAGCGCCCGTTTCGGTATGGCCCGAGGAGGTCGCCGAGCCCGAGCCATCCGATTCGCTGCTCCCTTCGCCGCGCCGCGCGCGGTGGCGCGATTCGCGGGGCCGTTCTTCGCGTGCCTTTTCTTCGTGGGGTCGTTCTGCTCGTGGCCGCTCCTTGGGTGCTTCTGCGGGTGGCCGTTCTCCGCGTGGCTGTTCTTCGCGGGGCCGTTCTTCCCTCTGGCGCCCACCGCCTCGCGGTTCCTGTGCCGGTTCCCGCGATTCGTGTTCGGCCACGCGCTGGGCCTGTCCCGGACTCGAGGTTTGGCTTGCGGGCGCACCCGCGGGCGGCTGGGTACGGTTGGGTCTGGCGAGGGCGGGTGCGCTGCCGAGCGCCGCCATGCAGGCGAGGAACGCCACGGGCGGCAGATGTCGGCGTGGAGTTAGGTGTGGTCGGTGTTCGCGCGCGTCGCTCACCATCGCCGAATCTGCGCCGATCAACTCGTCCGAGCTGCGTGTCCCTGCGTGTGAGCGAGGGCCTCCTCGAGCGTCGCAAAGATCGCGAACGCTCCATCGAGCCCAGAGAACTCGAAGATCCTCAGCACAGGCGCGCTCGCGCAGACGATCGCGAAGTGCGCACGGGGATCGAGGTGCCGGTTGATGCCCACCAGCACGCCCAGTGCCGTGGAATCCATAAAGCTCGTGTGCGAGAGGTCCAGCACGAGCGCCGTGTGGCTGCTGTGCAGCGAGTCGAGCAGCATCCGCTTCAATCGCGGTGAGGTCGAGAGGTCGAGGTCGCCCTCGACCGAGATCACGCTCGTCCGCTCGTCGAGCTCGCGCGCGAAGATTCCAAACACCGGCGCGTCCGCGTGCGAGCGATTGGATGTTGCGGTGTGGCTGGGCATCGTGTCTTCGCCTCACCCTTGGTAGATGGCTCGATGGACTGTGTGTGCCGCGCGAACCGCCGAGGGCGCGCGCATCCAAGATCGCTTTCGACTTAGCTCGCTCGATTCCTTATCGAGGGTGGCGATGATCGAACAATCGTTTAGTGGCGCGTGCAGTGCGCTCACGCCGATTGCGGCAGCGAAGCGGCGCCTCGCCTGGCGGCGGGCGCGGAGGGCGGAGGTACGACCGGTCCGATGTCGCCATCGGGCGCCTCGTCGAGATCGAGGATCACCGGCGCGTGATCGCTGGGCCCCTTGCCCTTGCGGGCCTGGCGGTCCACCCACGCCGCGCGCGCTCTACCGGCCACGTCCTCGCTGGCGAGGATCAGGTCGATGCGCATCCCGAGATCCTGGTGGAACATGCCGGCGCGGTAGTCCCAGTAGGTGAACACGCGCTCCTGGGGCCAGCGATCGCGAATGACATCGCGCAGCCCCAGCGCCTGCAGCTCGGCCAGCGCCTCGCGCTCGGGCGGCGTGACGTGGGTATGACCGGCATAGGCGCCCGGGTCGAACACGTCGATGTCGGCGGGCGCGATGTTCATGTCTCCGCAGACGATGCTCGCCTGCGGACCGGCGCCGGCGATCGCCTCGCGCAATGCCCCGAGCCAGGCGAGCTTGTAGCGATAGTGCTCGGAGTCCGGCGAGCGCCCGTTGGGCACATACACGCTGTGCACCCTGATCCCGCCGCAAACAGCCGACACCGCCCGTGCCTCCGGTGCAGGAAAGCCCGGTGCGCCGTCGACTCCAACGACGACCTCCTCCAGTCCCACGCGTGAGAGGATCGCCACTCCGTTCCATTGGCCCTCGCCGTGGAGCGCCGGCGCGTAGCCGCGCTCGGCGAGCTCGGCGCCGAGCAGTCGCTCGAACGCCTCGTCGGTGAGCTTGGTCTCTTGCAGGCACACGACATCGGGTTGGCGCTCGTCGAGCCACGGCAGCAGCCGCGGCATCCGCTGCTTCACCGAGTTCACGTTCCACGTCGCGATCCGCACCGGGCATACGGTAGTGGGCCAGCCGTCCTGGCCCTCGTCGGGAGAGCGCGCTGGGTGCAGTCTCATGGTCGCTCGCTGCCACGACATCGGCCCGTGGCTGCACCACCCCTGCGGAAATCAGAGTGCAGGCCGGTGGCGTGCGATGAAGCGGTCGATGTCAGAGTCGGACAACTCAGCGACGCATTCGAGGATCTTGTCCATCGGCCAGTTCCACCACGCGATCGACAACAGCGCGTCGATCTGCTCGTCGGAAAACCGTCTGCGGACCTCGCGAGCCGGGTTGCCGACCACGATCGCGTAGGGCCGCACGTCCTTGGTGACCACGCTGTAGCCGCCGATCACCGCCCCATCGCCAACGGTGACTCCCGAGAGTACGCGTGCGCCCCGGCCGATCCACACATCGTTGCCGATGACGATGTCGCCCTTGCTGGCTGGATGACCGTCTTCGAAAGCGCCAGGTAGATCCAGGCAACCTCGCAGCGGATAGGTAGTCACCCAATCGATGCGGTGGTTGCCCCCATCCATCAGCACCACATCATGGGCAATGGACACAAATGAGCCCACGCTCACATGCAGATCGTCCCCGGGGAACGTGGGGATCAGCGGGTTTCCGTAGGAGCCCCGACCCATCGTGAGCCTCGAACTGTCGTAGGCGGCCAGCTCGTCCTGGTAGCGAACCATCGCCTGCCAGCGCTCGCCGACGATATATGCGGGAGCCTTGCGCATCTTGCGCAGCAGCGTGCATCCTCGCTCACGAGCCCTCAGCAGCTGTTTGTCGTGTTTTCTGTCGTAGCTCACGAGACCCTCCTCGCTCTGACGAGCAAGTAGTTGGGCGACTTCTCTTCTTACGAATTCTTGAGAATAGCCACCAGGCGGCTCATTCCAAATGTTCGCACTGAACTCTTTGGAGTGTGCACACACGGTCGAGGCTGCGTGTCTCTCATCCGCGTCAGGAGCGGTTCGATCTTCTGCAAAATGATGGAGCCAGCCGAAGTCAATGCGAACCACTGCGCACGGCTTCCGGGCGGGCGGATGTCGCTTGACGACGCTGCCAAGTAGGCTCGTGCCCCGGTCGTGCCCGCCTACGATCTTCCAAGCAAGAGGATCTTTTAGACTGAGGCAAAGCTAGACTCGTTCTGGATGGTGCAAGGAGGCTCCTCGTGCTTATCGTTGCGTTCGGCATTGCGATCATCGCCTGCGTTGGCTTCTGGATGGTCGGCGGAGTGCTCCTGCGTGCCGCAGGACTGGTTGTTGCCGCGCTTGCCGCGTTGAACCTCGCGCTTGTCGGAAACGCCGCTGCGATCCTTCTGTTCGTGGTCGGGCTCGCGCTGTGGCTTGTCGGTCACTGGCACTATGCGCTGCGGCACCATGAATACAAGAGTCCGCTGGCACGACGCATCTTCTACCAGGTGCTTCCTCGGCGGCTCGACCCGACCCGCGGTTGGGGGATTCCGGTCGTGCCTGCCGAATCGCGGCAAGAATCGCACCCCGATGCGTAGCGGGTAGCGTCGCTCCGGCGAGTCCCAGCTATAGCCCTCGCTGACAGGACGATTCCGCGATCTGGCCGCGGGTGGATGCCCTGAGCCGCGCGCGCCAGGAGAGCGCGGGGATCGCTATCTGGGACACGGCGCGAACGTAGAACCTCCGCAGCGCCGTCTAAAGTCGCGGGCCGCATGGCGCGAGCGACGTTTCATAAGGCGGCAGACGGCCACCCGGCGCGAGATGCTGCGTCGTGGACGGAGGAGAAGCTGATGATCCTCGACGCCTATCTCAACTCCTTTGCGAAGGCGTGCAGGACGGCCGGCGGCTGGTATGCCCTGGACCTGTTCGCGGGAACCGGGTTGAACTGGTCCACGACCCGCGACCGGGAGATCAATGGCTCTGCGCTGATCGCCTTGGAGGCACGGGCGCCCGAGGCAATCAAGGTCGCCGTCGCTGAGAGCCACGCCGGCGCTTTCAAGGCGCTGGTGCATCGCACCGGAGGCTATGGCGATCGGGTGGAGAGCTTCAACGAGGACGCCAACAAGATTGTCGCGGCCATGTTGGGGCTCATTCCTCGACGGGCTCCGGCGTTTGCGTTCCTCGATCCCGAGGGATCGGAGCTTGAATGGCCGACGGTTGAGGCGATCGCCGAGCACAAGCGCGGGCACAGCCCCAACAAGATCGAGCAACTCATCTTGTTCCCGACCGATATGGGATTTGTGCGGCTCGCGCCCGACCATCCAGAGCTTGTAACCCGAATCTACGGGCACGATGGCTGGAAAGACATTTACGCGCGGCGCGAGTCCGGCCAGATCAGCGCCGAGGATGCCCGCGGCGAGTATGTGCGCATGTACGCGGAGGGCTTCAAGCGCTTGGGCTACGCGACGGTGCTTGACCGGCAGATCAAGAAGTCCAACGGCCAGCCCATGTACTTCCTGATCTTCGCTACCGACAACGATGCCGGCGAGCGAATCATGGATTGGGTGTTCGACCGAGTGCGTCTGCGGGTTGAGGAGGAGCTTGGACAGACGACGCTCTTTGACATGGAGAGCGGCCCACGCAAGCGGCGGCTAAACGGCGGCGATAGCTAGCTCGCGGTGCCGCGCACGATCGGACGGCGACGGCATGGCGTCGTATGTTCGGTCATCGAGCAGTCGGCCCCCTGCCTTCGACGTGCGACCTCCCCACTGCTTAAAGAAGAACGCCACATCCTCCTCAGCGCAGCGGGCGCGCAGGTCGCGTATCCAGGCCGCGTCGCAGCGTCGATGCTTCGCGCCAGACTCGCCGCCCGCGATCAACCAGTCGATACCGCTGAGGTCGAGTCCTTCGAGAGGACCCAATAGCGGCTCAGCGGAGATGAATCGCACCGCCGCATCGACTTCGCGTAGATAGTCCGCCCGGTGCACAAAACGCCGATTCTCGATGGTGACTCCCATCCAAACATTCGGAGCCCAAGGCAACGTCGGTGCTAGCTCGGCCAGGCGCTCATGGCGCTTGGTCAGAATCTGGAAGGTGTGCTGACTCGCCTCCTCCATGACCTCGAACACCTGCCGTATGAACGACTCGGGGATGCGCTCGTGGAAAAGATCGCTCATCGAGTTCACGAAGATCGTCCGTGGACGCTTCCAGCGCAACGGTTGGTCGAGCCGGTTCGGCCACAAGCGCAAATCGAAACCCTGCTGGTAGGGATGGCCGGGGATACCCCGCCAGCGCTCAGCGAATGTCTCCGCGTAGCAGTGCGCGCAGCCCGGCGAAACCTTGTCGCAACCCGTAACAGGGTTCCAAGTCGCGTTCGTCCACTCGATTGCGCTGTTGTCGGCCAAAGCGATCACTCCTTCGTGCTCGCAAGCCTACCTCCTGCGCCAGATCGAACATATGTTCGTCTCGATGGAGCCAACGAAGTCAATGCGAACCGCTGTGCGCGGCTGCCCGGCGAGCGGATGTCGCTTAGCGAAGCGGAATAGGAAGCACGGGCACGCTTGGTGTTGACGCTTGCGGTGGTCCGTCTGGCTTAGTCTCGCGCGAGACTGGCCCGGATGAAGATGGCCTTGGCCTCCGTGTACGCCTCGCGGTCCTCGCGGTGGCGCTCGGCGAGCGCCCGCTTGAGCGTCGCGTATTCCCCGGCGAGCGCACGGTCTGTGCGCAGGCGGTCACGGAAGCTCAGGCGACGCTCAAGCTCCGCTGGCTGATCTACGAGGTGCAGGTGATGGGTGCGCATGGATGCGCTCGGGTAGCAGAGAAAGCGCCGGTGGGCCAGCGTGGCATTGAACGCCCGCGGGAACTGGTAGCCCCCGCTCGTGGTCAGCGCCGCGATATGTGCATCGAGGTCTCTAACGAGCGCGATCATGTCGATCACCGGCTTGGCGGCAAGCCCCGGCACGGCGGTCGAGCCGAAGTGGTGAATCTCGGCGCCACCGAGCAGCGGCTCCATTCGCTCGCGCTCGGTCGCAAAGAGGTCAGGCCATGCCGGGTCGTACTCGACGATCTCGATAGGGGCGTCTCGCCCGCCGCTGAGCGCGAGGTCTTCTGCTGCGGCACGGGCGCGATCGGTTCGGTTCATCGTGGTCATGCCAGGTGATTGTGACGCCCAGCACCGACTGTAGTCTCATGCTGACCGGATGCGAACGGACCGACTTGAGAGCCTTGCGGATCGACAGCTCGCTGATGCGCGGCGGGATCCGCGCCTGGTCCACGGTCGAGAGGCCGTGGTAGCTGATTGGTGGGCGGCGATGGGGGCTGCGGAGCGTGTGCGGACCCTGGCCGATTGGGGTCTACAGGAGTTGCTCGACTCCGAGGTCCACGAGGAACGCCGCCTCGATGCCCTGGATCATACGGACGCAGCCGGCCGACGGGCGGCCATTGAGGCGGCGCGTGAACGCGCCGACCTGGCTCGCGCCGAGCGGGACAATCAGCTCGTTGAGCACAACGCTATGACGCTGGTGTCGATGGTTGGCGCACTGGACGCGCTTGTCGAGGAGCTGGTGCCGCGTGCACGTGAGATGCTGGTCGAACATCAGGTCCGAGCGTTGATGGACCAGGCGCGCGAGCAGGAGCCAGAGGCGGCCGCGCGCGTCGGTGACGCCACTCTTGAAGCGATCCACCGGCCGGTGCAGAAGGTAGTGGACGCACGGCTCGGCAGCTTCGATGCCTCGCCGCGGGGTGTGGGAGCCGGGCGCTGGGAGGACGTGCTGCGCAACGCGGAGCTACAGGCTTCGCCCGAGCGCCCGATTCCGGCGGACCTTGACCAGGCTTTGACCGAGGTCGTTGCGCTCCGCCATGTGCTTGCCCACCGGGCAGGGCGGGTGGATGCTCGCGCATTGGCGCAAGCGCCGTCGTTGCGTTATGCCGACGGTGATTTGGTGCGCGTCACGCACGCGGATTATCTCGTCTACTCCGCTGCGCTCTGGACCTACGGAGAAGAGGTCATCCGACGGCTACTTGGAGACCTCGCGCCACCGTCGCCGCTCGCTAACTGGCGCCAGAACCACACTCTCAACGCCTGAACAGTCGGACTGAGCGTAGTCTTCGGGATCGAGGACTAGCAGGTGCCAAAACCGGCCAAACCAAAACTTCCGCCCAAAGGACGAAAACCGCGTACGGGATTGTCGCCGAAGGCATCGACGCCTGGAAAGGCGAAATGGGCGATAGACCGGGCCACTCCTAAAAGGCCTCGGAAACAGTGATGGTCCGGTAGGGCAGCCGATTAGAGCGCTCTCAACAACGCCCACCTGCCGGGCAACCATTGGCCGCCCGGCAGATCGCAAGACTCGACGCTCGACTCGATTCTCGGTGGCCGCGCCGCTTATTTGCACTTCTGGGGCTTGCAGGCGGTGCGCTTGCAGCGGCTCGCTTCGGCGCTGATCCAGGTTTCTGCTGGTGGCTCACCGAACGCTTCGCGGTAGCGATCGAGCGTGTCGGCATACGCGTCGTGGAGGGCACGGGAGTCATCCTCGCCGCGCATACCGAAGTAGGGGAAGTGGTGGAGGTAGTCGCCGAAGATCGCCTCGCAGTCATCGTGGTACGCACGAGTGTCGAGGATGTGCTGGTGCCACATCTCATCGACGAGCTTGCAGGGAACGATGTCTGCGTCGGGGAACGCTAGGTGCAGCGCGAGGAACTTGCGGTACTCGCCCTCCATCAGGTCGAGTTGGTCAAGGGTGTAGCCCCTGCCCTCATCTGGATCTGCGAGCTTCATTCGCAGGTTGCTTAGGTCCAGAAGCGCGTTGATACGCAGGAGCCCGTCTGAGACGGAAGGGACGGAAAGAACAGCGGTCGTCATGGAGCACCTCCGGTGCTATTGGCTGCTTGAACGTTCTGAATGGGTCGGCAACAGAGCGGGGGTCAAGCCGCAGCCGACCACCGAGCAGCAAAGCATCCCGAGCGGATGGAAACCGCCGAGCGAGGATGACTAGACCTCGCCCGGCGGCTCAGTACGAACGTTGAAGCAGCAGCCCCATATTCGTAATTGACAAGCCGGACGCATCGCCAGAGCTAGCCAGGACGTTGGGCCTGCTCGTCATCGGACGTTCGTGGATCAAGTTCGTCCGTGGGTCGGCGGCGAACACGCCGCGTAGGTAGCCGGCGAGGCCGTCTGAGGACTCGCCTACGTGGCCGGAAATGGTCTGTCCGAGGGCGTCGCTATCTCATCCGCGTCAATTGGACATATCGAGCGGCCGGACGAGGTGTTAGAGCACCCCGCCCGGCCTGTTAGCACCGAAGACACTACCTTCGATGCCAGGGCCTACCGTAGCTGTCTGCGGTGCGGTCGCCTGCTCGCTGGCGGCTTTCTTCGGTTCGCCGAAAGGAGCCCAGATGAGCGCAACGCCAGCAGAAAGTCACGACGCGCCCGATGCCACGGGGCGACGCTCCGCCTTGAATGATGACCCGATTGTGCTGCTTCTCTATGGCGAGGAGCACGCGAACCTCGCGCTTGCCGACGAGCTGGAACTGGACGGCTACGAGGTCCGCCGCGCCAGCGACGCGGCGAAGCTGCGCGCCGTGTGCAGCGAGTGGGAGGTTGAGCTTGTGATCTTCGGGCGCTCGACGCGCCGAGGCGCAGGGCTCGACGTGCTGCGCAGGCTCCGCGCGGGAGCGTTCATGCCCGAGGCCAAACGGGGTCTACGGGCGCTGTGGATGACCCCGAACGGCGACCTCGGCGACGTGTTGCGGGGGTTCGAGGCGGGAGCTGATGACGTGTTGCGCGCTCCTTTCGCGTATCCCGAGCTTCGCGCCCGTGTGCAGGCGCTTGTGCGGCGCGACCTCGCTGAGGGGTCTTGCGTGATCGAGTACGGGGAGCTTCGGATCGACACCGCCGCGCACGAGGTCACGATCGGCGCCAGTCCTGTCGCGCTGCGCCGCTTGGAGTACGCGCTGCTCGTGTACCTTGCCCGCGACCCCGGCCGTGTCTACACCAAGGACGAGTTGCTGCGGGAGGTATGGGGGTTTCGCTTGCCCGGTAGCACGCGGACGCTGGACTCTCACGCCTCGCGGCTGCGGCGCAAGCTCGCCGAGGCCGGCGCCGATGGGCTGGTGTGCGCGACGCGCGGCGTGGGCTATCGGCTCGCCGCCGCCTCATTGCGTGCCCTGCCGGCGACGCGCGTTGCGTGACCGTAGCCGCTGCGTGTCAGGTTCGTGTACCGCGCCCACAGGTGGGAGCGGCGGCTTGCGGTGGCCCCGGCGCGGCGGCTTGAAGTGGCTCCACTTCGCGTCGGTTGGTGTGTGTTGTTGATCTTCTCTGATTAGTGGGTGTGGCGGCGTCTCGTGGAGCGGAGCGCGTAGCGCGTAGCGGAGCGAGATGCCGCCGGCGCGGCTCCCGATGGGGGGTTAGTTCGCTCCTTTTTTTGGGCCGCGGGCGAGGCCGTGGCGGAAGCGCCAGGACTCGGTGCCGGTGTCGATGATGTGCGCGCGGTGGGTGATGCGGTCAACGACGGCCTTCGCGAGGCGCGCGTCGGGGAACACCTTCGTCCATTCCCCGAACGGGAGGTTGGTCGTGACGATCAGGCTGGCGCGCTCGTTGCGCTCGGAGATGACCTGGAAGACGAGCTCGGCGGCGCCCTCGGGTAGCGCGAGATATCCCAGCTCGTCAAGGACAACAAGCTCCGTGCGTGCGTAGCGCGCGATGACCCGGCCGAGCTCGCGTTTTGACTCGGCTGCCTGCAGCTCGTTCGCTAAGGCGGCGAGGGTGGTGAAGCGGACACGTCGTCCTTGTTGGCAGGCGAGCACCGCGAGGCTGATCGCTAAATGCGTCTTGCCGGTCCCTGAGTCGCCGAGGAGGATCACTGACTCGCGGTCATCGATCCAGGTGCCCTGCGCCAAGGCGGCGATCGTGGCCTGCGGGATCTTCGGGTTCTCCTCGAAACGGAAGTCCTCAAGGCGCTTGGTGAGCGGGAAGCGTGCGTCGATGAGCCGTCGGTGTTCGCGTCGTTCGGCTCGCTCTGTGACCTCTGCTTCAAGGAGCGCGGCGAGATATGCGGTCGGGGTTTGCTGGTCGCGGGTTGCCTCCTCGGCCAGCGCCCGGAAGCGGGCGCGGACGGTCGGGAGCTTCAGCTCTACGGAGTGCGCCTCGATCAGCGTCTCCAGTGCTTGGACCTTCGCCGGGGCGCTCACCGTGCCGGCCCGGCCACGAGCAGCTCGTCGTATTGGTTGAGTGTCGGGACGGGCGCCCCGAGGCCCTGCAGGCGCCGCGGGAGATCATCGAGCGCCGGTGAGGACTGGCGGGCTCTGCGGCTCACCAGGACCGCGACCGCGCGCCCGTCGTGGGCGCCCGCAGTGAGCGCTCCACGGACCGCTTGCTCGACCTCGCCGGGGGTGTGCTCGCGGGCGAGGATGAGCACGTCGACCATCTGTCGTGCGGCCTCTGAGGTGCCATAGCGCTCGCCGATCTTCTCCCACAGCTCGTCGAACACCGAGGGCCAGGAGCCGCGCTCACGTTCCTGGGAGAGAGCGAGCGACCCGGACAGCGCGCCCGGCTTGCGTGCGAGCAGCTCGAGATAGTGATCGAGGCTGGCTGCGACACCGAAGCGGCCGTGCTGGCGCTCGTGGCGGGCGACCAGCGCCCCGCCGTGATGGATCTCGATCTCGCGGGCACCAACACGCGAATGCACGCGCAGCCCCGCCAGCCGAACAGGCACCGAATACCGGTTCTGCTTGATCGTGACCAGTGCCTTGGAGTCCACGCGGGGTGTGGCCCGTTCAGCCATGGACGCCCGCTCAACGGGCAGGCCGCGCAGCAAAGGACGCTCTCTAGCGAAAGACACGCCGACGCTCTCTTGGCGCCCCGCGATCCGGCGTGAGAGATCGCTCTCGCAGCCAGCGAGCATCCGCGTGTTCAGCTCCCCGAGCGACGCAACGTCTGGGACGGGAACCAGGTGACGACGGCGGAAACGCCCGACCTCTCCCTCGACGCCGCCCTTTTCATGAGCGCCCTCGATCCCCGGAGTCGTGAACTGCGACTCATAGAGATAGTGCGAGCGCAACGCGATGAAGCGATCCGTCTCGACCCGCCGCCGGCCACGCAAAACCTGCTTCACCGCGCTCGTCAGATTGTCGTAGCGAAGCAGGCCGAACACCCCGCCGAACCAGTCGAACGCCTCGACATGCGCCTCCAGAAACGCCTGCTGGGAGCAGTGCGGGAACGCCATCGCGAACGCCGCACCGGAATGACACGCACGCATATGAAACAAGTAGACCCTGCGCTGAGCGCCGGCCATCGCGACGTGCGCCTCGCCCCAGTCAACCTCAGCCTCCACGCCCGCCGCATGCACCTGCGGCACAAACGCCTGGACCCCTTCGCCGCGATCACGTCGGCGACCGTGAACATATTCCCGGACCGTGCGCTCAGCGACGTCAGCCGCGTGCTCATCACGCAGGCGCTCCCAGATCCGCTTGGCGGTATGACGCTGCTTGCGCGGCGCATCCCGGTCCCCGTCAAGCCACGAGTCGATGAGCCCCCGATATGGACCCAACTTCGGCGCAGGCCGACCCACAGGCTTGCGCTTGACGGGCGGCAACGGCGCCGCTAGCGCCTGACGCACCGCCCGCCGATGAACCCCATACCTCGCCGCCAACGCCCTCGTCGAGATGCCTTCCCGATCCCGATCTCTCCTGATCTGCTCGAACGTCTCCACTCGTGATCCCATTCCTCACTGCCGCCTCCCGCTCAAGCTCCATGAGCCTCAAACAGTCAGCAGCCAGTCGGACGGAGGTGGGGCCACTTCAAGCCGCCGCAGTGGAGCCAGTTCAGACCGCCGCTCCCAACAGGGCGCCTCGCGGCCCGTATAGCTGCCGTTCGTACAGGCAAATATGGCCCCGGCGCGGGGGTTGCAGCCCCGCCCGAGACCGTGACACAGGAGATATCGCTCCCATGCACGATCAAAGTAGCTCACTCGAATCCGAGGCGCACGCCTATCTCGATCAGGCCGTGCTTCAGATCATGCTCGACAACGAGCGGCAACGGCCAATCTCAGAAACCGAGGTCGCGCGCATCGTCAGTACTCCGGGCCACGTCCCGGCGAGCCTCAAACGCCTGCGCGTAGGGGGCCTCGTCCACCGTTGGAACGACCTGGCAACCGCGTCGCACGCCGCCGTCTACTACCACGAAATCACGCAGCGCACCGACCCCGGCTCTCGGCACGAGCACGTGTGGGATAGCGCGGTCCTCGAAAGCCTGATCGTGCGCGGCAACGACGGGCAAGGACCGCTCACCGTCGAGCAGCTTTGGCACGCCTTCGGCGCGAAGAAGAAGCAGAAGGGCTGCATCATCGACGCGCTGGACCGTTTGGAGGCTGCCGGGTTGATCGAACGCCGCGCCGGGCGGTCGATCGCCTCCGAAGTCGCCAAATACCTCGACCGCATACTGACGCTCTGAAAGGGGGCCAGAGATCATGCGGATAACCGAGCTTGACCTGAGCCCATCCGCTCGTCTCTGCTTGGAGGTGGCCAACATCTACGAAGTTGACCGGCTCCTTGAGCATGGGACGGGACGGCTGATCCAGCGCCCCGAGTTCAGCAAGGGCGCAGAGCTGTACGAAATCGTCCGCGAGCTACACCGTCGCGGTCTGACGTTCTCACGGCCCGGAGGGCACATACAAGGCGAGCGCGAGCTTGAGATGTTCCGTCTGCGCGCGGTCGTCGGGCTCTCCCTCGATGAGATTGGCGAACGGTTCAATCTCAGTCGCGGGCGCGTCCATCAGCTCCTTCGCTTGCACTTCCGGCTGGACGCAGTACCACCCGCGGCGAAAGCCCACCGGCCACGGGCGACTCGCCAGCGTCCGCACACGCTCAAGGATCGTCACCGGCTGTATCTCATGGCGCGCATAGCGATACAGCGCCACTACCGCAGACCCCTCACGGTCACAGCGGTAGCAAGGGCGCTTGCCAGTTCTACCAGGCAACTCCAGCGGGCATATGCTCAGTTCAGCGACAGCACATTCCATGAAGACCTCACCGCCCGACGGATGGACGCTGCCGCCGAACTGCTCTCACAGCCCGCGATCCCGGTAGGCGATGTGGCAAGCCGGGTCGGCTACTGCCACCCATCGCACTTCGCCCGCGCCTTTCAGCGCCGCTACGGCGTTTCACCCTCAGCGTTCCGCACCGAGTCATGCCGTGCTGAACCTCACAACAGTACGGAAGGTCAGCTAGTCCTGGCCGCGCAACTACAAGACTATGACTCCTGCGTGGGCCAAGTGCACATCGACACGGCGAACGCGAGCTTTGCCCGAGTAGCTATCGGTACATGACTCGTGTCTCGTGGGCTGTAGCCCGGACGCCGAGCTTCCTAAGCTCCCTTGTGGCCGCCGGTCTGTACGCCTTGCTTCCGCCAGCGCGCCCAAACCGATTGCAAGGCTCCGAGACTCGGCATCCATTGATGCTCAGTCTCGGCGATCGCGACCTCCCCTACCACTGGCCGGCCGTCTTTGTCTCGTGCAAAGGGCGAGTAGTAGCTTCGCAGTCGTCCATCAGATGTGGCTACTATGACCGCCAGTGCCTCGCGCCGGTCGATTCGTTCGCTAGCCCGCTCCATCGTGGGGGTCAGACCCTCGTCAGGGAGCGGAGCCATCCATACCTCGTTCATCACGATCACGATGTCGGCACCCAGCCGATCAACTTCGTCTGCAAGACGTTGGAAAGCCATGTACTTCTCGGCCTGGTCCTCGAATCGAAAGCCAACCACAGTGAGTGGCCGGAAGTCGTCGGTAAAGAGAAAGGCATACGGTAGGTGGTAGCCGTCATGCACCAAGGTTCGGCGCGCCACAGACATCCATCGACTGCCCCAGTCGAGGGCGTCTTCGCCTTCTTGATGCTCGACGGCTTTTGACCCAATCGTCAAGTCCTTCATCCGCTGCTCGTACCACTCGTTGTCATCCTGTCGGTCGAAGCTGATCGGGTCCGCCTGGAGCGTCAGGAGTTCACCTGTGCGCAGATTGAGATGAGCAGTTCGATCCGCGTCTGTAATCACCATACATGGCAAGCGGCCACCCAGCTGATCGACGCGAACGTGACGCCCGCCGTGCGTCTCTCCGCCGAATGTACGCATCTGGAACCCAAGCCGTTCATGTGCCTCGGCAAGGAACGTGGCGAGGACGCCATAGCCATGGGCGCATACGTCTGTGAGCTCGTGATGCCGAAGATTCTTGGACACCCAACGACGCTCAATCCGCAGTAGCCCGTGCTTCCGAATCTCTAGCGGGATTGTGTCGGCCGGGAAGGTGCTAATCATCTCCTCCGGACCCACAAACGGTGAAACGTCGAACTCGCTGTATGGACCCGGAAGCCAACTCGCTACAACCTCAACGCGGGCGGTACTTGCCACCTCAAGGTCTCCGACCTTCTCGACATGGTTGCGCGCGTCCTTCAACCAGGCCATAATTGGATCGCTCCGCATTTTGTCCTGCCAGTCGCCATACCAGCGATCAAAATCCTCTATAGCGGCCTTCCGTCTTTGCACCATGAAGGTGACCTGCCGGAGTGTGACGAGTAGCTGGTTCAGGACGAGGACGAACTCATCAGGATCAGGGTAGGCAGCGACAAGTCGATGCCACAGCTCGTGGCACTGATGAAGCCTGGTATGGGCACTCTCAAGGGGGCAGCTCTTCTCGGGCTTGAGCAGCTGCTTCGGTGACGCCGTCTCCATAGCTACATGCTTGCACGCACGAGCAAGAGCCGAATCCCACAAGAGTCTGGGCGTCGGAACGATCCACGGGCGGGAGAGCTGCCAGATCGCTGACACGCGGCTGACACGGCGGGCGGCGTGTACCGCGTGGGCGCCGGATCGGACCTTTGTTGGGTGTTCGCGGAGATAAATCTTCGGTGGGCTTGTCCCATTTAGGGGGCTAAATCGACCTTACTGGGATGCCCGACCCGCTCGGAAAAAGTCTCGCCTCGCTGTACCGCCAGGGCACCAAAAGGGACCTTTCTTTAGTGGAAGGGCTTGTGAGCCCTGAGCCACCGCCGGCCATCTGCATATGACTCATTCCAACGCCTATATCAAGCCTGCTCACCTTTCAAACCGGACGCTCGAACGTTGGCTGATCGAACCTCAGCGGCCGACGCGCGAAGCCCTGGGTGTTCTCGACCATGTGCTCTCGATCGTGGAGCACGTCGCGCCGATCGTCGCCGGCGTCGCGCTGGCGATCGGTGCCGTGGTGCTGCTTGCTCGCCTCTTTGTCGCGCATCGTCCTGTCAGCGGCGCGAGCGCGCGACTGGTGACGGTCGGGGTGCCGCCAGAGGTCGAGCCGGCCGGGGGATTGTTGTTGTGGCAAGCGCTCCATGATCTTTTGCGGCCTCGGTGGGCACGGCTGATCGCGGGGCAACCGCATCTTTCGTGGGAGGTCGCGGCGAGCGAAGCGGGCACGGTGTTTCGCTTGTGGGTGCCGGCATCGGTGCCGTCTGGGCTGATCGAGCGTGCGATTGCCTCAGCGTGGCCGGGCGCGAGCGTCAGCACCCAGCCCGTCGAGGATGAGCCGCAGCTCGCCGGGACGGTGAACGTCGCGTGTGAGTTGACGCTTGCCGGGCCTGACTCGTTCCCATTGAACGCGGGGATGGACCCCGACCCGTTGCCGTTGCTGCTCGGCCAGCTCGCGGGGTTCGATGACGGTGCCCGCGCGCTCGTGCAGGTGATCGCGCGGCCGGCAACCGTACGTGAACAGCGGCGTTTGCGTGCCGCTGCGCGTCGGATACGTCAGGGCGTGCCGACGAACCGTGTGCTGCGGTCCATCGACTGGTGGCGCACGAACACGCCCACGCCGCCCCGGTATGACCCCACGGTGAGCCCGGATGTGCGGGCGGTGATGGAAAAGAGCGCGCTTCCGCTGTATCGCTGCCTGATCCGCGTGACGGTCAGCGCCGGATCGCGTCGGGAGGCGCGGGGACGTATCCACGCGATCCTCGGCGCGTTCGCTCCCTATAACGGGCCGCGTGCATGGCTGCGCCGCCGCCGCGTATTCGGCGCGCAGAGCAAGGTCTGTAGTCGTCGGTTGGGGCGCCGTGCGTTCCTGCTGAGCACCGGGGAGCTTGCCGCGCTCGCACACCTGTCGACCACCCGCGCGATCCCCGGTGTCGTGATGGCCGGCGCGCGCAACGCTCCACCACCGCCCGGCCTGCCAGTCGCGGGTAAGCCGCTCGGAGTCACCACCGAGGGAGGGCAGGTGAATCTCGCGGTCGCCGACGCTCGCCAGCACTTGCACATTCTCGGCCCGACAGGGGTCGGGAAGTCCACGTTGATCGCCAATCTCGTGCTCGCGGACTTCGACGCGGGCCGGGGCGCGGTCGTGATCGACCCCAAGGGCGACCTCATAGAGGACTTGCTCAAACGCATACCCGCCGGCCGGGAGAGTGAGGTTGACTTGCTGGACCCGCTGGATGAGGCGCCGCCCGGCCTGAACGTGCTGGACAGCCCGGACCGGGAGCTTGGCGTCGATCAACTCGTGGGGATCTTCCATCGCGTGTTCGAGCGATTCTGGGGTCCACGCACCGACGACATCCTCCGTGCGACGCTGCTGACGCTGACGATGTATCAGCCGGGCGCGACACTCGCGGACGTACCAACGCTGCTCACAAATAGGGAGCGGCAGGCCGAACTCGCAGCGCAGATCGAGGACTCCGTGCTCGCGCCGTTCTGGGAGTGGTACGGGGAGCTATCGGACGCGCTGCGCGCCCAGGTCACCGGCCCGTTGTTGAACAAGCTCCGCGCGTTCCTGCTGCGCGGCCCGGTACGCGCAATCGTCGCGCAACCGACCACGACGCTCGACATTCCGCGTGCGATCGACGGAGGGCGACTGCTGCTCGCCAAGCTCTCCAAGGGCACGCTCGGAGAGGACACAAGCCGGCTGCTCGGCTCGTTCGTCGTCGCCCGCGTATGGCAGGCCGCGCTCGCGCGTGCAGGTGTCGAGCCCGAGCGCCGGCAGGACAGCAGCTTGTATGTCGATGAGGTCCACAACTATCTGAACCTGCCGACACCATTCGAGGACATAGCGGCCGAGGCGCGCGCCTACCGGCTCTCACTCTGTTTGGCTCATCAGCATCTCGCGCAGCTTCCGCGCGACTTGCGCGAGGCGCTTGGCGCGAACGCCAGGACAAAGGTTTACTTCCAGGTGTCGCGCGATGACGCCGGGCACCTCGAGCGCGAGGTCGCGCCCGAGCTCTCCGCGCACGACCTCTCCCACCTTCCGCGCTACACCGCCGCCGTGCGGCTATGTCTCGACGGCGAGCCGACGCAAGCGTTCACGCTCATAACCCGGCCTCTACCGACTGCGTTCCCCGGCCAGGCGAATGCGGTGAGGGCCTTCGCGCGGCAGCGTGGCACGCCGAAGGCCCAGGTAGAGGACAGGCTTGCTCGCGCCGGGGAGGAACCGCTCAGGCGCCTTGAACGCAGGGAGCCGGCGGCCGGTGCTGCGTTGGGGGATGCGATCGGTGCTGCGCCCCGTGCTGCGACTAGGACCGCAGCACGCCCGGCCGGCGAAAACCCCAGCAACCAAGCCAAATCCGCGCCCCTCTCGTCTGCCCGACAAGTAGAGAGGGAAGAAAATGAGTGAAAACCCTCGCCGGGGGCGAGTGAGCGACGCGCAGCTAACGCGCCTTGCGGCGCACCTGACCGACCGTGACCGGCAGATCGCGCTGGACTGCTACGAGCACACCATCTTGACGACCGGGCAGCTTGGGCGTCTGCACTTCACGGGGATCGCCGAGCAGACCGCACGCCGTCGGCTACTGATGCTGTACGGGCTTCGGGTGCTGGACCGCTTCCGTCCGCTCCTGCCGCGTGGGCTTGGGAGCGCTCCGCATCACTGGGTGCTCGATGAGGCCGGCGCTCACATCGTCGCTGCCGAGCACCAAATCTCCCGGCCCGAGTTGCGCTACCAGCACGCCGCCGCGCTTAGCGTCGCGGACTCGATCAAGCTCACGCACCACATCGAAGTCAACGAGTTCTTCTGCCGCCTGCACGCCGACGCCGCGCGTGCCGGCGGCAAGCTCGCGGAGTGGTACGGCGAGCGCACCCTGCATCGCTTCTTTCACGGCCGCCTGACGCCTGACTCCTACGGCGTCCTTCGCCTCCCCGACCGTCCACCGATTCACCTTCTGTTGGAGCTAGACCGAGGCACCGAGCCCTCACAGCGCCTATGCGAGAAGGCGACGCGCTACGCTCGGACGCTACCCCGCAGCACTCTCTCCGAGTACGACCCGCTCGTGATCTTCGCCGTACCGACCGCCGCCCGCGCAGAGACAGCGACTGCCGCCGTCGCAAGGACCGACGCGCAAATCACCGTCGTTGTGTGGAGCGCCACGGCGACACGATCGACACTCCAAATCGTCACCGACACAGCACAACGACACTCGGCAACGGTGAGCGTGTAACTCCGAATCTTGCACGGGGCGCGCGTGTACCCGCAGACGCCTCGAAACGACTTTCCCCTTTTTGTAAGGGTCTTCCGCCGACACCATGACAATTGACAGAACATGACAAGCAAAGGAACAGATACGCGCACGAGCGCTCGTCGCTGCGACTGACGATCGTCCCGACGACGCTCAAGGTCGCAAACGCCTACATCGCGCAGTACCACCGCCACAACCGGCCCGTGCCCGGCTGCATCAGCGTCGTCGGCGTTTCCGATGGCGAGCGGCTACGCGGCGTCGCAGTAGTTGGGCGGCCGATCGCCAGGGCGCTCGATGACGGGTTCACCGCCGAAGTCCGCCGCTGCTGCACCGATGGGGCGCCGAACGCCTGCTCGATGCTCTACCGGGCAGCGTGGCGGGCAGTCAAGGCGCTCGGCTACCGCAAGGTCATCACCTACACCCTGCCCGAGGAGGGCGGCGCCTCTCTACGGGCGAGCGGGTTCACGCTCGCCGACGCCCAAGCGGGCGGCGGGCGTTGGAACCGCCCCGGCCGGCCCGCCGCCGACACGCACCCGACCGGCAAGAAGCTGCGCTGGGAGTTGCTCACATGAGCGGCTCCCAGCCGCAGACCCAACCCGCCAGCGGGGCGCCGATAAGGCTGCTGCCGGGCCGCACGCTGCCGATGAGCCGCGAGCAGGAACAGGGGCTCGTGCGCGCACTGGCCGAGCTTCTAGTCGAGTGGATTGAAGCCCGTCCCGAGCGGCTGCCTTCCAGCTTGAGAACCGGCCGGGGATGTGATCTAGATGGATGCTCCCGAGTCAAGGAGCAGCCATGAGCAGACGCGCATCCCTCGCCATCGTGCCCGGCCCGGCCGAGAGTGCCGGGCCGGTGCGCGTGGCGACATACACCCGCATCTCCACCGATGAGGAACGCCAGCCCAACTCGCTTGAGGCGCAGCGCGTCCGCCTAGAGTCATTCGTGAGCAGTCAGCCCGAATGGGGAATCGAGCGCCGCTACAAAGAGCAGTTCACCGGCACGGTGGTAGACCGGCCCGAACTCACTCGGATGCTCAGAGACGCAAAGTGCGGGCGCTTTGACGTGCTGCTCGTCTACCGCGTCGATCGGCTCGCGCGCTCGATACGCGGGCTCGCGCAAATCATCGACGAGCTTGACCAAGCAGGCGTGATCTTCCGATCGGCGACCGAGCCATTCGACACCGGCACCCCGGCAGGCCGAATGATGGTGCAGATGCTCGGGGTGTTCGCTGAGTTCGAGCGCGCGCTAATCGTGGAGCGAATCACCGCCGGCCTTGAGCGCAAGGCAGCACGCGGCGGATGGTGCGGCGGACAGCGGCCCTTCGGACTCAACATCGCCTCAGACCGCGACAGCCTAGAGCGCAACCCCACCGAGGCACCCCTTGTCCCGGTGATGTTCGACCACTACGTGAATCGACAGGCCGGATCATCGGCGCTCGCGGACTGGCTGAACGAGCAGGGCTACCGCACCAAGAACGGCAGGTTGTGGAGTTCAGCGAGCGTCATCACCGTGCTACGCAACCGCGCGTACCTCGGCGAGATTTACTATCGCGGCAACTGGTATCCCGCAGCGCACGAGCCGCTGATCCCCCAAGAGCTTTTCGACCGTGCACAGGCCATCCTCGCCGAGCGCTGCGAGGACCGCTCACGGCGAGCGTCAAACCCGGCCGAGTACCTGCTGACCGGCCGGATACGTTGCGGGCGCTGCGGCCAAGCGTATGTAGGGACAGCGGCACACGGGCGCTCGGGACGGTACACGTACTACACCTGCTTTACGCGGGCACGCTACGGCACCAAGCATTGTGCGAATGATCGCCTCCCGGCCGAGCAGCTAGAGCAGGCCGTCACGCGCCGTCTGTGGAAGGTGCTCCAAGACGACGACCTGATCGACCAGGCGATCACTCAGGCATACGAGCGGCTGACGCAGCGCGACGACGAGCAGCAGTCCGAGCTAGCGGCCATACAGGACAAGCTCGCAAAGACGCGCGCCGCGATGGACCGCTACTTCCGCGCGTTCGAGGCCGGCACCATGCCCGAGGACACCTGCGCCCCGCGCATAGCGAGCCTCGGCGAGCAGATCAAAGCCCTAGAAGGCCGCGCCGCCGACCTCGCTGCGGTCGATGACGACGAGCAGCCCGAGCGCGCGAACACCTCCGAACTCGACGCCCTACGCAACACGCTTCAAGCGGCGCTGAGGGACAGCACGCCTACGCGCACCAAGGCCGTGCTCCAAACCATGATCGACGGAATCCGCGTAGATGCACGCGATCACATCGAACCGACCTTCCGTGTCCCGGCGGTTCGCATTGACTACGGTTACATGGAGCTAGCCGGGCTCGAACCGGCGACCTTCTGGCTGCCAGCCAGACGCTCTCCCAACTGAGCTATAGCCCCAAGCCGTCCGATCTTATCGCCTTGCGGGGTCTGCTCGATCCTGCGCGTAGCCGGGCAAGCCACGGACAGCAGGCCGGGAGAGTCGGCCACTCGGCGACCCTACCCCCGAGGCATGAACTCCGGCACGTCGAGCTCGCTCTCCACCCCGGCCTCGAATGCGCCGCGTCGCCCCGCCTCGCCCGCCCCGGGCCCCACCTGATCCAGACGGGCGGTCATGCTGCCGTGGGCGAGGCGGACATCCCTGAGGAGGCGCTCGGCGTTGTTGCGCAGCGAGGAGGAGAGCTCGCGGAGGTTGCCTGCGATCTCGGTGCCCTCGTGCTCGATTTCGTGGGCCAGGCCGTATGCCTCGCTGACGATCTCGCGGGCTTCTTCGCGCGCGCGGGTGCGCATCTGCTGGGTCCTCTCCTGCGCCTTTCGCGCCTCCTCCTTGCGCTGGCGCGCGAGTTCCTCGGCGCCCGCCTCGAGGAGCACGTCGACCTGCTGGCGAGCCTCCTTCAGCAGGCGCTCGGCCTCCGCTTGGGCATCCTGCGCGAGCGCATCGGCCTGCTCGCGCGCGGACTGTATCGCCGCGGCTGTCTTCGCGCGCGAGCCCTCCTCGATCCGCGCGGCCTGGGCGCGGGCGATCTGCGCGATCTCGCCGGCCTCCTCCTCGGCGGCCTGCACGCGGTTGATGGCGGCGCGGTCGGCTTCGGCGATGCGCTCGGCGGCGCGCTCCTCGGCGTGTTTGCGCAGCTCCTCGGCGGCCCGTTCGGCGGCGGCGATGATGCCCTGCACACGATTGGATGCCTGTGCGGAGTCCACCAGGCAATCGTATAGCCCACGTAGGCGTGGCGGGATATGTTGGAAATCGGTCCTTGCGGACAAGGCCGAAGTGGGCCATCATCGAGGCATGAGTTCGTCCCCGCCCCGCTCGCCCCTGCCCCGCTCGCGACCACCCCGCGAGGTGGTCATCCTCGTTTACCCCGGAGTGCAGTCGCTGGACTTCACCGGCCCGCTCGAGGTGTTCACAGGCGCCGACCAGCTGCTTGCGCGTGAAGCTCGCAGCGAGCGGGGCTACCGCGTGAGCCTCCTCAGCGCCGACGGCGCGCCGCTGGCCACCTCCAGCGGGCTGGCGATCGTTCCGCATGGATCGCTCGCCGAGACACCCGAGCGGATCGACACATTGATCGTCGCAGGGGGACACGGTTGCATGGAGGCCGCCGCCGATGGCGAGCTGATCGACTGGATCGCAAAGAGCGCGCGCCGCGCGAGGCGCACCGCCTCGGTGTGCACCGGAGCTTTTCTGCTCGCGCGCGCGGGCCTGCTCGATGGCCGCCGCGCGACGACGCATTGGGCCTCGGCGGAGGAGCTGGCGCGGCGCCATCCCGCCGTGGAGGTGGACCCCGAGCCGATCTTCGTGCACGACGGCCCGGTGTGGACCTCGGCAGGGGTCACCGCGGGGATGGATCTCGCGCTGGCGCTGGTGGAGGAGGACACCGATCGCGAGGTGGCCCTCACGATCGCGCGCCACCTCGTGCTGTTCCTGCGCCGCCCCGGCTCGCAGTCGCAGTTCTCGGCGACGCTCTCCGCGCAGGAGCCCACGCGTGAGCCGTTGCGCGAGGTGCAGCGCTTCGCGCTAGAGCACCCGGCTGCGGAGCACTCGGTGGAGGCGATGGCGCTGCGCGCGCACATGTCCCCGCGTCACTTCGCGCGCTCCTTCCGCGCCGAGGTGGGGGTGACGCCCGCGCGCTTCGTGGAGCACGTGCGCATCGAGGCCGCGCGCAGGCGTCTGGAGGAGACGCAGGAGGCGATCGGCGCGGTGGCCGCCACGTGCGGCTTCGGCACCCCGGAGACCCTGCGCCGCGTGTTCTTGCGCACCCTCGGTGTGGGCCCTCTGGAGTATCGCCGCCGCTTTCACAGCACCCACCTCACGAACAGGGAGAAGGCAGCATGAACACGAACATGAACATGGACGAGAACAGGGACACGAGCATCGCGATCCTCCTCTACGACCGCTTCACCGCGCTCGATGCGGTGGGTCCCTACGAGGTGCTGAGTCGCATCCCAGGCTTCACCCTCACATTCGTGGCGCAGGAGGCGGGTCCGGTGCGCACCGATACCGGCGTCCTCGGGCTCATCGCCGATGCATCGCTCGCGGAGCTGAGCTCGCCGGATGTCGTGCTCGTGCCTGGCGGTCCCGGCCAGAGCGCGCTGATGGAGGACGGTCCGGTGCACGAGTGGCTGCGCGCGGCGCACGAGACCTCCACGTGGACGACCTCGGTGTGCACCGGATCGCTGATCCTCGCCGCCGCGGGGCTGCTGGAGGGCAAGCGGGCGACGAGCAACTGGCAGGCGCTCGGAGAGCTGAGCGAGCTGGGCGCCGATGTGGTTGGCGGGCGCGTCGTCTTCGATGGCAAGCTCGTGACCTCGGCGGGCGTCACCGCGGGCATCGACATGGCGCTGATGCTCGTGCAGCGGATCGCCGGCGAGGAGCTCGCGCAGGCGATCCAGCTGGGGATCGAGTACGACCCCGCGCCGCCCTTCGACGCCGGCTCGCCGGAGAAGGCTCCCGCGGCGATTGTCGAGGCGGTGCGCGCCTACTCGCGTTTTGAGGCCCAGCGCGCATAACTCCGACGGGCGCAGGGGGGTTGCGCAAGGTCCGGGCGCGCCGGCAAATCGTTGCGTCCGGGGGTGCTCGCTAACCTCCGCCCTGCCATGAGCGAGAACGAGCAAGAGCAGCGCCGCTACGAACCGCAGGAGATCGAGCCGCGCTGGCAGCGCGTGTGGGCCGACGAGCGTACGTGGGAGGTGTCCAACGATCCCTCTGCCGCTGGCCGGGCGCCGAAGTCCTATGTGCTCGAAGATGCTGCCGTACCCCAGCGGCGAGCCCCACATCGGACACCTGAAGTGCTACGCGGTGGGCGACGCGATCGCGCACTTCCACCGCCGCCTGGGCCACCGCGTGCTGCACCCGATGGGCTATGACTCCTTTGGGCTGCCCGCGGAGAACCACGCGATCAAGACCGGTGTGCACCCGCGCGAGTCGATCGCCGCCTCGATCGCCTCCTTCCAGCGCCAGTTCCGCTCGTGGGGCATCTCGATCGACTGGTCGCGCGAGCTGGCCACGAGCGAACCCGGCTACTACCGCTGGACGCAGTGGATCTTCCTCGAGCTGCTGCGCGCCGGGTTGGCCTACCGCAAGGAGGCGGCGGTGAAGTGGTGCCCGCACGATCAGACGGTGCTCGCCAACGAGCAGGTGGTGGATGGGCACTGCGAGCGCTGTGGCGCGGAGGTCGAAGTGCGCCAGCTCGAGCAGTGGTTTCTGCGCATCACCGACTACGCAGAGCGGCTGCTCGCGGACCTCGAGGGGATCGAGTGGCCCGAGCACGTGAAGACGATGCAGCGCAACTGGATCGGACGCTCGGAGGGCGCCGAGGTGACCTTCCGCTGCGAGGACCTCGATCCGGCCCGGGTGGGCGGGGTCCCGATCGACTACCCGGTCTTCACCACCCGCCCCGATACGCTCTTCGGCGCGACGTTCTTCGTAATGGCCCCCGAGCACCCCGACGTGCTGCGCCTCGCCGCGGGCACCCCGCAGGAGGGGGCGGTGAGGGAGTACATCAACCGCGCCCTCACCGAGTCCGGCGAGGAACGCGGCTCGGCCGACGCTCCGAAGACGGGGGTGGCGCTGGGGCGCACCGTGGTCAATCCCGTGAACGGCGAGGCGATCCCGATGTACGTGGCGGACTACGTGCTGATGGAGTACGGCACCGGCGCGATCATGGCGGTGCCCGGCCACGATGAGCGCGACTACGCCTTCGCGCGCGCGTATGACCTGCCAATCCGACGGGTCATCGAGGGCGCCTCCGAGTCCGCTCCAGAGGATTTCCTCGCGAGCAATGGCGACGAGGAGAGCTGGGAGCGCTCGCCTGAGAGCCTCCCCTACAGCGGCGATGGCCCGCTGATCAATTCCCATCCCAACTTCGACGGGCTCCCCAACCGCGAGGCGCTGGGCGCGATCGTGGAGTGGCTCGATGGCGAGGCCAAGGGTCACGCCTCGGTGAACTACCGCCTGCGCGATTGGCTGGTCTCGCGCCAGCGCTACTGGGGCTGCCCGATTCCCGTCGTCTACTGCGCGAACTGCGGGATGGCGCCGGTGCCCGAGGAGCAGCTTCCGGTGGAGCTGCCCGACATCGAGGACTACGCGCCGCGCGGGCGCTCGCCGCTGGCGGCGGTGGAGGAGTGGGTTGCCACGACGTGCCCATCCTGCGGGGGGGAGGCGCGCAGGGAGACCGACACGATGGACACCTTCGTGGACTCCTCGTGGTACTTCCTGCGCTACTGCGACGCATCCAACGAGAGCGCAGCGTGGGATCCGGCGGCGCTGGCGCAGTGGATGCCGGTGGATCAGTACATCGGTGGGGTGGAGCACGCGATCCTGCACCTGCTCTACGCGCGCTTCTTCTGCAAGGCGCTCGCCGACCTCGGGCACCTGCACTTCCAGGAGCCCTTCCAGGCGCTCTTCACGCAGGGGATGGTCACCAAGGACGGCTCCAAGATGAGCAAGTCCAAGGGCAACGTCGTGTCGCCCGCCTCGATCGTGGAGCGGCGCGGCGCGGACACCGCGCGCTGCTACATCCTGTTCGTGGGGCCCCCCGATCAGGACGCCGATTGGTCGGATGAGGGGGTTGAGGGGGTGTATCGCTTCCTCGGGCGCCTCTGGCGGCTGGCGGCGGAGACGGCGGAGCGCCAGGACGCCCCCGGCGAGGAGCGCGCCGACCTCGAGCTGTTGCGAAAGAGCCATTGGGCGATCGACAAGGTCTCCACCGATCTACGCCGCTTCGCCTTCAACACCGCAATCTCGGCGGTGATGGAGCTGCTCAACGAATGCTCGCGCCTGCGCGAGAGCGCCGCCGTGGAGACACAGCGCTTCGCGCTCGCAACAGCCGCCTCGCTGCTGTTCCCCTTCGCGCCGCACGTGTGCTCTGACATCTACGACCTCCTCACGGGCGAGCGCGTGTGGGAGCAGCCCTGGCCGCAGGCCGACCCGGCGCTCCTGGAGCGCGAGTCCTACGAGCTGGTGTGCCAGGTGAACGGAAAGGTGCGCGACCGCGTGCAGGCCCCCAGCGAGGCGGGCCCCGAGGAGCTCAAGGCGCTGTGCCTCGCGACGCCCAATGTGGTGGCCCACATCGATGGCAAGCAGGTGGTCAAGGAGATCGTGGTGCCGGGCAAGCTTGTCAACATAGTGGTGCGCTGATGGCGGATCTCAAGCCCGCTTACCTGATCCACGGCGACGATCACGGCGCGGTGGCCGAGCGCCGTGCGCGCCTGCGCGCGCTCGCCGAAGGCGGGGGGGACGCCTGCAGCGTGGAGCTGCTCGAGGGCGAGCAGGGCACCCCCGCGGGGGTCGCCTATGCGCTGTGCGCGATGACCTTCGCGGTGGGCCGCCGAGTGCTGATCGTGGATGGGGTGGAGCGCTGGAAGCAGGCCGAGGTGGAGCGCGACCTCACGCCCGCGATGCGCGAGCTGCCGCCCGACACGACGCTGGCGCTGTTCGCCCGCGAGGAGGGGCGCGCGAAGGCCCCCGCGGCGCTCCACAAGGCGGTGCAGAAGGCGGGCGGGCAGATCGTGGCGGAGTCCACGATCAAGCCCTGGGAGCTGCCCCGCTGGGTGCGCGAGCAGGCTTCGCGCATGGGCCTCGCACTCGACGCCGACGCCGCCAAGGCGCTCGTGGGTCAGGTCGGCGAGCGCCAGCAACGCCTGCTGCGCGAGCTGGAGAAGCTCGCGCTGGAAGTGGAGGGCACGGGCGGCGGCCCCGCAGAAGATCGGCAGGGAGGAGATCGAGCGCAGGGCCGCGCACTCCTCGCTTACGCGCGTGTGGGGTCTCGCCGACGCGCTCGTCGCGCGCGACGCGAAGGGAGCGCTGCGGGGATACCTAAGCCTGCGCGAACAGGGCGAGCGCCTACCGGGGCTCACCTACGTGATGGCGGGACGCCTGCGCGAGGCGCTCGCCATCTCGCTGCGCCTCGCCGCGGGCGAGTCGGTGGGGGATGTGAAGCGCGGCCTGCGCATGCCCCCCCGCGCGGCTGAGCGCTTCGTGAAGGATGTCGCACGCAGCGAGCCCGAGCGTCTGCGCGCGGCGCTGCGCGTCCTCGCCGACCTCGAACTAGATACCCGCGGGGGCGCGCTCGTGGGAGCGCACCGCTCGGGTCTCTCGGGCTTGCAGGAAGACACGCTCGCGCTGCGCGCGATCGAGACGATTACGACTTGACGGATGCCCGCGTGCGGGCGGCGCGGCTCTTCTTGCGCGCACCCGTATTGCGGTGCAAAGCGCCGCGCTTCACGGCCTTGTCGATCGTGCGCACCAGCTCGCGGTGCGTGGCCTCCGCGGCGTCCTCCTTGCCATCCTGCACGTCGGCCTCCAGCTTGCGGAAGTAGGTCTTGATCGCCGAGGTGTAGTTGCGGTTCTCCAAACGCTCGCGCTCGGAGCGGAGGATGCGCTTCTTCTGTGAGTGAATGTTGGCCATCGGTGGAGCGCCGTACTATAGCGGCCTTGTCCGCCACCGGAGAAGCCCCGTGCCCTCGCCGCAACCGCACGGGCGGAGGATCGCCATCAATACCGCGATCGTCTCGTTCGCCACCGGCGTCTCGCGGGTGGCGGGCCTCGGGCGCGAAGTCGTGGCGGCTTCCTACTTCGGAACCAAGGGGCCGGCCTCGGCCTTCACGCTGGCCTTCCTCGTCCCCAATCTCGTGGCCAACCTGTTCGCCCAGGCGGCCCTCTCGGCGGCCTTCGTGCCGGTGTTCACCGATCTGCTCCAGCAGGGTCGCCGCCGCGACGCCTTCAGGCTGGCCTCCACGCTCTTCTGGATCCTCCTGTTGGTGCTCGGTGCGATCACCGCGTTGTTCGTGCTCGCCGCCGGTTTCATCATGCCGCTGTTCACCGGTCCCACCTTCACGCCCGCCCTCGATACGCTCACGGTGGGTCTCTCGCAGGTGCTCTTCCCGGTGGTGCTGCTGCTGGGGCTGAGCGGTCTGCTCGTGGGCATCCTGCAGTCCTACGATCGTTTCACCGTTCAGGCGATCGCCCCGGCGGTGTGGAATCTCGTGATCATCGTGCTGCTGGTGGTGCTGCACCCGCACTTCCACGGCGAAAACGAAATCTACGCGCTCGCGATCGGCGTGCTCGTGGCAACGGGCGTGCAGTTCCTGATGATCCTCGGCGCGCTCGGGCGGATCGACTTTCGCCTGCAGTTCCAGATCGATTGGCGCGACCCGCGCGTGAAGCAGATCTTCGTGTTGATGCTGCCGATCACGATCGGCCTGGGAATCGTGAACCTCGATCAGCTCATCAACACGGCCTTCGGCACGCTCGTCAACGTGGAAGCGCCGCGTGCGATCGACAACGCCTTTCGCATCTACATGCTCCCCCAGGGGATGTTCAGCGTGGCGGTCGCAACGGTGCTCTTCCCCACGCTCAGTCGCCTCGCCTCGCACCGCGATTCCGCAGGGATGCGCAGCACGGTGGGCAACGGCATGCGTCAGATCAACCTGCTGCTGATCCCCGCGGCGGCCTTCCTGGCCGTGCTCACCACGCCGATCGTGCAGCTTGTCTTTCAGCGCGGCGAATTCAACCCGCGTTCGACAGAACTGGTTTCGATCGCGCTGTTTTGGTTCGCCCTGAGCCTGCCCTTCGGCGGCCTCAACCTGCTGCTCACGCGCACCTTCTTCGCGGTGCAGCGTCCCTGGATACCCACGCGCATGGCGATGATCAACATGGCCGTGGACATCGTGGTCTCGATCGGCCTCTACAAGCCGCTGGGCATCGCGGGCCTCGTGATCGGCACGCTCGTCGCGAATGTGGTGATGACGGCGCTGTTGATGTATCGCCTGCGCATCGGCCTCAACGGGCGCGTGGAAGGCGCGCAGACGACGATGATCACCGCACGCATCCTTGTCGCATCTGCGCTGTTGGCGGGGGTGTCGTGGGTGGTGTGGTACGCGCTGAACTATCTCTTCGGCACGTCTCTGCCCGGTCAGATCATCAGTGTGGGCGGGGCTGCGGGCGCGGGCCTGTTGGTGTACTCGCGCGCTGTGCTCGCGATGCGTATCCCCGAGGCCCATCAGGTGCGCAGCCTGATCGTTGGCCGCTTCGGGCGCGCCTGAGTCCAAGAAGCCGCCGGGCGGGCCCGAGGGCCCGCCCGGTTGAGCCCGGTCATAGATCGCCGCTTACTACTAACGTCCCAGGACTGTGTCTCGCCTGGGCGGCATGACACTCCCAACCACCGGACTGGCCGCCGGGTGGGTGGGTACCCAAACCCGGCACGTGGCGCGGTTGAACCCCGAGGGGTTCCGGTCGAGTTGGCGATCCGCCGGACCATCAAGGCTAGCGCGCCGCGCAAGGGCGCCCACCACGCGACCCGCTGGGCGCGCCTCCGGGCGCGCCCCTTCTAATCTCTCTGGACCCATGGACCAGGCGCACATCCGCAACTTCTCGATCATCGCCCACATCGACCACGGCAAGTCGACGCTCGCGGATCGCATCCTCGAGCTCACGCACACGGTGGCCGCGCGCGAGATGCGCGCGCAGCTCCTGGACTCGATGGATCTCGAGCGCGAGCGGGGGATCACGATCAAGGCGCAGGCCGTGCGCGTGTTCTACACCTCCCAGCGCGATGGCGAGACCTATCAGCTGCACCTCATCGATACGCCCGGCCATGTGGACTTCACCTACGAGGTCTCGCGCTCGCTGGAGGCCTGCGAGGGCGCGCTGCTGGTGGTGGATGCCTCCCAGGGGGTGGAGGCGCAGACGGTCGCCAACACCTACCTCGCGGTGGAGGCGGGGCTCGAGTTGATTCCCTGCCTCAACAAGATCGACCTCCCCGGCGCCGAGCCCGAGCGGGTGGCGGGCGAAGTGTCCGAGCTGATCGGCGAGCCCTCCGAGTCGATCCTCTCCATCAGCGGCAAGACCGGCGAGGGCGTGGGGGAGGTGTTGGAGGAGCTCATCGCGCGCGTTCCCCCGCCCGAGGGCGATCCCTTGGGGCCCCCCCGCGCGCTGATCTTCGATAGCGAGTTCGATCAGTACCGCGGCGTGATCGCCTACATCCGCGTCGTGGATGGGGTCTTTCGCAAGGGCGATGCGCTGCGCGCGATGGCCACCTCCACGCACGCCGAGATCGACGACATCGGCTGCTTCTCTCCGCAGATGGTCCCCACCGATCAGCTCGCGGCGGGCGAGGTGGGGTATCTCATCACGGGCATCAAGGATGTAACCCTGCTGCGGGTGGGAGACACGCTCACCGTGCGCGCGCGCTCCGGCTCCGGCGCCGATTCCCGCGCGGGCGAGGCCACCGAGGCCCTCCCCGGCTATAGGGAGGTGAAGCCGATGGTCTTCTGTGGCCTCTTCCCCATCGACAGCGACAGCTACCCCGATCTGCGCGATGCGCTGGAGAAGCTCACCCTCAACGACGCGGCGCTCTCCTGGGAGCCCGAGACCAGCGATGCGCTCGGCTTCGGCTTTCGCTGCGGCTTCCTCGGCCTCTTGCACATGGACATCGTGCGCGAGCGCCTCGAGCGCGAGTACGACCTCGAACTGATGGCCACGATGCCCTCGGTGGAGTTCGACCTCACGCTCACGAGCGGCGAGGAGCTCGAGGTGCACAACCCCTCCGATATGCCCGATCCGGGCACCATCGAGGAGATCCGCGAGCCCTTCATCACCGCGCAGCTGATCGCGCCGCGCGAGTACGTGGGCGCGATCATGGAGCTCTGCCAGGAACGCCGCGGGGAGCACACGGGCATGCACTATCTGTCGCCCGAGCGCGTGCAGCTGAGCTACGAGCTGCCCCTCGCGGAAATCGTGCTCGACTTCTTCGATCAGCTCAAGTCGCGCACGCGCGGCTACGCCTCGCTCGACTACGAGCTCAACGGCACCCGCCCCTCGGATCTGGTGAAGCTCGATGTGCTGCTCGCGGGCGACCCCGTGGATGCCCTCTCGATGGTGGTGCACCGGGAGAAGGCATACGACGTGGGGCGCACGCTCACCGAAAAGCTCCGCAAACGCATCCCCCGCCAGCAGTACGACGTGCCCATCCAGGCCGCCATCGGCTCGCACATCATCGCGCGCGAGACCGTAAAGGCCTTCCGCAAGGACGTCATCGCGAAGTGCTATGGCGGCGACATCACGCGCAAGCGAAAGCTCCTGGAGAAGCAGAAGGAGGGCAAGAAGCGCATGAAGCAGGTGGGTCGCGTGGAGGTCCCCCAGGAGGCCTTCCTCGCGGTGCTCGAACTCGGCGAGGAGGGATAGGAAGGGACCCGCAGGAGCGGGCCCAACGGGTCGCGCAGCGCGAGGTCGAGCGCGCCATGGCGTCCCGCCGCGGCGTGGCTTTCGGCCATGGCGTCCCGTTGGGGCGTGGCTGTCGGAATAGGGGATGTGCGTGCCACCACATTGAGCGAGCGCCGCCGCCTCTATCTCCTCGCGAGGGTGCTCGTGGCGCGCCACTACCGCCGCGAACTCACGCTCGAAACGGTCTCCCGTGCGCTCTCGTGCTCCTCACGCCAGCTGCAGCGCGCGTATGCGCTGTTCGGAGAGGAGACCTTCCACGAGGATCTCGTGGCGCGGCGACTGGCCGCCGCGTGCGAGCTGCTCGCCGAGCAAGCGATCCCGATCCGCGATGTGGCGCGGCTGGTGGGGTATCGCAACGCAGCGCACTTCGCCGCGGCGTTCCGCCGGCGCTATGGGGTCTCGCCGGCGCGCTTTCGCATCGAGGCGCGCCGCGCGCGGGCAGGAGATGTCGCCGGTGTGGGAGGTGGTTCTCTCTAAGGTCGAAGGGGATGGCGCCACGCAAACGATCTCCATCGAAGAATCGGACGAACGCCGAGCTCGCGGCGCATTCGCGGCGCCTGCGCAACAACCTGATCACGCTCGCGGTCTTCTTCATGCTCGTGATCGCGCTGCTGCTCGCGGTGCCGGGGCTGCGCTCGGTGGCCGAGCGCATCACCGACGCACAGCCGGGGTGGGTGGGGCTCGCGATCGGGCTGGAGCTGCTCTCCTGCGCGGGCTACGTGGTGCTGTTCGGGCTCGTCTTCGGCAAGCTCGGCCGCCAGTTGAGCTATCGCCTGTCGCTCGCGGAGCTCGCCGTGAACTCGGTCGTCTCGGCGAGCGGTATCGGCGGGATCGCGTTGGGGGCGTGGGTGCTGCGCAGCAAGGGCGTCTCGGTGGAGCGCGTGGCCAGGCGCTCGGTGCTGCTGTTCGTGTTGACCTCCGCCGTCAACGTGGGGGCGATGGCGGTGATCGGCATACCGATGTGGCTCGGTCTGCTGCCGGGCTCGCGCAACCCGCTCATGACACTGCTGCCCGCGTCGCTCGCGCTCGCCACGATCGCCGCGACGCTCGCGATCGCGCGTGGGCGAGGCACTGACCGAGCGCAAACGGCTGAGGGAGCGCACCGCGTGGCGCTCACCGCGCTGAGCGATGGCGTGCACGAAGCGGTGCAGCTGATCCGCGAGCACGACTGGCGTCTGTTGGGCTCGGTGGCGTACTGGCTGTTCGACAACCTCGCGCTCTACGCGTGTCTGGCGGCATACGGTCCCACACCGTCCTTCTGGGCGGTGGCGATGGCCTACCTGGTGGGCATGCTCGCCAATTCGATCCCCATCCCCGGAGGCTTCGTGGCGGTGGAAGGCGGCCTGTTCGGGATGCTTTTGCTGTTCGGCGTGCACCCCGCCGGGGAGGCGCTGGCGGGGGTGCTCACCTATCGCGCGATCTCGCTGTGGCTCCCCGCTGGGATCGGCACGCTGGCGTTCCTCGGGCTGCGCCGGGAGATCGGCAAGCCGCTCGCGCCCGTGGCTCCGGGATAAGCCGCTCGCCCTTGCGCCCGGCCCGTCGCCTGGCCAGCCCGCCCAGGCCGTCACCCGCCGGCTCGCCTGGAACCGCCTCTCGGGCCGGCCCTATTTCGAGGCGAGGCGCTCGTTGAGCGCTTCGACCGCTCTTGCGCGCTGACATGCGTGGCGGGGCAGGCTGTTCATCGCGGCCCGCACACGCGGGGACTGTGCACCGTAGAGGCCCGGGCAGTACACGGGCCCGGCAGCGCTCCAATGGCCGAGCCGGGGGCGTTGAGCGTACGCAATGCTCGCGCCGCAAGCATCGCGTGGGCGAGGGTGTCGGAGAACACGTCGATCGCCTGGCGCCCGCTGTAGAGCTCGATCGAGCGTCCTTCGTCGTAGACCACCGCGGGCACGCCGCGAATCACGGTGTTGCGCTGCGGGCCGAGCGTCTTGTTCGAGTGAAGGCGGTAGATCACGGTGGTGACCTGCAGGGGCAGCATGCAGCTGCCGCCGCCCAGGACGCTCGGCTGGCGCACGCAGTCGCCGTAGTAGACGCTGTCGCCGATCGTCGGGCTGTAGCCCTTCTGGCCGTCCACGGCCGTGAGCGGGTAGCGCCGAAGTGTGGCCCACCCAGTAGATCGGGTAGTAGGGGAACATCTGGGCCTCCGCCAGCGCCGCGGCTCGAGCGGTGGGGGATGGCCCGTTGAGCAGCCTCCCGGCGAGCAGCGCGCAGGCCAGAGCGCGGCGAGAGGACGGCGCACAGGTGTGCTCCACGCCTGCGTACGCTGGGCGCCATCCGGGGGTTCGCCTTCGGGGCCTTGATGTAGAGCCGAGCAGACTGGCGCAGCAGCCGGAGGCTCGCCGAGTGCCGGGGTCCGGTCGGGTACCGATCGGACCTGGACAGCTTACTTCCATGCCGCTTTGCATGTCGCCGGCTCACCGCGTCGAGCGCCAATGGGCGCCATAGCGGCGCTTCGCGTACGGCCCGCGACCGATCGGGCACGACGCAGGCCGGACCCCGGTGTGGCTCAGCGCGGCGGGCTGCCCTGGCGCTGCTCTTCGCCGCTGCGCGGGCGCATTGCTGTGGCTACTCGTGGAGCCCCGCACGCCCGGACCTCGCCGCGCAGGTGTACCGCGTGAGCCTGCTACCGCCATCTGGGGTTCACAGTGTGGGATGAGCACTGGTACGCAGGTCATCACCTGCCCAGGCTACAGCCTCACTCTTCCCGCCGCTCGCCGCATTGCTGGGGCTGCGCACGGTGGCGGTTCTCTCGCTGCTTGTCTCGGCGGTGCTGTTCGAAGCGCTGGTGCGGAGCTCTGGGATGGCGAGGCGGCGCGCTGGGGCGCGCGTGGTTCGCGCTCGCGGCGCTCGCGGACATCTGGATCGGACGCCTCACCTTCGCGCTGGGCGTCGCTTTCGCGGTGGCGGCTTCTTCGTTTTCGTGCGCGGATCGCAGTGGGTGTGGTGGCGCTGCCGTTCTTGTGCCGGCCAGCCAGCCCCGTGGCGGGGTTGCTGCTGGCTCTCGTTGCGCTTCACGTACTCGCTCATCGCGCGCTCGCCGCGCGTGGCCTCGTCATCGGCGCGCCCGCGGCGGCGGTTGCGGTGGCGCTTGCGCTGCTCTTTCCCGGAGGGGGGCTGGGAGCCCTATCCGACTTCACCTCCTTCCTCGCGACGGTGGCCGTTGTGGCGGGCTTTCTGCTGGTTCTCCCATCGCGCGCGGAGCGGGCGCTGCGCGTGGCGGGGCTCGTGTATCTCGGGGTGTGCGTGCTCAGCGTGGCGCTGCACACGCCGATGGGCGCCAACGTCGAGCGCTACGGGCTGCTGCTCGGCGCGCCCGCTGCTGCTGTGCGGTGGGCGCGGGCTGAGGGCCTCCGGGAGCGGCAGCTCGGAGCGTCAAGCGGCCTGTCTGCGGGGGATGTGTCGGTAGGGGGTGGATCTGCCTGGTCGAAGCTTGTGAGCGCCAGCGGCGTCCAGCCTGTCGCACGGCCTGGCGTTCGTGTTGTGCGGGATCGCCGTGTGGACCCTGTGGGGCCCGGTGCGGGAGACGGCCGCGGTGGCCGGGGACCCTTCGACGGGCGCCGCCTACTACGCGCCGTTGCAGCGCTTCCTGGCCTCCCACGGGGGCGCGCTCGTGCGCGTGGAGGTGCCGTTCACGCGCGGGCACTGGGAGGCCGCCTGGCTCGCGCCCATCGGTGTCGCTGGCGCGCGGTTGGGAGAAGCAGCTGGACACCCGCTACGACCTCGTGCTGCTGCGCCACGGGTTGACCGCGGGCGGCTACCGGCGAATGGCTGCAGCGAGCAGGCGGTGAGCTATGTGGCTCTTCCCGAGGTCCCGCTGGATCCCTCGAGCGCCCAGGAGGGGCGTCTGATCGAGCGCGGGCCTGCCCTACCTGCGGGAGGTCTTCGCGAGCCGGCATTGGAGGGTGTACCGGGTGCTGGGCTCCACGCCGCTGGTGCAGGGTCCGGGGCGGCTGACCGCTCTGGGTCATGACTCCTTCGCGCTGCAGGCGCGCGCGCGGGCAGCTTGTTGGTGCGAATTCACTACACCCGCTACTGGGTACGGGCGCTGGCTGCGGGGCCGGGGCGACGGGCGCGTGGGACCGGCGCCGGGCGGGTGGACGTGCGGTTCTCTCGGGTCGGCAGGCGGGGGGGCGGGACAGCTGGTGAGCGTGGTGGACGCGCTTGGGCGATGCCTAGGCGTCTCGCGGGGCGCTCAGCGTCGCCGGGCGCCCAGCGGGGGAGCCCGTAGAGCCCGGTGTAGCCGGTGAGGTAGATGTCGGCGCCGTCGGTGATCACCGGATCGAAGGAGCCGGTGTGCATCCTGAAGAGCACCCTCCCCGTTGAGATACCCAGCCCGAGCGTGGTGTGCGTGCCGAGGTCGGCGAAGTACACGATCCGCCCGATGATGGTGGGCGAGCCCGAGATGCGCCCGTGCGCGTTGTAGCTCCACTCGACGTGGCCCGTGCGGGCGTTCAGCGCGTAGAAGCGGCCATCGTAGGAGCCCGCGTAGATCGTGGGTCCCCGGCCCGGCGCGTTGGTGACCGCGGGGGAGGAGTACACGTAGGCGCCCGTTTGATAGGCCCAATCGAGGCTTCCGGTGGAGGCGTCGTAGGCGTAGACGCGCCCATCGGTGTTGCCCAGGAACACGCGTCCGTAGGCCACGGCGGAGGTGGAGTAGAAGGTGCCGCTGCCCAGGAGCGCGCCTTCGCTGCCGCTGCGCCAGAAGCGCCGGCCGGTCTTCTCGCTGATGGCCTGCACCTGTCCGGAGTAGTCGCCGAAGTACAGCACCCCGTTTGCGAGCGTCGGGCTGGCCTTCACGGCACCCGCCGCGTGGTAGGTCCAGATGACGTTGCCGTTGTGCGCGTTCAGCGCGTACACGGTGCCGTTCTGGGAGCCGAAGAAGAGCCTGCCGTGGTCGAGCAGCGGGGAGGACTCGCTGGAGCTCGGCAGGTCGCGCGACCAGCGGATCGTCGCCGGTGGTGTAGTTCGACCGCCGCCACCCTTCCACGCTCGAGGTGGGGGGAGCGGGAGAGGACCGTTGCATACACCGTGTTCCCGCCAACCGCCGGCGTTGAGGCCGAGAGGGCCCCGAGGGGGCGGTTCCAGAAGGAGTGCCCGGTGTGTTTGTTGATCGCCCTCAGCACGCCGTCGTCGGAGAGCTGGAAGAGATGGCTCCCGTAGAGCACGGGCGGGAACTCGAGGAGCACGTTCCCGCCGTGCGTCCACAGCTGCTTGAAGGGCGGGCGCAGGCCATCGGAGCCGGGGAAGAAGCGCGTGTGGTTCTTGTCGTAGCCATACAGCGGCCACGCCGAGCGGTCGGGCCCGCGCGCGGGACGCTTGGGCGGCGCTTCGGGCACGAAGCGCGCATGGGGGTGGTAGATGCAGCCCGTGCGATGGCGCTCGTAGAGGTAGCCCCCCAGCGCCAGCGCGGCGATGAGCAGGAGGGCGGAGAGCGCGAGCCAGCGGCGCTTCACGCGGCGAGCTTCGACGAGGAGGTCGGCTCTCCCCCCTGAGGCTGCTGCGGCTGCTGCTGTTGCTGCTGCGCGGTCATCTCCGCGGCACGCGCTGGCGCCCCTCTACGCCGCGTGGACCTCGAGGCGGCGGCTGCGCGGGCGCCCTGTAGGGCCGCGGGGCGATGCACCAAGCGGGCGAGCAGGCGTCCCGCATTGAGCGCCACCAGCCAGATGAGCGCGATCGCCAGCAGCACGAGGGTGAGGCCGGAAATCAGCGCAAGGACATCGTGGTTGCCCTGCAGCGACCAATCCCACAACAGGTAGTCGCCGAGCGCGAGCACGGAAACAAGGGCCACAGGCCGATGGTGCACGGGCTGCACCTTAACGGTCTGAGGAGACGTACGTAGGTTGCGCGAGGAGAGGTGCGTGCGCCGCGAGGGTTGTTGCGCACGCGCGGGGCGTGTTTCTCGGCCGGATCGGCGACGACGCGCTCTGCCCGTATGCTGGCACCCCGTGGATGGCACTGCGCAGAGTTCCGGCGAGGGGGAAGCAAGGTCGCGATCGGAGATCTTCGCCGCGGGCTCCTCGATGGCCAGGTGGCGCTCGTCACCGGCGGGGGAACCGGCTTGGGACGCGGCACCGCTCTGGAGCTGGCGCGCTGCGGGGCCTCGGTGTTGGTGGTGGGGCGCCGCGAGGAGCCGCTGCGCCTCACGGTGGAGCAGATCGCCCACGCGGGAGGGGCGGCCGCGTGGGTGATCGGGAGATGTGCGATCGCCCGGAGGACGCGCGAGCGGATCGTTGGGTGGCGCTCGAGCACTTTGGGCGATTGGATCTGCTCGTGAACAACGCCGGCGGGCAGTACTTCACGCCCGCGGAGGCCATCGCCGCGAAGGGCTGGCGCGCGGTGTGGCGCCTCAACGTGGATGGCACGCTGCACATGTCCCACGCGGCGCATCGCCTCGCGATGGGGCCCGCGGGAGGGGGGACGATCGTCAACGTAACGCTCTCTCCGCATCACGGGATGCCGGGAATGGCGCACTCGGGCTCCGCGCGCGCGGCCGTGGAGGCGCTCACGCGGGAATTCGCCGCGCAGTGGGCCGGCGATGGCGCTCGCGGTGGTGGCGGTGGCCGCCGGGCACTTCGATACCGAGGCCCTCGACAAGTACCCCGAGGCGATCCGCAGCGGCACCGCACGCTCGATCCCCGCACAGCGCCTGGGGACGGTGCCCGAGCACGCCTGGCTCGTGGCGCTGCTCGCCTCGCGGCTGGGGCGGGCCTTCAGCGGGTCGGTGGTGACGCTCGATGGGGCGCGCGACAACTGGTTCGGCCCCTGGCCCCCTCCCGGGATGGCCGGCGAGGAGGGGGAGGTGCCGGTGGAGGAGCGGCGGGGGGCTGGGTAGGGCGCTTTCGCGGGCGTCGGGTTGGGCTCGCGCTGGGAAAGGCCGGTAAGATGCCTGGTGGCTTGCGGGCGAAGTGTTGTGGTTGCACAGAAGCCTTCCAAGCTTCTAGGGCGGGTTCGATTCCCGTCGCCCGCTTGCTTTGAGTTGTCGTGCAGTACGTTGGATGCCACGGGGAGTGGCGCAGTCTGGTAGCGCACCCGGCTGGGGGCCGGGCGGTCGCAGGTTCAAATCCTGTCTCCCCGATAGAAGTAGTGCCTGCTAATGGGCTGTTTTTGGGGTTTGGCTGGCCAGCCAGTTTTGGGACGGGGTCCAATTTAGGGTCCAAAATCCGCTCAACTCGGGAAGGTGGCGCAGAGACCGAGTGGACATCGTGTTGCACTACGCGCTTGCGTTGCTCAACGAGCGATCCGTTGGTCGTGGCGGTGATTGGCGGTGTATGGCGGTGATTGGCGCTATGTGGCGGTGTTTTTCCGCTTACGGCGATAGAAGCCCGTCTTGGCCGAGCCGACAAACTCCAGTCGAGCAGCTTCACGGAGATGGCCGAGGTCGCGCTCCAGGCTCCTTACAGGAATGCCTGTATGTCTCTGGATGTCCGTCGTGTTCGGACGATCGAGTTCGTCAACGGCGGCGAGGATCGCGTCGCGTCGCTCCTCCTGGGTGAGACGGGTCTGTGGTGATCGTCGGGTTCCGCGCGACGTGTCGCTGGGAAGCGGGCCGCTGTTCGCGTGCGGCCGGAGGACCACCTTGATCTGCGGTCCGTTCTCGATCCATTTGGGCTCGGGGTAGCCGTCGTCGCGGCAGGCGGCGATCACGCGGTCATACCCGCTCCCGTAGCCCTCGATGACGCCCAGTCGCATCAGCACTCGCGAGATGGCCTTGTTGCGGCGAAGGCTCACGCCCGATTCGAAATCCTCGCGGGAGAAGCCCGGGGGCCAGGTCCCAGGGCTTGAGATCTTGAGGCGGTCGGAATACAGAGCAACGAAGATCGAGGCTCCCTCTACGGCGTAGTCTGCATGGGCGACAGCGTTGTTGAGGACCTCGCGGACAGCGGGACGCGGATAGAGATCCAGCTCTTCTCGCTGCGTGCGCCCTGTGATCCGCACGATCCGGTCCGTGTTGCGCTCGATGAACCGGATCGCCGCCTCGATCCCGTCGAGCACCGTGTCGTCTCGGTCCTCGCTCTTGACTACCGGCTTGCTCTTGTCGGCTCCCCGAAACTGAACGCACCTTATCTGGGCGTCGGGAAAATGGATGGCCTGCTCTCGCCCGAACAGGATGATTCCCGCGCGGGTGGGGACCGGTTGGCCACCATACGTCGCCAGGACACCAAGCCCTCGCAACTTGGCGTCCGTCGGATGCTCTCCGACCACATCCAGCCACCGCTTGATTGCCTGTCGGTCGAGGTCGTCTCGCGTCAGTCCGGGCATCGGCTCCTGGTCCCAGGCTCCCATTCGCCGCGCCCTTTCAAGCTCGGCGACCTTCTCTGGGGCTCGCTGGGAGCGAGTTGCTGCCGATGCGGACGAACGTGCCTTTCTCCTTGCCCCTGTCCTTGATGAAGAAGGGGCCCGCCGCATAGGCGGCGCGCAGCAGGAGCAGGTCGCGCCCCTCGTGGGTCACGATCTCGAGCTGGACTGTGGGCTGCGGATCGATCGAACTCGCCACGGCGTTTGCCAGCTTCTCCTCCTGTTTCTCCACGTCATCGAGCCCGAGGACAGCTCTCGTCTGATCCTCGACGCCCACGACGAGAGTTCCGCCGGCCGTGTTCAGAAAAGAGCAGACGGTCTCCATGACCCGTTTCATGCTCGATAGGTCTTGCTTGAAGTCGAGACGAGTTCCCTCGCGCTCGGACAGCAACTCCGCAACGGACTTGGCCATCACCAGAGCCTAAGACCACCCACGGCTGGACGTCCACTGCCGAGGAGAGCGGCCGGCGCAACGGGCAGTCTGGGCGGGATGGTTGGCATTTCGGTGGTCGGGGCTGCGATCACCGGGCATGCAGGCGCCTCACGTCGGTCCGAGGTCAGTACCGGGCCGTCGCGATGGCGCCGCTCACGTGCCGTTGGGGCGGCGAGGTGTCTTGGCTGCGGTGGCGGATCCCGTTCGCGTTCGTCGGCGACGCATCGTCGCGGCCTTCCCCACGCTGAGCGCAACGGTCTCCTCCGGGAATGCGGCTCGAACCTCCAGGCGGCCGCCGAGGGCTTCGACGTACCGGCTGAGGGTGGATAGCCGAACGTCGGCCTCTCCGCGCTCGATCTGGGAGACGTTCTCCTGGGTGACGCCGAGTCGATCAGCGACGATCGCCTGGGTGAGGTCGAGCTTGCGACGCAGCTCGCTGAGCATCGCAGTCTTGTGCGCCTCGACGTTTGCCCGACGCGCGGGGTCGGCATCGATCTGCTCGCGCAGCTCGTCGAACCCCTTGCGGCTCTTCGTGGTCTCGGCCGCAGTCACGGGATCGCTCGCATCCTGCAAATATAAACCAAAGCTTGTAGAAGTCGAGACTTATGCCACGGGGTCCAATTCGGGGTCCAAATTGAGAGCAACTCAGGAGCACTCAGAAGCACTCAAACCCAGTAAACACGGGCTCAGGGCACTCAGCGATACCAGAACTCTCGGGCTGGGGGCCGGGCGGTCGCAGGTTCAAATCCTGTCTCCCCGATAGAAACGCGGTTGGATGCTGGGAGGGGCTGGGGGCGGCCTGAAGAGGCAGAATTTGGTTCTGGGGGTGGGATCGCGGGGTGATATCGCCGGAGATGGTAGGCGGGCGTCATACAGGCACCGAGGCTTACTCGGAAGCCTGGAACTCCTTGGCGAGAGCTCGCATGGTGCTCCTCGCTTTCGTTAGCTGCTCACGTACATCCCACCACAGCGCGATAAGGCGCGCGTCGGGACTGGCCTTGCCCATCATTGCGGCGCCAAGACCGGAGGCGGCCAATGTCAAGGGAGACGCTTCAACAGCGTCGTATTGTTCGATCGTCTTACCCGTCGCGTCCTTTACCACCAAGCGTACGGTTGCCGATGCCCCTATCCCGAGGCCGTGTCCTGGCTGCCGTCCCTGCAGGGTGACCGTGCCGCTCGAACGTCGAGCGATGAATGCGCTCCCATACGAGTCGGCTTGCTCCCATTGGATGGATTTGTCCCCGGTGCCCTGGCGCAGGGCATCAATCAGGTCGGATAGCGGATCGTCAGCCATGTTCTACTGCCATCATCATGTCAAGAGCGGCCTTTCGGACGAGTGCACAAGCAGGGCTTGCGTGCTGGAGGAGCGCTCGACATGCCTGCTCTGTCGTCACCTTGCCTTGCGCAAGCTCCTGAAGGGCAATATCTAGCAGACCTAGCGATATCTCAAGATGGCCGTCGAGATTGGTCTCCACAACCTCGGCGGCCTGGAGAAGCGACTGCAATTCGGGCGCGATCCGCCGCCATTCAAGGATCTCAGCTTTTGCCGCATCGTTGTCGCCAGCCTCAGAGGCGTTCCGCATCTTCAACTCGACGTTTTCAAGATCAGGCATACGGAATAGCAGGATCGCGCCCGCCGTCTGACGCTGGACAGCTTCGGCCTTGTGTTTAGCGCGGTTGCCTTGAACAAACGCGACCACCAGACTGACGACGGCAACGGCGAATCCTGCGACGCTAATCCAGTCGCTGACGTTTGCGTGTATTGAGGCAAGCACGGCGGCGATTCTTCCACTGGAGTGGGACGGGGTGAAGTCCAAGGAGGAGCAGAAGGCGCTCATCAATGTCGCCGACAAGCTGCGCGCCCTCGGTGAGCGCCTTCCGCCGCCGCACATGAAGCTGCTGCAGGGGCCGGCTGCCGCGGGCCTCAGGGAGCTGCGTCCGCGGCGCGGCAATAGCGACTGGCGCGCTCTCTACCGACGCTGCGGCTCGCTCTACGTCGTGCTCTCCGTAGACCGACACGAGAACTTCGCGGCTTTGACGGCACGCGCCCAAGCGAGGGCCGTTCGATACACCACCCTCTTGAATCTAAATAAGTCTTGACCTATCATGGCCTTCATGGTTGACATACCGAGCAACTGGCCAAAGGGCGTCAAGACGCATGAGGAACTGCTTGCCGCCGAGTTGGCCGCAGACCCTGAGTTCGCGGCAGAGTGGGAGCGCGTGGCGCTGGCGCGTATGGTCGCAAGCAGCCTGGCCGGCTATCGCTTCGATCATGGTCTTTCGCAGCGCGAGCTGGCCGAGCGCCTCGGTGTGAGCCAGCCGCGGGTGGTCGAGCTTGAGTCTGGCGAGAAGAACCCGCAGATCGAGACCCTTGTGAAGATCGCGGCGGCCACGGGTCTTGAGTTCGCGATCGACATCGCGCCAGTGGGCCAGGAGCCCAAGCTCGTCGGCAAAGCGGTCAAGGACACACCGGCGCACATCTACGCTGGCGCTTCGCTGCTGGTCGCCGGCGTCTGACCGTCCCGTCCCGCGCCGCCCACGAAACCGCCCACGCACCCCCGAATCGCTTACAACGGTGCGGTTCCACACCTGTCTCCCCGATGACGAAGTGCCTGCAAATGGGCTGGTTTGAGTGTCCAGCTGATTGGCACGCCGGAAGGCCCTCGTGGGAAAAATTGGGGAACAACTCTCGTTGAGATCGCGCTGCGAGCCAACGCGGAGTCACGAGCCAGTATTATCCCAGCCTATGGAACCAGCGCTGGGGGAGTACATGAGCGTCTGGCGATGCCCTCACCTTGAGCGACGGGATCGCGACGGCGCTTGGTGAAGCCTCGCCGCTAGTAGTGGTCCGCAGCCCATCAGATGGCGGCATCCGGCCGCTGAGAAAGGTCCATCTACCATGCCGATCGATGTAAGTAGTGTCCGCAATCTCGCGGTCCAGCAGGTGATCGTGCATCAGGTCCCGCGGCGCGATCGGGCGGTCGACGCTGACTCAGCGATCACCTTCTCGGATGCGCCGATCCCCGATCTCGATCCGACGCGCAGCAATTTCTTCGTCGAGCGTATCAACGGCTCGCTCGTAGAGCGCCCCTTCGCCATAGTGCCGCTCGCCGGCCGTGTGAGCACTATGCCGGAGCTGCTCGCCGGCCTGATCGCCAACCGAGGTGACCTGGTGGAGACCTCGAAGAACATGGCACGGGCGTTGTACAACGCTCAGAGTAGGGTGAGCAACCCTGGCCTGCTGGCCGTCGTCCTCGGACGGCTGGGAAGCAACGAGTGCATCGTTGTGCTCAAGCTGCAATACCGCGAAGGGATGCAGATGCAGCCCATGATCACGTCCGACGGCCAGCGGACATTCTCGGCGACGATCCTCGATGACCTAACGCTCACTGAGGACGCACGTGTCTTCAAGGCTGCCCTGTTTCGCTCCGGCGGAGCGGGTCCTGACGCGCTGGAAGGTCTTGCCAGCGACGATCAACGCCGCTCCGGGACAGGAGCCGAGCTTGCAGACTTCTTCCTGGTCACCTTTCTTGGCTGCCGCTTTGCCTCCGAGCCGAACCGCATGACTCGTGACTTCTACGAGGCCGCGACAGAGTTCTTCGACGGCCTGCCCGATCTTGAGCAACGTATCGAGTATCGCCGGGCACTCGTAGCGACGCTGCTTTCGCCCATCAGCACGCTGGCGTCATCAGAGTTTTCCGAACAGTTCCTCCGCGACGAGCACAAGACCGGCTTCGACACGGTCCTGGCCGAGCGCGACGCACCTCTGACGGTGTTCGATAAGGATGTGAGCCTGATCGAGAGCAAGCTCAAGCAGACGCGCCTGCGTACAACGCACGGTCTGACGATCATGGGCGCCCCCGAGACGATCGCCGAGCGGGTCACCGTGCAAAATGGCCAGGACGGCAGACCGGCTAGCATCGTCGTCGAGGATGACCTCGCCAGGGTGAGCGCTTGAGCGACTACGAGCAGGTGCAGGCTGCCTACGCACACGTCTATCCTGCCTATCACCGTCTCGCGAAGTGCATGCATCGACTGCTGAGGGAGCGCCTTGATGCTGCGGGACTTCGCCTCGTGGAGGTAACGACTCGCGCGAAGGAACCCGGCTCATTTGTCAAGAAGGCGCTACGAAAGGGGTACCGCGACCCCCTGAAGGAAATCGGCGATAAGGCCGGAGGTCGCGTCGTCGTCCCATTCGTGCGTGACCGTGACCGCGTCGTCGAGATATGCAGCGAGGTGCTGACCCTGACCGATCTGGAGGACAAGCGAGACAAGCTTGGATCGGAGAAGATCGGATACCTTGGCGTCCACTACACCTCGACGTTTCGCCCCGAGGTACTTAAGCCCCACGAGCTCGACCTACGGGGACTCCAGGCCGAGCTGCAGATTCACACGAAGGCCGAGAGCGCCTGGGCAACGGTAACCCACGACTCGCTTTACAAGTCGGTAGTGCCGGTTCCCGACGAGGTAGCGCGGCGCCTGATGCGACTTGCGGTATTGGCGGAGATCTTCGACGACGAGGTCGAGCGTTTCCTAGTTGAGCTGGCGTCCCAGCCTGGGTTCGCGGAGCTCAGCGCGATTCTCCCGGCGCTTGATGCCATGCTCTTGGACTACACGCCCCGTGCCGGTGATGTCGGGCTCTCGGCACGCCTAGTCCCGGCGATTCGCTTGCTCTACGATTGCGATACGCAGGTGATCGTCCCGGACGTGATCACGCCGTACGTCGCAGTCCACCACAGCGAGTTGCAGGCGCTCTACGCTCGGTACGAGCCGGATGAGCGCGCGAACCCGCTCCTCTACCAACCCGAGGCATTCCTGTTGTTCGAGCGCCTCGACACGGACCCCTACAGGTTGCGATCAGTATGGCCCCCAGATATCGATATGATCCTGCTTGAGCGGCTCGCGACGCTGTACGGGAAGCGCCTGCCCTAACGGCGAGAACCAACCGCGCGCGTGAGTAGCCTAGTTGCTATGCATGGTTTGGCGGATAGAAGCAGAGATGATCGTGAGTGCGTGTTGAGCTGCCTGCGGCATTGGAGCACCTCCAGTGCCGCGATGGCAACTCGGAGCACTGTCCTCGATGAGGTGTTGCAGGCCTACGGCGGGATGCGCACGGGGGAGATATGCGAGCGCATAGCCAGCTATGCCATAGACCACTCGCGCGAGCTCGAGGATCTGTTGGGTCGCCAGGCGCAAGATCCACGCCACCCGGCGTTACTTGAGGACCCAGCGCTGCTCTGCGTGCTTGAGCGGCTGGAGCACGATCGCTACGCCCTGCGGCGCGTATGGACGCGACGGCGCGATCCGGCGGAACTGCGCCGCGTGGCCGACCTCTGGGGCATACGACTCGGGCTCTGACGCCGCCACTGCGGCATAAGGTCATGCATCTCCGTATCCCGATCACTGCTCGCAGCACACAACCACACGCGGCCTGGCATTGCTCCGTCGCGTGCAAACGGATTCGCAACGTCGTGAGCTTCCTGCACTCGATGTGCGAGCAGGTGATCTACGGCGCCCTGCGCCGACTCGCAAGGGCCGCCGTGGTCCCGCGCCGCCGCCTCCGCCGGATGTCCTCGGCCCAGTCCTGCGGGTGCTGATTCTTGCCGCTGCCATGACCGGCCTGCGGCAGTCTGAGATGCTCGGGCTGCGCTGGCGCGATGTGGACTGGTCGGCTCAGCGCATCCGTGTTCGCAACACGTTCGTGCGAGGCGAGCATTCGACCGACGGCAAGTCCGACCTCTCTACGCGCCGGTCGGTGCCGATGGCCGACCGCCTCGCTGGCGAGCTTGATCGTTGGTCGCAGCGCACGGAGTACAACGGCGACGGTGATCTCGTGTTCGCCCACCCGCAGACCGGCTCGCCGCTCGATCGCCCCAAGGTCACCAAGCGCTTCAAGAAAGCGTGCAAAGACGCGGGAGTGCACCCGGTCAAGTTCCACGACCTGCGGCACACCTTCGCGACCCGCATGGCGGCATCGGGGCAGCCATTGCGCACGATCCAGGAGTTCCTGGGGCACGCCGACAGCAAGACGACGCAGATCTACGCGCACTACGCGCCGTCCGAGCACGAGGTCCAGATGGTCAACGAAGCGTTTGCCAGCGAGCCCAAGGCGGAGCTTGAGAGGGACCCGGCCGGCTCTTAAAGCCTACACGCTCGTCACGATGTTACAATGTGACGGGAGATGGCTGCTTCCGCCACCAAGGCACTTCGCATCTACGAGAGCGATCATGCTCCGCTTCGGCTGATCGCCGAAGTCGAGGGTCGCGGTCCAGCAGATGTCGTCCACGCGGCCCTGGAGGAGTATCTGCTTACCCACCGTGAGGCGCTCGCGGATTCCTTTTCTCAGGCACAGCGCGCTATCGCCGGCGGCGATCTCGCGGGCCTTGCCGCGATCGCATCGGGTGCGTCGCGGCGGCGTGCGCAGGCGGCTGTGAGCCGCCACGACAGCCTTTGAGAATCGCCCGGCCGGCGATGACGGCGTTTGGGGACCGGGCCTGCACGTAGGGTTGGCGCGTGACCCGGAGACAGGACGCCGAGCCGTATGAGCTTGCCGCGACCGGGCGGTGCATACGCCGCGATCTCGATCTGCCCGCAGACGCCGTTGCCGAGGAGCCGGCGATGCAACGTGACCGCCATTCGTTGCTTGAGGCGTTCTACGGTCGCAGGGCGCAGTCGCCGGTGGGGCAGGAGACGATCGAGGGCCTCCAGGCCAACATAATCGCCTATTCGCTGCACGCGGGACGCTGGCGTGGGCTCACCTGGCACGACGAGGAACTCGCCATCGTCTGGCTGCTTGCGGCTCGCTATCACCGCTCAGGCGAGCGAGACGACTCCTACCCGCATTTCCGCGGCCTGGCCAAGCATCAGCTTCTGCCCACCGAGGAGGACTACGAGCGTGTCTTTGATCGGGAGGCGCATGCCTTCGCGGAGACGGTCGTGGGCGATGTCGCGGCGATTGCCGAGCAAGTTCGCGCTCAACCGGGCGAGATCGTCGCGGGACGCGTGTCCGGCCGGATTTCGGTTCGTGCCGTTGAGCAGGACGGGAGTCTGCGCGTTGCGGTCAAGATGCAACTCTTTCCGGGCGATGAGCAGGTTCCCGCCGAGTGGCTGATGACGGTGCTGGCGGCATTCTTCCCCGACGCCAGCTTCGAGGAACTTCTCTGGGGTCGTGAACTCGCCGGTGCTCGTGCCGCGAGCGACGAGTACGTATTCAGCCTGCCCTCCTGAAATGGGCGGGGAACAATTCGGGGAACAAATTGAGGAAAACTCAGGAGCACTCAGAGCCCCAAACCCCAGTAAACACGGGCTGGGCGACACCCCATCCCCCCGGCTGGGGGCCGGGCGGTCGCAGGTTCAAATCCTGTCTCCCCGATTTTGGATCACAGGTTCAATTGCGTCCCAAATCTTGGAATCTACCTGCAAATAGGTTTTAGTTTGCGGAGCGACTGTCTCCAGGCCGCGACCCCAGCCGATATTTAGTCGTTCGGAGACCCTGGGACGCCGCAGCGCTCAGCCTAGCTGCTGTATGACGATGGAAGCGATGTCGGCGTGTGTGCCTCCGGCGTTCGGTGTGATTGTAAGTGCGGGTGTGTTGCCTGCTGGGTTGCGAAGCTCGAGTGTTGAGTTCGCGGTGGTGGTGGTGACGAGCGCCTCGCCTGAGATTTGGCTCGTTCCGGTCGCTCGCCCGTACACCGTGTAGGGGAGTTCTATCGTGCCGCTCCCGGAGTCGAGGCCGAGCACCAATTGACCAGCCTCGTCTACGGATACCGAGAATGTCACCTGGTAGGTTCCGAGGTTAGGCAACACAAATTCTGTTGGGCTGGTGCCACCGCGTCTGGTGATGACGTTGCTGGTCGGTCCGTTGCGAGGGAATTCAACTGGGATGCCGGCTCCCACGGTGGCCACGTTGTCACCGGGCATAACGGCGTAGAACTCGGCATAGACCGGTATTCCGCGTGGGCCTTCCGGTCCAGCGGGCCCCTCTGGTCCAGCGGGCCCCTCCGGTCCAGCTTCGCCTGTCGGCCCGGCCGGCCCTACAAGACCTGTTTCGCCCGTGGGCCCATTCGCTCCTATGGCTCCGGCGGGGCCTGTGGTTCCGCCTGGTCCAGCGCGTCCTTCTGGTCCAGGCGGCCCTTCCGGTCCGGCTTGGCCTGTCAGCCCACGCGGTCCCACAGGGCCTGGTTCGCCGATGAGGCCATTCGCCCCCGGGAGTCCGTCGGGGCCAGTGGCCCCGACTGGTCCAGTTAGGCCCGCCGCGCCGGTCAGCCCGGGTTGTCCTCTCGCGCCCGCTGGTCCCGTCGCGCCCGCCGGCCCGGTAGGGCCTGTGAGTCCGGTCGCACCCGCGGGTCCTGTGGCGCCGACCAGACCGTGCAAGCCTTCGGGGCCGGCAGGTCCGGGGAGGCCGGCGAAACCGCGTGGGCCCCGGGGTCCAGTGAGTCCGCGTGCTCCCCGCGGTCCTGGGCGTCGCGCGTGCCTGCCTGTGGCGCAGGGAGGGTGAGGAGGCCCAGCGCGCCCTGTGAAGGCGGCTTTGTGGCACGAGCGGACGGGATGTGAGCCCTCTGCGGCGATGCCCGGGGTCACGATCGTCGCGCATCCGCATCCCAGCACACACGTAGTTAGGACAAATACGCCACGGATGCGCCCGCAGGGTATTGTGCAGATGCTGATATGACGGCGGAGTTCCACTATCTGTAGATGGTCACTGGCGTCCCTGGGCGGATGCGGGCAGCCAGCCAGTCGATAGCTGCTGTGTCGAGGCGGATGCAGCCGTGAGAGGCCGCGGTGCCGAGTGTGCCTCCGAGGTTCTCGCGTCCGTGCAGCGCGATCTGCCCCGGGCCACCTTCGAATTCCTGCAGGGCATTCGAGCGTGCGCTGAGCGCCAGCGCGAACGGGCCACCGGGCTCGCCCATCTGAAGCCGCACGGCCTCCTCGACGAAGAAACTGCCGGTGGGCGTCGGTGTCGAGGGTTTGCCCACCACTGCGCGGAAGGTTCTCTTCAGGTGTGCATCGCGGTAGGCGCTCACAGAGCGCAGGGCCAGATCGACCGCGAGATACCAGCTCGTGGAGAGCTTGCGAGTGCCCTGCGCGGCGATCCATCCGGTCGACCCGTCGGGACGGCCGGGGAGCATCACACGCAGCCACCGTACCCCGTTGGCGCCGGTCGAGTGTCCTACCACGGGCACGGTGGTCTCCTCGCCGGTAATCGGTCTGCGGGCGGCCAGAAGCCCAACCTCTCGAGAGTCAGCGTTCGGCATGCGGTAGGCGCGGCGTGTCCTCAGCAGGACCGCGAGCTGATGGGTCGCTGACCCCGGAACCTGGATGCCGGCAGTGGCCGCCATGCCGGCCGTTGCGATGGACAGCAGTCCTGTGAGGAGCCCCAGCGTCACCCCGCGTCTGAGCCGTGGCGAACTCGGGATCATCAGGGTTCGCCTCAGCCGGTGAACGGGGCGCGCGTGTGCGGGCGCCCCGGGCGTGCCGGTGAGCGTCGCTTGGGGGCGTGCCGCCTGCCGCGATGTCGTGCGGCGTGCCGCTTCCTGTGCGTGGCTGGGGTACGCGGCCGCGCCGGGGGCGAGGGAGCACCCGTGCTCCCGCCTCCCGCCGAACCGCCGGTGCCTGGACCTCCGGCTCCTGATCCCGTGGTTGTTTCCGTGCCGCCTCCGGAACCGGTGATGCTGGATGGACAGTTGGACGCCGTGATGGTGTTGGTATCGAGGTTCACCGCCCCCGTTTGCGCGAGCAGCCTGCCGTGGATCGTGGCCGACGTGTTCGCTGTGATGGTCGCCAAGGCCATGATGGTGCCGGCGAACCGCGTCCCCGTTCCCAGCGTCGCCGAGGAGCCGACCTGCCAGAACACGTTGCACGCCTGCGCGCCATTGACGAGTTCGACGGTGGTGCTCGATCCCGTCACGAGCGTCGAGCCGATCTGGAAGACGAACACCGCGTCGGGGTCTCCCTGTGCGTCGAGGACGACGCTCCCCAAGGAGAGCAGCAGCGAACTGCTGGCGGTGTATACGCCCGGCAGGAAGGTCTGGCCGGCGAGGTCAGTCCCAGCCGACCCACTGCTCGGCCGAGACGCGGCATCGTTATAAGCGGTGGTCAGGGCGCTCTTGGCGCCGATCGCCACAGCATCGTCGACATGCGTCTGCCCGAGCACCTGCGGAGCGCCGGTCACCGATGAGCCGGGACTCAACCCCAAGTCACCGGACACCGTCGTCGGTCCAGTATTGGTGACCGTCGAGCCACCCAACACCGAGAAGCTAGCAGCCGACCCCAAGCCCACGCCCGAAGCTGCCCCCATGGCGCTGTCCGCGAAAAGCACACTCAAGAGCAACGCGAGCAAAACGAGCCCCCCGCGGATGGCCTTGTATTCCACACTGCATGTACTACCCCAGCATAACGAACTCAAACGTTGACTTGACGAACACAGATGCAGCCCGGATCACTTCACGGGAACCCCGTCAGCGGCTACGTGCCGCACGACGAAAGGCGGATGGGTGCAGGAGGTCCCTCACGCCAGCGAAGCGCAGAGGACAAACAACGGACAGCGACCCGTACTAATACCGGATGCGCGGAGGCCGCCCAGGGCGAATAGTCATCAGAGTAAGGGTGCGGGCGTCGTGGATCGAAGGCTCGCGTCGTCAATTGCGATAGAGGAGGTCGGGCTGTGTCCACGTTTGCCGGTGAGGAACAGCGTACGTTCGGGGGTCTTTGGTGGTTGGTGATGCTGTTCGGTGCGGCCGTGTTTTGCGTCGGTGTCTTCTTTGTCGTTGCGCCGCACGAAACCCTCAGCACGTTCACGGTCATCGCCGGGATCTTCCTGCTCGTCGATGGCATTATGGCAATCGGAACGTCGATCTTCGCGCGGGGTGAAGGTCGCGGGCTGCTCGCGCTCGTAGGTGTGCTCAGCGCGATCGCCGGCCTAGTCCTCATCGAGAAGCCGTTCAGCACGCTGGTCGTCTTCGTGCTCATCCTTGGCGTGTGGTTCATCGTGGCCGGCGTGGTGCGATTCGTGGCCGCCTTTGAGGAATCCGATGGGCGCGCCGCGAGCCTCGCCATCGCGACCCTCGACGTCATCGCCGGTATCCTGATCCTCTCCTGGCCCGGTATCGGCCTGGCCACACTCGCCGTGATAATCGGCATCGTGCTTATCCTACGCGGCGCCATGTTCGTAGTGGCCGGCTGGGAGCTGCGCCGGCTCGGGCATGAGGCGAACAGCGAACTGAGGGCGCATCCGGCAACCTGACCGCAAACACTCGCGACACCAGCTGCTCGGCGAAGCATCCCCGAGCTGCTCTACCGATAATTAGGAGAAGCCTCAATGGTCAGTATTTTCACCAAGTCAGCCGGCATTGCGGTTCTATCGGTCGTTGTATTTGGATTAGCAGCCTGCGGCGAATCGTCTGAGGCAAAGGCAACTAAGCAGGTGTGTGCGGCAACCAGCGAAATCTCCACACAGATCAAGAAACTCGAGACGTTGCCAATCTCCTCAAGCTTCCTCACTGAAGTCAAGACGAGCGCCACAACGATCGGCAAGAGCGTCGGCGAAATCAAGAACGCGGCGCCCAACCTCGAAACGGCGCGCAAGGAAGAATTCGAAGCCGCCACCAGAACCTTCCAGGTAGAACTCGCCTCGCTGCTTGCCACGACGCTCAGCAGCACCACGAGCGGCGAGGCCGCGCTGAAGAGCGCCGAACCAAAGATCAAGGCCTCACTGAACACGCTAGCCACCGACTACAAGAAAGCGTTCGAAGCCCTCAAGTGCTCATAGCCGCGGCCGAGGCGCCCAGCGGGACAGCCGCGGGTGCCATTCGCGCTCACCCCACGACGCATACGGCGAGACCTCTGCTTCGACAGGGCAAAGGGGAGACGTTCAGCGACACCCGCATTGCTAGCGCAACGGACGAGAAACTGGTCTGAGGCACGACAAGGTGAACCCTTTTGCTTCGTCCTGTCCCCCCCTGAGCCCTGGTTCGCACCGCTCGGAGTCGACATGGGGCCTCGCCGCGAGAAGCCCCACCCACTTCCAGGCTAGGAGCATTGAGAGATTTGTATGCCTGCTTGTAGCTCGCTGCCGCCGGCTGGGAGGTGGTGCGGCCCGGCAGCCTGAACGTGCGTTGGTTCTGGCGGGCTGCCGTGTATGTTGGCGTCGTGGATTGGGGGCTTGCCGTCGTCGGATTCGCGCTGCTGCTGGTCGCGGCGGTGTCGCGGCGGCTGTCCAGCACCAGCAGCGTGGCGGCGATCGAGAACACGCCGTCGCTGAATGCTTCCATCCGCGTCGTGCTGAGCGAGCGGCGACCACGCGACATGTCTTCGCCGGAGGGCACCCGTCAATCTTCCCAGGTCCGCCGATCGATCATCCGAAAGTCGCCGGCTACACCCGAGCCAGGCACCGAACACCACCCGTGGTAATAGCGGACACGCGCCACCCAGCCCGGCCGGGCCGTTCTGTTTCTCGCCAGCGAACTCTCCAGCTACATGACCGGCAGCCAGATCGTCGTAGACAGCGGACGGCTACTGGCCTGAGGGTAAAGACGGCGAGCGTAGCGTGAGAGCGTTCGTGCTGGCGGTGGGGGAGGGTCCTCGGCCATTGCTCATGTGTACTCGATTCTGCGGCTTTTGGGAAGATTAGGCTATACGCGAGCAACGCTGCAGCAGCCCGTCGGCGCTCCCTCGCCCATAGCGGCCTCCGTAACTCTCGACATGCTGACCTCCACGGTCTAATCGAGTGTCCGGTCAGAACCGGGTACGGGGGACGATCAGCTTGGACCCACCGATGTCAGCGTCAGTAACCGCGGCCGAAGCGGCTTTCGGTGAGCCGCGCACGAGTGCAGGACGAGTGCAGCGACCCCAAACGGCCTGAGGACACTGGTGGTTGCAGGAACTTTGATCCTGTCTCCCCGATTGATACTCATTGGATATCAGGGTAGGCCGCAGCCGCGGATCACCTTGCCGCGGTCGCGCTCGGGCTCCGGGCGACCGGTTGCTTTCGTTGAGGCTATGTCCGCAGCCCCGTGGGTGGGGGCGGCGGCTCATCGACGCGGCGCGGGGGGGAAAGCGCCTTGGCGCCACGCACGCCGGGCTCGTCGCGGAAGAGGCACAGGATCTTGCCGTCGGGACGGGCGGCGCTGGGCGCGAGCAGTCCGGCCCAGCCGTCTTGTGAGAGCTGCTCGCCAACGTGTTGATAGGCGGGCCAGTTGTGACGGCCGGGCGCGGGCGTGCTGAGTCCGACCGTAGCGAGGTTTTCTTGTGTTGAGAGGTCGGCGACATCGACATCCACCTGCCAGGTCCACAGCTCGCGGGGCATCTGCGCGAGTGGCGGGATCATGCGCTCGGCGAGGTGGCGATACCACTCGGCCCATGCTGTCGCCTCGCTGTCGGCGAGGTAGAGCGCATCGACCACATCGCCGCGTTGCCAGCGGTTGTCCGGCGGCGGCTCGCGGTCGGGCAGCGGTGTCGAGCCTGGGTAGGTGTGCTTGATCCAGCGTCCGCTCACGGCGAGCGCTGTGACGCTGAGCGGCACGTCAGCTTGCGCCCGGGTCCTCGATGCCGGAGATGAGTCGGGCGACTGCGCGGTAGTCGCCGGCAGCGATGCGGTCGATCGGCTTGTCGTCGTCGAGCGCGGGCACGGGCTTGTTCAGCCAGACCGGGATGTAGGTCGGTCGGATCACCCGCTCGAGGCGTTCGACCAGCGATGAGAGCTCGACCAGGCGCTCGGCGCGCGCGCCGCTTGGGGCGCTGCGGCGTGCGAGCCATTCGCGCACGGTGCTTGGTGCCGCGCCGGTTGCGCGTGCGATCTCTCGGTCGGAGAGATGGCCGCTGTCGTGGACGTGGATCGCCTCTTCGGCATATGCGAAGGTCATGCCGCGAAGCCTAGCACTCCGGCGCGATTTCGACAAGTTATCGGCAAGTAGCGGGTCCGCTCAGAGGCTCCCTGAGCGGGCCATCCGACGATGTGGGGTACGGTGAGCGCCGTGAATTCAGCACCCCGCATCCCGTCGGTCAGCGAACTGCTGTGGCCCACACTGCGAGCCGTCCGCGAGATCGGCGACTCCGGAACGATTGAGGAGATCGTTGAAAAGGCGATCGAGCTGGAGGGGTTCACAGAGGAGCAGCAGGCCGTACTGCACGGTGAGGGGCCCCGCACAGAGATCGAGTATCGCCTGGCATGGGCGCGCACATACCTGAAGGGTATGGGTGCTTTGGACAACAGCGAAAGGGCCGTGTGGAGCACGACCGAGGCGGGTCGAGCGATGACGCCTGAGGATGTGGTGGGCCGCCACGCCGCCTACGTCGCCACTTTCAGAGAGGCGAGGAAGGCCAAGCGGCTGGCTGGGGCCGAGCAGGAGGATGAACTCGATGAGGACCAGGCATCTCGTGGTGATTGGAAGGAGCGCTTGCTGGAGGTGCTGTTCGACGTGCCGCCCGACAGCTTCGAACGTTTGGCCAGTCGCCTGCTCCGTGAGGCCGGCTTCATCTCTGCGACGGTCACCGGCAAGAGCGGCGATGGCGGAATCGATGGAATCGGGGTCTACCGCCTGTCACTTGTGAGCTTCCCCGTCTTCTTCCAGTGCAAGCGCTACAAGGGCAGCGTGGGGGCGAGTGCCGTCCGCGACTTCCGCGGCGCAATGAGCGGCCGCGGCGACAAGGGACTGCTGATCACGACCGGCTCCTTCACTGCCGACGCCAAGCAAGAGGCGACCCGCGATGGCGCTCCGCCCATAGACCTGATTGACGGCGAGCGGCTATGCGACCTCCTGAAGGAACACAAGATGGGAGTGAGCGTCCGCCTGGTCGAGGATGTCGAGGTGTCGCCGGAGTTCTTCTCCGAGCTTTGATGGCCACCTTCGAGCCCGCATTCGCACGGGCCGATGCCCTACGTTAATCGCATGGCAACCTGGAACGATGTTCGTCGCATCGCGTTGTCCCTGCCGGAGGTGACCGAGCGGCCTTCGCACGGGCGACCGTTCTGGCGAGTTCGAGAGAAGGGTTTCGTGTGGGATCGACCTCTGCGCGCGACGGACATCCAAGCCCTTGGCGACGCCGCGCCGGAGGGCCCGATCCTGGGTGCTCGCGTGGAGCATCTCGGCGCGAGGGAGGCACTGCTCGCCGACGATCCGAACATCTTCTTCACCATCCCGCACTTCGAGGGCTATCCGGCGGTGCTGGTGCGACTCGAGAGGATCTGCGCCGAGGAGCTCCACGAAGTGATCGTCGAGGCCTGGCTCGCGCGCGCCCCCAAGCGCCTCGCGAGCCAGTACATGGAGACCATGAGCGAGAAGGGCGGCCGCGAAACCTAGCCGGAGGTTGCGCCCGGTGTGAGTCCCTGCAACTCCCCAAGCCAGCCGCGCAGCGCCTCGTGCATCGCCTCCACGCCCACGATCGGCCCATCCGGCTCGCTCCACTCGGAGGGCACCACAGCGAACGGCTTGGTCTGCGGTCCCCCGAGCCCGCCGTGGGAGCCCATGAACTCCTCGAACGGTGCCACCTCATTGACCTCTGGGTCATACATGCAGTTCACGAGGATGTCCGGACAGTGGGGGAAGCGATCGTGGCGGCGCAGATGATCGGCCGCGGTGGCATCGAAGTGGGCGAGCGGATCCTCGCCCTCGATCGCATCGTCGCTGAGGCGCCGCTGCCCGGCGCCACCGATCACGAGTGCACCGTGCGCCTGCGACCTGACCATCACGAATCCAACTCCTGGATGGGACGCAAGGGCATCGAGCAGCCGCGGGTGCGCCTCGGCGATCTGCTCGAGCGTGAGTCGCTCCGTGCCGAGCGGTAGATACACGAGACCCAGGCCGCCGGAGGCCATCACGATCGCCGCAGCCTCATCCCCGCCTGTATCCGCGAGCGCCTCGCGGTTGGGGCCGAGCGCAACCGTGCCCTCCACCGCTCGGCTGCGCGTGGCGCGAGCGAGCACGCGTCCTCCCGCGCTGGGCTCCTGGCGGGCGTCGGCCAGCACGGCGCCCACGTCGCCCCATGCCTCGTCGATTGCAGCGGGGGCGAACACGTCGCCCTGTGCGAGCGCCCCGCGCACGACCTCCTCGAGTGTCTCGCCGTAGCGCTGGCGGAAGGGCGCTCCCTGTGTCTGGCCGTGGTCGGAGAGCACCACCAGCCGGTAGGGGCGCGGCGCCTGTGCGGTCGCGCGCTCGAGTCGCGCGAGCTGCCGGTCGTGTCGCTTGAGCACCGCCAGCGCGTCGGGCTCGCGAATCCCCGAATGGTGTGCCACCTCGTCATAGCCCACGAACGTCGCGTAGCTCACGGGCACGCCCTCCACGATGTCGGCCAGCAGCAGCGCCGTCACGAGATCGCGCATCACCACGGTGATCGCCGCGCGGATGAGGGGATAGAACCCCTTGCGATCCACGTGCGCCGCGCCGCTGCGGCGCTGACGCGCGGCTGCCCGGCGCTCATAGGCGATGTCGGCGAGCGACAGCACGATCGTGCGCATGAACCCGTAGGGATCGGAGAAGTAGGCGAACAGATCGCTCGCCTTCGATCGGCTGCGGTCGCGGATGACGCTCATCGTGGCCGTGCAGCGCGGCGCGTCGCCCGAGAACATGTTCCCGCGACTCGTGCCGGAGGGCGCGAGCAGCCCGTGGCCCGTCGATCTCCTGCGCTCGATCTCCGCGGCGTCGGCGGGATGGTTGGAGACCATCGTGCGGCCCGACTCCTTCTCATACCAGCGAAAGGCGGGCATGTCCCAGTTGCTGCCGATCAGCAGCCCCGCCTGACTCGCTCCGGTCTGTGAGGAGAGATCGCACTCCCAGCCCAGCATCCGGTGGCTGCCATCGGAGAGCCAGCGCGCGATCGTGGGCACGTGGCCATCGCGAATCGCCTCCCGCAGCACCCCCTCGCCGAGGCCGTCGATCTCGAACAGAATCACCCCCGGCACGTCGGTTTGGTTCTCGCGGCGCACGCGCCGCACGCGCCGACGCACCACCCGCAGGTGCCGGGCGTCGCCGTCGAGGTCGAGCAGCGGCGCCACCAGCATCGACACGAGGGCCAGGCCGAACGCGATCGCCAGGTCCACGCCGAAGGGCGGCGTCTTGCCGTCGATTGCGTAGAAGGCGAGCGCCACGGTGCCGGCGCTCAACAGCAGCGAGCCGAGACCGAAGGTGACGATCGTGAGCGGCAACGCGATGCGGATCAGGAGGGGCCACAGCAGCGCGTTGATGATCGCCATCGCGCCGGCAACGAGCAGGGCCGCATCGAAGGAGAGCGATTCCAGGCCCGGCAGCAGCGCCGTCATGACCACGAGGGTGAGCGCCTCGACACCGAGCATGATCATGGCCCTCACACCGAACCCGATCGGCCTGCGCCAGCTGTTCAGGCGTCCTTGGGCGTTGCGCTCATCGGTGGCTGGCATCTCGTTGCTACCTTCTCGTCATGGTCGATGGCGCGGTCGCTGCCGGTCGCGTGGGCGGGGCCGCAGACCGTATCGCCTTCCTCGGCCACGCGACCGTGCTCCTCGAATTGGATGGGGTGCGTCTGCTCACCGATCCGCTCCTTCGCAGCCGCGTCGCGCATCTGCGCCGCCAGCCTCCGCCGGCGCCAGGGAGCCTGTTCGCAGAACTCGATGGGGTGCTGATCTCCCATCTGCATCACGACCATCTTGATCTCTCCTCGCTTGAGCTCCTCGGCCGCGATACGCCGCTGGTGGTGCCCAGCGGGGCCGGGGCGTGGTTGGCGCGCCGGGGGTTCACGGCGGTGCGCGAGGTGAGCGTTGGGGACAGCGCGGGCATCGGCGGTCTCACGGTCACAGCGGTGAATGCCCATCACGACGGTCGCCGCACCGGTGGTTCGCGTGCCGCGGCGCTGGGCTATCTGGTGAGTGGGCGTCGCACCGTTTACTTCGCCGGGGACACCGAGCTCTTTGCGGGCATGTCCAACCTCTGCCAAGCGCCACGGGAGCTCGATGTCGCTCTGCTGCCGGTTGCGGGGTGGGGGCCAACGCTCGGTCGGGGTCACATGGATCCGCTCGACGCCGCGCGCGCCGTCGCACTGATCCAGCCGCGCATCGCGATCCCGGTGCACTGGGGAACGCTGGCGCCCATCGGGTTCGGCCGCCGCAGCCAGAAGGGGCTGGGGGCGCCTCCGCGCCTGTTCGCCGAGCACGTCGCGCGCCTTGCTCCCGCTGTCGAGGTGCGGATCCTGGCCCCCGGCGAGGAAACGACGCTCTAGGTCAGCCCGCTCTCCGACCCATAAGATCACGCGCATGGCGAGCATTCAGGGGGCTGTTCCGGCGCGCAGGCATATTCACCTGAGACGCATCCTGATCGGTGCGCTGGTGATCGTCGTGATCGGCGCCGCCGCGACGCTTGCCGGCTGGGACATAGCCGCTTGGTTCAGGCACATCTGGGACACCGTTACGAGCATCTCGCTCGGCTACCTGCTCGCGGGCGTCGCGCTGATCACGCTTCAGACCACCACAACGGCGTTCGCGTGGTACTCGATCCTGCGCTACGCATATCCGGAGTCGGAAGTTCGCTGGATCCAGATCCTCGCCTGCTACGCCGCGGCCGTGGCGCTCAACTCGGTCCTCCCCGCGAACATCGGCACGCTTGCGATGCTGCTGATGTTCACCACCATCATCGCCGCTGCCAGCTTCGCCGGTGTGCTCGCCGGGATGGCGGTGCAGAAGATCTTCTACACCCTCATTGGAACGTTCTGCTACCTGTATCTGTTCCTCACGGTCGGCGGCTCCTTCTCCTTGCAGCTGGGCTTCGTGTCCGAACATCCGTGGGCCACGGCGATCCTGATCGTGGGTCTCGCGACGCTCCTGTTCCTCGTGGGCCGGGTGCTCCGCCGGCGCGTGGAGCTGTGGTGGGAAGAGGCGAAGGTGGGTGCGCAGATTCTCGTCCATCCCCGTGCCTTCCTCACCCGCGTCGTGCTGCCCGAGGCGGTCAGCTGGGTGGCGATGCTGGCAATCATCGCTGTGTTCCTCGCGGCATATGACATCCCCGTGAGCTTTCACACGCTGATGCGCGTGGTGGCTGGTAACTCGATCGCAAATGTGAGCTCTGTCACCCCCGGTGGCGCGGGCGTCGTGCAGGGCTTCAACGTGCTCTCGCTGAAGGGCATCACGAGCACCGCAAACGCGACCGCCTACTCCGTATCCCAGCAGCTCGTGACGACGGCCTGGGGCATCCTCTTTGCGATCGTGCTGTTGATCCGCGCCTTCGGCTGGTCGGATGGCAAGACGCTCGTCGCGCAGTCCTATGGCCAGGCGCGCGAGAAGAACGCCGAGCGCTCGGCGGCGCGCAGGGCCAAGCGCAATGCGGAGGCTTCCAGCAGCCCCCAGTGACCTTGCCTCGAGGGCCGAATGAAGAGGACTGGACAAAGAGTGGCCTATCTGTAAACTACGCTTACATTCAAGGCTCTTCCGATCTCCAAGGAGACAGACTGTATGGCATCTGTATCGGCAGATCCCGCACCCCAGAGTTCCGCCGCGAGCGCTACGAAGCCGGCGGGCGAGGTGGTGTGGCGCGACCCCAAGCGCTACGCCTGGCTGCTCGGGCTGATCATCCCAACCGCGCCCTTCTCGGCCTGGGTCCTGGTGCAGCTCACGGGCCTCGGAGTCTTCTGGTTCTACGGTCCGATCCTCGTGTTCGCGGCATTTCCGCTCCTGGACATCGCCGTGGGGATGGATCCCACAAACCCACCCGACAGTGTGATCAAGTGGCTCGAAGGCGACCGCTACTACCGCTGGTGCACCTATCTGTTCATCCCCATCCAGTACGCCGGGCTGGTGTTCGCCTGCTGGCTGTGGTCGAGCGGAGAACTCTCGGTGTTCGAAGGCGTTGGCCTGGCGCTCACGATGGCGATGGTGAGCGGGATCGCGATCAACACCGCGCACGAGCTGGGACACAAGCGCGACAGCCTCGAGCGCTGGTTGAGCCGCGTGGCGCTCGCGCAGAGCGGCTATGGACACTTCTTCATCGAGCACAACCGCGGCCACCACGTGCGCGTGGCCACCCCCGAGGACCCCGCCAGTGCGCGCATGGGGGAGAGCTTCTACGCCTTCCTTCCGCGCACCGTGGTGGGCAGCCTGCGCTCTGCCTGGGAGCTCGAGCGCACGCGCCTGAAGCGGCTGGAGAAGGGGATGTGGACGCCCCGCAACGACATCCTCAGCGCCTGGGCGATGAGCGTGGTGCTCTTCGCCGTGCTGGCCCTGGTGTTCGGGCCCGTCGTGCTGCCCTATCTGCTGATTCAGGCGGTGATCGGCTTCTCGCTGCTGGAGGTCGTCAACTACCTCGAGCACTACGGTCTGTTGCGCCGGCGCCGCGAGGACGGCCGCTATGAGCGCACCCGCCCCGAGCACAGCTGGAACAGCAACAACGTGGCCTCCAATGTGCTCCTCTATCACCTGCAGCGCCACTCCGACCACCACGCCAACCCGCTGCGCCGCTATCAGGCGCTGCGCCACGTGGACGAGGCGCCGCAGCTGCCCACCGGGTACGCCGGGATGATCCTGCTCGCAACGGTTCCCCCGTTGTGGCGGCGCGTGATGGACCCGCGGCTGCTGGCGCACTACGAGGGGGACATCGGGCGCGTCAATCTTTCTGGCCGCCGACGCGGGAGCACGAAGACGCTCCAATAGCGATCATGTCTCTCGTGGAAACGCCCGCCCCGCCCGCGGCCGCCTCGTCAGAGGAGCCGGCGAGCCTCGCACGCGAGCGCACCCCCTACGCGGTGGCGGCGCGCGAGCTGCTGCGCAACACCGTCTTCGAGGCCGCCCGCCACGAGCTCTCGACGAGGCGCTGGAACGAGGTCACGATGGCCGATGTCGCCGCGGCCGCGGGGATCAGCCGCCAGACGCTCTACAAGGAGTTCGGCTCGCGTGACGAGTTCGCGGGGGAGCTGGTGCTGCACGAGGCCGATCGCTTCGTGCAGGCCATCGAGGGAGCGATGGACGCCCACATCGCCGATCCCAAGACTGCGCTGATGGCGGCCTTCGAGCTGTTCCTCGCCGTCGCGGCCGAGGACCCGCTGATGCGCGCGGCGATCGCCGGCGCCGACGAGATGCTCCCGCTCGTCACCACGCAGGGGCAGCCGCTGGTGGAGCGCTCCACCCAGCAGCTGCACGCGGCGATCGTCTCGCGCTGGCCGCAGGTGCGCTCGCACGACGCCGCGCTGCTCTCGGAGTGCCTCGTGCGACTGGCGATCAGCTATGCGACGCTCCCCGCTGGGCCGGCCGGAATGACCGCCTCTTCGATCGCGGAGCTGCTCGGCCCCTACATCGACTGGGCGCTGGCGGCCGATTCCGCAGGGAGTACGGGGACAGATTCTCAGGACGGGTAGGGGTTTCGCGCAAAGGTCCTAGGATGGGCCCGTGGTCACCGAGCCCAACCGCCAAACCGTCTCCGCGAGCGCGCCCGTGACCGACGAGCGCAGCCGCTGGATCGCGCTCTACGTGCTGTGCGTCGGGATGCTGATGATCGTCCTCGACGCCACCGTCGTGAACGTCGCGCTGCCGTCGATCCAGGACGACCTGCGGCTTCTCGCAGTCGAGCCTCGCCTGGGTCGTCAACGCCTACCTGATCGCCTTCGGCGGCCTGCTGCTGCTGGCCGGGCGCTTCGGCGACCTCATCGGACGCAAGACGGTCTTCCTGGCCGGCCTCGGCGTCTTCACGGCGGCCTCGCTCCTGTGCGGGATCGCCCAGAGCCAGGAGGTGCTCGTCGCGGCGCGCTTCGTCCAGGGCGTCGGCGGCGCGATGACCTCGGCGGTGATCCTCGGCATGATCGTCACGATGTTCCCCGAGCCGCGCGAGCAGGCCAAGGCGATCGGCGTCTACGGCTTCGTCGCCTCCGCCGGCGGCTCGGTCGGGCTGCTCGCCGGCGGCGTGCTCACCCAGTCGATCAACTGGCACTGGATCTTCTTCGTGAACATCCCGATCGGGATCGCGACCGCGCGTGCTCGCGCGTGCGGCTGCTCGAGCGCGACAAGGGCATCGGCTTCGGCGAGGGCGCCGACATCCCGGGCGCCGTGCTGATCACGAGCGCGCTGATGCTCGGCGTCTACACGATCGTCAAGCCGGCGGCCGAGGACGGCTGGGGCTCGGGCCAGGCGCTCGGGCTCGGCGCCGTCTCGCTCGCGCTGCTGGTCGCCTTCGTCGTGCGCGAGGCGCACGGCGCGCAACCCGCTGATGCCGCTGCGGATCTTCCGCTCGCGCAACGTCTCCGGCGCGAACGTGGTCGCAGGCGCTGTTGGTGGCCGGGATGTTCGGGATGTTCTTCCTCGGCGCGCTCTACCTGCAGCGGGTGCTCGGCTACGACGCGCTGGAGATCGGCCTGGCGTTCCTGCCCGCGACGATCGTGATGGGGGTGCTGTCGCTGCGCTACTCCGAGCGGCTGATCATGCGCTTCGGCGCGCGGCCGAACGCTGGTCCCCGGGCTGGTGCTGATCGGCGTCGGGCTGCTGCTGTTCGCCCGCGCGCCGGTGGACGGCCACTACTGACGCGACGTCCTGCCCGTCGATGCTCCTGCTCGGCATCGGCTCGGCGGCGTCCTTCCCGGCGCTGATGACGCTCGCGATGTCGGGCGCCACCCAGGAGGACGCCGGTCTCGCCTCGGGCCTCGTCAACACCACCGCGCAGGTCGGCGGCGCGCTCGGCCTCGCGGTGCTGGCGACGCTGTCGACCACGCGCAGCGCCCACCTGCTCGCCGACGGGAGCGTCCACCGCCGCGGCGCTGACCGGCGGCTACCACCTCGCGTTCCTGATCGGCGCCGGGCTCGTGGCGCTCGCGATCGTCGTCGTGCTCACTGTGATCCAGCCGGTGGAGCATCTCGCGATCGAGCCGGCTGAGCATCTTGCCGCCGAGTCTCCAGAGGCTCTCACGACCCAGCCCGCGAAGCACTTAGACGATCTGGATGACCGCCGCGCCGCGCACGCGCCCCGCGCGCGTGTCCTCGAGGGCGAGTCCGGCGTCCGATAGCGCGTAGGGCTGCACTTCGGTGAGGACCGGGACCTGCGGTGCGAGCTCGAGGAACTCGCTCGCGTCGCGACGCGTGAGGTTCGCGACCGAGCGCACGCTGCGCTCGCCCCACAGGATCTCGTAGGGAAAGCTGGGGATGTCAGTCATGTGTATCCCCGCACACACCACCGTGCCGCCCTTCGCGAGCGCGCGCAGCGCCACTGGCACGAGCTCGCCCACGGAGGCGAACACGATCGCCGCATCGAGCTCCTCCGGCGGCGAGGTGAGCGAGTCGCCCGCCCACTCGGCCCCCAATTCGCGCGCGGAGTCCTGTCCCGCCTCATCGCCCGGGCGGGTGAAGGCGAACACGCGCCTGTCTTCGTGGCGTGCAAGCTGGATCAGGATGTGCGCAGAGGACCCGAACCCATAGAAGCCGAGGCGCTGCGCGTCGCCGGTCATGCCCAGCGCCCGATATCCGATAAGGCCCGCGCACAGCAACGGTGCGAGCTCCAGATCTGAGTAGCCCTCTGGCAGCGCGAAGCAGTAACGCGCGTCGGCGAGCGTCCACTCGGCGTAGCCGCCATCGATGTCGCGTCCGGTGAAGCGCGCCTTTGCGCACAGGTTCTCGCGCCCGGAGAGGCAGTAGCTGCAATGCCCACAGGTCCATCCGAGCCAGGGGATGCCCACGCGCGTGCCCGGCTGCAGCAGCGCACCGCTCTCGACACCCTCGCCGTGCTCCACAACGGTGCCCACGATCTGATGCCCGGGAACGATCGGCGGGTGGGGGATCTCGACCTCGCCGTCGAGCAGGTGCAGGTCGGTGCGGCATACGCCGCATGTGTGCACCTTAACCAGCATCTGCCCCGCTCCCGGCCGTGGCTTGGGGATCTCGGCCGCGACGATCGACCCGGGACGCTCGATCCGCATCGCGTGCATCTCAGTGGGACCCCACCGCGTAGCGCGCTGGAACATGCCGTTCGCTGCTGCGCGGCGGACGCTCGTACTTGCGCCGCTGGCGCGGTGGGAGCTTGACGTGCTTGACCTTGTCCATGCGCTCGTAGGGCACGAGTGAGAGCAGGTGGCTGATCAGATTCAGCCGCGCCGTGCGCTTGTCGTCGCGCCTCGACCACGTGCCATGGGCTGGACTCGGTGTCGGTGTGCGCGAACATGCGGTCCTTGGCTTCGGCGTAGTCCACCCAGCGCGCCCGCGACTGGAGGTCGATCGGGCTGAACTTCCAGCGCTTGCGCGGGTCGGTCAGACGCTTCTTGAAGCGTCGCTCCTGCTCCTCGTCGCTGACCGACAGCCAGTACTTCACGAGCATGATGCCTTCGTTCTGCAGCGACTGCTCGAACTGCGGACAGAAGCGCAGGAACTCCTCGTACTCGGCTCTTCGTGCAGAACCCCATCACGCGCTCCACCCCGGCGCGGTTGTACCAGCTGCGATCGAACAGCACCATCTCGCCGGCCGCGGGCAGGTGCGCGGCGTAGCGCTGGAAGTACCACTCGCTCTGCTCGCGCTCGCTGGGCGTCGGCAGCGCCGCGATGCGGCACGTGCGCGGGTTCAGATAGGCGGTGATGCGGCTGATCGCCCCGCCCTTGCCGGCGGTGTCGCGCCCCTCGAACAGCACCACCAGGCGGCGGCCCTCGGCGACGATCCACTCCTGCATGAACACAAGCTCGGTCTGCAGGCGCAACAGCTCCTTTTCGTACTCCTTGTGGGTGAGCTCGATTGGCAGCGGCACCGCGCTCCATCCTACCCAGGGGGTCTCTCAGGAGGCCGAGTTGCCAGGAGACCGGGTGGCTCAGGAGACTGCAGCCGGCTCTTCCTCGTGTGCGGGGACGCCCGCAGCGGCGTAGGCGTCGGGGGCGTCCAGGGTCTCGTGAGCCAGCAGCGCCTGGGCGAGGCTCTCCAGCTGCGCGCGGTGCTCGCTCAACAGGCGCGTCACCTCGTGGTGGGCGTCCTCGACGAGCCTCCGCGTCTCCTCGTCCACGAGGCGCTGGGTGGACTGCGAGGTCTCGCTCACACCCGGCAGGAACGGTCCCGCGCCGTCGGCGGGGAGCACCGCGACCGGTCCGATCGCATCGCTCATGCCCCAACGGCCCGACCATCTGGCGCGCGATCTGGGTGAGCTGCTGGATGTCGGATTCCGCGCCGGTCGTCACGGCGCCGTAGACGATCTCCTCGGCCACGCGACCCCCGAGCGCCACGCGGATCTTGGCCTGGAGCTCCTCCTGTGAGTAGGAGACGCGATCGGAGTCGGGCGTGGAGAGCGTCACGCCGAGCGCCATCCCACGCGGGATGATCGAGACCTTGCGCACGGGATCGGCGCCCGCCGTGAGCATCCCCACGAGCGCGTGCCCGGACTCGTGATAGGCGGTGCGCTCGCGGTCGGCGGGAGAGAGGAGGATGCCGCGCGGCGAGCCCAGCATCAGCTTCTCCAGCGAATCGGTGAGGTCCGCCATCTCCACCTCCTCGTGCTCGCGCCGCGCGGCCAGCAGCGCGGCCTCGTTGGCGAGGTTCGCGAGGTCGGCGCCCACCATGCCCGGGGTGGTGGCGGCGAGCGCGTCGAGGTCGACGCTCGGCGCGAGCGGGATCGAGCGCGTGTGCACTTCGAGGATTTCGCGCCTTCCCGTGCGATCGGGGGCCTGCACGGTGACGCGCCGATCGAAGCGTCCGGGGCGCAGCAGCGCCGAGTCGAGCACGTCGGGGCGGTTGGTCGCGGCGAGCACCACCACCGCCTCGGAGCTCTCGAAGCCGTCGAGTTCGGTGAGGATCTGATCGAGCGTCTGCTCGCGCTCGTCGTTGGCGCCCGTCACTGACACCGAACCCTGGCGCGAGCGCCCGATCGCGTCGAGCTCGTCGATGAAGATGATCGCGGGCGCGGCCTCCTTGGCCTTCACGAACAGGTCGCGCACGCGCGAGGCGCCCACGCCGACGATCGCCTCGATGAACTCCGAGGCGGAGATCGAGAAGAAGGCGGCGTGCGCCTCGCCGGCGACCGCGCGCGCGAGCAGCGTCTTGCCTGTGCCGGGCGCTCCGGAGAGCAGCACGCCGTGGGGCATGCGCCCACCGAGTCGCCCGTAGCGCTCGGGGTTGCGCAGGAAGTCCACGATCTCCGAGAGCTCGGTCTTGGCCTCGTCGATGCCGGCGACGTCCTTGAAGGTGACGCGGATCTGCGCCGGGTCCACGCGCCGCGCCTGCGAGCGTCCGAAGTTTCCCGAGCGCGCCCATCGCGCCGCCCGCGCGGGCGGCGCGCCGCGCAATGAAGATGAAGAGGCCCACGATCAAGAGCGTCGGGCCGAAGCCGAGCAGCAGCTCGCTCAGCAGCGAGGTGCTCTGGGAGGTCGATTTGGCGTTGACTTCGACGCCCTTTTCCTGGAGCAGCGCCGAGAGCTGGCTGCCGTTCCAGAAGCTGGGCACCTCGGTGGCGAACAGTGTGGTGGGCGTCGCCTTCTTGTCGCTCGCGGGGTAGCGCAGCTTGCTCTTGAAGGTGCCTTCGATCGTGTCGCCCTTGGAGGAGATCGACTTGACCTCGCCGCCCTTGACCTGTTCGAGGAAGTAGGGGTTGAAGGAGACCTTCACCCGCGGCTGGCTGGAATGAGGCTCGATACAGCAGCACGAACAGCCAGTTGAAGGCGATCAGCGCCAGCACGAACCAGATGAACCCGCGCGTGCGGTGCGCGGGCGGGCCGGTGGGAGCCTGCTCGGGCATCCCGCGCCCGTCGGGCGCCGGGGCGACCTGCCAGCCGCGCTTGTCGCGCGGCATCGGCGGATGCGCGTCGCGGCGGCTGGCGTTTGCCGCGTCGGGCTCGCTCTGTGGCTGATCGGGCACGCGCTCAATGCTACGCGCCGCCGCAACGCGCTACCGTGATGAGATGTCCGACGGGGATGTACAACCGCCCGCTGACGGTCAGGCCGCGGGTGGTACAGCCGGCGCCGGGATCCGGATCGTGCTCGCCGACGATCACGCGGTGGTGCGCAGCGGGCTGCGTCTGCTGCTCGACAGCGAGAGCGACTTCGAGGTCGTCGCGGAGGCCAGCAACGTCGATGAGGCCAAACGCTATGTGCGCGGCCACCACCCGGCGGTGCTCGTGCTCGACCTCAACATGCCCGGCGGGTCGAGTCTCGACGCGATCCCCGTGATCCGCGAGGAGGAGCCGAGCACGCAGATCGTGGTGCTCACGATGCAGCAAGAGCCGGCCTTCGCCCGCCACGCGCTGGGCGCCGGCGCGCTGGGGTACGTGCTCAAGGAGGCCGCCGACGACGAGCTGGTCGAGGCGGTGCGCCGCGCCGCGGCGGGGGAGAGTTACCTGAACCCGCGCCTGGGCGCGCGCATGGCCTCAGAGCCGCCGCCGGGCCCGCCCGACGATCTGTCCGAGCGCGAGGTCGATGTGCTGCGCCTGATCGCGCTCGGCCACACCAACACCGAGATCGCCGAGCAGCTCTTCCTGTCGGTGCGCACGGTGGAGACCCACCGCGCGCACATCCAGCAGAAGCTCGATCTATCGACCCGCGCGGAGCTCGTGCACTACGCGCTGCAGAGGGGGCTGATCGCGACCTGAGGGCTCGTATGCGGGCCCTGCACATTCAACGTCCAAAGGCCCACCAAAGGAGACCCACATGAGCGACAAGCCCGTATTCGTCTACGCAGCAACCTACGCCGAGCGCAGCGACGCCGAGGCCGACTACGACTCACTGCTCGACCTGCACGCCGCGAAGCTCGTTGGCACGTATGACGTGGCACTCATCACCAAGGACACCGACGGCAAGGTGCACGTGATGAAGCACGAGAAGCCCACCCAGCACGGCGCCTGGACTGGAATCGCGGTGGGCGCGGTCGTGGGAGTGCTGTTCCCGCCCTCGATCGTCGCCGGCGCCGCGGTCGGCGGTGTGGCGGGCGGCGTGATCGGCCACGTGCGCAAGGGCATGTCGCGCGGCGACGCCAAGGAGCTCGGCGAGCTGCTGGAGGAGGGTCAGGCGGCGCTGATCGTCGTCGGCGAGTCGCGTCTTGAAGAGCAGCTCGACAAGGCGCTCACGCGCGCGGAAAAGTCGATCGAGAAGGAACTCGACGCCGACGCCAAGGAGTTCGAGCGCGAGCTCAAGGAGGCCGAGAAGGAGGAGTCCGCGGCCTGAGCGGACAGCAGGCGTTGGCCCGCGCGGGCGGCTAGTGTGAGTGCCGTGCCCGTGCGCGGCTCCGCCCCCCGCAGCAGCGATTCGGTGAAGCGTCTGACGCTCGTGGCCTGCATCCTGGGCTCGGGCATCGCGCTGCTCGATGGGACGATCGTCAACGTCGCGCTGCCCACGATCCAGCACGATCTGGGTGGTGGGCTCGCGGCGCAGCAGTGGGTCGTGAACGCCTACCTGCTGACGCTCGGCTCGCTGATCCTGATCGGCGGCTCGCTGGGCGACCTGTACGGCGAGCGGCGCGTCTTCGCGCTCGGCGTGGGGGGCTTTGGCGTGGCGTCGCTGCTGTGCGCGCTCGCGCCCTCGATCCAGGCGCTGATCGCCGCGCGCGCGCTGCAGGGTGTGGCCAGCGCGCTGCTGACGCCGAGCGCGCTGGCGGTGATCGTGGCGACCTTCCCCGAGGAGGAACGCGGGCCCGCGATCGGCAGCTGGACGGCGTGGGGCGGGATCGCCGCGGTGCTCGGCCCGCTCGCCGGGGGCGAGCTGTTGGCGCTCGGCTCGTGGCGCTGGATCTTCCTCGTCAACCTGCCCTTCGTGGCGGCCTGTCTAGCGCTGATTTTGCTCGTGATCCCGCGCGCCAAGGCCCGCCCGCGTGACACGTCCAGGCGGATCGATGTCACGGGAGCGCTGCTGTGCGCGCTCGGGCTCGGCGGGCCGGTCTTCGCGCTGATCGAGCAGCCGCGGCTGGGGTGGGGGAGCCCGGCGGTGATCGTCCCGCTGATCGCCGGCATCGCGCTGCTCGTGTGCTTCGTGGTCTACGAGTCGCGCACGCGCGACCCGATGCTGCCGCTGGGGCTGTTTCGCAAGCGCAATTTCTCCGCGGGCAACGTGGAGACGTTCTCGATGTACGCGGGCCTGGCGATCCTGTTCTTCTTCGTGGTGCTGTTCCTGCAGCAGGTCGCCGGCTACACACCCCTGGAGAGCGGGCTGGCGACGCTGCCGACGACCCTTGTCATGTTCACCCTCTCCCGCCGCTTTGGGGGGCTGGCCGACCGCCACGGGCCGCGCTTCTTCATGGGCGCGGGGCCACTGATCGCCGCTGTGGGGCTGCTGTCCTTCCAGCGGGTGGGGGTGCACGTCGAACTACCTCACCGACGTGCTCCCGGGGCTGCTGCTGTTCTCGTTGGGACTCTCGATGACCGTGGCCCCACTCACCGCGGCGGTGCTCGCGGGTGTGGAAACCGAACAGGCGGGGATCGCCTCGGCCGTCAACAACGCCGTGGCCCGTGTGGCGGGCCTGCTCGGAACGGCGGCCGTTGGCGCGGCGATCGCGGCCTCATTCGTGGCGCACCTCGACAGCAATCTGGCCGGACGCCCGCTCGGCCCGCGTGCGCAGGCGGCGGTGAGCGAAGCCAAGAAGCTTCCGCTGGGCCTGCCGAGCACCGCGGGGCTGCCGCCGCGCCAGGCGAGCGCCGTGACCGCGGCGGCGCAGAACGCCTCGCTCGAGAGCTTCCACCTCGGCATGGCCATCGCCGCGCTGCTGGTGGCCGCCGGCGGGGTGGTGGGCGCCGTGGGTGTGCGCAACCCGCGGCGCGAGGTGCTCGCCGAGGAGTGCGAGGGCGGCGCGCTGGTCGGGGCCAGCCTCGACGCCGCCGGCTGCCACGAGCACGAGGCGGCTCAGCCGGTGGGTTCCTCCGCGTAGGCGCACATCGCTTCGATCAGCGGCCCCAGCCGACGCCCGCGCACAGTCAGTCGGTACTCGACGGTGGGCGGGCTGGTGGGGAGCACCGCGCGCTGCAGCAGCCCCGCGCCCTCCAATTCGCGCAGGCGCTCGGAGAGCATCCGCGGCGAGATGCCCTGCACGGCGGCGGCGAACTCGTTGAAGCGCAGCGCGCCGCTGAGCGCGGCGTAGATGATCGAGAGCTGCCAGCGGCGCTCGAGGAGGTCCGCCGCGCGGCGGACCTCCTCTGGCACCGGCTGGGGACTACGACAGCGCGACATCGCGTGCCGGCTCGAGCGCGCGGTCGAGCACTTCCTGCACGGTCATCACCGGGTGGAAGCTCATCTGCTCGCGCACCTCCTCGGGGATCTCGTCGAGATCGCCGCGGTTGCGCTCGGGCATGACCACGTCGGTGAGCCCGGCGGCGTGCGCGGCGAGCGCCTTCTGCTTGAGCCCGCCGATCGGCAGCACGCGGCCCTGCAGGGTGACCTCGCCGGTCATCCCCACCGTGTGCTTCACCGGCCGGTCTGAGAGCAGCGAGGCCAGCGCGGTGACCATCGTCACGCCCGCCGAGGGGCCGTCCTTGGGGATCGCGCCCGCCGGCACGTGCACGTGGAACTCGTGGCCGTCGAACACGCTCTCCTCGATGCCGAGCTCGGTCGCGTGGCCACGCACGTAGGAGAGGGCGATGCGCGCCGACTCCTTCATCACGTCGCCCAGCTGGCCGGTGAGCACCAGTCCACCGCCGCCACCCGAGCCGGAGCTCTTCATCTTGGTGGCCTCCACGAACAGCACGTCGCCGCCCGTGCCCGTCACCGCGAGCCCGGTGGCGACACCCGGCACGGCGGTGCGGATCGCGGACTCCTGGAAGAACTTCTGGCGCCCGAGCGCGTCGCGCACGACCTCCAGATCGATCTCCACCGGTGGCTCCACCTTGCCCGAGGCCACGCGGGTGGCGGTCTTACGCAGCACGGTGCCCAGCTCGCGCTCGAGGTTGCGCACGCCCGCCTCGCGGGTGTACTCGGCGATGACGGTGTTCAGCACCTCGTCGCTGATCGAGACCTCGTCCTCGCGCAGGCCGTTGCGGTCGCGCTGGCGCGGCCACAGGTAGCCCTTGGCGATGGCGAGCTTCTCGGTGTTGGTGTAGCCGTCGAAACGGATCACCTCCATGCGGTCGAGCAGCGGGCCGGGGATCGTGTCGGCGACGTTGGCGGTGGCGAGGAACATCACCTGGCTCAAATCCAGCTCCACGTCGAGGTAGTGATCGCGGAAGGAGTGGTTCTGCGCCGGGTCGAGCACCTCCAAAAGCGCCGAGGAGGGATCTCCGCGCCAGTCCGCGCCGACCTTGTCGACCTCATCGAGCAGGATCACGGGGTTCATCGTGCCCGCGTCGCGCAGCGCTCGCACGAGACGGCCGGGCAACGCGCCGATGTAGGTGCGGCGGTGCCCGCGGATCTCCGCCTCGTCGCGCACGCCGCCGAGCGACATGCGCACGAACTCGCGTCCGGTGGCTCGGGCGATCGACTCGCCGATCGAGGTCTTGCCGGTGCCCGGAGGCCCGATCAACGTCAATATCGCGCCCGACTTGGGGTCGGCCTCGATGCCGCGATCCTGGCGCAGCTTGCGCACCGCGAGGTACTCGGTGACACGGTCCTTGACGTCCTCGAGGCCCGCGTGGTCGGCGTCGAGCACCTCACGCGCGGCGACTGGATCGAGGTGCTCCTCAGAGCGCTTGCTCCACGGCAGCGCGATCAGCCAGTCGAGGTAGGTGCGGATCATCGAGCTCTCGCCCGTCTGCTCGCCCATGCGCTCCAGACGTCCCAGCTCCTTGAGGGCCTGCTCGTTGACGTCCTCGGGCATCTCGGCGGCCTCGATCTTCGCGCGGTACTCCTCGACGATCGAGCCCTCGTCCTCGCCGAGCTCCTTGCGGATCGACTCCATCTGCTTGCGCAGGAAGTAGTCGCGCTGCTGCTTCTCTGCCCCGTCCTGAACGTCCTCGCGGATGCGCTTGCGCACCTGCAACTCGGCGAGGGACTCGCGCTGCAGCTTCACGGCGAGCGCGAGGCGCTCGGTGACGTCGAGTGTGCGCAGCAGCTCCACCTTCTGCTCGTAGGTGAGATTGGGGGAGTAGCCGGCGGAGTCGGCCAGCGGGCCGGGCTCGACGATCGCGCGCAGGAAGGCGGCGATGCGCCCGTCGTCGCCGCGCAGCTCGAGGATCTCCTCGACGATGGCGTGGTATTCGCGTTCGAGCTCGCGTGTGCGCCCATCGACGGGCACGGCGTCGGGGTGCTCCTCGACCTCGACGCGCAGCTCGCCGCCGGGGCCGGTCTGGGCGGCGCCGATCAGCGCGCGGTGCTCGCCGGAGATGGTCACGGCGCGACCGCCGCCGGGCAGGCGGATCTGCTCGTCCACGGAGGCCACGGTGCCGACCTCGAGGAACTCGTTCTCGTGGCGCGGCACGAGCACCACGTGCTCGTCCTCGCCGACATCCACGGTGAGGGTGATGCCCATTGAGGGGAACACGACGGTGTCGTCGAGTGGGATCAGGCGCAGCACGCGCTTGGGCTCTGACTGGGGATTGGGAGGCTCTGGCGAGGCGTTATTCATAGGTATCGGCTCCATAGGTACTTACTAATTGGAAGTTAGTATAGCCAAAGGTCGTTGCTTGTGCAAGTACACCTCAAAGCCCATCGAAGGTGACCTCCACGGACTCCTGCTCCACGCGCTCCTCGGATTCGGCCGATGAGATGAGCGCGCGCTTGTCGGCGTCGAGCAGCGGCGGCGTGAAGAAGCTGCGCGGCCACAGCGCCCGCGCGCGCACGACGTTGATCTCGGCCGCCACGAGCGTGAGCTGGCCACCGAGGTAGAGCCACGCGAGTAGGCCCAAAACGAAGGCGAACAGGCCAGAGGTCTCCTGCGCGTCGCGCACTACGTGCGCGACGTAGTAGCCGCCGAGGTACTGCAGGATCTGCCAGAGCACCGCGGCGAAGAGCACGCCCGGGAGCAGCTCGCGCGTGTGCACGTCATCGACGGTGAGCAGGCGAAAGGCGCCGAAGAACAGCAGCAGGCTCGCCGCCAGCCCCAGCAGCACGCCGCCGATGGTCGCGAGGGCGCCCTTGGGGATCTGCGCGGCCACCGCCCCCGTGACGAGCGTGGAGAGGATGCTCAGGAGGCCCAGCACGGCGATCGTGCCGAGGCCGCGCAGGCGCCCGGAGAGGAAGGAGGGGCGATGCTTGCGCGGCACGTGCCACACCTGGTTGAAGGCGTTCTGCGTGGCGCCGGTGATGCCCAGCGCGCCCAGCAGCGAACCGATGAGGCCGATCGCCAGGGCGCCCGCAGACCCCGTGAGCGAGTGGACATTGCGCTGTAGCTGCGTGCCGATGATGGGGAACTGGCTGAGCGTCGAGTCCAGAACGTCCTTCTGGGCGCTGGGATTGCCCTGCAGTACGAAGCCGAGCACGGTGACGAACACGAGCAGCAGCGGGAACATCGAGACGAACGCGTAGTAGGCGATCAGCGCGGCCAGCTGGGAGGCCTGGTCGTCGCCGAACTTCTTCAGCACCGCCGCGGGAAAGCTCAGGCGGGGGTGGCGCTGCTGCAGATCGTCGACTGCGCGCAGCCGCTCGGTGAGGTTCATCGGCGGGGGGCTCCGCGCGATTGGAGGGGCGAGCGGCGCCTTCGGAGCGGCGAGCGGCGAAATTGGGAGGGGGGTCTGCGGGGCGCGCGGAGCGACATGTATGCGTGTCTACCCGATGCGAGCCCAAAAGACCAGCCCCAGGCGAGCCTGATTTCGTGGAGCGCGTCGCGCTGGTGGCGCGCGCGCGAGGGCAGATGCTGCTGCGCAGCTACCGCGATCGCCTGCGCGAGCAGGACCTCGAGGACTGTCTGAGCCAGGCGACCCTGGAGCTCGTGGCGCAGGCGCGGGCGGGTGCTAGGTGGGCGAGCACGGCCCATCTGGCAAGAGTGCTCGAGCAGCGCTTCGCCTCGCGCGTGGCCGATCGCCATCGCGCGCTGTCGGGGCGCAGCCCGATGCAGGCGGCGCTGGAGGAGGCGCTCGCGCGGGGCGCGGGGGAGGCCTTTGGCGCCGGCGTGCCCGATCGGGCGCCGGGAACCGAGGAGCTCGTGCTGCTGCGGATGGAGCTGCGCCGCCTGCCGCGCCTCGCGCGCGGGTTGAGCGAGGAGCAACGCCTCGTTCTGGCCTCTCAGGTCTCGCTGCAGATGGAGTGCGCTGAGTTCTGCGCGCTGCATGGATGGAGCGCGGAGAAGTACCGCAAGGTCGCGCAGCGAGCCCGCGCGCGCCTGCGCCGGCTGGGCGAAACCGACGGGGGCCTCGCGTCTGCGCAGAGAAAATCGGAGGGGGGTGTCCCGCTCGAGGGGTGCGAGTCGGAAGAGAAGACAGGGACCCACCTATGACCAATACACCCCCGCATAGGCGCGTCCCTTGGGCCGCCGGCAGTTGGTTGCAGATACGACTGCACGGCGCCGCCCATCCGCGCGCAAGCGGCCGGGAGCCGAATCCCCTCCTCCCCAGGCTCCCGGCCGCCGGCGTGCGCATCGGCGGGGAGGCGCGGCGATGAGGCTCGCACAGAGGCGCGTTCGCGAGGTCTACCGCGTGTATGGCGAGGGCGAAGTGCCCGACCACGAGGAGTGGTCGCAGTCCACGCGCGAGCACGGCGAGGGTGAGCAGCCCACGCGTACGCTGCATCGAGTCGTCGTGATGACGCTGCTGGGAGCGGGCGTGGGGCTCGTCGCGGCGCTGGCGCTGCACAGCGTGGGCGGCTTCATGGCGGGGAAGGGGGGAGGGGCCGGCAGGGCCGGCCCGCGCGGCGTTGCGTTGCTGGCCAAGTCCGCGCCACGGGGAGCTGTGGCGAGCGTCCCGCCCAGCGCGCCCGCTCAGCCCGCGATCACCGCGGTTGGCCCCGGTCGAGGCGCGGCGCACGGCGTCCGCGGCCATCGCCAGCCGGCTCGGGAAGGGAACCCCGATCGGCGGCGGCGCATACCTGCGCCCGTTGGAGGGGATGAGGCGCGGCGGGTGGCGACGCGCTCATCCGCGCAGCCCGCGCAGAGCGGCCCCGTCGGGCGCCAGACGGTGGGTGCGCGCCAGACCGTGGCCGAGCAGTCCGGGAGCGCCGCCACCGAAGCGTCGTCACTCGCCGCGGCCCAGGTTGCAGAGAGGCCTGCTCCCGCGGCCCATACATCCGAGTTCGGGTTCGAGGGTTGAGTCGGTTGTCCGCCGTCTCTCAGCCATCCCCGGAGCGACGTGCGCAGGCGACGCTCAGCGCGCGTCCGCTGTGGCGGGTGCGCCTCGCGCGCGAACTCTCGCGCCGGCTGCTGCAGGCGCTGGCGGTGGCGGGCGTGCTGGCGAGCGCGCGCTTTGCGATCGACCCCCCGCGCGCAGGCGTACCGGCGCCCGCGATGCGCGCCCCCGCGCCGGCGGACGAGGGCGCGGAGGGGTTCGCGGCGCTGTTCGCGCGGCGCTACCTCAGCTGGAATTCCCAGGACCCCGAAGCGCACCGCCTCGCGCTGGCGCAGTTCGTGGGGCCGGGGATGGATCCCGACGCGGGGTTGCAGCCGCCAAGTCGCGGCGAGCAGCAGGTGCTGTGGACCCAGGTGGTGCAGGCTCGCATTCCGCGTGCGGGCGAGCACGTTTACACGCTCGCGGCGCAGACCGATAGCGCGGGGCTCGTGTACCTCACTGTGGACGTGCTGCGCGAGGCTGGCGGGGCGCTGGCGCTGGGCGGCTACCCGGCGATCGTGGGGCCCCCGGCGAGCGCGCCGGCCGAACTGGCGCGGGGCGGGCATTTGCGCGAAGTCGAAGACCCCGCGCTGGCGACGGTGCTGGGCCGCGCGCTGCGCAACTACCTCGCGGCCTCGCCCTCGGAGCTCGCGGCGGACCTCTCCAGCGGTGCGCGCGTGAGCCTCCCCGGTCCCGGCCTGGCGCTCTCGCTGCGCTCGGTGATCCAGCTCGATTGGGCGCCGGGCGGCGATGCGGTGCTCGCGTCGGTGGCGGCTGAGGACGAACGCGGCGCGCAATACACGCTCGCCTACGAAGTCGACGTGATGCGCGCGCAGGGCCGCTGGGAGATCTCCGCGATCCAAACCGACCCCAACAGCTAGCTCGCGCGATCGCAGAGCGGACACATGTCCTCGACACGACAACCAAAGGAGCAGAGATGAAGATCCTCGACTCAACCGATTCCAGAGGCCCCCGAGGGCGCCGCACCCGTCGGAGCATGGTGGTTGCACTGCTGCTCGGCTGCGGCTTCTTCGCCACCGCGTGTCCGCCGGCGCAGGCGCAGGTCGTGCGCTCAGAAAACGCCGCCGCCAAGCCGGCGGCGAGCGCGAGCGGCCCCGCGAACTCGCTGGAAGCCGCCGCGAGCAAGGCCGGCGAAACGGGGCGCAAGGTGGCGATGAGCCTGATCGGGCTGGCGTTTGCGATCGCGGGCATCGTGCTCGCCTTCCGGCGCGACTTCAAGGAGGCCGCGGGCGTGTTCGCGGTGGGCATCGTCGCGATCCTGCTCGCCACGCCGGCGGGGGTGAGCCTGCTGCACGACACCGTCAACTCGCTCTTCGGGACCTCCTAGTGGCGATCGAGATCCGCTCCTATCGCAGCGTGTTCGATCTGGAGCGGCGCATCTACCGGATCGATCGGCTGCGCCTGAACCCTGGCGGCGTACCGGTGCGGGGGGCGGTGTACTTCATCGTGCTGCTGCTCGCCGCGCTGCTCGCGAGCGCCGTGCCGCTGCTGGGCTTGGGCGTGCGCGCGCTGCCGTGGTACCTGCGCGAGCTGGCCTTGCCCGCGGGTGCGGCGGTGCTGCTCACCGCGATCCGCATCGAGGGCCGGCCGTTTCACCAGGGCGCGCGGGCGATGGCGCGCTACGCGGTGGGTCCCCGCCGGCTCGTGGGGATGCGCGCGCGGGGGAGGCTCGCCCGTTCGGCGCCGGGGCGCCGCTGGCGCCCGCCCGAGGTGCTCCTGCTGCCCGATGGTTCCGATGCGCGGCTGCGCCGTTTGCGCTACCGGGGGCCGGGGGCTGTGCTGGTGGCGGTGGCGCATGAGCGCAGCGTCTACGGCGGGGGCGCCTTCGCGCGCATGGGCTCCGCTCCACGACTGGGTCTGCGCGAGCTCCCCGGCCGCGGAGCGTTGAAATCGGGCCAGGTGATCGCGCTGGCGCCGGGCACGCGGCTCGATGTGAGGGCCGGGCCGGAGGGCGAGTGAGATGGGCGGTCCGCTCAGCTTCGTCTACGGCAACTGCGTGTTCGCCACCGGCCTCGACGACGGCTGGGCGGCGTTCTCGGCGCCCGTTGGCTCCTATGCGTGTCTGCCCGAGGACGAGAAGCGCGCGCGCTTCCTTGCGCTCCTCGGCGCGCTGGAAGCGGTGCAGGCCGACGTGCAGATCGTGCGCGTCGCCCGCCGCTGGGACACCGAGCGCTACGTGCGCGAGCTCGAGGAACAGGGCGGGAACGGCGAGGCCAACGAGAACCGCGCGGGTGGAGACCCGCGCGCGCGGGGGCGCTACACCCAGGAACACGCGGCGCGCCTGCAAGAGCTCGACGCCGGATGGCCATGCGTGTTCCTGCTGGTGAGCCTGCGCGACCCCGAGCGCGATGTCGCCACGTATGTCTCGCGCGCCGCCGAACGCCACCCCCGCGAGTGGCTCAAAGCGCTGCGGCGGGGGCTCTCGGTGCGCGACAGGCGCCTGTTGAGCGCCGCCGAGCTGGAGCGCGTGCGCGTGCGCGCCGATCAGGTTCACGCCCGCGTGGCGGACTTCCTCGAGGTGCGCCCGGCGCGCGGGGTGGAGCTGCAGTGGCTCGTGCGCCGCGCCTTCTGCCGCGGGCTGGGGGAGCCCCACGTGGAGGGGCTGCACGAGCCGCGCGCGCTCGTCTTCGAACGCAACGGCCAGGCCCAGCTCGCGCCACTGGAAGGCGACGTGCTGCGCTGGAGCGAGAGCTGGGTGGAGCACCGCGGGCGCACGCTGCGCATCGAGTCCGAGCAGGGAACGAGCTGGCAGGCGCAGCTGGTGCTGGGGGCGCTGCCCGAGCAGGCGTCCTTTCCGGGCGCGCGCGTGGAGCTGATGTTCGCGCCGGTGGAGAGCCTGGGGTTCGATGTGGATCTATCGCTCAACGCGCGCTACCTCCCCAACGAGCTGGCGCTGCGAATCGCGCGGCGGCGCATCCAGGACGCCGATCAGATCGTGCGCGCGGAGTCCGATGGCGAGCAGGGGGTCTCCGACCAGGGCTACCAGCGCACACAGGAGGCGCGCGATCTGCTCGCCTACCTGCAGTCCTCCAGCCGTCCGCCGCTGCTGCGCGCGACGCTCGCGGTGGCGATCGGGGCGGCGAGCGAGGAGGAGCTCGAGCGCCGCGTGGAGGTCTGCCGGCGCGCGTATGGGGAGATCCGCCTGCACCGTCCCCTCGGCGAGCAGCTGCAGCTGTTCTGGCAGCACCTCCCCGCACAGCGCACGCGCATCGCGGGCTACGACGACACGCTCACACCCGAGCAGGTCGCGGCGATGATGCCCACCGCCACCCACGCGGCGGGCTCGCGCAGGGGGTTCTACCTCGGACACACGCTCTCCGGTTCGGCGCGCCCAGTGCTGTTCAACCTGCGCGAGGGCTCCGAGAGCGATCGCAACACCGCGATCCTCAGCGTGGGTGCGCTGGGCTCGGGCAAGACGACGCTCGATCAGAAGCTCAAGTACGAGGCGTTCCTGCTGGGCGCGCGCGTGATCGACGTCGACCCGAAGGGCGACCATCGCTTTCATCTGCTGGAGGAGGTGGCGCCGCACGTCGAGCAGTTGCTGCTGGCGCCCGATCCGGCGCTGCGCGGGGTGCTCGATCCGCTGCGCGTGGCCCCCGAGCACCTCCGCCAGGAAGCCGCGGTGTCGTTCCTGCGCGATCTGCTCCCCGGCCGCTGCGAGGCGACGTGGGAGACGGCGATCGTGGGTGCGGTCGACCGCGTGCTGCGCCGCAGCGACGAGCCCACCTGCGGGGAGGTCGTGGGGGCGCTGCGCGAGGGCGATGGGGTGGACGCGCAGGTGGCAAAGACGCTCGCGGTGTACGCGCGCTCGGGGCTCACGCAGCTGGGCTTCGCCGACCCCGCGGTGCGCCTCGCGGAGGTGGGCTCCAAGCAGGTGATCTACCTGCCGATTCGCGACCTCCCAGGCCCCGAGCCGGGCGCGCGGCGCGCGGAGTACTCCCAGGCCGAGCGCGTGGGGGAGCAGCTCGTGCGCCTGATCGCGATGTTCGCGATGCACCTCATGGGGCGCGAGCGCGAGCGCCTGAAAATATTTTCCTTCGATGAGGGCTGGCGCCTGCTGGGCGACCCGGTGGGGCGCCAGCTGCTGGCATCGCTGCAGCGCATGGGCCGCTCGGAGCTGGCGGTGCCGATCATCAGCACGCAGCTCGTGACCGACGCGCTGGTGGGCGAGCGCAGCTCGCTGGAGAACCTGCTCGGCGCGACGTTCGCCTTCGGGATGCGCTCGGAGGCCGAGGCGGGAAGGGCGCTCGCGCTGCTGGGGCTCGATCCCGAGGATCGCGCGCGGCGCTCGGCGCTGCTCGACTTCGAGGCGGGGCGCTGCCTGTTTCGCGACCACCGCGGCCGCGTGGAGGCGATTCAGGTGGAGGTGGTGGCGCCCGCGCTGCTGCGCGCCTTTTCCACGACCCCGCAGCCAGCTGGAGTTGCCGGGTGAGGTGGGTCATCGCTGGGGCGCCTACAGCGAGCCGGGCCACCGGGTGAGGTGGGCGCTTGCCATGGCCGGCGCTCTCCTCCTGCTCCCGGCAGCGGTGGCGCAAGCGGTCCCCCGTGCGCCAAAGGGCCCGCCGCTGGTCGCACCTGGCTCGACGTACAGGGCGTCTACGAATGCCCACCTGCGCCCTTCGCAAAAGAGCGCAAGCGAAGCGGGTCCGTCCGTTGCACAGCCCGCCGGCGAAGGCGATCCGCTCGTGGGCAACGGGCTCGGCAGCCCCCTCTGCCGGGGGAAGGGTCACGCGGGCGGACTGTCCGCGCAGGCGCTGCGCAACTGCCGCACCTCGGGCTTCCTCGTCGCGCCCGCTCCCACCTCCAACTACGCCTTCGACGTGAACGTGGAACACGGGTTCCTCGAAGTGAACGCGATGATGCTCCTGCAGGACTACATCCTCGCGCCGGTGTGGACCACGCTGGTGTGGGTCGTGCACGCGCTGCTGGTGATGCTCGAGTGGTGCTACTCGCTCGACCTGCTCAGCGGCGGCTCCACGATGGGGCAGATCAGGCGCGGGCTGCGCCAGGCACAGGCGACGTTCACCGATCCCTGGCTCGTGAGCGTCCTCGCGGTGGCCTCGCTGCTCGCCGCCTATCACGGTCTCGTGCGCCGGCAGGTGGCGCAGTCGATCGGCCAGGCGCTCCTCACGCTCGCGATGATGGCCGCGGGCCTGTGGATGATCGCCGATCCAGCCGGCACCGTGGGTGCGCTGGGGCAGTGGGCCAACCAGGCAAGCCTCAGCACGTTGGGAGCTGTTGCGCAGGGCGCCCCCACGGCCGGCGAGCGGCCGTTGAGCGAGGGAATGGGCACGGTTTTCGCCTACGGGATCGAAGCGCCCTGGTGCTACATGGAGTTCGGGGATGTCCGCTGGTGCCGCGATCCGGCGCTGCTCGATCCACGCCTGCGCGCGGCCGCCACGCATCTTCTCAACCCTCCCAAGGGCGCGAAGGTGAAGTGCAGGTGGGGCGAAGGCGACCTCGGAATGTGCACCTCGCTAAGCCCCGAACAGGCGCACAGCGCGAGCGGTCGCGTTCGCGAAGAGCTGCTCGCCGCCAACACCAACGGCGAGCTGTTCCTCGCGCTGCCCGCCAACGGGACGCTGCGAAACTCGGTGAGCAACTCCGAATCGCTGCTGCGGGTGCTGTGCGGGAGCGACTCGATCGAAAGCTGCAAGGGCCCCACGGCCGCCCAGGCGGAGTTTCGCAGCGCCGGCGCGACGTGGCAGCGCGCGGCGGGCCTGATGCTGATCGTGGCTGGCGTCGAGCGGCATGGTGCTGGCGCTGGGCTTCATCGCGCTGCACCTGCTCGGCGCGGCACTGATGAGCCTGCTCTATCTCCTGCTGGCGCCCGCCGCGGTGCTCGCTCCCGCCTTCGGCGAGGGCGGCCGCGCGGTCTTCCGCGGGTGGGCGATGCGCCTGCTGGCGACGGTCGTCTCGAAGCTGCTCTTCTCGCTGCTGCTGGGCACGCTGCTCTTGATGGTGCGGATCCTGCTCGGCCTGCAGGGGCTCGGCTGGTGGACGCAGTGGCTCTCGATCAGCGCGCTGTGGTGGGGCGCCTTCCGCCAGCGCCACCAGGTGCTGGGCTTCGCGCGGCGGCGAGCGCCGCCCGGGAGCGCCTGTGGGCGACCCGACGGGGCAAGGCTCCTGAAGAGGGCGATGCCCGTCTCCGCCGGGTGAGCACGCGCGGCGCGGGCTGGTCAGGGGCCGCTTCGCCGGTCCGGCGCCCAGCGTGGAGCAGCGGCGGGCGCGCATCGAGGCGATGCGGTTGGGCGCACGCGGAGAGGCCGACGAGCAGGTGCGCAGGATGCTCGAGCACGAGCACGGGCAGGCGCGCGCGCAGGCGCGCGAAGCGCCCGCACTCCAGGCTGGACTCGCGGAGATGCAGAGTCGGCTCGCGCGGATACATGGCGAGCAGGGCAAGGCTCGACAGGACGGCGACTCGCGCAGGGCGGCGCTGCTGGGGGTGCGCGCGCAGCGCGTCGAGGGCGAGATCGCCCAGCGGCGCGAGGCGCTTGGCGCGGCGCGGCAGAGGGTCGGCGAGGGAGAGCGCGCACGGCGCTCCTCCGGAGAGGTCTCCACAGCGGCCAGCCGCGAGGAGCGCGGCGACTTCCTCGATGCTCAGGCGGCGCTGCCGGCGGCCGCCGAGCTCGCTCGAATGCGCGCCGGCGCGGGCGTGCAGGCGGCGAATGGCGCCGTCTCCTTGGGGGGCGCCGGTGTGGCCGGGGCGAGAGCGGGTGCAGGAGGGCGCACCGCACCTCTGGCCTCGGAGTCCGGCACCGGCCGCGGAGGTGTCGGCCAGCGGCGGGATTATGCCGCACTGGCCTCTCTGGTTGGCCTCGCACGCGCGGAGTACCAGCGGCTCGATCCGCGCCGCCGGCGCGAGGCGCGCGTGCAGATCGACCGAGAGCTGGCGCTACGCAGGGAGTTCGCTGGGGCGGCGGAGCAGCTGAGTCGGGAGGGGGCGGCGTCGCTCGGAGCGCTCGCGAGGAGCGCAAGGTCGCGAAGGGACTTCGACCGCACCGTGCAGCGACGTATGAAGGAAAGCGGCAATGAGCTGCCGCTCTCGCGCCAGCCCCATTCGGGCTCTGCGCCCTCCGGGGCGGGGCAGGCGCCCGCGCACGCCGGCTCGCTCGCCGCGGGCTCCTCGCCAGTGATGCGCGACATCCACGAAGTCGCCCAGCGGCGCAAGCGCCAGCTCGGCAGGCCGCGGCGATGAGACGACCGCTCCTGAGACTCGCCGGCAGCCTTCCTGCCGGCGCCGTTGAAGCTCGCCGCCGCGTGCGCGGGAGTCGCTGCGGCGCTGCTCGCGGCGCTGCTGTTGGGCCTGGCTGCGATCACCGTGAAGGGTGGGGCGCCGGCGCGAGCCGCCGAATCGAGCAGCGGCGTCTCGCGCGCTGGCGCAGGCGCAGATCCCGCCCGAATACCTGCGCGCCTACCGGCTGGCCGGCGAACGCTACGGACTCGATTGGTCGATCCTCGCGGGCATCGGCAGGGTCGGAGTGCGATCACGGGCGCGACCCCGATCCGTCGTGTACACACGAGAGCGCCGTCAACTCCGCCGGTGCGGGCGGTCCGATGCAGTTCCTGGCCTCGACGTGGGCGAGCTACGGGGTCGATGGCGACGGCGACGGCCGCATCGATCGCTGGGACGCCGCCGACGCCATCTACGGGGCGGCCAACTACCTGCGCGCCTCGGGCGCTCCCGGGGACTACCGCAGGGCGATCTACGCCTACAACCACGCCGGCTGGTACGTCGCCGAGGTCGAGCATTGGGCGGCTCTGTACCGCGGGTCTCCATCCGCCGCAAGAACCAGAGGCGGGCGCGGGCATGGAAACGAGCAGCCCGACCTCGGTGCAGTTCGTCACCCGGAGAACGGGCGCTCTTGTCGCCTTCGAACGGGCACGTCGCGCTGGTGCCCACCGCGGCGCCCGCCGTCGTGCAGGCGATGGTGGTGGCGGGCAACGAGCTGCAGGAACTCCCCTACGGGCCAACGGGCCATCCTGACCCGCGGGGAGCGCCGAGCGAGGACTGCTCGAGCACGGTCAACTACGTCCTCTACCGCTCGGGGTTCGCCCGATCGTCGAAATCCTCCAGAAGAACCCGCTGGCGCAGGACTACGTCGACTGGGGTGCGTCCGGGCCGGGGCGGTGGGTGAGCATCTACGCGACCACCGCGCCCACCGACCACGTCTTCATCGTGATCGCCGGATTGCGGCTGGATACAAGTCACAACGGCACCGACGTGGGCCCCAACCGCGATCAGGATGGTCCGCGCTGGCGCATCCTCGACCACATCCCCACTTGGGCGCACTGGTCCGTGCGCCATCCACCTGGGCTATAGAGTGGCCGTAGATGTCCACGCGCAAGGTCGAGCATCTGCTGATCGGCGGCGGCCTCGCGAGCGCCAACTGCGCGCGCTGGCTGCGCGAGTCCGGCGCAAAGGGCGAGATCCTGCTGGTGGGGCGCGAGCCCGACCCGCCCTACAACCGCCCGCCGTGCTCGAAGGGATATCTGCAGGGCAAGGAGTCGCGCGAGGACGCCTACTTCCGTCCCAACGCGTGGTGGGGGGAGCAGCAGATCGAGTTGCGCACGCGCACGAGCGTCACCAAGCTCGACACGGCGGCGAAGGAGGCGACGCTCTCGAGCAAGGAGGTCATCGGCTACGACACCGCGCTCCTGGCCACCGGCGCGAACGTGCGGCGCCTGAACGTGGAGGGGTGCGAGCTGGAGGGCATCCACTACCTGCGCGCGCTCGGCAACGCCGACGCGATCCGCGCCGACGCCGCCGGCAAGCGCGTGGTGCTGATCGGCGGCTCCTACATCGGCTGCGAGGTCGCCGCCTCGCTCACGCTGCTGGGCAGCAGCTGCGCGATCGTGATGCAGGAGGCGGTGACGCTCGAACGGGGCTTCGGCAAGCAGGCCGGGCGCTTCTTCGAAGAGCGCCTCGCCGAGCACGGCGTGAGCATCCACGGCGAGGACGAGCTCGAGCTCTTCGAGGGCAGCGATGGGCGCGTGAGCGCCGTGCTCACCAAGGGCGGTCTGCGCCTGGAGGCCGACGCGGTGGTGATCGGCGCGGGGGTCGCGCCCGATGTGACGCTCGCGCGCGCCGCGGGGTTGGCGCTCGACGAGGAGCACGGCGGCATCGCCTGCGACAGCGAACTGCGCACCTCCGCTCCCGGAGTGTGGGCGGCGGGCGACGTGGCGGCCTACGACAGCGTCGTGCACGGCCAGCGACTGCGCGTGGAGCACTGGGATGTCGCCTTCAACCAGGGCAAGACGGCCGCCTTGAACATGCTGGGAGCCGGGCAGGCCCACAGCGAGGTGCCCTACTTCTTCTCCGACCTCGCCGATTGGGCCTCCCTGGAGTACGTGGGCCCAGCGCGCGAATGGGACGAGGAGATCGTGCGCGGATCGATCGAGGAAGGCAGCTTCTCGCTGTGGTACCTGAAGGACGGGCGCGTGCTGGGAGCGCTCTCGGTGGGACGCTCGGACGATCTCGACCACGCAAGGCGGCTGATCGCAACGGGCGTGGAGCTGGGCGAGGAGCGCGCGGGGCTTGGAGATCTAGGTGTCGACCTCGAGGCGATCGGCCGCTGAGGAGACGCCTACCGTTGGGCCGCTGGACATTGAGGGGACGCTTCGCCAGAGGCGCCGTGGCCGCAGAGGAGACACCTCGCCGTAGGTGCCGGTAAGATCCGTGGCATCCGAAAAGGTCGGTGGTGAAGGGAAGCCGGTGAGAGTCCGGCGCGGACCCGCCACTGTGACCGGGGATGCCCACCGCGGCGCGCTGCAAAGGCGCGCAGCCACCAACCGCCGCCGGCGGATGGGAAGGCGCGGAGGGGTAGGCCCGGCAGCCAGGAGACCTGCCTCCGACCTCAGCCCACAAGCCCTCGTGGAAAGGGGTGGCTCACATGTTCATACCTCGCATCGTCTCGCGCCCGGCGCTCATCGCCGCCGCATCTGTTTCGTTGCTCACATTCAGCTCGGCTGCGTCGGCCGCCGGTCCCGCGACGGTCACCGTGAGGGCCGTTGGGTCCGCTCCCAGCTATCAGACGCTGATACCGCTCACAACGGTCACCACCAATGCCACGCCCGTAGTCAACGACGGCAACAACGAACACAGCTGCTCGGGCACGAGCGCCGCGGGTGCGCTGCAGCTCGCGAGCGCGGGCAACTGGAAGGGCGCCTGGTCTGCAGAATTTTCCGCCTATTTCGTCGAAACGATCGCCGGCACCGCCCTCTCGGGCGCCTACTGGAATTTCTGGCACAACAACGAAGAATCCCCGCTCGGGATCTGCGGCGTGGAACCGAGCGCGGGCGACACCCTCCTGTTCTTCCCCGAATGCTATGAAAAGTGCTCGGGCCCAGCGCCCAGCGTGCTCGGCATCCAGGCGCCCGCGAGCGCCGAAGTGGGTAAGCCGGTGAGCATTCAGGTGCTCTCCTACCCCAACCCCGCCGGCGCGCCTGTGCCGATGGCCGAAGCGACCGTCACCGGCGGGGGGGAGAGCTCACAGCCCACCAACGCGCAGGGGCAGACCACGATGACGTTCACCGGCGACGAGCGCTTCAGCCTGTACGCGAGGGGACCCGCCGAAGCAGCCGCGATCCCCGCGGAAGTGTTCATCTGCGTGCACGAAGGCAACGACGGCACCTGCGGAACCACCGCGCCCGGCGGCGCCGTCGCGGCGCCCCAGATATCGAGCGTGCCCGCGGGCGCCGCCTCCTACAAGGGTCCCTTCGCGCTGGTGGCACAGGCCACCGCGCTGAGCGAAGGACACATCTATCGACGTGGGCACGCACCCCGCACACTCACCGGCAAGGTCGTTGCCCACACGGCAGTCGTCTCCGTGAGCATCGCGCTGCGTCGCAGTTATCGGGGGCGCTGCGCTGCATACGACGCCGTTCGCGAGCGCTTCGTGAGCGCGCGCTGCGGAACGGACAGTCCCTTCAAGGTCGCGAGCGGCTCGACCAGCTTCTCCTACCTGCTTCCAGCTCAGCTCACGCCCGGTCGCTACGTCTTCGACATCCAGGCCACGGACGCCGCAGGCAATCACGTCGCGCTCGCGCGTGGCAGTTCGAGGATCGTCTTCTATGTCCGCTGAACCGGCTGCACGTCCCTGCGGGCACGGGCGTTAGGCAGTCGCCCGATGCCCGCTGAGAAGCGATCCCGGGCGCGACGCAGATTGCCGGGCGCGCTGGCGGCCTCCCTTGGCGTGCTCACCGCAGCCGGCCTGATGGCCGGCTGCGGATTGGGCGCGGGGCCCACGCCCGGCGGCGTGCAGCTCACCGTCACGCGCGAATTCGGCGCCATCGCACTGCGCTCCTCGAGCGCGGCGCAGGTGCACGGCAGCGAGACAGTGATGAGCCTGCTGATGCGCAACGACACCGTCGCCACCCGCTACAGCGGCGGCTTCGTGCAGTCGATCGACGGGCGTTCCGGCGGCCAGCAGGGAGGGCAGCCGAGCGACTGGTTCTACTACGTCAACGGCGTGCAGGCCCCCAAGGGCGCCGCCGACACCCCCTTGCACCCAGGCGACCGCGTGTGGTGGGATCTGCACGACTGGAGCCAAACCCAGGAGGTGCCCGCGGTCGTCGGCTCGTTCCCCGCGCCCTTCCTCAACGGCATCGAAGGCAAACGGCTGCCCGTGCGCGTGGAGTGCGCGCAGGTGCAGAGCCAACCGTGCAACACCGTGCGCGCCCGTCTGCACGCGCTCGCGATTCCAGCCGCCGTATCCACCGTCGTGCCCGGCGAAGAGCCCAGCACGCTGCGCGTGCTCGTGGGTCCCTGGCCGGCGCTCGCTCTCGACCCGGCTGCGCTTGGCATCCAGCGCGGTCCCGCCACGAGCGGGGTCTACGCGCGCCCCTCGGCGACCGGTAGGACCCTCACGCTGCTCGACGCCAACGGGCGCGCCACGCGCACGCTCGCCGGCGGCTCCGGGCTCGTGGCGGCCACGCGCTACTCCCAGAGCGCGCCCGTGTGGGTCATCACGGGGACCGACGCCACGGGCGTCGAGCGCGCGGCGAGGGCCTTCGATCAGAGCACCCTGCACAACCGCTTCGCCGTGGCCCTCGCGGCTTCGGGCACCGTCCTCCCGCTACCCCAGCCGAGCTCATGAACGGCGCCCTCTTCTACCGGCGTCTTCCCACCCCGTTGCACGCCGCGCGCGCGGGGGTGGGTGCCCTGTGGGCGGCCTCGCTGAGCGCGGCTGCGCTGCTGCTCTTCCACCCGCTCGCGCTCGCGGCCCTCACCGTGGCGGTGCTCGGCGCGGCGGTGGGCGCCGGGGTGGGCCGCGAGGTGGCGCGCGCGCTGCGCACCGCCGCGATCGTGGCGCTCCCGATCGTGACCGTCAACGTGCTCGTCTCGCGCGATGGCCTCACCGTGTTCGCGCGCCTCGGGGACCTCGGGCCGTTCGGGCAGGGCGATCTCACAGTGGAGGCGCTCGTGTATGGAGCGGTGATCGCGCTGAAGGTCACGCTCCTGATCCTTGTCATGACGCTCGCGAGCCTCGCGATCGACCCCGATGAGCTGCTGCGTGGGCTGCGCCGCTTCTCCTTCCGCTCGGCCCTCACCGCGTCGCTGGCCACGCGCATGGTGCCGCTGCTCGCCGCCGACGCGCAGCGCCTCGCCGAGGCGCAGCGCACCCGCCCCGGTGGCGCCCCCCGTGGAGCGCGCGGACGCGTGCTCTTGCTGGGCGCGGTCGTCGGCGGCTCGCTCGATCGCGCGATGGACGTCGCCGCGACGCTCGAGCTGCGCGGCTACGCCACGGCCTCGGGGCGGGTGGGAGCCGCATCTCGCCGTGCGAGGCGCCTGCGCAGGCCGTGGTCGCGACACGACCTGGCGTTCGCGGCCTCGGCGTTTGTCGTGACCGCGCTGGCGCTGGCCGCACGCCTCACCGATATCGCCTCCTTCGACGCCTATCCGCTCCTGCGAATGCGCCTCGACGCCGGCGTACTCGCGTTGTGTGTCGCCCTCGTCGCGGCGGTGCTCCTTCCCTTCTGCGACCGCCGGGGAGTGCAGGCATGACGCTCGCCGAGCGCCCAACGGTGCTCGAGTTCGAGCGCGTGAGCTACACCTATCCCGGACAGGGCGCGCACGGGGGCCGCACCGCGCCCGCTTTGCGCGACGTGAGCTTCGCCATCGCCCCAGGGGAGTTCTGCCTGCTGGCGGGACTCTCCGGGCACGGAAAGTCAACGCTGCTGCGCGCGGCCTGCGGCCTGGCGCCGCACTTCCACGGCGGGCGCTTCGCGGGGCGCGTGCGCATCTGCGGGCTGGATACGCGCGAGCACCACCCCGCCCGGCTCGGAGGGCTCGTGGGCGTGCTCTTCCAGGACCCCGAGACGCAGCTCGTGATGAACTCCGTCCGCGGTGAGCTCGCGCTCGTGCTGGAAAGCCGCGGCCACGGCCCCGCGGCGGTCGCGCGCGGCGTCGAGGAGGTCGCGCTCGCGCTCGGCATCGACCACCTCCTGGAGCGCTCGATCCACGCCCTCTCCGGCGGCGAGCAGCAGCGCGTCGCGCTCGGCGCGGCGCTCGCGGGGCGCCCGCGGGTGGTGCTGCTCGACGAGCCCACCTCACAGCTCGACCCAGTCGCCGCGGACGAGCTGATCGGCCTGCTGTGGCGTCTGAACCAGGAGTGGGAGACGACCGTCGTGCTCTCCGAGCACCGCCTCAAGCGCTGCCTCGCCGTCGCCGATCGCGTGCTGGCGCTGCACGGGGGAGCCCTCGCTCACGATGGCGCCCCCGATTCGTTCCTGCAGTGGGCGGCGGCCAACGCCCCGGCCCTGCAGACGCCCGGAGCGAAGCTCTTCTCGCTTGCCGGCCTGCACCCGCCGCCGGTGGGGGTCAAGCAGGCGCGCGCCACCCTTCGTCGCCACGACCTGCTCCCGGAGGAAACCCAGCCTGAGCCGAGCCCCCCCGCGCGCAGGAAGAAGCGCTCGACGGCATTGCGGATGCGGGGGGTGTGGCACGAGCTGCGCAACGGCCCCGCGATCCTCCGCGGCGCAACGCTCGAGCCTCGAGCCCGGCGAGAGCGTTGCGCTGATGGGCCGCAACGGCGCTGGCAAGTCAACCCTCCTGCGCCACGCGGCGGGTCTGCTCGAGCCCACCCGTGGGCGCATCGAGCGCGGCGGGCGCATCGCCTTGCTTCTGCAGAACCCCAACGACTATCTCCTGCACGAGCGCGTGCGCGAAGAGCTCTCCCCGCAAGCCCTCCGCGCGGCCGGACTCGAGGATCTCGCCGAGCGCAACCCGCACGACCTCTCCGGCGGCGAGCGCCAGCGTCTTGCGCTTGCGATCGTCACCGGCGATGGGGAGGCCCCGGCCGTGGTTGCGCTCGACGAGCCCACGCGGGGCATGGACCGCGAGGCGAAGGCCGTCCTCGCCGGCGAGCTGCGCAGGCGCGCCGCGGCGGGTCAGGCGGTGCTCGTCGCGACGCACGATCCCGAGTTCGCCTGCGCCTGCGCCGAGCGCGTCGTGCTGCTCGCCGACGGGCGCGCCATCGCCGACGGCCCCGCCGCGGAGCTGCTCGCCGGTGGGTGGTACTTCGCCACCGAGACCGCGCGCATCCTCGGAGGCGCGGGCGGTGCGCTCGCCCCCGAGCAGGGGGCGCGGCTGTTGAGCGGCCTCGGCGCCCCATCCCACGGTCGCGCATCGGCTGCCAGCGGGTTGGCGGAGGTACGGCACGAGGCTCCTTATGCGCCCCCGCCGGTGGGGCGTGTGCGCGAGGTGGCGCCGTGAGCTGGCCGCTCGCATCGTTCCTCGTCGTCGGAGTTGTGCTCGCGCTCGGCTGGCTCGCCTACGAGCGCTCGCGGCCCTCCGCGCGGACGATCGCCGTCGTGGCGACCCTCGCCGCCGCCGCCGCGCTCGGACGGGACGCCTTCGTGGCGCTCCCCGACGTCAAGCCCATCACCGCGATGACGCTCGTGGTGGGCTATGCACTCGGTCCGCTCCCCGGCTTCACCGTGGGCGCGGTTGGGATGCTCGCCTCGAACATCCTCCTCGGCCAGGGCCCCTACACGCCGTGGCAGATGGCCGCCTGGGGGCTCGTGGGCCTCTTCGGCGCCGCGCTTGGGCGCCTCAGCAACCGTGGCATGGGGCGTGTGACGCTGGCCTTCGCCTGTGCGTTCGCCGCGCTCGGAGCGAAGGAGATCATGAACCTCTACACGTGGACGCTCGGCGCCAGCCACACCCCCGCCGCGCTGCTCGCGGTGGCCGGAGCCGCGCTGCCCTTCGACGTGGTCGATGTGCTCGCCAGCTTCCTCTTCGGGCTCGCCTTCGGACCCGAGCTGGCGCGGCTGCTGGGACGGATGCGCGAGCGCATGGACGTGCGCTGGGAGGCCCTCGGGGAGGCCGCCGGTGTAGGCGCGGTGGCGCTCCTGCTCGCGGTGGGCCTCGCGGCGGGCGCCAAAGCCGCGCCCGCCGCCGCTCCCGCGCGCGCGCAGCTCTCGCGCGAGGTGGCCTTCCTCGCCGGTGCCCAGAACAGCGACGGGGGCTTCGGTGCAGCCCGCGGGCAGCGCACCAGCGAGCTCTACAGCGCCTGGGCCGCGCTCGGCCTGGCCGCCGCGGGGCGCGACCCACGCAGCCTCGCTCGCAACCGCCACACGGTGCTCAACGCGCTCTACAGCGGATCCTCCACGCTCGAAGGCCCCGGAGATCTGGAGCGCACGATCATGGCGCTGCACGCCTGCGGCGTGGCCTCCAGCTCGATCGGCCCTCGCAACCTGCTTGGGGAACTGTTGCGCGCGCGCTCGCACGACGGCTCCTTCGAGCACCTCGTCAACATCACAACCTTCGCGATCTTCGCCCTCCGCGACGCCGAGGGCGCCGCCTCCGGCTCGCTCGTGCGCGGCGCCGGCCTGTGGATCGCCCGCCAGCAGAACTCAAACGGCGGCTTCGGCTTCGGTGCGCGCGGCGGCGCGAGCGATGTCGATGACACCGCCGCGGCGCTGCAGGGTCTCGTCGACGCGGGGGTGCGCGGCGCCACGATCTCCCGCGCCGTCGCCTTCCTGCTGCGTGCGCAGAACGCCGACGGCGGCTACCCGCAGCTGCCCGGCGCGCCCTCCAATGCCCAGTCGAGTGCCTGGGCGGTGCAGGGGCTGCTCGCCGCGGGTGTGAACGTGAACGCCGTGCGCCGCCACGGCAGCCGCTCGCCGCTCGGGTATCTCGAAGGCCTGATCGCGCCCGATGGCAGCGTGCGCTACTCCGCCACGAGCGCGCAAACCCCCGTGTGGGTCACCGCGCAGGCGCTCACCGCGCTCGCCGGCAGGCCATTCTGAGGAGGGCCTTCAGGCTGTCTTTAGCGGCCCCTCTACGCTGAGTGGGATGGCGCAATCATTCTCCGCGCGCGCAGACCCCAACCGCGTCCCCGCCAGGCACAGCCCCGCCGCGGCGCTGGGGCTCGCCGGGCTCTGTCTCGCCGGCCTCGCCGCCACCTGGGTCATCGCCGCGCTCGTGCCGATCGCTCACGCGCGCGACGCCACCACCCTCTACGACTTCACCCGCCTCGGGCGCCCGCGCGTGGATCTGCTCGCCAACGACCTCCTTCGGCTGCTCGAACCGGGCCTCTACACCGTCTGGGCGCTTCTGCTCGTTGCCACCGCCTTCGTGCGCAGGCGCCCGCGCCTGGCGCTTGCGCTCGTGGTGGTGCTGCCGCTCGCGCCGCTCTCCGCCGAGGTGCTCAAGCCGCTGCTCGCGCATCCCCACGCCTATGCCGGCCTCAAGGACATCACCGCGGCCTCCTGGCCGAGTGGCCACGCCACCGCCGCGATGACCCTCGCGCTGTGCGCCGCGCTCGTCACGCCCTACGCCATCCGGCCCCTCGTAACGGTCCTTGGCGCCGCCTTCGTGTTCGGCGTGGGCCTCTCGCTGCTGATCCTCGCCTGGCACATGCCCAGCGACGTCTTCGGCGGCTACCTCCTCGCCGGCCTCTGGGTCTCACTCGCCCTCGTCGCCGTGCGCCTCGCCGAGCAGCGGCGCTCCATCACGCGAGGGCGTGCGGATCTACGCCGCAGTCCCCGCGTCGGCGCCGTGCGCGCCGGGCTCCCACAGTGACTCATCCGCCTCGTTCACCGCCCTGCTGAGGATGAACAGCAGATCCGAGAGGCGATTGAGATAGCGCACCACCTCCGGGTTGCCCTCCTTGCCCACGGCGATCGCGCAGCGCTCCGCGCGGCGGCAAACCGTGCGGCACACATGCAGCTGCGCCGCCGCCGGCGTCCCGCCCGGGATCACGAACGAGCGCAGCGGCTGCAAACCCGCGTTCACCTCATCGCAGGCCCCCTCCAGCCACTCCGTGTACGCGGGGGAGATGCGCAGCCTTGCCGGCGCCTTGTGTTTCACGCGTCTTTGGGGCTTCCCGGCGCTTTCGCCCGTCGGCGTTGAATCCGAGTCCGCGTCCTGGGCCGGCTCGGGCACGCTCAGATCGGCGCCCACATCGAGCAGGTCGTTCTGCACGCGCCGCAGCCACCCCGCGATGCGCGGCGGCAGCTCCGCCTGGCAGAGCGCTACGCCGAGCGTCGCATTGAGCTCATCCACAGTCCCATATGCCTCCACGCGCGGGTGCAGCTTGGAGACGCGGCTCATATCGCCGAGGTGGGTCTCGCCGCCGTCGCCGAGCTTCGTGTAGATGCGAGTCAGGTTTACGGTCATCGCTGTGGCTCCAACAGGGCTCTCGGGCGCCGGCCGCGCGACCCCGCGGGCCGGCTCCTGCCGGCCCTCTCCATGTTAATGGCAGGCGTCTCTCTCCTCCCGCGCGGTTGGTGTGCGCCCCTCGGGTTGGCACCCGTCGGCCGGATCGGATACGTTCCCGCCCTTCACATGCGGGTAGGCGTTCCCAAGGAAACCGCCCCGGGCGAGCACCGAGTTGCGCTCGTGCCCGAGGTGGTCGGCAAGCTGAAGGCCAAGGGCCTGGAGGTGCTCGTGCAGCGTGGCGCGGGCGCCGAGGCGCTGCTGCCCGACGACGCCTTCGCGGCCGCCGGCGCCGAGCTCGGCGACGACGCCGCCGAGGTGTGGCGCTCGGACATCGTCGTGAAGATCGCGCCGCCCTCCGCCGAGGAGATCGGCCGGCTCGGCAGCGGCTCGATTCTCATCGGGTTCCTCGCGCCGCTCTCCAGTCCTTCCACCACGCGCGCGCTGGCCGCCGCGAAGGCCACCGCCTTTGCGATGGAGGCCATCCCGCGCATCTCGCGCGCGCAGTCGATGGACGCGCTCTCCTCGCAGTCGAACGTCGCCGGCTACAAGGCCGCGCTGCTCGGCGCCGAGAGCATGGGGCGCTTCTACCCGATGCTCATGACCGCCGCCGGCACCATCCCGCCCGCCAAGGTGCTCGTGTTGGGCGCTGGCGTCGCGGGGCTCCAGGCGCTCGCCACCGCCAAGCGCCTCGGCGCGCGCACCACCGGCTACGACGTGCGCCCCGAGGTCGCAGAACAGGTGCACTCGCTCGGCGCGCAGTGGCTCGACCTCGGCCTCGAGGCCAGCGGCGAGGGGGGTTACGCGCGCGAGCTCACCGAGGCCGAGCGCGCCCAGCAGCAGCAGGCTTTGACAGATGCCATCAAGGGCTTCGACGTGGTCATAACGACTGCCCTCGTCCCCGGGCGCCCCGCCCCCAAGCTCGTAACGAAGGAGGCCGTCGAGGGCATGAAGCCCGGCTCGGTCATCGTCGACCTCGCGGGCGAGGCCGGTGGCAACTGCGAGCTCACCGAGCCCGGCCAGACGGTCGTGCGCCATGACGTCAAGATCGTCTCGCCGCTCAACCTTCCCGCCACGATGCCCGAGCACTCCTCGCAGCTGTTCGCGCGCAACGTCCTCTCGCTGCTCGACCTCTTCGTCGGTGAGGAGGGCGCTTTGAAGCTCGACTTCGAGGACGAGATCATCGCCGGCGCCTGCGTCGTTCGCGACGGCGAGATCGTCCATGCCGGTGCGAAGGCGGCGACGGAAGGAGCCTCATGATCGCGAGTGTCTTGACAACCAATCTGGCGATCCTGGTTCTCGCCGGCTTCATCGGCTTCGTGGTCATCTCCAAGGTCCCCAACACGCTGCACACGCCGCTCATGTCCGGCACCAACGCGATCCACGGGATCGTGCTGCTGGGCGCTCTCCTGCTGTTCGGGCTCCCCGGGCTCGATGGGCTGAGCAAGACCCTCCTCGTGATCGCCGTCGCCTTCGGCACCATCAACATCATCGGCGGTTTCCTCGTCACCGATCGCATGCTCGAGATGTTCAAGTCCAAGCCCAAGGCCAAGGCCAAGGCCGGCGACGGGGACGATGAGCAGGAGGGGAGCCCATGATCCAGCTGCCCCTCGCCACCAGCTTCCTGCAGGACGAAAGCTTCATCTACGTCCTCTACATCATCGCCTTCGCGCTCTTCATCCAGGGCCTTCGCGGTCTCGCCGGGCCCACCACCGCCGTGCGCGGCAACCGCATCGCCGCCGTCGGCATGGCGATTGCAGTCGTAGCCACCCTCCTATACCCCGGCGAGGGCAACTGGGGCCTGATCGCGCTCGGCCTCGCGCTCGGCGTCGCCGTGGGGGTGCCCGCGGCGCGCAACGTGAAGATGACCGCGATGCCGCAGATGGTCGCGCTCTTCAACGGCGTCGGCGGCGGCGCCGTCGCGCTGATCTCCTGGGTCGAGTTCCGCCACCTCGGCTCCACCTACGGCTCGCACACCGTCTTCGTCACCGAAGGCGGCGTCATCGTCAAGGCCGGCGGGGTGCCCACCTACGTGGCGATCTTCTCCGTCTTCGCCGCCATCGTCGGCTCGATCTCCTTCTGGGGCTCCAACATTGCCTTCGGCAAGCTCCAGGAAGTGATCCCCGGGCGCCCCATCTCCTTCGGCTCCGCGCAGCAGATCGTCAACCTCGTGCTCCTCATCCTCGCGCTCGCCGCGGGCATCGACCTCGTCGCGGGGGCCACCTCCGAAGCGCTCTTCATCGGCATGCTCATCGTCGCCGCGCTGCTCGGCAACGCCGTCGTGCTGCCCATCGGCGGCGCCGACATGCCCGTCGTCATTTCCCTCCTCAACGCCTTCACCGGGCTCTCCGCGGCGGCCACCGGCATGGCGCTCAACAACCCTGCCCTGATCGTCGCCGGCATGATCGTCGGCGCCTCGGGCACGATCCTCACCAACCTCATGGCCACCGCCATGAACCGCTCCATCCCCTCGATCGTCGCCGGCGGCTTCGGCGGCGGTGGCGCCGTGGAGGGCGCCCAGGGCGCCGGCGAGCACGGCGGCACCGTGCGCTCCACCAGCGCCGCCGATGCCGCCATCCAGCTCGCCTACGCCAGCCGCGTCGTCGTCGTCCCCGGCTACGGCATGGCCGTCGCGCAGGCACAGCACGCCGTGCGCGAGCTCACCAAGGAGCTCGAGGCGCGCGGCGTCGACGTCTCCTACGCGATCCACCCCGTCGCGGGGCGCATGCCCGGGCACATGAACGTGCTCCTCGCCGAGGCCGACGTGCCCTACGACCAGCTCAAGGAGATGGACGACGCCAACCCCGAGTTCCAGCGCACCGACGTCTCGCTCGTGATCGGCGCCAACGACGTCACCAACCCCGCCGCCAAGAACAACGCCTCCTCGCCGATCTACGGCATGCCGATCCTCGAGGTCGCCGACAGCCGCTCGGTGATCGTCATCAAGCGCTCCATGAACCCCGGCTTCGCCGGGATCGAAAACGAACTCTACTTCGATCCCAAGACCGCGATGCTCTTCGGCGACGCCAAGTCCGCCGTTTCAGAGATCACCGCCGAGCTCTCCCAGGTCTGAGCGCCGTTTCACGGGCAGGGCCCGCTGAGCGGGACGATTGCGTGGTTTTCACGTAATCGTCTGCCTATGCCATTGACTTTGCAGGTTACCTCTGTTCATAACGCAGCAGTTGATGTATTCTGCTCTCAACTGAAAGCGATGGACGGCCTTAATTCTGTATGTCAGTATGGAAAGGCTCCGTCGGTCAGGGTCGTGGGAGAGGTGGTCGGCGCAGCTATCGATCAATTCGATGGGGTGCGCGCAGGGTGGGGTGGGACCCACTCCGGTGGCTTGCGGCGCTTGCCGGCAGCCTCGTGCTGGCGGCTGCCCTTTCGGGGCCGGCCGCGGCCGCTCGCCCGGTCGCGCACACGAGCATCGTGGGGGGTGAAAGCGTTCCGATCGCCTCCTTCCCTTTTCAGGTCGCCCTCTATGACCCGAGCGCCGGCTCGATCGCGGCTGGGTTCTTCTGCGGCGGGGTGGTGATCGACGCCACGCACGTCGCCACCGCGGCGCACTGCGCGATCGACGAGAGCACCGGTCATGTGACTCCACCTGCAGACATCGCCGTGCTGGCGGGCGCCGCGCGTCTGGGGGGTATGGGCGCCTCCTACGGCGGCGGCGCTGTCGAGGACCCCGCGAGCGTCACCTCGCTCGACCCCTCCTACGAACCCTCGATCAACGACTACGACGTCGCGGTGATCGGGCTTCGCCATCCGCTGTGGACTGGTCCCACGCCCTCGCCCAACGGCCATAGCGCGATTGCGCCGATCCGCGTGAGCGCAGCGCTGGCTGGCGCCTACGCCGATCCGACCCCCGCCGGGGCGCCGATCGTCGCAACCGTGAGCGGTTGGGGCGACACGCGCGCGGAGTCAGCCTCGAGCAGGGGACTCAACGGCTCCTATCCAAGCGACCTCCGCGCCGTGACGCTCCCGCTGATCGCTCCCTCCATCTGTGAGGGTGCGTTCAGCGGCCCCTTCTCCTCCTCGCAGCCCATCACCGCAAGGATGCTCTGCGCGGGCGAACCCTCCGGAGGAAGGGACTCCTGCTTCGGAGACAGCGGCGGGCCGCTCGTGGTTCGCAGCGCTCCCGGAGGGCCCTCCGAGGATGTGCTGGCGGGCCTCGTGAGCTTCGGCGAAGGCTGCGCGCAGGCCGAAGGACCGGGGGTCTACGCGTCGATCGCCAATCCCGAGATCGCCTCCTTCCTCACCTCCAACCCGCCTCAAACGCCGCTCGGCCAGGAAGGCTTCGGGCGCTCGCACTACGTGTACGGCTGCACTCGTCGCCATCGGCCCTGCCGGGCGCCCGCGGCCGCGGGCCATCATCACCACCACCATCACCACCATCGCCACCACCACAAGCGCGCTTGACGGTCGATGCGCCAATTGGCGGTGGTTCGGGCTGCGCTCTCTGAGAGACTGGCGATGTGATCGATCGCGAGCAGGCTCTCGCCGCACTGGCCGGCGAGGAATTCGATGTCGTCGTCGTTGGCGGCGGCATCACCGGCGCCGGAGTCGCGCTCGACGCCGCCACGCGCGGGTACTCGGTGGCGCTCGTGGAGCGCAACGATTACGCCGCCGGAACCTCCAGCCGCTCCTCCAAGCTGGTTCACGGCGGGCTGCGCTACCTGCAGCACCTCGATTTGGGTCTCGTGCGCGAGGCGCTGCTCGAGCGCCAGCTGCTGGTCGCGCTGGCGCCTCACCTCGTGCGCCCGCTGGCGCTCGTGGTGCCTGCCTTTGACGGCGTCCGCCCCGACCGCTTGATGGGGGTTGGGCTGAACCTCTATGACGTGATGGCCCGCGATCGCCTGCGCACGCGCAAGGACGACGCCGAGACGTCCTGGAGCCCCGCGCGCCACCGCACGATCTCCGGCGAGGAAGTGCTCGAGCTGCTCCCCGCGCTGGCCGCGCGTGAGCCAACCAGTGGATACCTCTTCTACGACTGCCAGACCGACGACGCGCGCCTGGTGCTCACTGTGCTCGGCGAGGCCGAGCGGTTCGGCGCCGTCTGCGCCAACCGGCTCGGCGCGCTGTCGCTGCTGGAGGAGGAGGGTCGTGCGCGGGGGGTGCGCGTGCGCGACGGCGAATCGGGCGCGGAGTTCGAGGTGCGCGCCGCCAACGTCGTCAACGCCACCGGGGTATGGGCGGATGAGCTCCGCCCGGAGGAGCTCCAGGGGGAGGCCGAACTGCGCATCCGCCCCAGTCGCGGCACCCACATCACGCTGCGCCACGAGGATCTCCCCCTCGGCGCCGGCGCGATCGTGCCTGCGGGCGGGGGACGCACGATCTTCGCGCTGCCGTGGCTCGGGAGGACGCTCGTGGGGACAACCGACAACGACTACGAGGCTCCCTCGCTGGAGCACGTGGCTCCAGCCGGTGAGGAAGTCGAGTACTTGCTGGACGCCGTCAACGAGTTCTTCGCCACCTCCCTCACCGTCGAGCATCTCACCGGCGCCTACGCGGGCGTGCGCCCGTTGATCTCCACCGGTGACGCGAAGAAGTCGGTGGACATCTCGCGCAAGGCCGAGCTGTATGAGACCTCCAGCGGGATGATCACCATCACCGGGGGCAAGCTCACCACCTGGCGGCGTATGGCCAAGATGACCGTCGATCGACTCGTCGAGCGCGAAGCCCGCGAGGCGCCCTGCCACACGCACGAGATCCCCCTCGGGCAGGCCATCGACGTGCAGGAGCTGCCGCGCGTGGAGGGCGTCCCCGAGGAGTCCTACGCCGCGCTCGCCGCGCGCTACGGCTACGCGGCCCATCAGGTGCTCGCGCTCGCCGCCGAGCGCGGAGAGCTCGCCCAGCCGGTCGTTCCCGGCTTGCCCGACCTGCTCGCCGAGGCGGTGCTCGCCGCGCGCAGCGAGCAGGCCCGCTCGGTGGGCGACGTGCTTTTGCGGCGCACCCGCCTCGGGCTGCTCGCCGCGGGCGAGCTCTCCGGGGATCCGGTGCGGCGCGTCGCCGAGGTGCTCGCGCGCGAGCACGGATGGGACCCCTCGCGGATGGCCCTCGAGGTGGAGCGCTTCGCCGAGGAGGCCCGCGCCGAGGGGATCTTGGGCAAATGAGCGCGATGGTTGGTGGCTTCGCCGACGATCCCCACCGGTGGCCCCACCGCTACACGCTCCACGCCCGCGATCACGATGTCGAGGTCGGCCGGCGGCCGTTGCTGATGGGCATCGTCAATGCCTCCCCGGACTCCTTCAGCGACGGCGGGCGCTATCGCAGCACTGACGAGCGCTTGGCGCTTGCCCGCGAGCTGACGCTGCAGGGCGCGGACATCCTCGACGTGGGCGGTGAGTCCGCCTCAACCGAACGCCCGCCGCTGGACCCCCAGCAGGAGGTCGAGCTGGTGGCGCCGCTGATCGAACGGATCGTCTCCGAGCTGGCGATCGGCGATCGCGGCCCCGTCTGCCCGCTGGTGTCGGTGGACACCTACAAGCCCGAGGTGGCACGCGCGGCGATCGCGGCCGGAGCGAGCGTCGTCAACGACGTCAGCGGCCTGCGCGACCCTGAGCTGGCCGAGGTGTGCGCGCAGACGGGCGCGGCGCTTGTGCTGATGCACACTCGCGCCGCCCCCAAGCAGCGTCTGCAGGACCCCGACCTGTATGGCGACATCGTCACCGACGTGATGGAGTTTCTGGAAGAGCGAATCGAGCTGGCGCTCGGGCTGGGTGTCAGGCGCGAGCAGCTGATCGTGGATCCGGGCCCCGACTTCGCCAAGACGCCCGCGCAGACGATCGACCTGCTGTCGCGGATGGGAATACTGCACGACCTGCGGCTGCCGGTGCTGATGGCGGTGTCGCGCAAGGACTTCATCGGGGCGCTCCTGCGGCGCCCGCCCCGCGCGCGGCTGGCCGGGACACTCGCCGCCGTGAGCCACGGCCTGCGCTCGGACGCTCACATCTTTCGCGTGCACGACATCGCCGAGGTGAGTGACTTCATTCGCGTGCACCAGTATCTGCACGGCGATCTCGAGCCGCGCAGGGATCTGGAGCTCGCCGAGGAACACCGACGCGAGCCCCCGCAGGAGTAACCTCCGGGGTCGCGGGTGCCGGCGGCTGTCCAACGCCGCCGGGCGCCAACCGCCCAATCCAACCCGAAGGAGAAGCAAATGGCTGTAATGGAGCGCTCCGAGCTGGAGGCAAGCCCTCTGGCCGATCTGCACGCGATCGCCGACCAGGTGGGCCTCGACGGCTTCCGCCGGCTGCGCAAGGCCGATCTGATCGACACCATCCTCGAGCGCACCGGGGGCGAGGGCGCCTCGGCTGCCAAGCCGAGCGCTGATGGCGAGGATGGCGAGGAGCGCGCATCCGGCACGCGCAGACGACGCGGGGGACGCTCGCGCCGCTCGAAGTCATCGGCCGAGGAGAGCCCCACTGACACCGACAAGGAGGAGGAGGGGTCGCCGAGTTCCGCCACCGCCGGCTCGCGCGGAAGTCGCGGCCGCGGCGAGCGCCCGGAACGCAGTCGAGGCGAGCGATCTGAGCGCAGCGGCGCCAGGCGCCCCGAGCGCGGCGCTCGCGAGGCGCGCGATGAGGACGGGGCGCAGGAGGAGCGCCAGGCCGAGGGCGTCGTGGAGCTGCTCGGCAACGGATCGGCATTCCTGCGCGTGTCCCCGCCGGAACCATCCGACGAGGATGTCTACATCTCCGCGGCGCAGGTGCGCCGCTGCGAACTCGTTTCCGGCGATCGCGTGAGCGGCCCCGTGCGCACGCCCCGGCGCTCAGAGCGCTACCCCTCGCTGGCGCGCGTGGACACGATCAACGGCACCTCCGCCGAGACGGTCTCCGAGGGCGCGCGCTATGAGGATCTCCCGGTGGCCCATCCCAGCGAGCGCCTCGAGCTCGACGCCTCCGAGCCGACGCTCAAAGCGATCGAATGGCTCACGCCGATCGGACGCGGATCGCGGGCGCTGATCGTGGGAGCGGCGCGCGCCGGCAAGACCGAGACGCTGCGGCGCATCCTCGGCGCCCTCTCCCAGCGCGAGGGTCTGGAGCTCACGCTCGTGCTCGCGGGCGTTCGTCCCGAGGAGGTCGCCGACTGGGATCAGGTCCCGCCCGCCGCGGCGCTCACCTTCGCGGCCTCGCCCGATCAGCAGGGGCAAGCGGTCGAGCACGCGATCGACACCGCCAAGCGCGTGGCCGTGCGCGGCGCCGACGCTGTCGTGCTGATCGATGGCCTCGACGGGCTGCACCCGCACGTGGCGCGTCGTGCACTTGCCGCCGCGCGCAACCTCGCCGAGGGCGGCTCGCTCACGGTGATCGCCACCGCCACGCGTCCCTTCGGTGGCGAGAGCACCGTGGTGGCGCTCGACGTCGCGCTCACCTCCACCGGGCGCCTGCCGGCGCTGGATCTCGTCAACAGCGGCACGCTGCGCGCGGAGCTCCTCGTGGGCGAGGAGGAGGCGCAGGCGATCGTGCGGGCGCGCGCGCAGGCGCTCGCGCCCTAACGTCTATAGGCGACGCGGCCCCATGAGGGCTCGGGGGCGAGCTCGATCGGCTCGCAACTGCGATCGGGCTGCACATAGATGAAGGAGCACGTCTCCGGCACGAAGGCGACGCTCAGCTCGCCCTCGTTGACGCGCTGATCGAGCCATGCGCCGCGAAAGACGAGGCGGCGCAGCCAGTGCACGAGGGAGCGCTCGGCCGGGCCCACCAGCTCGGCCCAGCACTCGTTGACGTGCTCGCCGAGCGCCGACGCAGGATCCTGGATGTCGCCGTTGACCGCCAGATTGACGAGGTCTTCGAGCTCGTCCTCGCCCAGGCGTCCGCCCACGAAGCCGAGCTTCAGCGCCGCCTGCTCGCAGCGCTCGGCGAAGTCGCCTTCGTTGAAGGTAAAGCGTAGCTCACCGTATTCGAGGACGAAGTCCTCACCCGAGTCGTAGTTTCCGCGGCGCGTCTTATCCATGACGATCAGTGCCGGGAGGTCGTTTGGGGCCCGGGCCGTCGGAATCATAGGGCCGGTTCCTGCTCCGGTGGATGGGGTGCACGGGAACTTGCACGGAGCTGCTCGGAGATGGATCGATGCGAGTGCTCCCCATGCCCGTCCTATCGGGCTCGGGCGGGGAACCCGGCAGAGCTGCATGTACGCTCCCGGAATGGCGCGCCTCACAGAGCACGGACTGCGACGGTCGGTGGGAGTTCCGGGGCTGTTCGCCACCGCCTACGGCAATGTGGGCTCCTCGATCTACTACGCCCTCGGGCTGGTGGCCGCGCACGCGCTGGGTTTGACCCCGCTGGTGTTCCTCTTCGCCGGTGGGCTGTTCGCGCTGATCGCCAAGACCTACGCCGAGGGCGCGGCGATGTTCCCCGAAGCCGGCGGCTCCTCCTCGTTCGCGCGCCACGCCTTCAACGAGGTGGTTTCCTTCTTCGCGGGCTGGGCGCTGAGTCTCGACTACATCCTCACGATCGCCATCTCTGCGTTCTTCGTACCGCACTATCTGAGCGCCTTCCCCGGCCTGCACGCGCTCAACCACAACCCCGGGGACATCATCGGCGGGCTGATCACGGTGGTGGTGCTCGCGAGCCTCAACATCCGGGGGCTGGGGGAGTCGGCGAAGCTCAACTTCGTCCTCGCCATCACCGACCTCAGCACGCAGGTGCTGCTGGTGGTCGTGGGGGCTGTGCTCGTGCTCAACCCCACGCTTTTGATCAATCAGGTCAACCTCGGCACGGCGCCCACGTGGCACGAACTGATCTTCGCGCTCTCGCTGGCGATGCTCGCCTACACCGGCATCGAGACCGTCTCGAACATGGCCGAGGAGGCGCGCGACCCGGGCCGCGAGGTGCCCAAGGCGATCAACCTCGTGGTGCTCGCCGTGCTGGGGGTGTATCTGGGAATCTCCTTCGTGGCCCTCTCCGCGCTGCCCGTTGAAGCGGTGCCCGGGCACCCGCACGAATTTCAGACGCTGCTCGGCGTAGAAGGCGCCGGTGGCTTTCAGAACGACCCCGTGCTGGGGATCGTCTCGCGCCTGGGGCTGCACGGCACCGTGCTGCATCTCGCGACCTACTACGTGGGCCTGCTCGCGGCGACGATCCTCTTCATTGCCACCAACGCCGGCATGATCGGCATCTCGCGGCTGTCGTGGTCGCTGGCAGAGCACCGCCAGCTGCCCAGTGTGTTCTCGCGCCTGCACTCGCGCTACCGCACGCCGTGGTTCACGATCGTCTTCTTCTCGTGCCTCGCGGGAGCGCTGATCCTCTACGGCAACACCAACGTGCTGGGGAATCTCTACTCCTTCGGCGCGATGCTCTCGTTCACCACCGCCGCCATCGCGGTGGTGGCGCTGCGCGTGAAGGACCCCGATCGCGAGCGTCCCTACCGGATGCCGTGGAACGTGAGCATCCGCGGCCACTCGATCCCGATGACGGCCGTGATCGGAGGGCTCGGCACTTCGCTGACGTGGGTTGCGGTGGTCGTCTACCACTCCGAGGCGCGCATCGTGGGCATCCCCTGGATGGTGGTGGGCATGTGCGGCTACCTCTACTACCGCCGCAGCCAGGGGCTCAGCCCGCTCGAGCACTACCGCATGCCGCGCGCGGAGCGCCCGCCGGATTTCGAGGAGCTGAGCTATCGCACCGCGCTCGTGCCGATCTTCGGCGAGGACGTGAGCGCCACCGCGCTCACGAGCGCCGCCAAGCTGATCGGCGAAGACGGCGTTGTGTATGCGGTGTTCGTGCTCCCCGTCCCCAGCCAGCTCTCGCTCGAGGCGGGGCTCGAGGACGAGGAGGCGCAGGGGCGCTCCGTGCTGGAGGCCGCGCGCATCAAGGCGCGCCGCGCGGGAATCAAGATCCACACCGGGCTGATCCGCACGCGCCACCCCGGCGCCTCGCTGGTCGAGGAGGCACAGCGCGTCGGCGCGGACGTCATCTACTGGTCCACGCTGCACGCCCCCGGTGGTGAGCAGCGCATCGGTCCCACGGCGGCGTATCTGCTGAGCCGCCGCCCGTGCCGCGTCATCATCGAGAGTGAGAACCGGCCAGCGGCCGCTCGCGCCGGGTCGATGGCGGCGCCGCTTGCGCCGGCTTGAGGGCGTGTGAGCCTGGGCCGGGTGGGTCCACAGCCCTACGCTCTCGAGGGACGCAGGCGCTTGGCTACGCTTCGGCGCGTGGAGCTGCAGCGGCGCATTGCGGAGGGGACGGGTGAGTTCTTGCTCTTCGCGCTGACGCCACCGCGCCTGAGCACCGAACCGGAGCACGCCCGTCAGATCGCCGCGAAGACGCTCGAGCGCCTGCGCCCCGTGGGCATCGATGGCCTCGTGCTCTACGACATTGATGACGAGAGCGACCGCAATCCCGAGGAACGGCCCTTTCCGTTCCTGCCCACGATGGACCCCGCCGACTACCTCGCTCGCGATCTCGTCGGCTTGGAGGTACCCGCAATCGTGTACCGCGCTGTCAGCAAGTACCCAGAGCAACAGCTTCAGTCGTGGCTCAGCGAACAGGCCCCAACCCAGGCGCTGTCGGTGTTCGTCGGTGCGTCGTCCCGTGAAAAGCCGGTCGCGACCTCTCTGCCGCGGGCCTACGAACTACGGAGTGAGGTGCGCCCGGATCTCCTGCTCGGAGGTGTGGCGATCCCAGAGCGCCACACGCGCGGAGGCACGGAGCACCTCCGTCTGCTTGGCAAGCAGGCTGCAGGTTGCTCGTTCTTTGTCACCCAGATCGTCTATGACGTCAACGCTGCGAAGGACCTGGTCTCCGACTATCACTACGAGTGCGCCGCTCGTGGCCTCAAGCCAGCGCCGATCGTCTTTACGTTCTCGGTCTGCGGGTCGGTGAAGACACTTGAGTTCGTTCAGTGGCTCGGTGTCGATGTGCCGCGCTGGATCGAGAACGAGCTGCGCCACGCCGAGGACACCCTAGAAGCGTCCTACGACCAAGCCGTCGCTACGGCCGTCGAGCTGATCGCATTCTGCCGGCGCGTCGGCGTCCCATTCGGGGTCAGCATCGAGAGCGTCTCAATCCGCCAACTCGAGATCGACGCCTCCGTCCGCCTCGCAACCCGGCTACAGGCAGAGCTACGCCGCTAATCCGCGCCACCCGCATCGCAATGAGGCAAGCCACCCGGCCACACCGGCTCAGCAGCACGGATGGCAACGCGATGCGCTGGCGTCGTGAGCACCCCGCGCGGCTGAAAGCAGAACGCACCCGCCAGTCCACCGCGGGCCTCGCAAATCGCCAATTGCAGGGCCGCGGCGCTTGCTTTCCCTTGGCTAGCGGTAGCCAGCGTCGGCGACGATGGCGTCGCTGCTCAGGGCGATGAGGGAGCGTCCGCGTCGTCATTCAGCTGGCTCGCGCAGCCCCCTCTGCTCGATAGTGGTTCAGCCGACCTGGTACTTGATGTGCGTGACGCCCGGTGCGTCGAGGGCCCGGATCTGCGTCAGTTTGAGAGCCCCGTGCTGGACGCCCTCGAACAGGCGCTCGCCGGCAGCCATGATCACGGGTGCGATCGAGATGTCGACCTCCTCGACGAGGCCGGCAGCCAGGTACTGGTTAACGACCGACGCGCCGCCGGCAAGCCAGATGTCCTGCCCCCGGGCGGCGCCCTTGGCCTGCGCGAGCGCCGACTCGATCCCTTCGGTCACGAAGTGGAAAGTGGTGCCGCCCATCATCTCGAGCGGCTCGCGCGCATGGTGAGTAAGCACGAACACCGGATGGTGATAGGGCGGGTCCTCACCCCACCAGCCTGGCCACGGATCCTCGCCCCAAGGTCCGGTGCCGCCGCCGAACATGTTGCGTCCCATGATCGTGGCGCCGATGTTCGCGCGGCGCTCCTCGACCACCGAGGAGCTGGCGTTGATCTCGCCGCCCTGCTCGCCATGCATCTCCCGGAACTCCTTGAGCGGGAAGAACCATTCGTGCAACTCCATCCCGCCTACCCCAAGCGGGTTCTCCTCGCTCTGGCCAGGACCTGCGACATAGCCGTCCAGCGACATCGTGATGGTGAGTCTCAGCTTGCTCATGTCAGCTGAGAGTCCTATCACGACCGAGCGACAGAGACTGGCCTCGCAGATCTTTGGCTGGCATCAAGGGCGTTCAGATGACCCGCTGATCATGGCGAGGCCGTCGCGGCTCGCCCGAGGTGCCGCTGTTCTCGGCAGTGCTCTGGACTCCCCGCGCTGCGGCCCTCTGGCGGCCGGTAGGCCGCCTCTCCAAACCCTTATCCCCTTCGCCTCGAGTGCGAGAGGCCCTCAAGGCGCCCCTCTCTTCTCAATGCACCTCATTCGGCGCATAATGCGCCATTTTTGGCGCATAGCTCGGCGGAGGATGGCCGGGACATCCCTACATCATATGCGCCCATTACGGCGCATCATGCGCCAGATCTGGCGCTTCCGCTCAGGGATAGGCCCTCAGGCGACCGTCTCATCCTTGGCCGGCTTGTAAGCGCGCGCTTGGACGCTCTTACGAACCCGCCAGCCCCAGCACCACGCGCGCCCGCGTGACGCCGCCGCCGAGCGACTCGCCACCGCCGGCGGTGAGCGTGCTCAGCGACTGCAGATAGGGCAGCGCACCGGAGATGCCCGATGCCTGGCTGAGGCCGAGCGTTTCGATCAGGGTCACCATCGTGGGGAATTCGACGAGCAGGCTCGGCTGGAGCCCGTGGCCGAGGGTCGCCGCGGCCGCGTGGTAGGCGGGGGCTTCGGCGAGCGTCGTGGAAGGATTGAGCGCTTCCTGCACCGAGGCCGGGCCGACGCCGATTGCGAACCTGTTGTTGCCCGCGCCGATCGCCACCACAACGGGGAAGCCATTGATCTTCACTGTCACGGCTTCTTCGGCGCCGGGGATCGTGGTGGGAGTCGCTTCACCGCCTGCCTTGGTGTAGGCGGCCGCGAGCTTCGCCACCGCTTCGCGCGAGCGGGTGGGGTCGGTCGAGGAGGCCACCAGCCCAGCCTGCAGGTTCAGCAGGCCGCTGCCGCTGGCGAAAACCCCGGCCGAGCCCATCCAGCTGAGGAGGTCGCGGTTGACTTCGACGCTGTGAGCCGAGAGCGGCGCGAGCACGCCTTCGAGGCTGAAGGTGCCGATCTTCACCTTCGCCGCGAGCGCGGTCAGTGCGCTCAGCGCCGTCGGTTCCTTGCCGAAGGTGGCGTTGACGTTCTCGATGCCCGCGGCCAGCCACGAGCTGCCCGGCAGGCCGCCCACGAACTGGGCGGTGGTCGCGTTCGGCAGCAGCCCCACGCCCTTGCCCGCCTGTGGGGATGCGATGGAGTCGATGTCGAGCGCGATCGCATGCGCTTCAGGCAGCAGCGAGAGGTACGCCTGTTCAGTGCCGGCCAGCAGGCCATCCAAGGAGGGCAGCCCCGCTGTGCGCAAATACACGTTCGCGAGCGCGCCCTGCTCGGCGGTGGATGTGAGCTTGGCATAGCCGGGGGCGTGCACGATCGAACTCGCCGCGCCCGCCTGCTCGGTTTCGATCGCGCTCTTCAGCGCCGCCTCGCTGCCGATCACCGCGAACTTGCTCACGATCCCCTCGGCGATGCCCGTAGGGGACACCTCGTAGGCGACGCCCCTGAAGCTGGTGGAGTGCGCTCCGGCTTCGCTTCCGCGCGCCGCCAGGAAGGAGCGGGCCTTGTCCACGTCCGTGACATCGAGCACGAGTGCCCCTCGCGCGTAGCTGTTCGCCACGAGGCCGCGCAGGACGCCTTCGCCGAGCCCCACGACGCTTCCGCCCGCCAGCGCTTCGCCGAGCGTTCCCGTGAGCGCCGTGGTGGCCTTCGCCGCGTCGATCGAGGTGACGAACGCGCCCGCGTTGGCGCCCAGCCACGGCTTGACTTCGCTCGCGTAATCGAGCTGGTGGCCGCTGGTGGAGAGCAGCTTCAGCAGTCCGCTGAAGGGTTCGCCCGAGTGTGTGAGCTTGTGAGCGTCCGCTTCGGTGTCCGTCTTCAGCGTGCCACTCGGCTGGACGATGGCGCCGATGTAAAGAGGCGCTGAGGCCGGCACGATCGTCGCCGGGTTGGGCGGTGGCGGGCTGCTGGAGCCGCAGCCGGCCAGCAGGGCGAGCAGCACGCACGCAGCTAGCGCCATCGAGTTCAACAGGGAGCGCAAGGGAGTGATCGTACGCAAGTTCGCTGGCATTTCGCGCACCTGCAAGCCCGCGTGCGTACTGGCGCGCCTTTTCGCTCTCCTCCAAGCCCAGCTCAAAAAGCCTTTCTAAGCAGCCATTTTGGACGTTTTTGGGGATGTTGAGAGAGTGGAGTGGGAAAAAGTGTGCAATTAGGGTTGCGTTGTGGGGGGAAGTGGGATAGATTCGCACCAGCGAGCCGTGGTGGAGAGGCTCCTCCCACCTCTCCACCTCGGCTCGAAACAAAGCTCAGGAGAAAGCTCAGGAGCCGACCAAGTGGCTTTCCGCGGGACCTTCGACCACACCCTTGACGCCAAGAACCGCCTCACGGTTCCGGCTCGCTACCGCGCCGCGCTCTCCGAGGGGGTCGTGCTGGCGATGCCCGTCGACCTCGAGCCTTGCGTGGGCGTGTGGCGGCCGCAGGAGTACGAGCGCTACACCGAGCGTGCACTCGCCGAGCTTCCCCCGCTTTCGCCACGTCTGGCCGAGCTCGAGCGCTTCTTCTACGGCAGCTCCCACGACGTCGACCTCGATGCCGCCGGACGCATCATGGTCCCTGGTTTCCTCGCCGAGCATGCCGGGCTTGCCAAGGAGGTGATCGTCGTGGGCGCAGGCGATCGTCTCGAGCTGTGGGATCGCGAGCGCTGGAACGACCATCGACCGACACTGCTGGGCGGTGTCGCGGAGATAACGGCACGTGTCGACCACACTCCTTGAGATGCCCTCCACCCACACCCCGGTGCTCGCTGAGGAGCTGCTCGATCTGCTCGATCTCGCTCCGGGACAGATCGCGATCGACTGCACCTTTGGCGGCGGCGGACACGCCCGCATGGTGGCCGAGCGCCTTGGCTCCACGGGCACACTCATCGCGATCGATCGCGATCCGCTCGCGCAGGAGCGCTGCGCGGCACTCACTGAGGAGGTCGCCTGCAACGTGCGCTTCATCCGTGGAGGCTACGCCGAGGCGCTGGAACGGCTCGCCGTGGAGGGCCTGCGCGCCGATGGCGTCTACTTCGATCTCGGCATGTCCTCGATGCAGGTGGACACGCGCGAGCGCGGCTTCTCCTACTCCTACCAGGCGCCGCTGGACATGCGCATGGATCCCGACCAGGAGCTCAGCGCGCGCGAGATCGTCGCCGAGTGGGATCAGCGCCAGCTCGCCGGGCTGTTGCGGGAGTACGGCGAGGAGCGCCATGCGAACGCGATTGCGCGTGCGATCGTGAGTCGCCGCACACTGGCGCCAATCGAGACGACGCTCGATCTCGTCGACATCATCAACTCCGCGATCCCGACGCCCGCGCGCTTCGCGGGCGGGCATCCCGCCAAGCGCGTCTTCCAGGCCTTACGCATCGCCGTCAACGACGAGCTGGGCCAGCTCGACCGCGCGCTGCCGCTCGCATGGGCGCTGCTGCGCGAGCACGGCGTGCTCGCGGCGATCGCCTTCCATTCGCTGGAGGACCGACGCGTGAAGCGCTTCATGGTCGCCCGCGCCACCGGATGCATCTGCCCCCCGGATCTGCCCGTCTGCGCCTGCGGCCGCGAGCCCGAGGCGGCGCTGCTCTCCAGGCGCGCAATCGTGCCCTCCGCGGAGGAGATCGCGCGCAACCCGCGTGCGGCCTCTGCGCGCCTGCGTGGAGCCGGCAAGCTGATCGATCCTCGAGACCAGGCATGACACCGCCCGCCGCAGCGGCAACCGCAGGACGGGCGGGGGCCTACTCACCTCCTGTCCCCACCCGGCCAAGCCGTCGGGCGGAGCCGGCGCGCGCACCACACCCCGGTCGTCCCCCCGTCCCGGCGCGACCCGCCCGTGCTCGCCCCAGCCGCCCCAGTCGCGCTCACGCCCCCGCCCAGCGCGCGCACGGCACGGAGACGCTCGCCGGCAGCCGCCTGCTCGACCGCCTGATCCGTAGTCGCGTGTGGATCGCGCTCGTGGCCTTTGCCTTGATCGGGATCGTCGGGATGCAGCTGTGGATGCTGAAGCTCAACGGCGGCATCGGCCGGGCGATCGAGCACGAGTCCTACCTGCAGCGCGCAAATGCCGCGCTCAGCGCCGAAAACTCCGGGATGTCGGCCGGCGATCTCGTCGAGCGCCGCGCCATCGCCAACGGGATGAGGATCCTCGCGCCCGGCGCGCTCGTCTTCCTGCACACGCGGGGGCGCGCCGACGAACGCCTTGCCGCAGCGAGGCTTGCACAGCCGGTGCAGGCGCCTACCGCGGGCGGCGAAGAAACCACCCAGACGACCCCCCAACCGGAACCGGGCGGTTAGCCGTTGCCGGGCGTGCAGAGTCGCATCGGGAAGCTGTTCGGGCTGTTCTTCCTGCTGCTCGTGCTGGCTGCGGGTCGCACTCTGTATCTGGGCTCGCTCCATAGCGAGACACTGCGCAAGGCGGCCCACCGCCAGCAGCTCACCTACGAAAAGCTTCCCGCCCAGCGCGGCACGATCACCGACCGCAACGGCGTGGACCTCGCGATCTCAGAACCCGCGCAGGACATCTCCGCGACGCCCTACCTGGTCAAGAACCCTCTCCAAGCCGCGCGGCGCCTGGCGCCGCTGCTGGGCCAGTCCCAGGATCGGATCCTCACTCATCTGAGCGAGCGGGCGGGCTTCGTGTATCTGGCGCGAGCGCTGCCCGCCGGGCGCGCCCATGCGGTACTGGGCCTGAAGATCGAAGGTATCGCGGGCGCACCTACGATGCGCCGCGTCTACCCGCGCGGGACGCTCGCCGCTCAGGTGCTGGGGATGGTGGGTACCGACGGCAAGGGGCTCGCGGGCCTGGAGTACTCGCTCGCGCCGGTTCTGCAAGGGCGCGCGGGCGTGCGGCGCGTGGTCAGCGACGCGATCGGCCAGCCGGTGTCGATCGCCGACGTGCACCACGAGGTGCCTGGAGCGAACGTCCAGCTGACGCTGGATGCCAACATCGAGCAGCGCACCGAGGACGTCCTGGGGGGTGTGGGGCGCGTGTTTCACCCCAAGGACGCCACCGCGATCGTGATGGACCCCCGCACTGGCGCGATCCTTGCGATGGCCAACTGGCCTCAGGTGAACGCCAACGATCCCGGGGCTGCTCCCGCCACCGCGCTCGAGAATCGCGCGGTGGGCTTCGACTACGAACCGGGGTCGACCTTCAAGTCCGTCACCGTCTCCGGCGCGCTGCAGGAAGGCCTGATCACTCCGGACACCGGCTTTGAAATACCCGATCAGATCCTGGTCGCCGACCGCACGATCCACGACGACACCGAACACCCCGGCGAGTCCCTCACGACCGCGCAGATCCTCGCCCAGTCGAGCAACGTGGGGGCGATCAAGATCGGGCTGCTGGAGGGCGCCACGCGCTTCAGCCAGTGGGTGCGCCGCTTCGGCTTCGGGGCGCACACCGGGATCGATCTTCCCGGCGAGGAGGTCGGGCTGGTGCCGCCGCGCAGCCGCTATTCGGGCTCCTCGATGGGCAACCTGCCGATCGGCCAGGGCGAGTCGGTCACGCCGATCCAGATGGCCACGGCGTACGCGGCGATCGCCAACGGCGGCATCCTTCGGGTGCCGCATATCGTGCAGGACGTGGACGGCCGGCCGGCGCGTCTGCCCGCGGGCAGACGCGTGATCTCCAGCGCCACCGCCGCCGAGTTGCGCCAGATGCTCGAGGGGGTGCTCGCGCCGGGAGGAACCGCCAGCGAGGTCTCGATCCCCGGCTACAAGCTCGCCGGCAAGACGGGCACCGCCAACAAGGTCGACCCGCTCACCGGCGAATACTCCAAGAGCGCCTACGTTGCCTCGTTCATGGGCTTCGCTCCGGCGTCGGATCCCAAGCTGCTGTGTGCGGTGATCATCGACGAACCGCAGTCCGGCTCGATCTTCGGTGGCGTCGTCGCCGCGCCCGCCTTCGGACAGATCATGTCCTTCGCACTGCCTTACCTGGGAATACCGCCCGGTTGAGGGGCCGGAGCGGAAACTAGACTCGTCTGCATGTCAGCCAAGGGTCTAGAGACCGTGAGACTCGACCGTCTGATTCCGGCCGCCGGCGATGGGGCAGGGGCGGTGGAGATCACCGAACTGGCCTACGACAGTCGCAGGGTCGCTCCAGGCGCGCTGTTCTTCTGCGTGCCCGGCGAGCACAGCGATGGGCACGACTTCGCTGCGCAGGCGGTGGCCGCGGGTGCAGCGGCGCTGGTGGTGGAGCGCCCGCTGAACCTTGGCGTGCCCGAGGTGCTCGTGGAGTCTGTGCGCGGCGCTATGGGTCCTGCTGCGGCGCGCTTCTACGGGGATCCCTCGGCGCGGCTGCGGGTGGTTGGGGTGACGGGTACGAACGGCAAGACCACAACCGCCTATCTGGTGCGTGCACTGCTGCAGGCCACGGGTGAGCGCTGCGGGCTGCTTGGCACGGTCACCTCGATCGTGGCCGGCGCGGAGCGTCCGGTGGCCCGCACCACACCCGAGGCCATCGAAGTGCAGAGCGCCCTCCGCGAGATGCTCGACGGGGGGGATACGGGGTGCGCCATGGAGGTCTCCTCGCATGCTCTGGAGCTTGGCAGGGTGGAGGGCGTGCGCTTTGCCACTGCGATCTTCACCAACCTCACCCAGGACCACCTCGACTTCCATCCGAACATGGAGGAGTACTTCCAGGCCAAGCGGCGTCTGTTCATCGGGCTCGAGCCTCCGGGGCGGTGTGTCGTCAACCTCGACGACCCCTACGGGAGACGGCTGGCCGCCGAGCTGCCTGGGGCGGTCACCTTTGCGATCGAGCATCCGGCGGATTACCGCGCGCTCGATGTGCGCATGAGCTTCGACGGCTGTCGCTTTCGCCTGCGCGCGCCGCAGGGCGAGCGGGCGATCTCGCTGCCGCTGCCCGGGCGCTTCAACGTTGCCAATGCTCTGGGTGCACTGGCCGCGACCCATACGATGGGCTCCGAGTTGGATGATCTCGTGGCGGCGCTGGAGCGCCCGCTACGTGTGCCGGGGCGCTTCGAGCCGGTGCAGGAGGGTCAGGCGTTCGCGGTGCTGGTCGACTACGCCCACACCCCCGATTCGCTCGAGAACGTGCTCGAAGCGGCGCGCGAGCTGGCACGGGGGCGCGTGGTGTGCGTGTTCGGCGCCGGCGGCGACCGCGACCGCGGCAAGCGCCCGCTGATGGGCGCAGCCGCCGCGCGCCTGGCGGATGTGGTGGTGGTCACCTCCGACAACCCGCGCTCGGAGTCCCCCGATGCGATCGTGCGCGAAATTCTGGCGGGGGTCGGCGCCGAGGCACCTGGCACGGTGCAGGTTGAGGTCGATCGTCGCGTTGCGATCGGACAGGCGATAGCGCTTGCGCGCGCTGGGGACGTGGTGGTGATCGCGGGCAAGGGTCACGAGCAGGGACAGGAATTCTCCGACGGGCGCAAGGTTCCCTTCGATGACGTAAGCGTCGCGCGAGAGGCGCTGTGCGGACGCGGTCACAGCGTGGCGGGGGCTGCCGCGTGATCGACTGGGACGCGGCACAGTTGGCGCGGAGAGCCCGCGCCCGTTTGGTGCGCGACAGCGCGCCGGGGCCCTGGCGCGCCACCATCGACTCGCGCCAGGTGCAACCGGGCGATCTATTCGTAGGCCTTGTGGGCGAGCGCGAGGACGGCGGCGCCTACGCTGCCCACGCCCTGCGCGCCGGAGCCTGGGGTGTGCTTGTGGTGCCAGAGCATGCCGAGCGTCTCGGCGAGAGCGCCGGCGAGGGCGCGGTGCTCTCCCACCCCGAGCCCCTCGCGGCGCTGCAGGCGCTTGCGAGCGCCTGGCGGCAGGAGTTGGGCGCAAGGGTGATCGCCATAACGGGCTCCACGGGGAAGACCTCGACCAAGGACATCCTCGCGGCCGTGCTGGGCAGAGAGCTGCGCACAGTGGCCAGTCCGCAGAACCTCAACACCGAGATCGGCCTGCCGCTAGCGGTGCTCGCCGCGCCGCCAGGCACTGAGGCGCTCGTGCTCGAGCTGGCGATGCGCGGTCCGGGTCAGATCGCCGAGCTGATGGCCATCTCCCAGCCCGACGTGGGGGTGATCGTGAACGTAGGTCCCGTGCACCTGGAGCTGTTGGGGTCGCTGGAGGGCGTGGCGGCCGCCAAGGCCGAGCTGATCGCGGGCCTGAGTGGGGGCAGCACGGTGGTGCTGCCCCACGACGAGCCGCTGCTCGACCCCCATCGCCGTGACGACCTTCAGACCGTCACCTTCGGAGAGGGAGGCGATGTTCGCCTACTCGCGCGTGAGGGCGGGGAGATCGTGGTTGGCGTTGGCGGCGAGCGCATCGCGCTGTGGCCTTCCTTCGGCCAGTCGCATAACCTGCGCAACCTGCTGGCCGCTGTCGCGGCGGCGCGTGCGCTCGACGTCACCCCAGAGGGACGGCTGGATGTCGAGTTCTCGGCGCTGCGCGGTGAGCGCATCGCCTTGCCTGAGGGAATCGTGCTGATAAACGACTGCTACAACGCCAACCCGATGTCGATGCGCGCCGCGCTCGACGACCTCGCCGCCACCGCTGGGGCCAGGCGTGTGGCGGTGCTTGGGGACATGCTGGAGCTGGGATCCGCGCAACAGCAGCTGCATCGCGAGATAGGCGAGTACGCGCAGGAGCGAGGGGTGGGGCTGCTGGTAGCCGTTGGCCCGCTGGCAGCTGGAATGGCGGAGGGGTTCACGGTGGGCGAGATGCACACCGTGCCCGATGCTCCCGCTGCCGCCGAGCTCCTCCAGGCGCGGCTGCGTCCGCAGGACACCGTGCTCGTGAAGGGCTCGCGCGGGGTGGGGCTCGAGCGGGTGGAGCAACATCTGCGTCACGGGGAGCGCTGATGGGGCGCGTCCTGATCGGGGGGACAGCCGCGCTGCTGATCTGCATCTTCCTCAGCCCCAAGTTCATCGAGTTCCTGCGCCGGCGCGAGTTCGGGCAGCAGATCCGCGAGGACGGCCCGGAGGGCCATCACCAGAAGGCGGGCACGCCAACGATGGGCGGCGTGATCATCTTCATCGCAATCGCCGTTCCATTCCTGATCCTCAGCAACTACGAATGGCGCTCGGTGGGCGTGTTCGCGGCGGCCCTCGCGTGCGCGCTGCTGGGCTTCGCCGATGACTACATCAAGCTTGTGAGGCGCCGCTCGCTGGGTCTGCGCGGGCGCACCAAGCTGGCGGTCACGATCGCGATCTCGCTGGGGCTGTGGTACGTGGCCCACCACGAGGCGCACCTGCCGAGCACGCTGCGGCTGTGGTTCGTGGACTATCAGATCGACCTGGGACCCCTCTATCCGGTGCTGATCTATCTGGTGGTTGCGGGGACGACGAGCTCTGTAAACCTCACCGACGGGCTCGACGGGCTGGCCGCGGGTTGCGCCGCGATCGTGCTGCTCGCCTATATCGGCATCACGTTCCTTGCAGTGGACGACGACATGGCGATGCTCGCCGGATGCCTCGTGGGCGCGTGCATTGGGTTTCTATGGTTCAACGCCTTCCCCGCGACGATCTTCATGGGCGACACCGGCTCGCTGGGTCTCGGGGGTGCGATCGCGGGTCTCGCGGTGATGACCAAGACAGAGGCGCTGCTGATCCTGCTCGGCGGGATCTTCGTGATCGAGGCGCTCTCGGTGGTGATCCAGGTGATCTCCTTTCAAACCACGCGAAAGCGGGTTTTCCTGATGGCGCCGATCCACCACCACTTCGAGCTGCGCGCGTGGTCGGAGACCAAGATCATCCTGCGCTTCTGGATCGTCGCCTCGATCTGCGCCGCGATCGGCTTCACGATCTACCACCACCGATGAGAGGCCCCAGCCACCGGTGAAGCCGCGCCCGCCGATCCCGGATGGTCCGTTTCTCGTGGTGGGCCTGGCCCGCTCTGGGATTGCGGCCGCGCTGGCGCTGTGCGCGAGGGGAGAGGAGGTGTTCGGCGTCGATCGGGGTGCTCCCTCGGGCCTGGATGAGCTCGCCGACGCGGGCGTACACGTTCGCCTGAGGTCGGATGGGCTCGGCGAGCTGGAGGGCGTTCGCACTGTCATCAAGAGCCCCGGCGTGCCCGCGCAGGCGCCGGGGATCGCCGCGGCACGTGCGCAGGGGATCGCGGTGCTGGGTGAGCTGGAGCTGGCCTGGCGGATGCTCGGCAACGAATTCATCGCGGTGACGGGTACGAACGGCAAGACCACCACGGTCGAGTTGATCGGGCACATCCACCGCGAGGCCGGCCTGGCGGTGGAGGTCGCGGGCAACGTTGGCACCGCGCTCAGCGGCCTCCTCGGGCGCATCGAGGAGCGCGCTACGATCGTCTGCGAGGCATCTTCCTTCCAGCTGGAAGATACGCTCGACTTTGCCCCCGAGGCGGCGGTGATGCTCAATTTCACGCCCGACCATCTCGATCGGCACGGCACGCTCGAGGAGTATCTCGCCGCAAAGCTCGAATTGTTCGCGCGCCAGTGCAGCGACGATCTGGCGGTGCTTCCGCTTGACCCGACGATCGAGGGGGTGGGCGGGGAGGCGCGCCGCATCCATTTCGGCGAGGGACCGCACGCCGAGCTCTCTCATCTGGAGGGACAGCTCTGGTGGCGGGAGCGGCCGCTGCTGGCGGTGGAGGAGCTGCGCTTGCGCGGCGCGCACAATCTTCAGAATGCGATGGCTGCCGCCGCGGTGTGTCTGGGGCGCGAGGTGGACTCCGCAGCGGTGTGCGATGGGCTGCGCACATTCCAAGGCGTCGCCCATCGTCTGGAGGAGGTCTCGCGCCGCGCGGGGGTAATCTACGTAAACGACTCCAAGGCCACGAATCTCGCGAGCACGCTCGTGGCGCTGCAGGCCTATGCCGGATCGCGCATCCACCTGATTCTCGGCGGCCAGGGCAAGGGGCAGGACTTCATGCCCCTGCGAAACGCGGTCGAGCTGGGCGCTCGCGCGGTGTACCTGATCGGCGAGGACGCACCGCTCATCGCAGAGGCATTGGAGGGCATCGCGGTGCCTGTGCGGCGCTGCGGCGAGCTGGAGCGGGCACTCGCGGTGGCCGGCGAATACGCCGAGCCCGGCGATGTGATTCTGCTCTCTCCGGGCTGCGCCAGCTTCGATCAGTTCAGCGACTTCCAGGCGCGCGGCGAGCGCTTCCGAGAGCTGGTCCTGTCTCGCTCCGGTTGAGCGCCACGGCTCTACCGGCTGGCGATGGAGGCTTCTGCGTGCTCGCGTCGAAGTGAGCCAGGATGCCGTCAGCCGCGCGGGGCAAGAAGGCCCAGACCAAGCCATGGGGCAAGAGCCCGCATCGCTCGGGCGCAGCCAAGGCAAAGCGCGAGCAGCCCCTGGAGCATCGCATCCTGCTGACCGCCACGCTGTGCCTGTTGGCGTTTGGCGCGGTGATGGTTTACAGCGCCTCCTCGGCTCCCACGCTGCTGCAGGGCCGCGGCAACGGCAGCGCCTACCTGATCAAGTACATGCTGTTCGGGGGAGTGGGGCTCATCGCGATGAACTTCCTCGCGCGCGATGGCGTGAAGTACTTGCAGCGCGCCACCGGGCCGCTGCTCGTGGTCTCGTTCCTGTTGACGCTGGCCGTGTTCGTGCCGCATGTGGGTGTGCGCGTGAACGGGGCACGACGCTGGATCGGACCGGGGCTGTTCCAGTTTCAGCCCTCCGAGCTCTTGAAGATCGCGCTGGTGCTCTACACCGCAACACTGCTGGCCAAGCGCCCCAAGCGCGTGCTGGATCTGCAGGACCTCGCCCGCCCGCTGCTGGTGGTCGTGGGTGGAGCGTGTCTGCTCGTGGCGATGCAGCCGGATCTGGGCACGGCGATGGTGATCGGCTTCACGGTGTGCTCGCTGCTGGTCGTTGCGGGGATGCCAGGGCGCAACCTGGCGATCCTGGTTGGCTCTTGCTCTGCGCTGATCGTGTTCTACGCTCTGGTGAAGCCCTACGCGCGCGCGCGCCTCACCTCCTTCGTCGATCCCTGGGCGCATGCCTCGGGCTCGGGCTTTCAGGCCGTGCAGGGCCAGATCGCGATCGGCTCGGGCGGTCTGTTGGGCGTGGGGCCGGGGCAGTCGGTGCAGAAGATCTTCTATCTACCCGAGGCCCAGACGGACTTCATCCTCGCCGTCGTCGGCGAGGAGCTGGGGGTGGTGGGGGTGTGCGCGCTGCTCTCCCTCTACGGACTGATTGGTTATGCGGGCCTGCGTGCGGCCAAGCGCGCTCGCAGCCTCTACAGCGCGCTGATCGCTGTGGGGATGACGGCGGTGATCGTCGCCCAAGCGCTTCTGAACGTATTCGCGGTGCTCGGCCTGGCTCCCCTCACAGGCGTTCCGCTGCCATTCGTCTCCTACGGCTCCAGCAGCCTGATCGTGATGCTGTGCGCGATGGGGCTGCTCCTCAACGTGGCCTCTGGCGGCAGCGCGCACGTGCGCGCTGTGGGCTCATCGCGCCGCGGCACGCGCGGCGCACGATCCGCGCCCGACACGAGCACGCGCGAATCGGCAGGATGGGCGCGTGAGAAGCGCGCAGACACGGCAACGGCCGACACGGATCGTGATCGCCGCAGGCGGGACCGCGGGGCACGTGGTGCCGGCGCTCGCGGTGGCCGACGCGCTGCGGGCTGAGGGCGCGGAGGTCTCCTTCATCGGCGGCGAGCGCGCGGAGGCGGAGCTCGTGCCGGCTGCGGGGTATTCGCTGCGCACGATCGGCGTGGAAGGCATGAGTCGCAGCAATCCGCTGAAGGCGGGGCGCTCGCTGGTGCGAGCGGCGGGAGCGTTCCTGCGCGCCCGGGCCCTGCTCGCCGAGATCGAAGCGGACGCCGTGATGGGTGGGGGCGGGTACGTGGCGGGGCCCGTGGGCGCGGCGGCGCTCATCCGCAGGATCCCACTGGTGCTGACCGAGGCTGACAGTCACATGGGGCTCGCCAACCGGACGCTCGCGCCATGGGCGCAGCGGGTTTGCCTGGCGTTTCCACTCGAAAAGGCGAAGCGGTTGGGGCGCTATCGCGTCACAGGTCGCCCGATCCCGGCCTCCTCACAGGACCGCGCGGGCGCGCGCGAGCGGCTCGGAATCGCGCCGGAGGAGACCTGCGTGCTGGTCTTCGGCGGGTCACTGGGGGCACGCACGATCAATCTCGCCGCGGTGCAGGCGTTCGCGGGGGCCGCCTTCCATGTGCTGCACGTGAGCGGCAGGCGCGACTACTCCGAGCTGAGGCGGCGGGAGCTGGGGGAGGGCTATGACCTGCGCGAGTACCTCGACCTGGAGGAGTTTGCCGACGCGCTCAGCGCCGCCGATTTGGCCGTGGCGCGCGCGGGGGGGTCCGTATTCGAGATCGCCGCCCACGGGGTGCCGGCGATCCTCGTGCCCTATCCGCACGCGGCGGGCGATCACCAAAGCGCCAACGCACGCTGGATGTCGCAGGGGGGTGCGGCGGTCACGATCGCCGATGGTGAGCTCACGGCGCCGCGCTTGGCGCGGGAGGTGGCGGCGCTGCTGGCAGATCGCTCGCGCCTACGCGCAATGGGCGCTGCCGCACTGCGCCTCGCCCGTCCGGATGCGGCAGCTGATGTCGCCCGCGAGTTGTTGCAGGCGGCAGGAGTATGAGCGACACCACGGGCAGGGCAGCGAGCAATGCCCACAGCCTGCCGTGGCACGGTCGGCGCATGCACTTCGTCGGCGTGGGCGGCGCCGGTATGAGCGGATACGCACGCGCTGCCCACGCTCTGGGGGCGTCGGTGAGCGGCTCGGATCGCAGCGAGTCGCCCTATCTGGAGCGTCTGCGTGCGGAGGGCGTGCTGGTGGCGAGCATCGGCCATCACGCTGCGAATGTGCCTGCTGGGGAGGGCGTGGAGGTGATCTACTCGAGCGCGATCGGACCCGAGAACCCCGAGCGGTTGGCGGCGCGCGAGCGCGGGCTCGCCGAGCGACCGCGGGCGCAGCTGCTGGGGGAGCTGAGTGCGCTGCGGCGCACGATCGCGGTGGCGGGCACGCATGGCAAGACGACGACTTCCGCGATGGTGGTGCACGCGCTGCGCGGCGCGAACATGGACCCCGGCTGGCTGATCGGCGGGGAGATTGGCGGGGGGTTGCCAAACGCCTGCTGGAGCGCGGGCGAGTGGCTGGTGGTGGAGGCGGATGAGTCCGACCGCTCGATGCTTGCGTTGCAGGTGGACGTTGCTGTGGTGACCAACTTGGAGCTCGACCACCATGCAACCTACGGATCGCTCGCAGAGCTGCGCAAGGTCTTCCGCGAATTCCTGGCGGCGCCGGCGCAGGCGGTCGTTTGGGACCGCGCCGAGCTGCTGGAGCTTTGCGCGCGGGCGTGCGTGCCCTATGACGCGCCAGCGCCATTGACCAGCGAGACCGGTGGGTTGCAGATCGGTCAGCGCTTTCGCTGGCGTGGGCACGCGGTTCGCCTCCAGGTTCCTGGTGCGCACAACGCTCTAAACGCCGTCGGCGCGCTCGAGGCCGCGCGCTTGGCGGGAGCGGACGCCGAGGAGGCGATCGCGGGGCTGGCGGGCTTCACCGGCGCGGAGCGGCGCTTTCAGCTCGTGGGGGCCGGTCCTGGGGGCGCCGCGATCTACGAGGACTATGCCCACCATCCGACGGAGATCGAGGCGACGCTGCAGGCGGCGCGCACGCTGGAGCACGAGCGGCTCGTGGCGGTGTTCCAGCCGCACCTCTATTCCCGCACCGAGCAGCTCGCGCGCGATCTCGGCGGCGCGCTGGCGCTGGCCGACGTGGCGGTGGTGCTGGATATATATCCAGCACGCGAGCTCGCCGCCGATCATCCTGGCGTCAGCGGGCTGGCGGTGGCCGAGGCGGCGGCCGATGCAGGGCACGGGCGGGCGGTGTACTGGCTGCCCGCCATCGCGGAGGCCGAGAAAGCGCTTCGGGGACTGCTGCACAGCGGGGACCTCTGTTTGGTGATGGGCGCGGGCGACGTGAATGCATTGGCGCATGCTCTGGTGCGTGCATGAGGACTCCCACTGTGCCCAGGCGAGGCGCTCCGTGAGCACCACTCCCAAGCGAGGCGCTCCGTGAGCACCACTCCCAAGCGAGGCGCTCGGTGAGCCCCCCTTCGCCGCCGAGCGTGCGCCACGAGTACCCGCTGGCGCGTCTTGCAACGGTTCGCACGGGCGGTCCAGCCGAGCACTTCGCGCGCGCGGGAAGCGAGGGTGAGCTGAGCGAGCTGCTCGCGTGGGCGCGCGCGGTCGAGGTCCCCGTGGCGGTCGTGGGGTCGGGCTCGAACCTGCTGGTGGCCGACGCGGGGGTGCGGGGGCTGGTGGTGAAGCTCGATCGTGAGCTCGCAGCCATCGAGCGAGGCGATGGGTCGCGTCTGGTTTGCGGAGGCGGAGCGCGGCTACCGGCGGTTGCCGCCTACGCGGCCCGCGCGGGCCTGGCGGGGATCGAGTTCGGCGTGAACATCCCCGGCACGGTGGGGGGCGCGGTGCGGATGAACGCCAACGCCTACGGCGGAGAACTGGCACGCGTGCTGGAGTGGGCGCTGCTCTTCACTGCGGAGGGCTCGCAGCGTCGCGCTCCGGCGCAGCTGGGGTTCGTCTACCGCGACTCCAACCTCGGCGCCGGCGAGATCGTGGTTCGCGCCTGCTTCGCGCTGCGCCCCGCGGACACCGAGAGCGTGAGGGCGACCTTGGAGGAGATGCGCAGGCGCCGTCACGAGGCCCAGCCGCAGGGGATCAGGACATTCGGCTCGACTTTCAAGAACCCCGATGACGCGCGCGCGGAGGGGCGCAGCGCCGGGGTACTGCTTGCGGAGGCCGGCTGCAACGGGTTGGCGGTGGGCGGGGCACGGTTTGCGCCCAAGCACGCCAACTTCATCGAGAACACCGGCACCGCGACGACCGCCGACATCGTGGAGCTGATTGCTCAGGGCCGGCGCCGGGTGGCGGAGCGTTTCGGCGTCGAGCTGGAGCCCGAGGTGCAGACGCTCGGCCCGGTCGAGTTTCCCTGGTCGTAGGATTTCGCGCGCCGTGGTCGAAGGAGAGGGGAAGTGGATCGCTCCTTCGCGCTGCCTCTGCCACGCCGGCTGCCGGCGCCGTCCCTACCGCGGGGTCGTGCGAGGGTGGCGCTGGTGTGCGTGCTGGCGGTGCTGCCACTGCTGGGTGCGGGGTGGCTGTGGTTGCGCAACTCGCCGCTGGTCGCCGTTGAGCACGTTCACGTGAGCGGCGCGCACGGACGCCAGGCTCACGCGGTGGACATGGCGCTGGAGGAGGCCGCGATGCGCATGAGTACGCTCAACGTCAACGTGGGCGCCCTGCGCGCCGCGGTCGCGCCCTTCCCGGAGGTGCGCGGCGTGAGCGTGAGCGCCTCCCTCCCACATACGCTTCGCATTCGCGTGATCGAGCAGCCGCCGGTGGCGGCGCTGCTCGTGGGCGGCGTGCGCACGGCTGTGGCCGCCGACGGCGCGGTTCTAGGCAGCGGCCTGCTCTCCAGCTCGCTGCCCATCGTTCCGGGCGCGATCGGCGACCCGCTGGGGAGCGGGCAGGTGCACAGCGCCGATGCGCTCGCCGCGCTGGCGGTGATGGGCGCTGCGCCGCGGGCCCTCGCGGGGTGGGTTGCGCGCGTGTACAGCGGGCGCGAGGGCCTCACTGTGGCGATGCGCAACGGGCTGGCGCTCTACTTCGGCGACGGAACCCGTCCGCACGCCAAGTGGTTGGCGGCGGCGCGCGTGCTCGCCGATCCCTCCTCTGCTGGGGCGTGGTATGTGGATGTGCGCCTCCCCGAACGCCCCGCGGTGGGACTGTCGCACGGGGTCGCGGGAGAAGAAGGTGGCACCCCTACGGGCGGCTCTCCCACACAGGTGAGCGCCTCGGATCCGACGGCAGCTGCGCTTGCGGCGACGCTCGCCGAAGCGGTCAACGGCGGGTCGGCGGGCAGCTCCAGCGGCGCCGCTGCGCCGGCAGCGCAGACACCCACGGGCTCCACCGAAGCGCCGGCGGGCTCGAGCGAAGCATCGCGGGCGGGAGCAGGCGCCCAAACGTCTGTCCCCGGCGCGACGAGCTCCGAAGCATCCACCACGTCGGCGCCGTTGGGCGCCTCGGAAGCCCCCACGTCCTCGACATCGCCCGCCGGGCCTGCTCCCGGAGGTTAGGAGACTAAACCTTAACTAGAGAGTTAGGGCAGCAGGCCAGCAATTCTGAGGCCATGGTTTAGAGTTGTGCTTTCTGCAACGTTTGTTGCGAGATTCGACGTTCGCATTGACAGGGCGAAGTTCCCTGCATAACGTGCACAACCCAGCGGTTTGCCAGGCAGTGCCTCGTAAACCCTAAATAACTACTCAAGGCTTCGGATAGAACTCATGGAGAGCGGCGGCAGCTACCTAGCGGTGATAAAGGTCGTGGGGGTCGGCGGCGGAGGCACCAACGCCGTGAGCCGCATGGTCGACGCGGGATTGCGCGGTGTGGAGTTCATCGCCGCGAACACCGATGCGCAGGCGCTCGCGATGTGCGACGCCGACATCAAGCTCAACATCGGCCACGAGTCCACGCATGGACTCGGCGCCGGCGCCAACCCCGATGTGGGCCTCGGCGCGGCCTCGGAGTCGCGCGATGACATCAAGGAGGCGCTGAAGGGCGCCGACATGGTGTTCGTCACCGCGGGCGAGGGCGGAGGCACCGGCACCGGCGCTGCGCCCGTGATCGCGGAGATAGCGAAGAACGAGATCGGCGCGCTCACCGTGGGCGTCGTCACGCGCCCCTTCGACTTCGAGGGCACCCAGCGAGCGCGCCAGGCCGCTGAGGGCATCGAGCGTCTGCGCGAGGTCGTGGACACGCTGATCGTGATCCCCAACGAGAAGCTGCTCGCGGTGGTGGAGCGACGCACCTCGATGCTCGATGCCTTCCGCGAAGCCGACGATGTGCTGCGCCAGGGCATTCAGGGCATCACCGATCTGATCACGATCCCCGGCCTCATCAACCTCGACTTCGCCGATGTGCGCACGATCATGCACGACGCCGGCTCGGCGCTGATGGGCATCGGCAGCGCGGGCGGCGAGAACCGCTGCGCGGAGGCCGCGAAGGTCGCGATATCCTCGCCGCTGTTGGAGGAGTCGGTGGAGGGCGCGACGGGCATCCTCCTGAACATCACAGGCGGCAAGGAGCTCGGTCTGTTCGAGGTCAACGAAGCCGCGGAGATCATCCAGAACGCGGCCGATCCCAACGCCAACATCATCTTCGGCGCGGTGATCGACGAGACGCTCGGCGACGATGTGCGCGTGACGGTGATCGGCACAGGCTTCGACCACCGTCCGGGACGCAGCGCGCGGCGCGAGCGCTCCGCACGCCCGGATCGCGGGCCGCGCATCGGCGAGCGCGAGCGCTCGACGCTCGAAGATCTCAGACGATGAGATCGACGTTCCGCCGTTCCTGCGCTAGTCCCGTTTTCGCGCTCGGGAGCGCTGCCTGTTCTGGCTGGCCAGGTCGGTCAACTCGATAGTGTTTGCGTGGATGCCGGAGCGAACCAAGCAGTCGCATGACCTGGAGGGTGAGCGCGTGCGGCGGTTGCGCCTGCGAGCGGACGGACAGCGGCCGCCTGTCGTGAACCTGAAGGAGACGATCGCGCTGACACGCAAGCTGTTTGAGTTGCACGACTCCGCGCGGCGCGCCCGTTGAGTGCACCGTCGTTCGATGAGCTTCTCCTCCAGCTCGTCCAGGGGGATGTTCGTTTCGTCGTCATCGGCGGTCTGGCGTTGGGGTCGTGGGGCGTTGTGCGGGGAACGAAGGACTGCGACATCGTGCCCGATCCGGCACCGGATAATCTGGACCGGCTCGCTCATGTCGTCGCCGGGCTCGGCGGTCACGTCCACCTGGGAGAGGCACTGCTTGGCTCCGAGCGTTCCATCGCGGCGCTGCTGCGCGGCGGCGAACGAGCATTGATCGCAACACAGCTCGGGGACCTGGACGTGGTCCAGGGTCTCGAGGGCGTCTTGCCTTACGCCGAGCTTCGAACTGGTGCGATCGATGTAGAGCTGCTGGGTGTGACAATCGCTATTTGTGCGCTTGAGCACCTGCGCGCAATGAAACGGGCTGCCGGGCGTCCCCGTGACCTCGTCGACTTGGATGACCTCGAAGCTGCTCAGCCCAGCCAGGATTGAGGTCTCAGAAGGCCAGTTCCACCGTGTCCTGAGTCGCCCGATCCTCCTGGGCGGCCGGCTCGGCCGTGAACTCATCCTGGCCGCCCCAAGCGTCGTATGAGACCGGCTGGGAGACGACCGTATCGTGGCTCGCCCACGCATCCCGATCGACCCACTCCACAGCGGCGTTCTCGGCCGCGAGCTGTCTGTCGGACATCAGCACCACCGCCCCGAACTTGCTTCCGTCGGCGTAGGCCTTGCGCATGAAGTCGTTGAGCGAGCTCTGGTCGACGATTTCCTCCTCCTCCGCGCGCGCCCATGCGCTGGCCGCGTAGCGGAACTGCCCGCTCTCGTCGGTGACCCAGTAGGACTCGCCCTCTTCGGTCGTCTCCTGCAGGATCGAGCGGTCGTAGTGCTCGGCGATCCTCACCAGCGCCTCCATCTCCGGGACGTCGATCACCCCGACGCCCGGCAGCTGCCAAACGCGCGCGACGGGGACGATCGACTTGCGGTAGCGCGCCAGGATCGCCGTCGACTCGTCTCGTGGCCGCGGCCGTATGAGCAAGAGCGCCGCGGCCAGGGCGCTGAGAATCAGGGCGATCGCGCCAAGCGCGATCCAGCGCGCGCGCGTCACCGTCACCCGCGCGATCCCGATGGAGAGATAGAGCGGCTGCGTGCCCCTGCCCGTTAGCGCGCTCGCGGTGGACTGGTCGAACGGGTTCGCCGACGAGGGTGCGGCGGAGTTCGCCGAGGAGGATTCCCCGGCGGGGCCGCCCGCGGGAGCGACCGGCTGGGCCTCGAACTGGGTGAGTGAGAACTGGGCCCGTGGCGAGAACGTGGTGTGCAGCGCCAGCGCACCCACGCTTCCGCTCGCCCTGACGCGCGGAATCAGCGTGAGCGTGTAGGTGCCGCTCACCGCCGTCGTGCTCTGCACGCGGCGCACCAGCGCGAGCAAGGAGGTTAGGTCGAGCCTGCCTTCGACCACGGCGCGGTCGCCGCGGAAGCGTCGCGGCGCACCCAGCGCGAGCGTCGTCTGCCAGCCGCTCGTGGAGGCGACCTTCGCGTACAGCGCGGCGCTGCCCGCGAGCGAATGCGCGGCGGCCGTGTGGAAGCGGTAGGCGAAGTGCAGATCCACCACGCTCAGCACGTGCGTGAAGAGCGGTTCGCCGGTCACCGCGCGCTCGTTTGGGTAGATGGGACCCGGTGCGGCCTTGGCGGAATAGGAGAGCGTGCCGCTCTGCTTGTAGGGGACCTCACGGGAGCGAGCTCGGTGGTCGAGCGCGTGAACGCCAGCAGCGCCAGCACGATGAAGGGGAGCAGGGCGAGCAGGCCGACCGCGAGCACCCCGAGGAGCGCTTCGGGGGAGCGAATGGGCGGGTGCCCGGTGGAGGCGCCCCCGCCCCAGCCTCCGTTCCCGCCCCCGGCGGCACGCCTCTGCCGGCGCCGCAGGCGCCGACGCTGCGTGAACGCGGCTCCGCCGAGCAGGAGCACCCCTGCGGCGACCAGCACCCCGAGCAGCAGCGGCGAGCGCAGCGACTCCAGCCGCGCGCCCACGCTCGGGATGTGCAGCCACAGGGCGCCGATCAGCTGGCTTTGGGTCGGGTGCTCGAAGTCGGTGAAGTTGTTGTTGTCGCCCTTGAACACATACCGGTTGCCGGCGCGCGCGACGATCCGGTGGAGCACGATCGTGTGGAAGGTTCTGCTGTTGTAGGCGACGATTTCGCCCACCTTGTAGCTGCTGCGGCCGCGCACCAGCGCGAGGTCGCCCGAGTGAAAACGGGGCTGCATGCTGATCCCGTCGGTGACCACGTAGCTTGTGGAGCCGCCGAGGCCGACCGGGGCGAAGTAGAACCACACGCCGACGAGGGCGATCAGTGCGAGACCGCTGGAGAGGAGCTTCTTGGCGTGAGCGTTTCTCATGACGGGGCTGGGCGCGGGGCGGCCGAATGGCGGCCGCCCCGCGTGGCCCAGTGGTGCTGCTATTCGATCGTTACGGTGCCGCTGCTCACGGCAGCGACTGACAGCTTCAGACCTGTCCCGTCGGCGACGGGGTTCGCGAAGGTGCAGGTGACGACGTTTTCGCCTCCCACCGCAGCCCCACAGTCAGACCAGTCGGCCAGCACTGGATTGGCTGCGCTCAGGGCGACCTGAACATCCGAGGCCGCCTTGTTGAGATGAAAGGTGACTCCGAGCATCGTCAACCCGTCTGCGCTGAAGCGGTAGTTGGCCGGAGATTCGACCGTGTAGCCGCTCACTTCGGCCGCACCGGCGCCCGCTGAGTGGGCTGCGACCGTGTTGCTCGCGGTGAACGCATAGGCGCCCAACGCCATAACGCTTGCCAGCATGAACACAACCAGGCCGGTGAGCTTACGCTTACGGCTGATGGCGCCACGCCTTCCAATGTTGTACTTGAACACGTCAGTTCCTCCTTGGAATTGTGGACACTGGCGTGTCCTCTCGTGGGGTTATCGACGACCTATTGGGAGCGCTTTAGCTGCATGGTTTGCTGCAATTACTCGTGCGTAGAGCCGTGCACCCAAGCTTTCCGCCTCTCTTCACGCCTCTTCGCGGACCCTTCGATAGCCTGGCCAGCGTGTCCACTCCGGCCTCCCAGGCGCTGCTGCGCACCCCTCTGTTCGCGCGCCACCGCGCCGCCCACGCGAAGCTCGTGCCCTTCGCCGGCTGGGAGATGCCCGTTCAGTACGCGTTGGGGATTCGCGCCGAGCACATGGCCGTGCGCGAGCATTGCGGGATCTTCGATGTCTCACACATGGGCGAGCTGGAAACGGTTGGCCCCGATGCTCTGGTGCTGCTGCAGCGGCTGCTCTCCAACGACCTCTCAACGATCCCGGTGGATGGCGCGCAGTACAGCGTCCTCTGTCGTGAGGACGGCGGGGTGCTCGACGACCTGTTCACCTACCGCCTGGGCGAGCAGCGCTACCTGACGGTCACCAACGCCGCCAATCACCGCGCCGATCTCGACTGGTTTCTCCAGCACGCGGCCGGCCTCGACGTGCGGGTGCACGATCGCCTCGAGGACTACGCGATGCTCGCCGTGCAGGGGCCGCGTGCACGCGAGATCGTGCAGGCGCTCGCCGAGGAGCCACTGCCCGCGCGGATGACGGCGGCGCCAGGGCGCATCGCCGGGGCGCAGGCGCTCGTCTGCGGCACCGGCTACACCGGCGAGGACGGCGTCGAGCTGCTGCTCGCGCCTGTCGACGCGCCGGGCGTGTGGGATTCGCTTGTGAGCGCCGGCGCTACGCCGGCGGGGCTCGCTGCGCGCGACACATTGCGTTTGGAGGCCTGCTTTCACCTCTATGGCAACGACCTGTCAGTGGATCGCGGTCCGATCGAAGCCGGCCTGGGGTGGTGCTGCAAGGAGGAGACCGGCTTCATCGGATCGGATGCCGTGCGCGCCGTGCGCGAGGCTGGTCCTGCCGAGAAGCTCGTCGCCTTCGCGATCGACGGCCAGGGCATCGCGCGGCTGGGCAATCAGGTGGTGGGGGGCGGCGAGGTCACCAGCGGCACCCTCTCGCCCAGCCTGGGGGTCGGCATCGGGATGGCCTACGTGCCCGCCGCGCAGGCCGCCGTCGGCACCCGCCTCCAGATCGACGTTCGTGGCAAGATCCGCTCCGCCACTGTGAAGCAGAAACCGCTCTATCGAAAGGGCTCTTGAAATGGCCGAGGCCAGCTACCCCGATGACCTGCTCTACCACGCCGAGCACGACTGGGCGCGGATCGACGACGGAGAGGCCGTACTGGGGATCACCTGGTACGCGCAGGACGCCCTCGGCGAGGTCGTCTTCTTCGACCCGCCGCTCGTGGGCACCGTGCTCAGCCAGGGCGAGCCCTACGCCGAGGTCGAGTCGGTGAAGGCCGTCTCCGACGTCATCGCCCCGCTCTCCGGGGAGATCTTGGCGGTCAACGAGGGCCTCGGCGAGAACCCCGGCGCGATCAACGAGGACCCCTACGGCGAGGGCTGGCTGGTGAAGGTGCGCCTCGCCGACCCCTCCGAGCGCGACGCGCTGATGGACGCCGAGTCCTACAGCGCGAGTCTCACTGGATGACCGAAAATAGATGGGCCCAGCTCGGCGGCCTGTGGCCGCCTGCGCCACCCTCTACGCTCAAGTCTTGAGCCGCTACACCGCCACAACCCCCGAGGACCTCGAGGCGATGCTCGCTGCGATCGGCGTCGGCTCGATCGCGGAGATCTTCGATCGCCAGATCCCCGCCGCCGTGCGGCTGGATCGCGCGCTTGCGCTGCCCGCGGGGCTGCCCGAGCAGGAGGTCTACGAGCACCTTCGCGCGCTCGCCGAGCGAAACGTCTCCGCCGAGGAGGAGCTGTGCTTCCTTGGCGCGGGAATGTACGACCACTACGTCCCCGCGCTCGTGGACATGCTGATGGAGCGCTCTGAGTTCCTCACCCCCTACACCCCCTACCAGCCAGAGATCTCCCAGGGGGGGTTGCAGGTGATGTTCGAGTACCAGACCGCCATCTCCGAGCTGACGGCACTGCCGGTGTCAAACGCCTCGGTTTACGAGGGTCCCTCCGCGCTCGCATCGGCGGGGTATCTGGCCAAGCTGCACAACGGTCGCGGACGCTTCGTCGCCTCGGCGGGGCTCCATCCGCATTCGTTGGAGACGCTGCGGACCTACGCCCACGGCTTCGGCGTGGAGGTCGTGGAGGTGTCTCTGAGCGAGGGCGTCACCGACGCCAGGGCGTGGACCGAAGCGATCGATGGCGACACGAGCGCAGTGTTCTTCGCCCAGCCCAACTTCTACGGAGCAGTTGAGGATGCCGCTGCGCTGAGCGGCGCAGCCAAAGCAGCCATCGGCGCCACTCAGGGCGCTTCCCGGGAGTCCGGAGTCTCAGCACGTCTTGGTGCACCGCCCGTGGTGATCGCCCAGGTCGATCCCATCGCGCTGGGCGTGCTCGCGCCGCCCGGCGAGTGCGGTGTGGACGTCGCGGTGGGCGAGGGCCAGTCGCTGGGCAATCGCCTCGACTTCGGCGGCCCCTCCTTCGGCTTCTTCGCCGCGCGCGAGGAGTTCCTGCGGCGCATGCCCGGGCGCATCGCCGGGGAAACCCGCGATGTGGATGGCCGGCGCGGCTTCGTGCTCACGCTGCAGACCCGCGAGCAGCACATCCGCCGTGCCAAGGCCACCTCCAACATCTGCACCTCGCAGGCGCTCAACGCGCTCGCCGGCGTCGTCTACCTCTCCTGGCTGGGGCGGCGCGGGTTCGTCGAGCTGGGGGAGCTTCTGCTGGCGCGCACCCACTACGCGCGCACCGCGCTCGCCGGGTTGGAGGGCGTCGAGGCGATGCACACCCAGCCCGTCATCCGCGAGTTCGCGCTGCGTCTTGACCCCGGTGTCGATGTCGCGGCCGTGCGTCGACGCTGCGCCGAGCAGGGCGTCAACCCCGGCGCCGATCTGCAGGCGCTCACTGGGCGCTCCGAGGACGCGGGCGGATTGCTGGTTGCGCTCACCGAGCGGCGGACCCGCGCGGACATCGACCGCCTCGCCGAGGTGCTGGGGGCGGCCGTGGCGGCTGAGCGCCAAGGACAGGCGGTGGGTGCGTGAGCGAGACGGCCCTTCAGCGTGACCCCGCGGTGACGATCTTCGAGCGCGGCGCTCCCGGACGGCGCGCCTTCCAGTGCCCCGCCCTGGATGTCCCGGAGGTCGATCCAGCGGAGCTGCTGCCCGCACACCTGCGCCGGCGCGAGCCGCCGCGGCTGCCCGAGGTCTCAGAGCCCGAGCTCGTGCGCCACTACGTGCGGTTGTCCAAGCGCAACTTCGACCTCGACTCGGGCTTCTACCCGCTGGGGTCGTGCACGATGAAGCACAACCCGCGCCTGCACGAGCGCGTCGCCGCGCTGCCGGGCCACGCGCGGCTGCACCCGCTGCAGGACCCCGAGCGCGCGCAGGGGGCATTGGAGCTGATGTGGAATCTCGAGCGCGCGCTCTCGGAGATATCGGGCCTTCCGCACGTCTCCCTGCAGCCCTCCGCGGGCTCCCACGGCGAGCTTGCGGGCGTCCTACTCACCCGCGCCTTCCACGAGGACCGGGGAGAGACGCGCCACAAGGTCCTCACGCCCGATACCTCCCATGGCACCAATCCGGCCACGGTGACGATGGCCGGCTACGAGGTGGTTGCACTCGCCACCAACTCCGATGGCGGCATCGACCTCGACAATCTGCGCGCTCACGCCGATACCGACGTCGCCTGTCTGATGCTCACCAACCCCAACACCCTCGGGCTGTTCGATCCCAACATCGCCGAGATCGCCGAGATCGTGCACGGCGTAGGAGCGACGCTCTACTACGACGGCGCCAACCTCAACGCGATCATGGGGCTCTCCCGCCCCGGGGACATGGGCTTCGACATCGTGCATTTCAACCTGCACAAGTCCTTCACCCAGCCCCACGGCGGCGGCGGGCCGGGCTCCGGCCCGATTGCGGTGTCAGAGCGCATCGCGCCGTTCCTACCGACGCCGGTGGTCGTGCGGCGTGAAACGGGTGGGGAGTCTCACGAGCCGAGCGCCAATGGCAAAGCTCGCATCACGCGCCCCGCGAGTGACGCGGCGCCCGAGTTCGAGCTGGATTACGGCATCGAGCGCGTGGGCTCGAAGTCGATCGGTCGCCTGCGCGGCTTTCAGGGCAACTATGGCTGCTTCGTGCGCTCCTATGCCTACATCTGCTCGCTCGGCGCCGACGGTCTGAAGGACGCCTCCGAGACGGCCGTCCTGAACGCGAACTACCTGCTGGCGCGCTTGCGTCAGCATGGTGTTGCGCAGTACCTGCCATTGGCCTACGGCGAGCTGTGCATGCACGAGTTCGTCCTCTCCGGCGCGCCGATGAAGCGCGAGCTGGGTCTGAAGACCCTCGACCTCGCCAAGCGCCTACTGGACTTCGGCTTTCACCCGCCCACCGTCTATTTCCCGCTGCTGGTCGACGAGGCGTTGATGGTCGAGCCGACCGAGACCGAGACGCGTGAGACCCTCGACGCGTTCGCCGATATCGTCGCCGAGATCCTGCGCGAGGCTGCCGCTGATCCTGAGATCGCGCGCAATGCTCCCTACACCACGCCGGTGCGGCGTCTGGACGAGGTGGCTGCGGCGAAGCACCCTGTGATCCGCCAGAGCCTCTAGCCATGCGGATCTTCTCCGGCATCCAGCCCACCGGCAGCAAGCACCTGGGCAACTACATCGGCGCAATCGCCCAGTACATCGCCTGCCAGGAGCGCGGCGAAGCGCTGTTCTGCATCGTCGACCTGCACGCCACCACCGTTGCGTATGACCCCGCCGCGCTGCGCACGAGCCTCTATGACCTCACCGCGCTGCTGCTCGCCGCGGGCCTCGACCCCGAGCGCTGCGTGCTCTTTCGCCAGGGGGACGTGCCCGAGCACACCGAACTGTGCTGGCTGCTCTGCTCGGTCACCGAGCTGGGGCGCCTGCAGCGCATGCACCAGTTCCGCGACAAGTCACTCGCGCAGCGCGAGCTGGTATCGGCGGGCCTGCTCGTCTACCCGGTGCTGCAGGCCGCCGACGTGCTCGCCTACCGCGCGCACGAGGTGCCCGTGGGCGAGGACCAGCGCGAGCATCTCGAGCTGATGCGCGATGTCGCGCGGCGCTTCAACGCGCGCTTTGGCGGCGGGCGCGAGGTGCTGGTGGTGCCCGAGCACCGCATCCCCGCCGTGGGCGCGCGCATCATGGATCTGCAGGCGCCAGAGCGCAAGATGTCCACTACCGGTGGCACCGAGCAGGGCACCGTGCTCGTACTCGATGAGCCCAAGGCGATCGAAAAGAAGCTCAAGTCCGCCGTCACCGACTCCGGCAGCGAGGTTCGCCGCGACCCCGAGAAGCCCGGCATCTCCAATCTGATCGAGATTCTCGCTGCCGTTCGCGGCCTCACGCCCGAGAGCGTCGAAGCGCAGTTCGCCAAGGCGCGCTACGGCGAATTCAAGACGGCGGTAGCCGAGGCTGTCGTCGAGTATCTGCACCCCGTGCGCGAGCGCTACGTCGAGCTGCGCGACGACGAGCCAGCGCTCGAGGCGGTCCTTGCGGGGGGCGCCGAGCACGCGCGTGCGCTGGCCGCTCCCACGCTCGAGGATGTACGCGAGTGCATGGGCGTCGGCGCTCCACGTCGGACCCACTCGGTACGGTGAGCGCGTGAGCATCGCCGCCCTAGAGATGGACCTGGACGTCTTCAGCGGCCCCTTCGACCTGCTTCTCACCCTCGTGCTGCGCGAGGAGATCGACCTGTTCGAGCTCCAGCTCGCGGATGTCGTGCTCGCCTACCTCGATCACCTCGAGGCGCGCGGCGAGCTCGACCTCGAGTCCGCCACCGAATTCATCGTCCTCGTGGCGGCGCTGCTGGAACTTAAGTCGCGCCTGCTGCTCAGCGACGAGGAGGAGGATCTGCTCGACATCGCCCCCGATGAGGCCATCGAGGAGCTCCTCGCGCGCATGCTCGATGCGCGCCGCTTCCGCGGCGCCGCCACCCACCTGCGGGGGCTCTACGCGGCCGAGGACGGTGTGCGCTTTCGCTCGGCCCCGCTGCCCGCGCATCTGCGCAGTACGACCGCCGAGCCCGCGGAGGGCTCGCTCGATTCCACGGTGCTCGGCGAGGCCGTGGGCCGGCTGCTGCGGATGCCCCCCGCGATCGACTTGCGCCACATCCTCGTACCGCGCGTTTCCGTCGCCGAGCGCCTCGTGCACCTGCGCGACCTGCTGCGCCGCGGGCGCTTCACCTTCGACGAGGCCGTCGCCGGCGCCGACCGCATGACCGTCGCCGTCACCGTCTTCGCGCTCCTGGAGCTCTACCGCCGCGGGGAAGCTCAGTGGGAGCAGGCCGAGAACTTCGGCGAGGTCTCCGTGCACGCGGTCGGCGCAGCCCCCCTCGCAGCCGAGCGGACGGCTGTGTGAGCGAGCTCACACTGGCACAGACCATCGAGGCGCTGCTGTTCCTATCGAGCGATCCGCTGAGTCCCCAGGAGCTGGGCGATGCCACGCAGGCCGGCAAGGAGGAGGTGGCTGCGGCGCTCGAGCTGCTCGCCGAGCAGTACGCCCCCGGCATGCGCGGCCTGCGGCTGCGCGAGCTGGCCGGTGGATACACACTTGCCACCGATCCCGCCACCGAGGAGGCAGCTCGACGCTTGTTCAGCCGCCCGCGCGCCTTCAACCTCACGCCTGCCCAAGCGGAGACGCTCGCGATCGTGGCCTATCTGCAGCCCATCTCCCGCCCGGAGATCACCCGCATCCGCGGCGTCAGCGCCGATTCGGCGGCCACCACGCTGCTCGGAGCGAGGACTCATCGAGGAGGCGGGGCGCTCCCAGTTCGGCGCCGTCCTCTACCGCACCGCGACGCTCTTTCTCAAACTTTTCGGTCTGCGCTCGCTGGAGGAGCTCCCCGATGTCGCGCAATGGGACCCCACGCCCGAGGAGTCCGCGGAACTACGCGAGCGGCTCCTGCGCGCCGGGGAGGCGCGGGCCGGGGGTGGGCCTGGGGCGGTGGAGGAGTAGTCAGGGCGCGACGGGCGCAGCGCCACTGCGCGCCGCCAGCTGTCCGCACGCCGCATCGATCTCGCGCCCGCGGGTGAGGCGCACCGTCGCCTCCACGCCCCGTTCCAGCAGCGCGTCTCGAAAGGCGGCGATCGACTCGCGACTCGATCCGAGGTAGCGCGATTCGGTGGGGTTGTAGGGGATCAGGTTGACCTTGAACACCTGCTGGCCGTCGCGCCTGGGCGCGAGGACCTTGGCAAGCGCGAGCGCCTGCGCGTAGCGGTCGTTGACGCCCGCCAGCATCACGTACTCCACGAATATGCGCCGGCGCTTACGCGCGTAGAACGCGTGGCACGCCTCGATCACGTCCACCAGCGGATGGCGCTCGTTGACGGGCATCAGCTCCGAGCGCAGCCCATCCTCGGCCGCGTGCAGCGAGAGCGCCAGTCGCAGCGGCATCTCGCACTCGGCGAGGCGTTCGATTCCGGGAATCCAGCCCACCGTCGATATGGCGGTGCGCCGATGCGTTATCCCGACGCTCGGCAGCCGTTCACAGGCGCCGAGCACGTTCTCGAGATTGAGCATCGGTTCGCCCATGCCCATGAACACACAATTGTCCACCGGCTCGCCGCGGCGGAAGTGGAGCATCTGATCCACGATCTCCGAGACGCTCAGATTCCGCCCAAACTTCATCGAACCCGTCGCGCAGAATGTGCACGTCAAGGGGCATCCCGACTGCGAGGACACGCAAACCGACCGTCGCCCGCCCGATCCCGAGGGAGAGTTGCGACCTCCCGGAGGGTTCCGATAGCGCATCAAGACAGCCTCCAGCGGGCGCCCGTCGGCGGTGGCAAACAGCGCCTTCACCGTCCCGTCGTCCGCGCGGGCCTCGGCGCGCAGTGTCAGGCTCGAGAACGGCACCTCGCGCTGCAGGGACTCGCGCAGCGCGAGCGGCAGGTTGGTCATCTCCCCGTAGCCGTCCGCACCGCGCGCCGTCCACTCCCACACCTGCCGCGCGCGGAAGGGTCGCTCGCCGTGGGCGGCCAGGGTCTCCTCGAGCAGGTGCAGGTCCATCGCCCTATGGTTGCAGTCGATGCGCCTCGCCAAGTACCTCGCCCACGCCGGAGTCGCCTCGCGCCGCGGCGCGGAGGCGATGATCGCCGAGGGACGCGTGTCGGTCGACGGTCAGCCGGCCGGCGACCCGGCGCGCGATGTTGACGAGCGCAACCGGGTCGAGGTCGACGGCCGCACCATTGCCGGCCCCGAGAGACATGTCGTCTACGCGGTGCACAAGCCCGTCGGTGTGCTCTCCACCGCGCACGACACCCACGGTCGCCCCACGGTGGTGGAACTCGTCCGCGAGGAGCGCCGGCTGTATCCCGTCGGCCGCCTCGACGCCGATTCGAGCGGGCTGATCCTGCTCACCAACGACGGCGCCCTCGCCAACCGCTTGACACACCCCCGCTACGAAGTGCCCAAGACCTACCGTGCGCGCGTCGCCCGCGGGCCGGTGGGCGACCGCGCGCTGCGCGCGCTGCGGGAGGGCGTGCAGTTGGAGGACGGCCTCACCTCACAAGCCAGGGTGCGCCGCGTGAGCGGCGATCTGCTGGAGCTGACGATCGGCGAAGGCCGCAACCACCAGGTGCGGCGCATGTGCAAGGCCGTTGGTCATCCCGTGCTCCGGCTGGAACGTGTGAGTCTTGGTCTCGGTGCAGCTGGGTTCCCTCGCGCCCGGAGCGCATCGTCGTCTGGGTGAGGCCGAGGTAGCGGAGCTGCGTTTGGGAACGACCGGAACTCAGGGCGCGATCGGCGAGGGCGGCGAGAGGCAGGCGCGAGCGTCGAAAGCGGTGAGGGATGGGAATGATCGTCCGGTCCGGGACCGGCTCTGACAGAATCGCCTCCATGCGCCTCTTCGCCCTACGCGGTGCCGTCAGCGTCGCCCACAACGACGCGCAGGACATCCTCGACTCCACCACCGAACTGATGAAGGCGATCATGGAGCGCAACGCGCTCTCGCCCGAGAATGTCGTGAGTTGCATCTTCACGGCCACCAACGACCTCAACGCCGAGTTTCCCGCAGTGGCAGCGCGCGCGCTGGGCTTCGACCGAGTGCCGCTCCTGTGCACACGCGAGATCCCGGTGCCGCGCTCGCTTCCCCGCGTGATCCGGGTGCTGATCCACTACTACGCCGAGGAGCCACACGAGGCCCGGCATGTCTACCTGGGCGACGCCAGCGCGCTGCGCGCCGACCTGCAGTCCGCCCAGTAGCGCACCTGGGTTCGTCACAATAGGTCGATGGCGATCGAGTTCTCAGAGCGCATCCGTCGCATCCCCGTCTACCCCGCGGCGGGCGGCTACGCCGACGCGGCGCCACCCGTGCGCCTCGCGAGCAACGAGTCGCCCTACCCGCCGCTGCCGGCGGTGCGCGAGGCGATCGAGCGGACCCTGGGGGAACTCAACCGTTATCCCGACCCCTCCAATTCGCTGCTGCGCAAGCGTCTCTCCGAGCGTTACGAGCTTCCCGCATCGCAGATCGCGATCGGCAACGGCTCGTGCGACATCCTGATGGCGGCCGGCGAGGCGCTGCTCGAGCCGGGAGCGGAGCTTGTGTACGCGTGGCCGTCCTTCTCGGTCTACCCGCATCTGAGCGCCGCGAGCGGCGCCACGGCGGTCACCGTTCCCCTCGACGAGCAGGAGCGCCACGACCTGCCCGCGATGCTGCGTGAGATCACCGTCGCCACGCGACTCGTGCTCGTGTGCAACCCCAACAACCCCACCAGTACCGCGCTGCCGCTCGCCGACATCGCCGCGTTCCTCGAGGAGGTTCCGCCCCACGTGTGCACGATCCTCGACGAGGCCTACTGCGAGTTCAACCTGCTCGAGGATCCCGACGCGTCGGTGGCGCTGCTGCACAGCCACCCCAATCTGGTGCTGCTGCGCACCTTCTCCAAGGTCTACGGGCTCTGCGGACTGCGCGTGGGCTTCGCGCTGTGCGGCTCGCCCGAGTTGCCGCGCGCCTTCGATCAGGTGCGCCAGCCGTTCTTCTGCAACGCCGTCGCGCAGGCCGCCGCGACCGAGGCGCTGGCCCACCAGGACGCCGTCACTGAACGCGTCACCCGCACGATCGCCGAGCGCATCTCCGTGGGGGAGCGCCTGCACGCGCTGGGCCTGCGCGTGGCGGAGTCCCAGGCCAACTTCTGCTGGCTGCACCTCGGTGAGGACCGAGACGAAGCGCAGGTCATGCGCGGTCTGCTGGAGCGCGGCGTGCTGGTGCGCGGGGGTGCCGCCCTCGGTCGGGAGCGCGCTCTGCGCGTCACGTACGGGACCCCAGAGGAGAACATTCGCTTCCTCGATGCACTCGGCGAGGTGCTGTGAACGGCACGTGACACCCCTCGACGGGGCGCCCCCAGTCTGCTAAAACCCATGATGATCGTGACCTCATCGAGACCCGCATCCGCCTCACCTCTTTGCACCTCCGCGCATGTGTCGTGGTCATGGTCCTTTCCCTACGCCTGGCGATTTAGCTAGGCGCTCCGGCTGGAGGTCTCGTTCGTGAGCGAGACCGCAATCGCCGCCCCGGGTCTCCATCGGAGGCCGAGCGCCGCTCCCATCGGCCCTAGTATCTCTCCAGACTTTGAAAGGAACAATCGATGATGATCGTGATGAAAGAGACGGCGACCGGCGATGAGATCGACGCGGTCGTCAACAAGATCGAGCGAGCCGGCGCGCTCGCCCACCGCAGCCAGGGCGCGCGCGTAACCGTGATCGGCGCGATCGGCGACGTCGAGCAGGACGTGAGCATCGAAAGCCTCGGCCTGGAAGGCCAGCCCGGGGTCGACCGCGTGGTGCCGATCCTCAAGCCCTACAAGCTCGCCTCGGCGCAGATCCGTCATGGCGAGCGCACCGTGCTCGACATCGAGGGGCGCAAGGTCGGCGGCGAGAACTTCGCGCTGATCGCCGGGCCGTGCACCGTGGAATCGCGCGAGCAGACGCTGCAGACCGCGCGCGTCGTGCGCGATGCGGGGGTGGCGATGCTGCGCGGCGGCGCATACAAGCCGCGCACCTCCCCCTACGCCTTCCAGGGACTCGGCCAGGAGGGGCTGCGGTTGCTCGCCGAGGCCAAGGCCGAGACGGGGCTGCCGATCGTCACCGAGTTGATGGACCTGCGCGACATCGACCCCGTGCTCGAGGTCGCCGACGTGATCCAGATCGGCGCGCGCAACATGCAGAACTACCCGCTGCTCACCGAGATCGGACGCTCCGGCCGTCCGGCCCTGCTCAAGCGCGGGCTCTCCTCGACGCTCGACGAACTGCTGATGGCCGCCGAGTACATCCTCAAGGAGGGCAACCCCGACGTGATGCTGTGCGAGCGGGGCATCCGCACGTTCGAGACCGACCACCGCCGAGTGACGCTCGACATCATGGCGGTGCCGATCCTCAAGGAGCTCTCGCACCTGCCGGTGATCGTCGACCCCAGCCACGCCGCCGGACGGCGCGACTTGATCGTCCCGCTCTCGCTCGCCGCGGCCGCGGCCGGAGCCGATGGCATCATCGTCGAGGTGCACCCCAACCCCGAGGAGGCCGTCTGCGACGGACCGCAGGCGCTCTTGGCCGACGATTTCGCCGACTACGTCGCCGCCGTGGAGCGCGCCGCGGCGCTCGCCGGGAAGGTGCTCAGCGTCGCGTGAGGGTCGCCGTCCTCGGCGTGGGGCTGATCGGCGGTTCGATCGGATTGGCCCTGCGCGAGCGGGCCGGGGCGCACGTATGCGGTTTCGACCCCGATGGGGCGGCACTGCAAGCGGCGCTCGAGCTGGGGGCGATCGACGAGCGGGCGTCCGACGTCGCAACAGCCGTCGCCGGGGCGCAGGTGGTGTTCGCCGCCGCGCCGGTGGGCGTACTCGCACAGACGGTCTCAGAAGCGCTCGCGCACGCCGGCCCGGACTGCGTGCTCAGCGATGTCGGATCGACCAAGCTCGCCTTGGACAGCGCTCGCCAAGACCCTCGCTTCATCGGTGGGCATCCGCTCGCGGGCGCAGAGACAGCAGGCGTCGCACACGCCCGCGAGGATCTGTTCGAGGGGGCCAGCTGGTATCTCACGTCCACCGCAAGCACCAACAAGGATCTGTATGAGCGTTTGCGGGGTCTGATCGAACGCATCGGTGCACGTCCGGCAGCGATCGCCGCGGACGCCCACGATCGCCTGATGGCCCACGTATCGCACCTCCCGCATGTGCTGGCCAACGTGCTCGTTGCCCAGGCCATGGCTGCCTACGAGCGCCAAGACGCGGGGGTCGAGCGAGGCTCCATCCCTCCGAGCCTCGCCGACGCGATCAGGGTTGCCGGCTCGAACACCGCGATCTGGACGGACATCTACATCGCCAACCGCGTTGCGTTGGGGGAGGCGATCGACGATGCGGTGCGGGGCCTTCAGTCTGTGCGCGCGGCCCTCGATCGTGGCGATGGCGCCGCACTGGCCGCCTGGAACGAGGATGCGCGTGCGGCGCGCGGCTCGCTGCTCGGCGAGAATGCCCCGTAGGGTACGGAGTTCATGAACCTGCGTTTCGAGCCCTCCGCCGGGCTCTCAGGAGAGCTCACGGCGCCCCCGGACAAGTCGATCTCCCATCGCGCCGCGCTGCTCGGCGCGATGGCCTCCTATCCGGTGCGCATCGAGAACTACCTGCACGCCGCCGACACGAACTCGCACGCTGCAGGCGGTGCGCGCACTCGGCGCGCTCGTCGAGGAGCGCGAGGGAGGGGAGGTCGATCGTGCGCGGCGCCGGCCTGCGCGAGGCGCGCGAGCCCGACGGGCCAATCGACGTGGGCAACGCGGGCACCCCCCTGCGCCTCTTGCCCGGATGGCTCGCGGCCCAGGAGGGGCGCTCCTTCACGCTCGACGGCGACGCCTCGATCCGCCGCCGTCCGGTCGATCGGGTGGCCGAGCCGCTCGAACTGATGGGCGCGCGGCTGCAGGCGAGGGAGGGTCGCTTCCCGCCATTGACGGTGCTCGGGCGGACATCTGCACTCGATCTCCTACGAGATGCCGATTGCCAGCGCTCAGGTCAAGTCGTGCGTGCTGCTCGCCGCGCTCGCCGCCGATGGCGCCACCACCGTGGGTGAGCCCGAGCGCAGCCGCGACCACACCGAGCGCCTGCTGCTGCGCGCCGGGGTCACGATCCACCGCAACGGCCGCCACGTGACCGTCGTCAACGCCGATGAGCTCGTGCTGGAGCGCGTGCGTCGTTCCCGGCGACCCCAGCTCCGCCGCGTTCCTGATCGCCGCCGGTGTGCTGGTGCCCGGTTCGCGCCTGCTGCTGCGCAACGTCGGCGTCAACTGGACGCGCACCGGCTTCCTGCGCATCGTGCACCGCATGCAAGGCATCGTGCTCGGTGACCTCGAGGACGAGTCGGGCGAGCTCACCGCGCACGAGCCGATCAGCGACCTCGACGTCGCCGCCGGGGCGCTGGAGGGCACCGTCGTGGAGGCCGAGGAGGTGCCGCTGGCGATCGACGAGCTGCCGCTGGTCGCGCTGCTCGGCTGCTTCGCTGAGGGCGAGACGGTGGTGCGCGGCGCGCAGGAGCTGCGTCTGAAGGAGTCCGACCGCATCGCCACGGTCGTGGATGGTCTGCGCGGTCTGGGCGCCGAGATCGAGGCCACCGACGATGGCTTCGCCGTGCGCGGCACGGCCGGTCTGCGCGGCGGGGTCATCGACGCGCACGGCGACCACCGTCTGGCGATGTTGGGCGCTGTAGCGGGACTCGCCTCACGCGAGGGGGTCGAGGTGCGCGGGATGGAGGCCGCCGAGGTCTCCTATCCAGGGTTCGTGCGAGGATTTGGAGCGGCTTTGCGGGCGTGGTGATCGCGATCGACGGCCCGGCGGGCGCGGGCAAGTCGACAATTGCTCGTAAGGTGGCGGATACCTTGGGGTTCACCTATCTGGACAGCGGCGCGATGTATCGCTGCGTGGCGCTGCTCTCGCTCGCCTCGCCCGAGCAGTCGCCGGGGCAGCTTGCTCGCGCGGCGCACATCGAGCCCGGCGAGCGCGTGCTGCTCGACGGACGCGACGTGACCGAGGCGATCCGCACGTCGGAGGTCTCCGAGGCCGCCTCGAGTGTCGCCGCCGATCCGCAGGTGCGCGAGGCGATGGTCGCCCGCCAGCGCGAGCTGATCGCCGGTGGTGACTGGGTGGCCGAGGGTCGTGACATCGGCACGGTCGTGGCGCCCGAGGCCGAGCTGAAGGTGTTCCTCACCGCGAGTCCCGAGGAGCGTGCGCGCCGACGCGCCGATCGAGGTGGGCGCCGATCCACAGACGGTGCTCGCCGAGCAGACGCTGCGCGACGAGCGCGACTCCACGCGTGAGCACAGTCCGCTGATGCGAGCCGCCGGCGCGGTGGTGGTCGATACGACCGGTCTATCGGTGCAGGAAGTCATCGAGCAGATAGTGAGCAGGGTGTGAAGGTCGCCGTCGTCGGCTATCCGAACGTGGGCAAGTCCTCGCTGATCAACCGCCTGACGGGCAGCCGCGAGGCCGTCGTGCACGAGCGCCCCGGGGTCACGCGCGACCGCAAGGAGCTCGACTGCGAGTGGAATGGACGGCGCTTCACGCTGATCGACACCGGCGGCGTGGACTTCCAGGACGAGGATCCGCTCGCGGGCTCGATCCGCGATCAGGCGCGCGCGGGGCTCGCCGACGCACAGGTGGCTGTGCTCGTGGTGGACGCCCGCGCGGGGTGCGCCCGGGCGACGAGGAGATGGCGGACCTGCTGCGCCGCTCGCTCGCTGCCGGTGCTGCTCGCGGCCAACAAGTGCGACTCGCTCGCGGAGATCCCGCAGGCCGCCGAGTTCCACCGTCTCGGCCTCGGCGAGCCGCTCGCGGTCTCCGCCACGCAGGGACTCGGCTCGGGCGACCTGCTCGATCGCATCGTGGAGCTGCTGCCCGAGGATGACGAGGCGCGCGAGGACGACACGATCCGTCTCGCCGTGATCGGACGCCCCAATGTCGGCAAGTCCTCGCTCGTCAACCGCTTCCTGGGCGAGGAGCGCGTGATCGTCTCCCCGCTGGCGGGCACCACCCGCGACGCGATCGACATGCCGCTGCTCGTGGGCGAGCGCAAGCTCACCCTGATCGACACCGCCGGCATGCGCCGCCAGTCGAAGGTCGCCGACTCCGTTGAGTACTACACCGCGCTGCGCTCGCAGCGCGCCGCCGAGCGCGCCGACGTGGCGCTCGTCGTGTGCGACGCGACCGACGGCGTCACAGCCCAGGACCTCCGTATCGCAGAGCTTGCGATGAAGGCCGGCTGCGCGACGGCCGTGGTCCTAAACAAGTGGGATCTGCACGAAGGTGGGGAGGACGACTTGGATCACGAACGCGCGCGGGTCGCCGAGAAGCTGCGTCTGCGCCCGCGCGTGCTGACCGCCTCCGCGCTCAGCGGCCGCCACGTCTCGCGCATCCTCACCGAGGCGCTCGCGCTGGGTGATCGCATGTCCGGGCGCATCCCCACGCCCGAGCTCAACCGCTTCCTGTCAGAGACAGTGCAGGCCCGCCAGCCGCCGGTGGGAATGAAGGGCGGCTCCAGTCAGCACCGCCTGAAGCTGATCTACATGGCTCAGACCGGAGAGCGCCCTCCGCGCTTTGCGATCCAGGTCAACTCGCGCAAACGCGTCACCCGCGACTACGCCTACTTCGTAGAGAACCGCCTGCGCGCTCGCTACGGCATGGACGGGGTTCCGCTCATCATCGACTTCGTGGAGCGCGGTGAGCGCTCACATCGCCGCGCTGCGTAAACTCTGCGAGCTTTCCCGACCGCCCACGCCCGACCTGGAGCCACGACTGCCATGAGCCTTTCCGACAACGAGTACCTGTTCACGTCCGAGTCGGTCACCGAGGGCCACCCTGACAAGATCGCCGACCAGATCTCCGATGGCGTGCTCGACGCGGTGCTCACAGATGACCCCTACGGACGCGTGGCCTGCGAGACGCTCGTCAACACCGGCCTGATCGTTGTCTCGGGGGAGATCTCCACCAACACCTACGTCGACATTCAGGAAATCGCGCGCGAGACGGTGCGCAAGATCGGCTACGACAACGCCGCCTACGGCTTTGACTGCGATACCTGCGCGGTCATCAACGCGATCGACAAGCAGTCCCCCGACATCGCCCAGGGCGTCGATGCCGCCTATGAGACGCGTCACGATCCCGCCGACGAGGACGAGCTCGATGTCGCCGGCGCAGGCGACCAGGGCATGATGTTCGGCTACGCCTCGCGCGAGACCGAGGAGCTGATGCCGCTGCCGATCGCCATGGCGCACAAGCTCGCCAAGCGCCTCGCGGAGGTGCGCAAGGGCGAGGTGCATGCCCTACCTGCGCCCCGACGGCAAGACGCAGGTGACCGTCCGCTATCAGGACGGCAAGCCCGTGGAGATCGAAAAGATCCTCATCTCCACCCAGCACGCCGACGGCATCGACGCCGAGGCGCTGATCAAGCCCGACCTCTTCGAGCACGTCCTGCGCCCGGTGCTGCCCACCGAGCTCTACGAGGAGAAGAAGCTGCTCAAGAACTTCCTCGTCAACCCCACCGGGCGCTTCGTGATCGGCGGTCCGATGGGCGACTGCGGTCTCACTGGGCGTAAGATCATCGTCGACACCTACGGCGGCATGGCGCGTCACGGCGGCGGCGCCTTCTCCGGCAAGGACCCCTCGAAGGTCGACCGCTCGGCTGCCTATGCGGCACGCTGGGTCGCCAAGAACATCGTCGCCGCCGGTCTCGCCGATCGCGCCGAGGTGCAGGTCGCGTACGCGATCGGCGTCGCTCACCCGGTCTCGGTGATGGTCGAGACCTTCGGCACCGAGAAGATCGGTCGCGCGCAGATCGCGCAGCTCGTGGACGAGCACTTCGACCTGCGCCCCGGAGCCTTCCGCGAGGAGCTCAAGCTGCACCGGCCGATCTACCAGAAGACCGCCGCCTACGGGCATTTCGGCCGCGACGACCACGACTTCACGTGGGAGCGCACGGATCGTGCCGCGGCGCTGCGCACCGCTGCCGGCCTGTAGTTCCCGCTGGGCCTGATTCCGCCGGCTCCGACCGGCGCGAGGTCTAAATTGCTTCGTTCGCGGGCTCCTATCTGCGCGACCCGCTGGGGTCGCTTTGCGGCCCCCTCCCTTTTTCATGTCTGCCATTGCCCAGGTTGAGCCGATGACGACTGCCCGCGCGCTGCGCGGGCCGTTCGACTACCGCCTGCCCGAGGGTCTGCGCGAGGGCGTCGACGTCGGCTCGATGCTGGTCGTGCCGTTCGGGCGCCGCCAGGTCCTCGGGGTCGTCGTGGGCATGGCCGAGCACAGCGAGATCGCCGAGGAGCGCCTGCTGGAGCCGTTGCGCGCGCTCGAGCTCGGCGTTCCCGTGGACCTCGTCGCGCTCGCCGAGTGGATCGCCGCCGAGTACTGCTCCACGATCGCTCGTGCGCTCACGCTCGTGCTGCCCCCTGGAGCGGCGCGCCGGCTCAGCGGGCGCAAGCGCCGGGCCACCGTGCGCCGCACCGCGCACCTCCCCGTCGGTTCCCTCGGCTCCGGGCCGCCGCCGCTCACCGCCGAACAGCTGGCGATCCTCAACGATCTGCTCCTCGCGCTCGGCGAGCGCGGCGCCGCGCAGCGCGCTCCTGCACGGCGTCACCGGCTCGGGCAAGACCGAGATCTACCTGCGCGCCACTGCCGCCGCGCTGGAGCAGGATCGCGGCGCGATCGTGCTCGTCCCCGAGATCGCCCTCACACCGCAGATCGTGGGGCGCTTCATGGAGCGCTTCGGCGACACCGTCGCCGTGATGCACTCGCGCCTGGGCGCCGGCGAGCGCTACGACGAATGGCGGCGGCTGCGCGCGGGCGAGGCGCGCGTCTGCGTGGGTCCCCGCTCGGCCGTCTTCGCGCCGATCGAGCGACTCGGGTTGTTGGTGCTCGACGAGGAGCACGACGCCTCCTACAAGCACGAAGGCGACCCCCGCTACGACGCCCGCGACATCGCAGCGCGCCGCGCTCGCGACTGCGGCGCGCTGCTGCTGCTCGGCAGCGCAACTCCTCGACCCGAGAGCTACCGCGACGTTTCCCGCCTGCGCCTGCCCGCCCGCGTCGATGGCCGTCCGCTGCCCGCGGTGAGCGTGCTCGACATGTGTGGCGAGTCCCATGGCCTGCATCCCCAAACGGTGAGCGCGCTCGCCGAGGTGCGCCGCGAGCGCCGCAAGGCGATCGTGCTGCTCAACCGGCGCGGCTGGTCGAACTTCCTCTCCTGCCGCTCCTGCGGGACGGTGTGGAGTTGTCCGCATTGCGATGTCGCGCTTGTCCTACATCGGGCGGATGGACTCATCGCGTGCCACCACTGCGGACATCGAGAGCCCGTGCCCTCTGTCTGTACCTGCGGCTCCTCCACGCTTGGCTCGCCACGGCACCGGCACCGAGCGCCTGCAGCACGAGCTTGCCGCGGCGCTCGATGACGGCGCCTTTCCCATCTTCCGTCTCGATGCCGACATCGTCAACGGGCCGCTTTCGCCCTCCGAAGCTCCGGGCCTGGCCGCTGGGTCTCCGCCGCCGGCCAGGGCGGGGGCGTGGCCACACTGCTGCGTTGCTTCCAGGATGCCCCCGCCGGCGTCTTGATCGGAACCCAGATGGTTGCCAAGGGTCACGATTTCCCCGATGTCGGCCTCGGTGTGGTGCTCGACGCCGACGCCACCCTGCGTTTCCCCGACTTCCGCGCCGAGGAGCGCACCTTCGCGATGATCGCCCAGCTCGCCGGGCGCGTGGGGCGCGGCGGCGAGGGCCACGTGCTCGTCCAGACGATCGCGCCAGACGCGCGTGCGATCCAGTACGCCGCGCGCCATGACAGTGAGGGCTTTCTCGCCGGAGAGCTGGAGCGGCGCCGGGCGCTGCGCTACCCGCCCTTCTCGCATCTGATCCGCGTGACGTGCGCCGCCCCTGAGGCTTCGCGGGCAAGAGCGGCCGCCAGCGCTATCCGCCAACGCCTCACGCGTGACGAAGCGCCACTCGCCGACGCCGAGTTGCTTGGTCCCGCATCGCTCTTTCGACTGCGCGGTCGCGAGCGCCAGGTGCTCGTCGTCAAGGCCACTCAGCGTCGCCCCGCGGTGCGCGCCATCGGCGAGGCCGTTCAGCACGTCGCCAGCGCTCGCGCCCACGCGGGTGTCAGCTTCAGCGTGGACGTCGACCCGCAATGAGAGGGTGCGGCCCTCTTCTTCCTGTCAAAATCACCCTGTGGACGATGCAGAGGACATCGCAGACATCGAGGAGCCGCGCCTCGAGGCAGAGGAGACCGAGGACTCCGAGCCGCGCGCCGAGCTCGACCCCGAGGTGCGCGCGCGCCGCGACGCCGCGCTGCGCCGCGTGCGCAAGCTCGGCGACCCCGTGCTGCGCGCCAGCGCGCTCGAGGTCGAGCGCTTCGACGATGAGCTGCGCGCCGAGATCGAGCGCATGGGCGAGCTCATGAGCGACGCGCTCGGCATCGGCCTCGCCGCCAACCAGATCGGCGTGCTGCACCGCGTGCTCGTCTACCGCACGCAGGTCGAGGACGACATCACCGCGCTTGTGAACCCCATCGTCGAGTGGTCAAGCGACGAGCTCGAAGACCGCCGAAGAGGGCTGCCTCAGCCTCCCCGAGGTGCTCCTCGAGGTCGAGCGCCCGGCGCAGATCCGCGTGCGTGCCCGCAACGGCTCCGGCGAGGAGGTGCATCTCGAGGCCGAGGGCCTCGAGGCGCGCGTGATCCAGCACGAGATCGACCACCTCGATGGCGTCCTGATCCTCGATCGCGTCTCTCGCTCGGAGCGCAAGGAGGCGATGCGCGCGATGCGCGAGGCACAGCAGCAGCGTGCGCAGCCGGAGGCCAGCGTCGCTTAGCGCTCCCACCGAGCCGGATCTATGCCCTTAGCCGGAGGGCGGCGCCCGCAGAACGGCCTTTCTCGGGACCTCCGAGTTCGCCGCCCATGTGCTCGAATGCCTGGCCGGCGCCGGGCTCGCGCCGGTGCTCGTGCTCACCCGCCCCGACCGCCCCCGAGGTCGAGGTCGCCGCCTGGCATCGCCTCCGGTCGCCGATACTGCGCGGGCGCTCCAGATCGCCGCTCGAGCAGCCCGAGAACGTCAACGACCCTTCCGCGCGCGAGCTGATCGCCGCCGTCGGGCCCGATGCGCTCGTGGTGTGCGCCTTCGGCGCGCTCATCAAGGAGCCCCTGCTCAGCGAGTACGAGCCGCTCAACGTGCACCCCTCACTGCTCCCCCGCTGGCGCGGCTCCGCGCCGATCGAGCGCGCCATCATGGCGGGAGACGCCCACACGGGCGTCTCGATCATGCGCCTCACCGCCGGTCTCGACAGCGGGCCAGTCGGTCTCAGCGCGAGCGAGCCGATCCTGCCCCGAGGACACCTACGGCACGCTCGCCGAGCGTCTGCAGCGGATCGGCGGCGAGCTGCTCGTGCGCGCTCTCGAGCGAGCCCCTGAGCTTCCACGAGCAGGCGCAGGAGGGCGTCACCTACGCCGAGAAGATCGGCCCCGAGGACCGCCTGCTCGACTCCAGCCGCACCGCAATCGAGCTCGAGCGCCGCGTGCGCGCTCTGCACCCCCACATCGGCGCACGCCTGCAGCTCGCCAACGGGGTGCTCCTGGGGGTGCGGCGCGCAGCCGTGGTCGCCGATGAAGTGCGTCGGGGGGATCTGGCGGAGATCGAGGGGCGCCTGCTCTATGGGACTGCGGAAGGTGTGCTGGAGCTGCTCGTCGTGCAGCCTCCAGGAGGCCGCCCGATGGACGTCGCAGCGTATCTGCGCGGACATGCCAGCTAAAGCGCGTTCGTGTGCCTTTGTGGTGCTTCGCCGTGTCTTCGAGCAGGGCGCCTACGCCGACCGCGCCCTCCAGAGCGAGGCGCACGAGCTGGATGCCCGCGATCGGGCGCTCGCGATGCGCCTTGCCTATGGCGCCGTGCAGCGCAAGGGCACCCTCGACCACCTCATCGAGGCGATGGCCGCACGCCCGATCGCGCAGCTCGACCCTCAGGTGCTCGCGGCGCTGCGCCTGGGGCTCTATGAGCTGCTCTACCTGCGCGGCGCACCCGATCATGCCGTCGTCGCTGATGCGGTGGAGCTCGCCAAGACGACCGGGCGTGGGGGCCACGGCCTCGTCAACGCGGTGCTGCGCCGCGCCACGCGCGAGGGCCCTGCGCTGCTGGCGAGCCTCTCCGATGACATCCCCGCCAACGCGGCCGTGAAGCACTCTCACCCCGAGTGGATCGCGCGGCTCTGGTGGGAGGAGCTCGGCGCCGAGGATGCCTGCGCGCTGATGGCCGCCGACAACGAGCCCGCGGAGCTTGCGCTGCGCGCCAACACACTCCGCACAACCGTCCCGGAGCTGGCGCGCGAGCTGCCGGTGGCCAGCCACGTCGACGAGCGCCTGCCCGAGGCCCTCGTGCTGGAGGGGCCGTTCGACCTCTACGGCTCGCCGCTGTTCTCAAGCGGCGCCGTCCTCGCTCAGTCGCGCGCCGCGATGCTCGTAGCGCGCGCGCTCGACCCGCAGCCGGGCGAGCGCGTGCTCGACCTCTGCGCGGCCCCCGGAGGCAAGAGCACCCACCTTGCCGCGCTCATGCGCAACCAGGGGGAGGTCGTCGCGATCGAGCGCAATCCGCGCCGCGCCGCGGAGCTGCAGCGCACAGCTGCGCGACTGCACGCCACCTGTGTGCGCGTGGAGCTCGCCGATGCCGCCGTTGCGCGCGAGGGCGAAGCCCCGTTCGACCGTGTGCTCGTCGATCCGCCGTGCTCCGGTCTGGGCACACTCCAGGCCCGCCCCGATCTGCGCTGGCGGGTAACTCCCGAGAGCATTCGCGAGATGGCGCTCATCCAGAGATCGATCCTTGCAGCGGGCGCTGCAGTGCTCCGTCCGGGCGGCGTGCTGGTCTACTCTACGTGCACCATCTCCCCGATTGAGAACGAGCGCCAGATCCTCGCCTTCCTGGACTCCCATCCCGACTTCACCCAAGCCGAGCCTCCGCTCGTGACCCTGCCCCACCGCGACCACACGGCGGGCTTCTTCATCGCGCGGCTGCGGCGGAACTGAGCCACAGTGGAGCCCGAACAGAAAACATCCGAATCGGGGGTCAACCTGGGCCCACCTGCCCCAACTGCCAGGAGCCCTGGCTGCGCCCCGCCAACCTCCCCGGCCGCTACCGCTGCGTGAACTGCCTGCACCGCTTCGAGCTGGCCTCCGTGTGCCCCAACTGCGGGGAGCACTCCACGATCGTGCGTATGTCCTCCACCGCCATTGTCAAATGCAACTGTTGCGGCGACTCGATGTTGCAGCCGATATGAGCGTGTCGATGTCCTCATCGGAGAACTCCCGCGGAGCGGACACGGTCCTCAAGACGGTCCGCGTGGCCCCCTCGATCCTCTCGGCCGACTTCGGGCGCCTGCGCGAAGAGGTGGCCGAGGTGCTCGCGGCGGGCGCGCGCGTGATTCATGTGGACGTGATGGATGGGCACTTCGTGCCCCCGATCACGATCGGCCCGCTCGTCGTGGACGCGCTGCGCGAGCAGGCCCAGATGGCCGGCGCGGTGCTCGATGTGCACCTGATGATCGAGCGCCCCGAGCGCCATGTGGCGGAGTTCGCGAAGGCGGGCGCCGAGTCGATCACCTTCCACGCGGAGGCCACTCCGCACGCCGCGCGCGTCGCCGAGCTGATCCGCGAGCATGGGGTCTGCGTGGGCGTGGCGATCAATCCCGGCACGCCGATCGAGGTCCTCACGGAACTCGCGCCGACGCTCGATCTGGCGCTCTGCATGACCGTCAATCCGGGCTGGGGCGGGCAGGCCTTCATCGCCCGCTCGCCCGGCAAGATCGAGCGGCTGCGCGATCTGCTCGACCGGGGGTTGGCTGCCGGCGAGGGTCCCGCGCTGGAGATCGATGGGGGCGTCGATCCTCAAACGGCGCCGATCTGCCGCGCCGCGGGCGCCTCGCTGTTCGTCGCCGGCTCGGCGATCTTCGGCGCGCGCGATCCGGGCGATGCCTATCTCGCGATCGCGCGCTCGATCGACGCCGACTGACGCGCGGGGGCGCCGCTGCGGTAGAGCACCCCCAGCGCCAGCGCGAGCACCGCGGTGGCGCCGGCGTAGCCGATCTCGGTGCGCAGCAGCTGTTCGCTCACCGCGGGGGTGAGCATCCACGCGAGGAACAGCATCGCCGCCAGCCCCCAACAGGCGGCGGCGCCGCGCGCACGGTCGCGCGCCAGCGCTGCCTGGTTGAGCGTGCCGGAGGCAAGGTGCAGGCCCATTCCCACACCCACCAGCGCCAGCCCATAGCGGCCGTAGGAGAAGTGCTGACCAAATAGATGGCTCATCGCGAAGGGCCCCACCAGCAGCAACCCCAGCGCCACCGCGGTGGCGAAGGCGGCGATCGCGAGCACCGTGGTGCGGATCGCGCGCGCGAACGCCTCGTGCCCCGCGGTCGCCTCCAGGCCCGTGAGGTGGGGAAGCAGGGAGGTCTGGATCGCCTGAAAAAGCTGCAGCGGGGCGCGCGCGATCAACAGCACATCGAACACGATCCCCGCGAGCGCCTTGTTCGGCGAGGTCGCAGCGACCGTGAGCACGGCCGCATTGAGGATCGTCTGCTCGGAGAGCATGATGCTCGAAACCCACCCCGCGAAGCCGCCCCCGCGGCGAAGCGAGAGCTCCTCGTGCGCCGCTGCCTCCTGCACCCCCTCGGTGCCGGGCCCAGCGAGTGCGGCATCGGCCTCATCGACGGTGATCGGACCGCGCAATGCCAGGTCGGCGTCGTGGGAATGGCCCGTCTCCCGCCTTTCCTCGCGCTCGCGGGCGAAGGCAGCGGGCACGACCACCAGCGAGACCAAAGGCGCCGCCGCGATGCCTAGGGCGATGGCGGTCTGCCCGCTGGTTATGCCGAGCACGACCGCTAAGGCGAAGCAGATGCGTGCAAGCGCCTCCATCAGAACGAGACCCCCGAAGAGCGCGAAGTATTCGTGCCCTGCCAGCCAGCCTCGCGCGAAGTAGCTGGCGGCGTAGGCGAGCGTGCCCACCACCAGCACGAAATAGAGCGCTTCATAGCCGTCGAAAACGTCGTTCACGAGCGCGTCGTGCAGAGCTAGCGCGGCCAGCAGGAAGAGCAGCGCAAAGCCGCTCTGGATGGCGATCGGCACGCGCAAGGGATGCTCTCCATGCCCGTGTGCGCGGCGCTCGGCGATCGTGCGCGAGAGCAGCTGTTCGGTGGGGCGGTAGATCACCGAGATGATCACGAACATCACCGACCATAAGAGCGCCACGCGCGAAGCCGCCGCTTCGCTGAGCACGTGGCTCGAGATCGAGAAGAACGCGAACGTCAGCAGACCCGTGGAGGCGATCCCGATCGAGAGGATGCGCGCGCCACGCGCGTAGGAGCGTCCAGAGGGTGGCGCAGTCGGCCGCAGGCCGGCGAGCCGGGCCCCTCTGTCTTCATTCAATTCAGAGGCGGACAAGCAGCATCGTCCACGGGAAGGGCGAGCGGACCTCAGCGACGGTGCCGTAGCGCGAGAGCAGCGCGACGAAGCGCCGCCGCGACCAGTGGTTGAGATGCCCTGGGGTGTTCCCCAGCGCAGACCAATATGCCCCGCGGGCCATGTTGAGCATCCGCCACAGGGGCTCGCGCGGCACCGACACCAAGAGGTGGCGCTCGGCGCAGCGCGCCATCTCCGCGAGCGTGTGCTCGGGGTCGGGGACGTGCTCGAGCACCTCGATCGCGCTCGCGAGATCGAACTCGTTCTCCGCGAAGGGCAGGTTCTCCGCGCGCATCACCCTGTATTCGAGGTTGGGCGCCTGGCGCTGCTCCCAGCCGGCCTGGATCGAGTCCTCCTCCAGGTCGATCCCCACCACCCGCCGCTCACTCAGGCGCTGCGCCCATTCGTGCACGAGCACGCCCTCGCCGCATCCCACATCCAGCAGCGAGGCGGGATCGGCGAGCGCGAAGAGCTCGTCGAGGGTTCCCTCGAAGCCCGCCATCATGCGCTTCACGAGTGGGTTGGTGGAGCCGTACTTGTCGTAGGTGTTGCCGGTGACGACCCCCTCGGAGGAGACCGTCACCCCGCCGCCGCTCAAACCTTCACCGCCTCGCGCTCCTCGGCGGGCTGCGTGGCCCCGGCTCCCGGATTCGCTTCGTAGTGCGAGGGCGCGACACCCAGTTGCAGTTCGATGCGCCGCACCCGCTCGAAGGTCTTCTGGGTCATCACGCGCTGCGCGGCGAGCAGATCGCCGATCACCCCGAGCGCCCACAGCACGACCGCCGCGATGAACAGCACGGCGCCGAGGATCAGCGACTGCACGTGGCCCTTGCCGCTGCCTTCGACGTAGGCCACCGCGAAGCGGATCCACACCGCCAGCGCGCCGAGGCCGATCACCGCGGAGAGGCTCCAGAAGACCCGCAGCGGCTCGTACTGCGCGTAGATGCGGAAGATCGAGATGGTGTTGCGCCGCACGTAGGACCACATCGAGGGGAACAGCCGCGACTCGCGCGTGGCGGAGTTGGTGCGCACCGGAACGTGGTCGGTGGCCACGAGCATCTTGCCCGCCTGGATGATCGTCTCGAGGGTGTAGGTGAACTTCGAGACGACCATCATCTGGATCGCCGCCTCGCGGTTGTAGGCGCGAAAGCCCGAGGTGGTGTCGGGCAGGGAGGTGGAGGAGGCCTGGCGCACCACCCACGAGCCCAGCCGCTGCAGCGCCTTCTTCAGCGGCGAGAAGTGTTCGATCGTGTGCACCTCGCGGTCACCCACCACCATGTCCGCGCGCCCCGCGAGGATCGGCGCCACGAGGCGGGCGACATCGGGGCCGTAGTACTGGTTGTCGGCGTCGGTGTTCACGATCACATCCGCGCCCAGCTTCAGGCACGCGTCGAGGCCGGCCTGGAAGCCCGCCGCGAGGCCCTTGTTGTTGGTGAGGCGCACGATGTGGTGCACGCCCTCGCGCCGCGCCACCTCGATCGTCTCGTCGGTGGAGCCGTCGTCGATCACGAGCCACTCCACTACGTCGAAGCCCTCAACCGCACGCGGCAGATCGGCGAGCGTGAGCGGCAGCGTCTGCGCCTCGTTCCAACAGGGGATCTGGATGATGAGCTTAATGAGTGGAGGATAGGCTCTCTGAGAGGGTGGCGTACCCCATGCGGGGCACAGGCAGTCGGCGGAACGCCGACGAGGTGGGCCCCTCTACTCTCCAATCTCAATGCACGACGCAACGCTCCCCCGGCCGCGGTCGGTTCCGAACCGGCTGAGCCGATTGCGTGCCGTGCCAGCCTCCACCTGGGCGAAGATCGCCTTCGCGGGGCTTTGCGTGGGCGCGCTGGTGGGGTTCTTCGCCTTCCCCACCTACCCAACCTACGATTCGTACTATGCCTTGATCTGGGGGCGCGATGTGCTGCACCTGCAGTTGCCGCTCTTCCAGGTCTACCGCGCCCCCACTGAGCACCCGCTGGCGATCGCCTTCGGGGTGTTCGCCTCGATCTTCGGCAAGGGCGGGGACCGGCTGATGATCCTCGGCTCGATCGCCTCCTTCGTGGCGCTGGTGGCGGGGCTGTACCGGCTCGGGCGCCTCACGTTTGGCCCGCTGGTGGGGGCGATCGCGGCGGTGGTGCTGTGCACGCGCTTTGACTACGAGTACTACGCCGCGCAGGGGTACCTCGATTTCACCTACATGGCGCTGGTGGTGTGGGCGGGGGCGCTCGAGGCGCAGCGTCCTCGTCGCGGTACGGCGGTGTTCGCGCTGCTCGTGGCCGCCGGCCTGCTGCGCCCGGATGCGTGGCTGCTGGCGGGGTTCTATCTGCTGTGGTGCGCCTGGCCGCCGCTCGCCGGCTGGGCGCGGGGGACCCGCATCGAGGCCGCGCAGTGGCAAAGGCTGGCGGGATATCTGGCGCTGACGCTCGCCGCGCCGCTGCTGTGGGCGGCGGTCGATTGGGCGGTGACGGGCAACCCGGCGTACTCGCTGCACTCGACCACGGGCCTGGCCGAAGCGTTGGGTCGCACGAAGGGCATCTCGAACATCCCCGGCTCCACGTGGGAATTCCTCGTGCGCCTGGACAAGCTCCCGCTCGTGCTCGCGGCGATCGTGGGGGTGCTCGTGGGCGTGGTAATGGCGCCAAGGCGCGTGCGCGTGCCGCTCGCGCTGCTTGCCTCGGGCCTCTTGACATTCGTGCTGCTGGGGGCCGCGGGGACCTCGGTGATCGACCGCTATCTGCTCACGCCGGCGGTGCTGATGATGCTGTTCGGCGCGCTCGCGATCGGGGGATGGTCCTTGCTGGAGCGCGGCAGTGTGCTGCGGCAGGTGTGGATGGGCGCCGCGGCGCTGCTCGTGGCCTATGGAATGGCGCAGGCGATCGCGACGGTGAGCATCCACAGCATAAGGACCGAATTGGCCTTTCGCGACGACTCCCATAGGGCGCTCGCGCAGGTGCTCGACGATCCCCGCGTGCGCAGCGATCTGAGGCGCTGCGGGCCGCTCTCGCTGCCCAATCACAAGCTGATGCCCGACGCGCGCTGGATCCTCGATGAAGTCCCCACGAAGAGCACCGGCATCCTCGCCCGCAGCGAGGCGCGTGTGCTGGCGCGCGCGGGGCGCCCGGCGCTGCGTCAGAGCATCGCGCGCGGCGTGGCGATCTACCCAACCGGCGAAGCGGTGTTCCGCCAGGCGATCGTGGACGCCAATGACGATCCGCTCGATCAGGTGCCCCCGCCGGGCTGGAGCCCTCTGCTGGCGAGTCAGTATTACGCGGTGTATGTCCGCTGCCCCTAGCCCTCCCGGCGCGGCCCGGGCGCCGGCACAGGCGCGCGCCGCCGACGCCCAGGGGACCGTCACTGCCGGCTGGTGGGAGCGGTGGAGAAACCACCCGCGCGCACACTGGCCGGCGCTCGCGGGCATCCTCGTGGGGGCGCTGGGGCTGCGCGTGTGGGGGATCGCGCAGGGGCTGCCCTATGCGTACAACTCCGATGAGAACGCCCACTTCGCGCCGCGCGCGGTGAAGATGTTCGAAGAAGGGCTCAATCCGCACTACTTCGCAAATCCGCCCGCCTTCACGTACCTGCTGCACGCGCTCGACGCGGTGTGGTTTGGCGGCGGCGCGGGGGCGCGCCACGCGCTCGCGCTGCACCCAACCGAGGTGTTCGTGCTGGCGCGCCTCGCGGCGGCACTGCTGGGCACGGTGGCGGTGTGGCTGCTCTATCTGGTGGGCGCGCGGCTGTTCGATCGCGCGGTGGGGCTGCTCGCGGCGGCGCTGCTCGCGGTGGCCTTCCTGCCGGTGTTCTACGCGCATCTTGCGCTCAACGACGTGCCCACGCTGGCGCCGCTAACGCTCTCGCTGCTGGGGACCGCGGGGGTGCTGCGCTATGGACGAAGGCGCGACTACCTGCTGGCGGGGGTGGGTCTGGGGGTGGGGTGCGCGACGAAGTACACCGCGGGGATTGTGCTGCTGCCGTTGCTGGCGGCCGCGGGCGCGCAGTACCTCGAGCGCACGCCCCGAGCGGGGCGCCGCGTGGTCGAGGGCCTGCTGCTGGCAGGGGGCGCGGCGCTGGCGGGATTCCTCATCGCGAACCCCTACGCGGTGCTCGACTTCAACAGCTTCCACGCCGAACTCAACCACCAGTCCCAGCTCTCCGGCGAACCGCAGGGCAAGCTCGGCGCGGGGCACACGGGGGGCGTGCGCTACTACCTGTGGTCGCTCACCTGGGGCCTCGGCTGGCTGCCGGCGCTGGCGGCGCTCGGCGGAGCGCTCACCATCTGGCGAAGAGATCGCCGGCTGGGCTGGCTGCTGGTGCCCGCGCCGCTTGTGTTCCTCGCGTTCATGGGGCTGCAGGGGCGCTACTTCGGGCGCTGGCTCTTGCCGATCTTCCCGATCGTGTGCCTGCTAGCGGCGTTCTTCGCGCTCGCGCTCGTCACCGCCGTGACGGACCGCGCGCGGCGTGGGCCGCGCATGAGGATCGCCCTCATAGTGCTGGCGGCGGTGGCGCTGTGCGTGCAGGGCCTTCTCTACAGCGTTCACTCCGATCGGGTCCTCTCGCGCGCGGACACGCGCACGCTCACGCGGGAATGGATGGTGGCGCATATTCCTGCGGGCACCCGCATCGTGGTGGAGCCGGTTTCGCCGGATGCGTGGGCCAAGGACATCGGCTCGTTCAACCCCAGCACCGTCGATGGGGCGCGCTGGGCCAAGTACGCGTCGATGCATTCAGTGTTCGCAGCAAACGGCGCCTTCGTAGGCGGCGCAGGCCCCAAGGTGGGGATCGAGGACTACGAGCGCACGCTGCGCCCGCAGCTGATCGCCTACTACGAGCGCCAGGGCTACTGCTGGGTGATCAGCGGCTCCACGCAGTCCGGGCGCGCCTACGCCGAACCCGGTGCGGTGCCCGAGGCGATCGCCTACTACCGGGCGCTGGCGGCGCAGGCGCAGGTGGTGTATCGCGCCTCGCCCTACTCGCCCGGCGCCGGCCCGGTGGCGTTCAACTTCGATTGGAGCTTCGAGTACTACCCGCTCGCCTACCACCGGCCGGGGCCGGCGATGACGGTGTATCGCCTGCGGGGGGGCCGCTGTGGCGGCCGAGTATCCTGAATGGAGCATGACGATCAGCACCGAGACCGATCAGGTGCACCTGACGCGGGCCATCGAGCTCGCCCAGAACGGCACCGGATCGGTCAAGCCGAACCCTGTCGTGGGCGCCGTGATCGCCCGCGACGGCGAGGTGTTGGGCGAGGGCTGGCACGAACGCTACGGCGCCGCGCACGCCGAGGTCAACGCGATCGAGGCCTGCGGATTGGCGGATCTGAGCGAGGCGACGCTGTATGTGTCGCTGGAGCCCTGCTGCCACGAGGGCAAGACGCCGCCCTGCACCGATGCGATCCTGCAGGCGGGGATCCGCCGCGTGGTGGTCGGCTCGGACGACCCCACTGAGAAGGCCGCTGGGCGGGGTCTGGGGATCCTGCGCGACGAGGGCGTGGAGGTGGTGCTGGCCGATGGCGAGCTGGCCACGCGCGCGCGGCTGCTCAACCAGGCATTTCGCAAGCACGCGCGTGTGGGGCGCCCGTGGGTGCTGTTCAAGTCGGCGATGACGCTCGATGGCAAGGTCGCCACGAGCGCGGGCGATTCGAAGTGGATCAGCGGCGAGGACAGCCGCGAGCTGGCGCACCGCTGGCGCTCGGAGGTGGACGCGGTGGTGGTGGGCATCGGCACCGCGCTCGCCGACGATCCGCAGCTCACGGCGCGCCCGGAAGGGCTCCCCGCGGAGGCCGAGCGCCAGCCACGGCGCGTGGTGTTCGACTCGCTCGCGCGCATCCCGCCGACCTCACAGCTGGTTGGCGCGGCCGCGCAGACTCCCCTCACCGTGGTCGTTTCGCGCGCAGCGGCGCGTGCGGATACAGATGCGCTGGAGGCCGCCGGCGTGCAGGTGGTGGTGGCGACGGGCGAAAACGAGCCCGCGCGCGTGCGCTCCGCGCTCGATCAGCTCGGTGCCGACGGCGTCTCCGCGGTGCTGCTGGAGGGCGGTCCGCACCTCGCGGGGGCGTTCCTCGATGCCGGCGAGATCGACGAGATACGCCTGTTCCTCGCGCCACTTCTGCTGGGCGGGCGCACCGCGCGCGATCCCCTGGAGGGAGAAGGCGTGGAAAGCATCTCCCAGGCGCTGCGCGCGCTCACCTTCGATTGCGAGCGGATCGGCGAGGACCTGCTGATCTCCGCGCGCCTGCGCGAGTGGTAAGTGTTCACAGGTTTGATCGCCGATCTTGGCAGCGTGCTTGACATCGAGCGCGATGAGGTTGGCGCGACGCTCACCATCGGCACTCATCTGGCGAGCGAGCTGGAGGAGGGGGACTCTGTTGCTGTCAACGGCGTATGCCTAACGGCGACCGAGGTCAACGGCGAGGGCTTCCGGGCGCAGGCGATGGAGGAGACGTTGCGGCGCTCCTCGCTGGGGGCGCTCCAGGCGGGCGCGAGGGTCAATCTGGAGCTGGCGCTGCCCGCAGATGGGCGCCTGGGCGGGCACATCGTGCAGGGGCACGTCGACGGAATGGGCACGATCGCGCAGATCCGCCCGGAGGGCTTTGCGCGGGTACTCGACATAGCCACCGAGGGCTCGCTGGAGCGCTATCTGGTGGAGAAGGGCTCGGTGGCGGTGAACGGGGTGAGCCTCACCGTGAGCGCGCTGCACGAGGGCAGCTTCTCCGTCTCGCTGATCCCCGAGACGCTGCAGCGCACGACGCTCGGCGCGGCGAGGGTGGGGGAGCAGGTTAACCTGGAGGCTGACATCCTGGCCAAGCACGTCGAGCGATTGATGGAGAGTCGAGCATGAGCGCAGCGAAGGCAACAACCCCCTTCGCCACTATCGAGGAGGCGATCGAGGACATCCGCCAGGGGCGGATGGTGGTGGTGTGCGACGACGAAGATCGCGAGAACGAGGGCGATCTGACGATGGCCGCGCAGTTCGTGACGCCCGAGGCGATCAACTTCATGGCCAAGGAGGGACGCGGGCTGATCTGCCTCTCGCTCACGCCCGACCGTTGCGACGAGCTCGGCCTGGATCTGATGGTGGCCAAGAACGAGTCGGCCTTCGAAACCCCCTTCACGGTCTCGATCGAGGCGCGCGAAGGAGTCACCACGGGCATCTCCGCGGCCGATCGCGCGCACACCATCCAGGTTGCGATCGACCCCCAGACGCGCCCGCGCGAGCTCGTGCAGCCCGGCCACGTGTTTCCGCTGAAGGCCAAGACGGGCGGCGTACTGGAGCGCACGGGGCAGACCGAGGCCGCGGTCGACCTCGCGCGCCTGGCGGGGCTGATCCCCGCGGGGGTGATCTGCGAGGTGATGAACGAGGACGGCTCGATGGCGCGCGTGCCGGACCTCGCCTCCTACTGCGAGCGCCACTCGCTGAAGATGATCACGATCGCCGACCTGATCGCCTACCGCCGCCGCAACGATCGCCTCGTGGAGCGCGTTGTCTCGACACGCCTGCCCACGGCATTCGGGGATTTCCAGGCCGTGGGCTACCGCTCGCTGGTGGACGACAAGCACCACGTGGCGCTCGTGAAGGGCGAAGTCGTGGGGGCGCCCGATGTGCTCGTGCGGGTGCACTCGGAGTGTCTCACCGGCGACGTCTTTCACTCGCTGCGCTGCGACTGCGGCGAGCAGCTCGCCTCCGCCCTCTCGATGATCGAGCAGGAGGGGCAGGGCGTGCTGCTTTATTTGTCCCAGGAGGGGCGCGGGATCGGCCTGTTGAACAAGCTGCGCGCCTACCGCCTGCAGGAGGACGGTTTGGACACCGTGGAAGCCAACGAGCGCCTCGGCTTGCCCGCGGATTTGCGCGACTACGGCATCGGCGCGCAGATCCTCGGCGATCTGGGGCTCAGCTCGATTCGCATCCTCACCAACAACCCCAAGAAGATCCGCGGCCTGGAGGGCTACGGGCTCTCGGTGAGCGCACAGATCCCGATCATGCACGCCACCAACAAGCACAACGAGGCCTATATGCGCACGAAGGCGCAGCGCATGGGCCACATCCTCCACCATCAGGGCCTGAACCTCGACGAGGAGATGCTCCACTCCGAGCGCACCCGTGGGGACACACATGAGCACGACCGGGTCCCCGCTACCGAGGGCGAGGGCGGGCAGGGCCTCACACCCGAGACGACGCGGCTCAGCGAGGATCACGGCGGCGCCGAGCAGTGAGTCCCACGGCCGGACCCACGTTCGCGATCGCGATCGGACGCTTCTACGAGGATCTCGCGCAGCGCCTCGAGGCCGGCGCGCGCGCGGCCTTCGCCGAGGCCGGCCACACGGGGATCGAGGTGTTCGACGTGCCCGGCGCCTTCGAGCTGCCCCTCGCCGCGAGCTACGCCGCGCACTCCGGGCGCTTCGCGGGCGTGGCCTGTCTGGGCGCGGTGATCCGCGGCGAGACCAGCCACTACGACTACGTCTGCGCCGAGGCCGCCCGCGGGATCCAGGAGGTGCAGCTGAGCACCGGCGTGCCCTGCGCCTTCGGCGTCCTCACCTGCGAGAACATGGAGCAGGCCCTCGCGCGGGCGGGCGGAGGCAAGCGCGACCAGGGCCGTCACGCCGCCGAGGCTGTCATGCGCATGGCGGAGTTGCGGGGGGAGTTGGCGGGTGGGCTTGGGATTCGTGCTGTGTGAGTCGGTTGGGCGTCGAGCCAGACCGTCAGAGACAGCTTCACAGGTGGGGCCAAGCTGCGATTAAGCTTGTCGTCAATGCTGTCACTATTCGACAGACGCGGCATTGGCGCAGTCTTTATAACATTGCTGGCGTTTAGTCTTGCGAGCGCAAGTGCGGTCGCCTGCCCAAACGAAAGCTCGCCTGGATTCCGTGCATATCTCCCCGAGTGCAGGGCATATGAGTTGGTCAGTCCGGCGTATAAGGAGGGGTTCCCTGTTTTTGCTCAGGGGATTTCCGAAGACGGCACGCAGCTACGCATCGAATCGCTTGGGAGCTTCTCGAATCCTGAAAATACGGGTCCGATTGGGGAGACATATCGTACTGGGCGAACTGAATCTGGCTGGGCATCGGCACCTTTAACTGAGCCATTTTCAATGTTTCCGGTGTATTTCGTACAGGGTATGAGTTCTGATTTTCAGAGCAGTCTCTGGTTCGCGAGTGTACCGGGCCAGTCTTCGAAGGACGTGTATCTCGATCCTCCTGATGGTCACATGATGCGCATGGGATCGGGGGCGCCACCCGGGGCACGGGAAGGGCAGCTGAACTACGTGGGTGCCTCTGATGATCTGTCGCATGTTCTGCTGCGCGATCGCTCGCCTCAGGGCAGCGAAGAAGACAGACTCTGGCCCGGAGATACGACCATCGAAGGGCAGTATAACTCGCTATATGAATACGCCGGTATCGGCAACTCCGAACCGAGGCTTGTGGGCGTGAACAATGAAGAAAGGATCGAACAGGCGGCTCGTAGGGAGGGCAAGCAGCACATCAACGAAGCCGCGACCCTGATTAGCAATTGCGGTACGAGCCTAGGCGCCACCGAAGAAAGAGACGCCTACAACGCGGTCTCGATGAATGGAGCAACGGTGTTCTTTACGGCCGAAGCGTGTGGCGGGTCGCCGACGGTGAACGAACTGTACGCGCGGATTGAAGGTGAAAAGAAGGTCGCGATATCTGAGCCCTCCAAAGCCGACTGCGCAGCGTGTCAAACTTTCGAAGGGGAACCCGACAAGCGCTCTTCGGCGCTTTTTCAGGGGGCATCCAAGGATGGCTCGAAGGTGTTCTTTCTTTCCGAACAGGAACTGCTCGCTGGGGCGAAAGGGAACAGCCTTTACGAGTATGAGTTCCACCCCGAAGAAGATGGCCGAAAGGAACACGAAAAGGTATTGTTAGTGGCGGCGGGACTGGTGCCATCGCGGGAAGAACCGGGCGGTGTAGCACGGGTCTCCGACGATGGTTCGCACGTATATTTTGTCGCAGAAGGTGCATTGACGGGCGCCAACGGCGAAGGGAAGAGCCCGGTCGTGGGTGAACCAAACATGTATGTGTTCGCGAGCGAATGTCCCGAGGGCGATACCGGGTGCAATGATCGCGTGGACCGCACGTCGTTCGTCGCGACCTTATCGCGAGGCGATGAAGTCGACTGGAGCGCCACGGACGTGCGGCCGGTGCAGGCAACCCCCGACGGGCGCTTCCTCGCCTTCCAGAGCGTCGCTGATTTGACACGCGATGAGGAAGGGCGAGTGGAGGCTGGACAGGTCTTTGAGTATAATGCTCATACAGAAACTCTCGTACGGGTTTCGCGAGGTGAGAACGGTTATAACGAAGACGGGAATACCGATATTTTTCCGGCTACTATTCCCATCCAGGTTGATCGAAGTACGCCGGAGGGACGCTTCAAGCACCTGGCAATGTCTAAAGATGGTTCGCGTGTCTTTTTCTCGAGCGCTAACGCTCTGACATCGGAAGCATTAAACCAGATTTGTATACGCGAAGAAGAAGGGATATGCGTCTCATATGCAAGTAATATCTATGAGTATCATGGTGGTGGGCGGGTTTCATTAATATCCGACGGTCACGATATGACCAGCGTCGGCGAACGACCTGCTATGGAACTGATCGAGACCGATGAGGCGGGGCGCGATGTGTTTTTCACGACGGCGGACAGCCTTGTGCCAGACGACAGTGATACTCAGGTGGATATATATGATGCCCGCGAAGGTGGTGGGTTTGCGCCCGCGGAAGAACGGTCACCGTGTTCCGGGAGCAGCTGTCGAGGTGCGACAAGTTCACCGGTGCCGCTACCGGCATCAATAACTTCGACGGTCGCGCCCGAAGCATCTGGGTTCGAATCGGGTCCTGGTGTCATGGTGAAGACAAAGACCAATGTGACGTCTAAGAAGATCGCGAAGAATCACGGCAAGGCGCATAAAAAGAAGCGCAAGAGCAAAAAGAAGGCCAAAGGCAAGAGGTAGACCATGCGAGCGAAGGCGACAATTCGGTCTGCTGCGGGCGGTGTGGCGTTGGCGCTCGCTCTTGGGATGATTTTCTCGGCCGGAGCATTGGCCACTTCGCCCGCTCCGGCATGGGAAGTCTCTTCGGTTGCACAGCCGGCAAACTTCTCTTCGGAAGATAATCCCAAGTGCGAAGAACATAAGATTTGCGATCGATATGTCGTGACGCTTACGAATGTAGGAGGCACCGCGATTGGCGGTACCCCAGCGGTTATCGCCGATAAAGTGCCGGATGGCCTAAGACTGGTTGGTCTGAACGGCGACAACCTGGAAAGTGGGTCTGCTGGATTCGAATGTTCGATTCCCACAGCCACCTGCATATATGGAGGCACCGTTCAGCCCGGTGGGACTTTGGTGCTGTCCGTCGAAGTGGAGATAGAGGAACCATTCCAGGCAAAAGTGGTGACTAATGTCATAACGGCCACTGGTGGAGGCGCTGCGCCGGTTACCACGAGTGAACCATTGACGCTGCCGAACACCGTCGATGGGCGTCCGAGCGGGTTTGGGTTCGCCGCTCTTAATTTCGCGGCGCACAACGTAAGCGGATTGCTAGATACGAGGGCAGACGACCACCCTTCTAGCGTGACAACTACTGTGAACCTAAATACGCTTGTCGGGCTCCAACCCAATGGCAGAACATACCGTCTTGCTAGCGTTGAGGCTCCTAGGGATTTGGTAGTTTATCTGCCACTTGGCTTCAGTGGGGATCCTACAACGGCCGAGCGGTGCACACAGACTCAGCTGCTTGGGAACGGCCGATCGACGGAAACAGAATGTCCGTCCACGAGCCGTATTGGTACGATTGTGCTGTTCGAGGAAGAAGCCGTACTTGGCAGTGTTACGCCTGAAGGTGGGGCGACGACGGCAGTTTACAATATGGTTCCCGAAGCGGGCTATCCTGCGGAGTTTGCGTTTAAGGTGCTGGGTAGAGCGGTACCGATATATGCGAGCCTGGTACACGCAGGTTTGGGATATGCCTTGCGTGTTGGGACACCGGGCATTCCAAATCTACTAAATGTTGAGGGTTTGGCGGTCACATTCTACGGCGATCCTCACATTGCGGATGGCGACCCGCATTCCTCCCAGACCTTCCTCACGAACCCCGGAAACTGCAGAGCTGGGCCGCTAACCATGAAGGTCGAAGCTGACAGCTGGGCAGCCCCCGGCCAGTGGATCTCCGGGGAATCGACGGCCTACCCAGGGATGACCGGCTGCAACCTCCTCCAGTTTGAACCGACGCTCGACATGCTCCCCGAAGTGACCCAGGCGGAAGAGCCTTCGGGCTATGAAATCAATATCAAGGTTCCACAGAGCCCCAAGCAGTTCCCGCTGCTGGCGACCCCCCAGCTCGAAGACGTCACGATGACGTTGCCTGAAGGCCTCGCCATCTCGCCGGGGGGTGGCAATGGCCTGGTGGCCTGTGAAGCAGCCGGCCCTCATGGGATCGACATCCCGTCTGGGGAACGCCACCCAAACGAAGCCGGCGAAGGCGAAGCCATCGGGCCCGACGGCATGTCACACCTGACGCCTGGCCACTGCCCACAGTCCTCGCAGATCGGCACCGTGAAGATCGCCACGCCGGTGCTCGAAACTTCGTTGACGGGCCACCTGTATGTGGCCCAGCCCCAGTGCGGCGGACAGGGCCAGCCGATATGCACGACCGCGGATGCCGCCAACGGCGATCTGTTCGGCCTCTATCTGGAAGCTGCCGGCAGCGGGGTGGTCGTGAAGCTAGCGGGGAGGGTGTCGGTGAACCCCGCAACAGGGCAGCTGACGGCAAGGTTCACGGAAAACCCACAGATGCCCGTGAGCGAAATATCGCTGAACATCGAAGGCGGAGGGCGTGCACCGCTGTCGAACCCGAGGCAGTGCGGGATGGCGACCGCGAGCGGTGACCTGACGCCCTGGAGCTCGCCGGTGACGCCCGACGCGTTCGTGAGCAGCCCCTTCAAGGTGGACTGGGACGGCAACGGCGGGGTATGTCCGGCCGTGTTGCCGTTTGCGCCGACCCTGACGGCCGGTTCGACCACCGGAGGAGCAGACCGCTTCACATCGTTTTCGCTGACGATCGGCCGCACCGACCACCAGCAGGATCCGGCGAGGCTGCAGGTGAAGACGCCGCTGGGTTTGTTGGGGATGCTCTCGAACGTGCCCCTGTGCGGCGAACCACAGGCGCAGCAGGGCCTGTGCGGAGAAGCCAGCCGGATCGGCACCGTCTCGGTCGAGGCTGGCGCCGGATCTCAGCCGCTCGGGGTGAAGGGCAGGGTGTATCTGACAGGACCGTACAAGGGCGCGCCGTTCGGGTTCTCGATCGTTGTACCGGCGATCGCGGGTCCGTTCAACCTCGGCAATGTGGTGGTTCGTTCGAGAATCGACGTCGATCCCAACACCGCCGTGATCACGGTCACCAGCGACCCCCTGCCACAGATCCTCGATGGAGTGCCGCTGCGGATCCAGACCCTGAACGTGGCGATCGACCGCGAAGGGTTCATCTTCAACCCAACGAGCTGCACGGCCAAGCAGATCGCTGCGACGATTGAAGCTGCGCAGGGCGCCGCAGCGAACCTGAGCACGCCGTTCGCGGTGGAAGGCTGCAGGGGCCTGCCGTTCCACCCGAAGTTCTCGGTAGCGACGGCCGGCAAGGCCAGCAAGGCGAGAGGTGCGAGCCTGAGCGTGAAGGTGGCCTCAAAGGGCGGGCCGCAGCCCGGTGGCGGCGAAGCGAACATCAAGTCGGTCAAGGTCGATCTCCCCAAGCAGCTGCCGTCGCGGCTGACGACGCTCCAGAAGGCATGTACCGCCGCGGTGTTCGAAGCGAACCCAGCCAACTGCCCCGCCCTGTCGGACGTGGGCAGCGCCACCGCCGTGACGCCCGTGCTCAGCCACCCGCTCGTCGGCCCTGCCTACCTCGTCAGCCACGGCGGCGCCGGCTTCCCCGACCTCGAGATCATCCTCCAGGGCGAAGGGATCGTCCTGATCCTCGACGGGAGCACCAACATCAAGAAGGGCATAACCTCGAGCGCGTTCAGCACGGTCCCCGACGCGCCGATCAGCTCGTTCGAATTGAGACTCCCGGCTGGCAGATACTCCGTCCTCGGGACGAATCTGCCAGCGCGCGCGAAGTACAGTTTCTGCGGCCAGAAGTTGACGATGCCGACCACGATCACCGGCCAGAACGGCGCGGTGATCAAGCAGTCGACTAAGATATCTGTGACAGGGTGTCCGAAATCAAGGCCGAAGAAGAAGGCCGAGACTCATGCTGGCCGCGGCAGACACGGCACATTGAGATAAGCGAAAGATGACTAAGACCGGCGGGGAAATCGCATGCTACCGACTCCCCGCCGTAAATCATGGTGTTATAAGCAGATCTTTACCCTCCGACGCCAAATTTTTCGCCTTTTTCGAGTTGAGCGCCATATGCGGCGCTAAACGTAGATTCTAGACCCGTTTCTCCGACTTTCAGACCGAGCGTGGCTTCACCTTCGGGAAGCTCAATAGTTTTGATGGTTTCGGTTGGAAAGTTCATCAGGCCTTCCTTTACTTCTCTTCCTTCCGGTGAGAGTTCAGCGGCCACGTTACCATCGACTGGCGCTTTGCCGGCAAGGACTCCGCAGCCGGCTCCTGTAAGTTTGAGTTCTACGAATACTTTACCTTTTTCTGGTTCAAAGACATCTACGGGTCGAGCTTCTTTGGCGGCATTGCTTTCACTGACTGCTAGATATGATTTAGTTTGGTTAGTGGTGATTGGTTCTGCGACTGTACATTCTTTTTTGTTGGTTTCGCATCCTTTGTAAGTGATACGGCCTTTGTCTTGGCCTTGAAGTTCACCTTGGCCTTCAATTGAGGAACCTTCTGACACACTGCTTTTACAAAAGATTTCCAATTCCGCTTTTGGAACGGCAAGCTTAGCTTTACCTTTGAGTTGGAGTTTTATTTGCTTTGCGCCTTTTTCGAGGACGGGTCCTTCTATTTGCCACCGCACAATGTTTTTAACCCTAATAAAAGAACCATTTGCCATTAGCGTCGAACAGGTATTATTACTTCTATTGCCCGTCGCTGGTTCTGTGACGCCACCGCACCATATGGTGGTTGCAGCCTGACGATTGGCTAGACTTTTTACCAAGATGTATTCCTTGGGTGCTCCTTCTGCGGTGCAAATTGTGTCTGTCCACTTCCCGGTACCAGCTTCGGCTGCCTTGAGGCAGACTGAGGCCTGCGACGTCGAGGCCATCGCCCCGCCAAGTGCTGACATTGCTGCAAGCGTCAGCACCATTAGGCTTATGCGTTTCATGTTTAACTGCTCCTTTAACTTGTTGAACGATCCCCGTTGGGCTCGTCGATATGTGGGACAAGCCACGAGGTGTTTCGCTGTCAGGTAGTAGATGGCCTTTGCTGGTCAGACCTATGGGGATCTCGGTGCCGTGTGGCCACTTGCTGGCCCTGTGGGCTGTGGCGTTGTCCGTCGCCCGTCTTTCCTCGCTATTTGGCTGTACCGCACAGTTGCCTGCGTGGGCGCTTGGTAGTCCGTCCCGCCGGTCAGGGATGGTTTAGCACAGCTTTTCGAAGGTGTCGAGAAGGTCAATATCTTCTGATAAATGGTAGCCATCTAATAGCAGGGGCAGACACATGGACCCACTAACCGTCTGTTAGTTAACCGTCGGAAGGCCAAAATTCCGGATAGTCCAGCTCACCGGACGCCGGCCCGCTCGTCACGCCAAAATATTTATGAAACTTTTATGTTCGAGGCGAGCCGAGGGCTGTCGGAGACCAGTGCGGCGCTGACGCCCGCGAGCACCGAGGAGATGAGTCCGAGGTCGCCGCTTGTGCTGAGACCGGCGAGACGCCTGTGCAGCAGCGCCTCGTACCACGCCTCGGGCGGAGCCCATCCGGCGGCTTCCGGCGGGGCTGGTGGGCCTGATGCGGCCAGCACGACGGCAAGGCGTCCGCGATCGGCCACCAGATAGATGTCCTGCTCGGAGGACTCGGATGCGAAGCGCAGTTGGCAGACGCCCTCCACGGGCTCGGGGATCTGCACCACGGGTGCGAGCAGTTGCAGCAGACCGGGGAGGTCGCCGTTGTCGTTTGCCTCTCCCTGTCCCCACTGCCGTTCCCAGCGGCCGCCCAACATCTCGATCAAGGACAGGCGCCTGGCGCTTGGTGTAAGCGTGTAGCGGGCGCACCCATCGAGCTCCACGCGCGCGAGGATGCCCGCGACGTGGAGTTGGCTCAGCCGCTCCCGCGCGGCCGATCTGCCGATTTGCGGCAGGTGCTCGTCGAGTTCGCCCGGGCGCAACGGTCCATCGGCGAGCGCGAGGAGAATCGTCCTTGTGGTCTCATCGGCTGTGAGCCGCAGCGCGAGTCTTCCCGCCGGCCGCCGGCCGCTGTCGAGCGGGGACCAGTTGCGCGCCCACCGCTCGGCGGCATCTGGAATGGCCAACAGCGCCCGCCCGCCCTCGGTGAGGGCGTAATCAGCCTGTGGCGAGAGGCCGCCCGAGCGCCGCCGGACGACCACGTCGCTGGAGCGCAGCTCGCGAAGCACCCGCGTGAGTGCGGCGTGCGGCGCCCGCGGGAGGCGCTCCTCCAGCTCGCTGGGCCGCAGGGATCCGGCGCTCAGCTCGCGCAGGACGGGTACTGTCCACTCCTCCGCGAGGCAGCGGAGGATCGGGACTCCAAGCCGCCTGCGTTGACTGGCCATCTGCCTCTACCGGCTCCCTGTATGCGATCCCGTCGCTCTCCTCCATCCGTCGCGGAAGGCCGTGACCCCTGGCCTTCTCGTGGCGAATATACCTCCGGAATAGAGCATATTCGGCTGGCTCGCACGAGCCAAAACGTTAAGGCGCAGAGCCCTGAGGCTTCCAGGTTGCCCAAAACGTTTCCAACCGAGCCCTCGCCGGGTGCCTGCCTGGTGGCAAAAGGTCTCGAGATGGCTGACCTCGCCTTGGGCGCGATGCGCAGGCCTTGGTCGAGTGCAGCAGAGCAAGGGGTGAGCTTTCGGCCAGATAGCGCTGGAAGCAGGTCTTGAGGAGGTGGCGCGAAGCGCCGTCAGCGCTCGAACCCCCACCCAACCGGCCCGCTGGGCCCCCTCCGGGGGTCCCTCCTCAAATTTGACTACACTTCATCCCTTCATGGCCAAGATATGTCACAGCTGCGGGAAGGGTCCCTCGTTTGGGAACAGCCGCAGCCACTCGATGGTTGCGACGCGGCGGCGCTTCGATCCGAACCTGCAGAAGGTGCGGATCATGGTGGGGAAGGCGCCCCGGCGCGTGTATGTGTGTACCCGTTGCCTGAAGGCCGGCAAGGTCACCAAGGCCCTCTGAGCAGGCCGTTTCGGCGGACGCGCGCTCGGGTAGTCCGGGCGCGGTCGAGATGGGAGGAGTGCTCGCCGTGACCGACACCAACCTCATTCGCTTTCGCGCCGCCGTCGCCGGCGCGCTCGAGCGTCTCGAAGTCCCGCCGCCAGGAGGTCAACGACCTCAATGTGTTTCCCGTGGCCGATGGCGATACGGGCGACAACATGGTGCTCACCCTGCGCGCGGTGCTCAGCGAGCTCGATCGTCTGCAGGGCGCCGACGCGAGCCGCACGATCGATGAGATCGGACGCGAGGAGATCGTGCAGTCGGTCGCCCGCGCCGCGCTCCTGGGCGCGCGCGGGAACTCCGGTGTGATCCTCTCGCAGCTGATCCGCGGCGCCGCCGAGGAGCTCGTCTCGCGCCCGGGCGAGCTGATCGACGCCACGCTGATCGGCGCCGCGCTCGCCAACGCGGCGGATCGCGCCTACACCTCCGTGCGCGAGCCCGCCGAGGGCACCATCCTCACCGTCGCTCGTGAGATGGCGCGCCAGATCGCAAGCGACGTCGCGCACAGCGCCGAGGGCACCCGCCTCGGTCCCGCCACCGAGGCCAAAGCGCAGGATCTGGCGATCGCGCAAACCCTCGAACAGGCAGTCGCCGCCGGCCAGGAATCGGTCAAGCGCGGTCCCGAGCTGCTCCCCGCGCTGCGCGAGGCCGGCGTCGTGGACGCCGGCGGCTACGGGCTCACCGTGCTCTTCGCCGGCGTCGTCGCCGCGCTGCGCGGCGAGGAGCCGCCCGAGCTCGACCACTACGAGCCCGCGCGCATCCACCACCCCGAGCATCACTCGACACCTATCGCTTCTGCACCAACTTCGCCGTCACCGGGCACGAGCTCGCGCCCGCGAGCTTCATATCCGCGCTCGAAGGGGCTCGGGGACTCGGTGCTCGTGGTGGGCGACTCACGCACCCTCAAGGTGCACCTGCACACCGACGAGCCCGAACGCGCCACCGCGGTGTTCGCCGACGCCGGCGAGGTCTCCCACCTCGACGTCGCCGACATGCGCCTTCAGGTCGCCGAGCGCTCGCAGCGCCTGAATGCCGCCTCGGCGAGCGCGAACGGGGGCGGCGGGCACGGGCCGGAAGGCGAACTGGAGGGCGAGCAGGCGCGCTGCGGCGCGATCGCCGTGGTCAGCGGTGCCGGGCTTGCGCAGATGTTCGCCGAGCTCGGTGTGCGCACGATCGACGGCGGCCCCACGCTCAACCCCTCCACCTACGAGCTCCTCGCCGCGATCCACGACGTCGAGGCCGAGGAGGTCGTGGTGCTCCCCAACAGCACCAACGTCATCATGGCCGCCGAGCGCGCCGCCGAGCTCTCCGACAAGCAAGTCGTGGTGGTGCGCGCCACGAGTCAGCAGGCGGGGCTCGCCGCGGCGGTGGCGCTCGCGCCCGAGCGCAGCGTCGAGGAGAACGCCTGGGCGCTCCAGCAGGCGCTCGAGCACCTCCGCAGCGGCGCCGTCGCACCCGCCGCCCGCGCGGACACCCTGGGGCGCTTTCAGCCCGGGGATGCCGTCGGCTTCGTGGAAGAGGAGATGGTCGCTTGGGGCGAGCCGGGGGAGACGCTGCGCAGGGTGCTCGAATCGCTCGCCCATGGGTCAGATGGGGCAAATGGCAACGGCTCTTCGCCCGCCGAACTGATCAGCGTGCTCGCGGGAGCCGAGGCGCCGCTCGATCTCCCCGCGGTCGAGCGCCTCCTCGATGGCCAGGTGCGGGCCGAGCTCGAACTGCGCGAGGGCGGTCAGCCCGCCTACTGGTGGCTGCTCGCGGCGGAGTAGGGATCGACCGCGCGCGCGATCATCATGTGGGGATGTCCGGCGCTGTTGCAATCCCGGTCGTCGATGCCTACCTCTCCACGTTTGCGGGCATAGAACCGCTTACGCGCGCAGAGATGCTCTCCGCGCGCGTGCGCTGGCCGCGCCCCGCGCGCCTCTGCGAGCCGCTGCAGGCGCCCACACCCAAGGCGGCGAGGGGACTCGACGCGTTGGGCCTGCACACCGTGGGCGACCTGCTGGAGCACCTCCCGCGCGAGAATCGCGAGGCGTGCACGGTGGCTGAGCTGCGCGTCGGCGAGCAGGCCACCGTGGCCGTCGAGGTGCGCTCGATCACCGCGCGGGCGGTGCGTCGTCGGGGTATGCGCCCGCTCGTGGAGGCGTGGGTCGCCGACACCACTGGGGGAATGCGCGCGGTGTTCTTCAATCAGCCCTGGCTCGTGGAGAAATACCCCCCCGGCACGCGTCTGGTGTTGCATGGCAAGGCGGGGGAGCGGGGCTCCTTCGGCGTAACCAACCACGCCATGGGCGCCGACGTGGGCGCTGGGGAGAGTGCTGCTGGGGTTGCGGTGCAAGACACGACCTCCGCGGGGAGCGCAACGGTGGGTCACTACCCCGCCACCGAGGGCATCAACTCCACGCAGCTGCTCGCGCTCGTGCGCGAAGCACGCCACGCGCTCGGCGATGTGATCGAGCCGTTGCCGGCCGAGCTGCGCCACCGCGAGGGCCTCGCCGATCGCGCGGCGGCTCTCGGCGCGCTGCATTTCCCGCGCGATGCACACGATGTCGAGCAGGGACGCAGCCGCCTGGCGTTCGAGGAGTTGCTGCTCACCCAGCTCGTCTTCCTGCGCCGCCGCGCGCGGCGGCGAGCCCTGCGCGGCGCGCCCGCTCTGGAGGAGCCCCCGACGCTGAGCGCGCGCTGGCTGGAGAAAGAGCTGCCCTTCACACTCACCGCGGGCCAGCACGAGGCGGTCGCGGCGATCTCCTCGGATTTGGCTGGTACCGTGCCCGATGCAGCGCCTGCTGATGGGGGAGGTCGGCAGCGGCAAGACCGTCGTGGCGATGTGGGCGATGCTGCGCGCTGTCGAGCACGGCCGGCAGGCCGCGCTGATGGCGCCCACGGAAACGCTCGCCGAGCAGCACTTCGCCACGGTCCAGCGGCTGCTGGGCGGCGAGCAGCTGAGGTGCGCGCTGCTCACCGGCTCCACGAAGGCGAGCCGCCGCACGGACACCCTGGGCAAGCTGGCCAGCGGCGAGCTGCAGCTCGTGGTGGGCACGCACGCGCTGATCGAGCCCGACGTGCGCTTCCGCTCGCTCGCGGTGGCCGTCGTCGACGAGCAGCACCGCTTCGGCGTGCGCCAGCGCGCGGCGTTGGGTGAGAAAGGCAGCCGGGCGCGCACGTGCTGCACATGACCGCCACCCCGATCCCGCGCACCTGGCGCTGGCCGAACACGGCGATCTCGACGTGACCGCATTGCGGGAGTTGCCCGGCGGGCGCAAGCCGATCGACACCCACATCGTTGCGGGCGAGCGCGCGCGTGCACGCGCGTATGAGCTGCTGCGCGAGCAGTTGCGCGAGGGCCGGCAGGCGTACGTGGTGTGCCCGCTGGTCGAGGAGGCCGAGGCCGACGCGGAGGGGGCTGGCGTCGGCGAGGGCGACATGCGCGCGGCTACCGCGGAGCTCGAGCGTCTGGCCAAGGGCGAGCTGAAGGGTCACCGGCTGCGGCTGCTGCACGGCCAGATGCGGGCGAAGGACAAGCAGGAGGCGATGGCCGCCTTCGCGGCGGGCGAGGTGGACGTGCTCGTGGCGACGACCGTGATCGAGGTCGGCGTGGACGTGCCCAACGCGACGGTGATGCTCGTGGAGAACGCCGAGCGCTTCGGCATCTCCCAGCTGCACCAGCTGCGCGGGCGTGTGGGGCGCGGCGAGCACGCCTCATGGTGTCTGCTCGTCGGTCCGCCCGGCGCTGCACGGCTGCGGGCGCTGGCCGCCCACGACGACGGCTTTCGCCTCGCGGAGATCGATCTGGAACTGCGCAGCGAGGGCGAGCTGATCGGCACCCGCCAGTCGGGCGTGGGCAGGTTTCGCGTGGCGTCTCTCCCGCAGGACGCCGCGCTGTTGGAGCGCGCACGCGCGTGGGCGAAGGCGATCGTCGCGCAGGACCCAGACCTGCGGGCGCCCGAGCACGTGCTGCTGGGAGAGGCGCTGCAGGACGCCTACGGCGCCGAGTCCACCGAGCCGATCCCGGCGTGAGATAGGACCTCGCGGTGCGCGTGATTGCCGGTCGCTACAAGGGCCGGCGCTTGAGGGCCCCGCGTGGGCGAAACACCCGCCCGACCAGCGACAGGGTGCGCGAGGCCCTGTTCTCGATGCTCGGGGCGGTCGACGAGGCGCGGGTGCTCGACCTGTTCGCGGGCACCGGCGCGCTGGGCATCGAGGCGCTCTCGCGGGGGGCCTCGAGTGCGGTGTTCGTGGAGCGCGATGCGGCGGCGCTCGACGCGTTGAGGGCCAATCTGGAGACGCTGGACCTGCACCAGCCGCGAGTCGAGGTCAGGCGCGTGGACGCACTCGCCGCATTGCGCACCGCACGAGAGCGCAATGAAACGTACGATCTGGTCTTCGTCGATCCTCCATACGGAGATGCGCAGGCGTGGGAGAGCGGGCTGTCGGCGGCATTGCCGACGTTGCTCGACACCGGCCGGACGCGTCGTCGTGGAGAGCGACAGGCGGATGCCGTTGGCGCTCAAGGTAGAAGAGGAGCGCCTCGGGGTAGAGCTGGAGCGGCGCTATGGAGACACTTCGATAACAATCCACCGTCACCAATGACCCTTCCTCACCCGAGTCCCTCCCCGACGATCCCTCCAAATTTGCGACCCGACCGATGACCCCTTGAACAAGTCGATCGTCGTCTGTCCGGGCTCATATGACCCGTCACCAACGGCCACCTCGACGTGATCCGCCGCGCGGCGGAGCTCTACGACGAGGTGGTGGTGGCCGTCGTGAACCGCTCGGTGCGCAAGGAAAAGACGCTCTTCGGGATCGAGGAGCGCCTGGGCTTCATCCGCGATGCGACGGCCAAGCTGCCGGGGGTGCGCGTGGAGCCCTTCAAAACGCTCGTGGTGGAGTTCGCGAGGGAGGTTGGCGCGAAGGCGATCCTGAAGGGATTGCGCGCGATCTCGGACTTCGAGTACGAGTTGGAGATGCACCAGCTCAACAGTCGCGAGGACCCCGAGATCGAGTCGGTGTACCTGATGGCCTCATCGCAGTACAGTTTCCTGTCATCCAGCGGCGTAAAGGAACTGGCCACATTCGGCGGGAAGATCGACGATCTGGTGCCCGAGGACGTGGCGCGGCGCTTGCAGGAAGAGCTCAAACGCTGACGAATTGGAAGCCAGAGGCGATGTCGAGCGCATCGACAGAGCGCGAGCCAAGGGCTCGGTGGAGGCGATTTAGATCCAAATGGACGTCCTGGTACTCATAGACAAGCTCGATGACTTGGTGCACAACGCCAAGCCCGTTCCGCTCACCGATCAGGTGAGGGTGGACAAGGAGGCGATCTACGACATCCTCGATCAGATGCGCGCGACGATCCCCGAGGAGATCAAGCAGGCGCGCTGGATCGTCAAGGAGCGCCAGGAGATGCTCGCGGAGGCCAAGCGCGAGGCCGAGCGCATCATCAAGGAGGCACGCGAGCGCCAGGAGCGGCTGATCGGCGAGGAGGAGGTCACCAAGCAGGCCGAGCGTGCCGCCGAGGACATCGTCGAGGACGCCCGCGCACGCGAGCGCGAGATCCGTCTCGGCGCGGAGGACTACGCCGATGAGATCCTCAACACGCTCGAGGTGAACCTCTCGAAGTTCATCGCCGCCGTGCAGCGCGGACGCGAGCGCCTGCAGGGGAAGGACGAGCCGGCGGAAGTAAGTTAGGCGGCTGGGCGTCCGCCCGCGTTCCAAGCCTCGCAATCCGGCTTTGAGCAGCGATTTTTGGGTAGGGTCTCCTCCGTGAGCTCCGTCGCGCGATACAAGCTGGATGTGGCCCGGACCCTGCTGGGTACGGGAATGTTCACTCCGGTGCGCCCCGATAAGGCGGTGCGCGCGCTGGGGGCGCTGCGTCGCTGGGGTCCCACGCCTGCGGCGGCGTATACGGGCGCGGCGATCCGCTACCCCGAGCGACTGGCGCTCGTGGACGAGCGCGGCGCGCTTACGTTTGCGGAGATCGATCGGCGCACGAACGCGCTCGCCCATGCACTCGCGCGCGCGGGCGTGAGGGCGCAGGATGGCGTGGCGGTGATGTGCCGCAACCACCGCGGCTTCATCGAGGCGACGGTGGCGTGCTCGAAGCTGGGCGCGAGCGTGCTGTATCTGAACACGGCCTTCGCGGCGCCGCAGATCGCGGATGTGCTCCAGCGTGAGGCGCCGGCGGCGCTGATCTACGACGCGGAGTTCGCGAACCTCGTGCGCGGGGGGTGTGAGGGACGCAAGTGCTTCGTGTCGTGGTGTGACCCCGGCGAGGATCACGAGGATCCGCTGCTGGAGGATCTGCTGAGCCACTCGAGCGTGGAGCCGCTGCAGCCACCGCAGGAAAGCGGGCGTACGGTGATCCTCACCTCGGGCACCACGGGGACGCCGAAGGGCGCGGCGCGCAAGCAGCCCGACTCGATGGGGCCGCTGGCGGCGCTGTTCTCGAAGATCCCGCTGCGCGCGCGCGAGACGACGGTGATCGCGGCGCCGCTGTTTCACTCGTGGGGGTTCGCGCACTTCACGATGGCCCTTCCGCTGGCCTCCACGCTGGTGTTGCGAAGGCGCTTCGATGCGGAGGAGACGCTGCGCGCTGTTGCGCAGCACCGCGCGAGCGCGCTCGCGGTGGTGCCGGTGATGCTGCAGCGCATCCTCGATCTACCCGAGGAGACGATCGCGAGGCACGATCTGCACGCGCTGCGGATCGTGGCCGCCTCGGGCTCGGCGCTGCCGGGGGAGCTGGCGACGCGCGCGATGGACGCATTGGGCGATGTGCTCTACAACCTCTACGGCTCCACCGAGGTGGCGTGGGCGACGATCGCAACGCCCGAGGATCTGCGCGCGGCGCCGGGCACCGCCGGAAGGCCCCCGCTGGGAACGGTGGTGAAGCTGCTCGACAAGGATGGCCGCGAGGTGGCGCAGGGGGAGAGCGGGCGCATCTTCGTGTCCAACGAGATGATGTTCGAGGGTTACACCGGCGGCGGCGACAAGGAACGCGTGGGTGGCCTGATGAGCACCGGCGACGTTGGCCATTTCGACGCGGGGGGACGCCTGTTCGTGGACGGCCGCGACGACGAGATGATCGTGAGCGGCGGCGAGAACGTGTTCCCGCGCGAGGTGGAGGACCTCCTCGCCGACCACCGCGAGATCGAAGAGGCGGCGGTGGTGGGCATCGCGGACACCGAGTTCGGCCAGCGCCTGAAGGCGTTCGTGGTGCGCCGCAATGGCTCGGAGCTCGACGAAGAGGCGATCAAGCGGTACGTGAAGGAGAACCTCGCGCGCTACAAGGTGCCCCGCGAGGTGGTGTTCCTGCCGGAGCTGCCCCGCAACGCAACCGGCAAGGTGCTCAAGCGCGAGTTGGCCGTCAGCGAATAAAGGAGAGGGCCGGCAGAGCCGACCCGCGTGGGTCGGTTGGCGCGATTGTGCGGCCGCGCCGAAAACAGAGCCTTTGTGGCTAGCCTGGAGGGGTGGCTGTAAAGACTCACGAGTTCGACCTGGCGGGGCTGCGATTGGCGCCCGGCGAGGGGCGTCGCCTTGAGCTGCTCGTGGGCATCGAGCTACTGATGTTCGGGGGTGAGCGCTATGCGGTGGAGCCCGCGGAGATCCCCGTGAGCCTCGAAGTCTCGCGCATGGCCGGCCATGGCTACGCGCTGCGGTTGCGCTTCGCCGCCTCGCTCGTGGGGCCTTGCATGCGTTGTCTGAGAGAGGCACGGTTGATGATCGAGGTGGACGCCCGCGAGGTGGACCGCCCAGGCGGGGGCGAGGAGCTCTCGAGCCCATACATCCAAGATGAGATGCTCGACCTGGCAGGCTGGGCGCGCGACGCGTTCGTGCTGGCGGCGCCCGTGCAGGTGCGCTGCCGCGAGGACTGCGCGGGGCTGTGTCCGGTGTGCGCGGCGGATCTGAATGAGGTCGGACCCGAGCACCACCACGAGCAGGCGCCGGACCCCAGATGGGCGAAGCTGCGAGAGCTGAAGCTCGATTGAGGACCGTGGACCCGGGCGCATTGCGGTACCCTGTCGAGCCGATGGCCGTCCCCAAGCAGAAGCAGTCGCACAGCCGCACGGCCAAGCGCCGTGCGCAGCACAAGGTCTCGCCGCCGGCGTTGAGCGTGTGCCCGCGCTGCCATTCCCCGCGCCGCCCGCACCGGGTGTGCGACGTGTGCGGCACCTACGCCGGCCGCGAAGTGCTCGCCGACGTGGCGCACGACCACGATCACGATCACGACCACGAGTAGCCAACGACCACCGGTGGTGGCGGTCGACGCCAACGGCGCCGATCTCGGCCCGGCAGAGGTCGCGGCGGGAGCGGCTTTGGCGGCGCAGCAGGGCGCGCGCGTGCTGCTGTTCGGGCCCGCGCAGGAGATGGCTCTCGAGGCGCTGCCCGCTGAGGTCGAGGTGGTCGACGCGCCCCTCTCGATCGCCAAGAGCCCGGATCCGGCGCGCGCGGCGCGCGCCGCGCCGCAGGCCTCGATCGTGCAGGCGGCGCGCGCGGTTGCAGAGGGGCGCGCACAGGCGCTCGTGTGCGCCGGGGGGACCGGGGCGGCGCTGGCGGCGGGGCTGTTCAACATCAAGCGCGCGCGGGGAGTGCACCGTCCTGCGCTGGCGCTCTCGCTGCCGGTGCCTGAGTATCCGGTGACGCTTTTGGATGTGGGCGCCAACGCAGAGGCGCGCCGCGAGCACCTGGTGCAGTTTGCGTTCATGGGCGCCGCCCTGGCGCGGGTGGTGCTCGGTGTGGAGCGCCCGCGCGTGGGACTCCTCTCCAACGGCGAGGAGGATGCGCGCGGCAGTGCGCTGGTGGTGGCCGCGCGCGCGGAGCTGGCCGAGCGTGTGGCAGCGAGCGAGTGGCTCGAGCTGGTGGGCAATGTCGAGGGCGGCGATATCGTCGGCGGGGTGGCGGATGTGATCGTCACCGATGGCTTCACCGGCAACGTCGCACTCAAGCTGATGGAGGGGGTCTCCCAGACGCTGCTGCGCGCGATCCGCACCGCCGCGATGTCCTCGGCGCGCGCCAAGGCGGGGGGGATTCTGCTGCGTCCCGCCCTGCGCGGCCTGCGCGAGGAGATCGATCCCGAAGCGCACGGCGGGGCCTACCTGCTGGGGTTGCGCAGCCTGGGAGTCGTGCCGCATGGGCGCTTTGGCCGCCGCGGCTTCGCGCAGGCGATCCTGCGCGCAGAGCGCGGCGCGCGTGAGGATCTGGTGGGCCGCACGCAGGCTGCGCTCGAGCAGGCGGGGGCGCTCAAGACGGCCCCCGTGTCCGCCCGGATCGATAGCCTCCAGGAGAACCCATGAGCAACCTCTGCCCCGCATCAGCAGCTGCGACGTGACCCGCGAGCAGGTGTTCACTCTGATCCAGTCGCACCTCGCCGACGAACTCGACGTCGAGCCGGGATTGATCTCGGATGAGACGCGCTTCAAGGAGGATCTGCAGGCCGACTCGCTCGACCTCTACACGCTCGTGCAGGAGCTCGAGGACACCTGCGGGGTGAGTGTCTCCGACGAGCAGGCCGCGACGATCCTCACTGTGGGGCAGACCGTCGATTTCGTGCTCGCCCACGCTGCCGATGGGACGGCTGATGACTGATGAGGTTGCTCAACGAGCTTCTGGACGAGCTCCCGGAGGAGCTCTCACGACAGATGTTCACGCACGCCTCCTGGAGCGAGCGGCGCAGCGACTCCTATACGCGCCTTGCGTTCCTTGGCGACAGCGTGCTCGCGCTGGCGGTCACCACGCACCTCTATCCGCGTCTGGAGGCCGAGCAGTTCGGCGCGGGGAGGCTCACGAAGATCCGTGCGCAAGCGGTCTCGGGACCATCTTGCCGCGCGGTGGCCGAACGCCTGGAGGTACCCGCGCGACTGCGCGCCGCGGTGCCCGCGGGTGTGGAGGAGGCGGCGGCGGCGCAGCTCGTCACCGAGCGCGTGCTTGCCTCTGTGATCGAGGCGGTGATCGGAGCGTGCTACCTGCACGCCGGCTACGAGCGCACCGCGGAGGCGGTGGTGGAGGCCTTCGCGCCGGAGATCGAGGAGGCGCTCGAGCACCCCGTGGACTTCAAGTCGGCGCTGCAGGAGCTGCTGGCACAACGCGGGGAGGTCGTGGAGTACGAGGTGAGCGGCGAGCACGGGCCGCCGCACGAGCGCACCTTCGAGGTGGTCGCGAAGATCGGCGGGCGTCCGCAGGGCAAGGGGCGCGGGCGCAGCAAGAAGCACGCCGAGCAGGAGGCCGCGCGCGAGGCCGTGGAGCGGCTGCGGGAGAGTTGAGGCCCTGAGATGCGCCTGAAAGCGCTCACGATGAAGGGCTTCAAGTCCTTCCCCGATCGCACCCGCCTGGACTTCGGCCCGGGGGTGAGCGTGGTGGTGGGACCCAACGGCTCGGGCAAGTCCAACGTCACCGATGCGGTGCTGTGGGCGATGGGTGAGCAGTCGCCGCTGGCGGTGCGCGGGCAGTCGATGCAGGACGTCATCTTCGGCGGCGGCCGCGGCGTGCAGGCGCGCAATTCGGCCGAGGTGGAGATCGTGCTGGACAACTCCGATGGCACCGTCGATCTGCCCGTGAGCGAGATCTCGATCGTGCGGCGCTTGGATCGCTCGGGCGAGGGCGAATACCGCCTCAACGGCGCGCGCTGCCGGCTCGTGGACGTGATCGAGGTGCTCTCCGACACCGGCCTCGGTAAGGAGACCCATTCGGTCATCTCGCAGGGGCGCGTGGAGGGGATCGTGACCTCCAAGCCGCGCGATCGACGGCTGTTGATCGAGGAGGCCGCGGGGCTGGGCAAGCACCGCAAGCGCCGTCGCCGGGCGCAGCTGAAGCTCGAGCGCACGCAGGAGAACCTCGATCGCGCGCTCGATGTGGAGCGCGAGGCGCGCACGCGCCTGCGCCCGCTCAAGCGCCAGGCCGAAGCGGCGGAGCTGCACGAGCGCCTGGAGCGCCAGATGCTCGAGGCGCGCCACGTTCTCGCGCGCGAGGCGGTGCGCTCCCGCCGCGCGGATCTCGCGGCGGCCGAGGCGGCCGCGCAGGCCGCACGCGCGGCGCGGGCGGAGATCGAAGCGCGGCTGCAAGCGGTGATCGAGCGGCGCGGGGTGGCCGAGCGGGCGCTGGCAGAGCGCGCCGAGCAGCACGATGCACTCGCGCGCCGCGCCTACGACGCGCGCTCGGCGCGCGAGCGCCTGGAGTTGCGCTGCGAGCAGGTTCTCGCGAGCGGCGCCGGCATGGCGCAGCGCATCGCGCGCATCGAGCGCGAGCTGGAGTCCAGCGGCTCCTCCGCCGGGGAAGTCGAGCAGGGGGAGAGGGCGCAGAGCGAGAGTCGCATCGAGGCCCTCGAGCGGGAGCTGGCTGAGATCGAGCGTGAGCGTGAGCGCGAGACCGAGCGCGAGATCGAAGGGCTCGCGAGCGCTCGCGAGCAGGCTCAGGCGCAGCTGGCGGGGCTCGAGGCGGAGCTCGAGGACGTGCGCGAGGCGCGCGAGGAGGCCGACGCTCAGGCCGACGAGGCGCGCGAGCGTCTGCGCGCCGCCGAGCGCCAGATGCAGGAGACCCGTCGCGAGGCGGCGCGCGTGGGGGCGGAGCTGGCGGCGGTGAACCAGTTCCTGCGCAGCCACCGGCCGATCGGATCTCAATCGGCTCAGGCGTCCCTATCGCCGTCCGTGGCCACAGCAGCGGCGGGGCCGGGCGCGCTCAGCGAGGCGCTTGTGGTCGAGCCTGGGTATGAGCTGGCGCTGGCCGCGGCGCTGGGCGGGCGGCTGGACGCCGCTCTGGTGGCGGATTTGGCGAGTGCCGGAGCGTTGCTGGATGGCGCTGGACCCGATGGGGGCGCCGCGCTGCTCGTCGGTGAGGTGACGCTTGGCGGCGAGGATGAGGCGTCGACAGAGACATCCTCCACCGAGGGCTCTCCGTCGGGCAGGGAGCCCGTTCCCGGCGCCAAGCGCCTGTCTGAGCTGTTGCGGGGGCCAAACGGCGCGGTGCAGCTCGCCGGACGCCTGTTGCGCGATGCGTGGGTGGTGGAGCGTCTCGAGGATCTATCCGAGGACTTCGCCGGCATCGCGGTGACCCGCTCGGGGCGTGTGTGGTTTGCGGCGTTGGGCGAAGTGCGCCAGGTGATGGAGGGCGGCGCCGAGCGGGTGCTCGCAAAGCGCAACGAGCGCGAGCAGCTGATCGCCGCGAGCGAGGCCGCGGTGCAGGCCGAGCTCGATGCCAAGGCGGCGGCGGAGCGGGAGCTGGAGGAGGTTCGTCTCGCCGAGGAGGCGCGCGACGGCGCCGATGGCGCCCTGCGCGAGGTTGCGCGCCGCCGCGCCGAGGCGGGCGAGGAGGAGCGGCGCGCCGCATGGCTGATCGAGCAGCGCCGCGCGGCCCCCGAACAGGGGCCGCTGGCCGTGCGTCGCGCACAACTGGAGGGGGAGCTCGCGTCCGAGCGTCGTCAGGCCGAGCGGGTGGCGCGCGAACTGGCCGAGCGCGCGCGGCGCCTGGAGTCGCTGCGCGCACAGCACGCCGCCGATGTGGCGCTCGTGCCGATGGCAGAGCGCCTGGCTGTGGCGTTACGCAGCGCCGGTGAGGCCGTCGCGGAGCGCGTGGGCGAGCTGGAGGGCGAGCTGGCGCGCGATCGCGCGGCCGGCGAGCAGATGACCTCAGAGCTGCGGGCCTGCGCGGGCGAGGAAGCCGAGGCGCAGAGTCGCCTGCGGGTGGAGGGAGAGGCCGTAACGAGCGCCGAGGTGGCCGCTCAGCGCCTGCGCGATCAGGCGGCGGAGGCGGAGCTCGAGCTGCGCACGGTGCTCGAGCGGCTCGAACTCGAGTCCCCAGAGGACGGGGATGAACAACCTCTGGAGGAGGGTGAAAAGGAGGCGCTCACCGCCCGTCTGGAGCGCCTGCGCCGCCGCCGCGAGCAGCTGGGACCGGTGAACCCGCTCGCGCAGGAGGAGTACGCAGAGGCGATCGCGCACGTGGAGGAGCTGGAGAGCCGTCGCACCGATCTGGAGACCGCGCTGCGCGAGCTGCGCAGCGTGATCCGCGAAACCGACCGCCAGATCCACGAGACCTTTCATGCGACCTTCGAGGCGGCTGCGCGCAACTTCGAAGAGCTCGTCGGCGACGTGTTCCCTGGAGGCAGCGGGCGCCTGCGGCTGGTTTCAGAAGAGCCCACGCGCCACGCGGTGCTGGGGGGCCAGTCGACCAACGGTTCGGATCCCGCGAGCGCGCAGATCGATGCCGATGCGGCGGCGGAGGCCGCCGCGGAGAGCGAGGCCGAGCAGAGGGAGCTCGAGGGCGAGGAGCTGCAGGGCGTGGAGATCGAGATCACGCCCGCGGGCAAGTCCAGCAAACGTCTCTCGCTGCTCTCGGGCGGCGAGAAGTCGATGACCGCGCTGGCCTTCCTGTTCGCGGTGTTCCTCGCGCGCCCGTGCCCCTTCTACATCCTCGATGAGGTCGAGGCGGCGCTCGACGACCTCAACCTCGACCGCTTCCTCGCGCTGCTGCGCCGCTACGCGGGCCGCGCGCAGTTCATCGTGATCACCCATCAGAAGCGCACGATGGAGGCCGCCGATTGGCTCTACGGCGTGTCGATGGGCGGGGACGGGGTCTCGAAGATCCTCTCGCGGCGCCTGCCCCCCGCGGAGGTGGGTGCGGGTGAGGAGGCGGAGGCGGGAGTCGGCGCGAACTCCCTGGCCGATAGCCAAAGTGGGCTGGTCTCCCCGGTGGCACGTGCCGCGACCACCAAGGCCGCATAGCGCGATCCGCGGCGTCCGAGAGCATCAGTCGAACGCGCTCGTATCTTCTGGACGCGACCTTGCTGCGGCCCGGTAGCAATAACTCATCCAGGCGCCAGCGGGGCTATTCGGTCGATCGCTCCCTGGTTGGGTCACGATTCGTGGTCAATGCGGATGGTCCCCACGAGTCCCTCACGTTTACCGGGCCCTCGTGTGCATCTGTCCCGGCGTGCTCTGGAACCTCATCGAGCGGGGCGTCGATGAGGACCTCGAGCAGAACGTTCTGACGCTCGCGATCCTCGATGATCCGAGCGGCCCACAGCCCGAACGAAAGGTCCTCGATCGCGGCGAAGGGGGTATCGGCGTCGAACCTAGCGACGTCAACCAAAAATCGATAGTGGCGCTTAGGCGTCGAGATGTGAACGGAGTAGCCCTTGTCTGCTCGATCGATGTCCGCCGTCAACTCGTCAAAGAACCAGGGCTCACCGTCGATCGCGAGCCATAGTCGTCCGCCAGCGACGTAGATTGCCGCTGGCTTGTCGGCTATATGACCTAGATGCCCAGACACGTTTCGAGCAGCCGTCCTCTTGAGAAGGCGACTACGCGCGGCCGACAGCCGACGTACTCCGCTACTGTCGAGCGCGAAGAGCCTTGAGCTGTTATCGGCGTCCTGGAGGTAGACCATGCTCTACTAGCTTAGATCGCTACCGTCGGTACGGCAGGCGCTTTCGCATATTTCTTCCCATGTCCGACCACGACGCCGGAGCCAGATCACAGAGGGTCCGAACGGGTTGCCGTATCTTCGCAGGTTGCGGCGATAGATCGCGATCTGTCCCTGCTTGCCACATAACGGCGTTCTGAGCTTGTACCGAAGCCCGATCGCTCGCCGTCGCTTGTGGAGTTCTCTCGCGACCTGCTCGCCTGCGACCCCGGCTGCCGTCAGATCCACGCGCAAGCTCGCGAGGGCTCTTACCTCTGCCTCATATCGTTGTCGAAGTTGAGTCTTTTCGCGCATCTCAGCCCGCCACGAGGGTCAGGAGGTGGGCGACGATAATTGTTCGAACGGACGTCCGCCATGTGGAACGCTTTCGTCTCGGGCTCACTGCTATCGTCGCCCGCCCCGTGGCGCGCGATTGGAGCGATCTGTTCATCACCGAGGAGGCGGCGGCCGGCGGCGATGGCCCTCCCGAGGGGGAGCCCGAGCGGCGGCGTGGAGTCTTCCGGCGCCTGCGCGAGAACCTTTCGAAGACCCGCCAGGCGCTCGGCGGCGAGATCCAGGCGACGCTGTTTGGGACGCTCGACGAGCACACCTGGGAGCGCCTGGAGGAGGCGCTGATCATGGCTGACGTGGGGGCGTCGACGACCGCCACGGTGGTGGGCACGCTCGAGCAGGAGGCCAGCGAGGGCCGCGTGCAGGGAGGGGAGGCGCTGAGCGAGCGTCTGATCGAGCTGCTCGCGGAGATGGCGAGCACGGAGAGCGGGCGCATCGATCTGCGCCACGAGCCCACGGTGATCCTCGCCGTTGGTGTGAACGGAACGGGCAAGACCACCACTGCGGGCAAGCTCGCGTGGCATCTGCACAAGGAGCTGGGGCGCAGCGTGCTGCTCGGAGCCGCTGACACGTTCAGGGCGGCCGCCACCGAGCAGCTCGAAGGCTGGGGGGAGCGCGCGGGCTGCGAGGTCGTGAGCGGAGCGGAGGGCTCCGATCCCGGCGCGGTGGCCTTCGAGACGATCGCGCAGGCGCGCAGCCGCGGGGTGGACGTGGCGATCGTGGACACCGCGGGGCGCCTGCACACCCAGGACAACCTGATGGCCGAGCTCACGAAGGTGCGGCGCGTGATCGCGCGCCAGCTGGAGGGGGCGCCGCACGAGACGCTGCTCACGGTGGACGCCACGACCGGCCAGAACGGTCTGCGCCAGGCCAAGATGTTCGCGGAGGCGGTGGAGGTCACGGGCATCGTGTTGACGAAGCTCGATGGCACCGCGCGCGGAGGGATCGCCCTGGCGATCGCCCACGAGCTGGGTCTGCCGGTGAAGCTGATCGGCACCGGCGAGTCGTTGGAGGACCTGCGCCCGTTCGACGCGGAGGTCTTCGCGCGGGCATTGATCGCCGAGTAGGCGATTCGCGGGCGCCGATCGCCGCGCATGGGGGCCTGGCACGGGCACCGATCGCCGAGTGAGGAATAATCAGGGGTATGGACCCCTGGATCATCTGGCTGGTGGCGGCCTGCGTGTTTGGCGCGGGTGAGCTGCACACGGGCGGCTTCTTCCTGGCGCCCTTCGCCGTGGGGGCCTTTGCGGCGACGATCCTGAGCCTTGCCGGCGTTCCGACCGCCGGGGCGGCGATCGTGTTCCTGGCGGCCTCGCTGCTGGTGTTCCTCACGCTGCGCCCGATCGCGCGCAGCCACCGGCGCCTGCCGCCGCCGATCCGCACCGGCTCGGCTGCGCTCGTGGGGCGCAACGCGATGGTGCTGGAGCGGATCGCCAACCGCGAGGGCGTGGGCTGTGTGAAGATCGACGGCGAGGTGTGGACGGCGCGCAGCTTCGACGAAGACGAGGTGATCGACGCGGGTGAGCGCGTCGAAGTGGTCGAGATCCGTGGCGCCACGGCTCTTGTGATGCACTAGAGGCTTCAGGAAGTCAAAAGAAAGGAAGTTCTGGCAATCATGGTCGCTCTAATAGTCCTCGCCGTCCTCGTGCTGTTCATTCTGGTGGTGGCCGCGCGCACGATCCGCGTGATCCCGCAGGCCCGCGCGGGGGTGGTGGAGCGGCTGGGCCGCTACAGCCGCACGCTGCAGCCGGGGCTGACGATCATCACGCCTTTCATCGACCGCGTGAAGCCGCTCGTGGACCTGCGCGAGCAGGTGATCAACTTCTCGCCGCAGTCGGTGATCACCGAAGACAACGTGGTGGTGGGGATCGAGACGGTGCTCTATTTCACGATCACCGACCCGCGCTCGGCGACATATGAAATCGCCAATCCCCTGCAGGCGATCGAGCAGCTGACCGTGACGACGCTGCGCAACGTGATTGGCGGGCTTTCGCTGGAGGCGACGCTCACGGCGCGCGAGAACGTCAACACCGAGCTGCGCGTGGTGCTCGACGAGGCGACCGGCAAGTGGGGCATCCGCATCAACCGTGTGGAGATCAAGTCGGTCGATCCGCCGGCTGATATCAGGACGGCGATGGAGAAGCAGATGCGCGCCGAGCGCGACCGTCGCGCGGCGATCCTCACGGCCGAAGGCCAGAAGCAGTCTCAGATCCTCACCGCGGAGGGCGAGAAGCAGGCTGCGGTGCTCACCGCCGAGGGCGCGCGCCAGGCGGCGATCCTGCGTGCGGAGGGCGAAGCGAAGGCGATCGACACCGTCTTCAAGGCGATCCACGAGGGGGGTCCCACACGCGAGCTGCTGAGCTACGAATACCTGCAGATGCTTCCCCAGCTGGCAGAAGGGGACGCCAACAAGGTGTTCGTCATCCCCTCCGAGTTCGCGGAGGCGTTCGGCGGCATCGGCGAGGCGCTCAAGCGCCGGGATCAGGACACGCCGATCCCAGGCGAGGACACGCTCGGAGCGGGCAAGGACGCGCCGGCCCTCGGCGGGGAAACACCGAAGTAAAGCCCACGCCATGAGATCCGCCCGCGTCGACCGCTGCCCACGAGACCCGCCCATCTACGCCGGCACGGGCGCAAGTCGATGTTCGACTCCCTCTCCGAGAAGCTCCAGGCCACCCTCTCGGAGGTTCGTCAGCGCGGCACGCTCGGCGAGCAGGACATCGATCGGGCGATGCGTGAGATCCGCCTCGCGCTGCTGGAGGCGGATGTCAACTTCAAGGTCGTCAAAGAGTTCACCGCGACGCTGAAGGAGCGCTGCCTGGGGGCGGAGATCGTCGGTCAGCTGAACCCCGGCCAGCAGGTGGTGAAGATCGTGGGCGAGGAGCTGACGGCGCTGATGGGCGGCGCCTCGCGTGAGCTGAGCTTCTCGCCACGGCCACCCACGGTGATCCTGATGGCGGGTCTGCAGGGCTCGGGCAAGACGACGGCCTCGGCGAAGCTCGCGAGGTACCTGCGCGAGGAGAACGGCTCCTCGGTGGCACTCGCCGCCTGCGATGTGTACCGGCCCGCCGCGGTCGAGCAGCTCGTGAAGGTGGGCGCCCAGGCGGGCGCGGCCGTATATGAGCAGGGCACTGAGCGCGATCCTGTGGAGATCGCCGCGTGGGCGCTCGAGCGCGCGCGCGAGGAGGGCAAGGACGTACTGATCGTCGATACGAGCGGGCGCCTGCACATCGACGAAGCCCTGATGGCCGAGCTCGTGAGGATCCGCGCGGCCGTCAAACCGCACGACATCCTGCTCGTGGTCGACGCGATGACCGGCCAGGACGCCGTGAACGTAGCCGAGCAGTTCGCCGCGGCGGTGCAGTTCGACGGCGTGGTGATGAGCAAGCTCGACGGCGACGCTCGCGGCGGCGCTGCGCTGTCGGTGAAGGCCGTTACGGGCAAGCCGATCCTGTTCGCCTCCACGGGGGAGAAGCTCGAGCAGTTCGAGCGCTTCCATCCCGATCGCATGGCCCAGCGGATCCTCGGCATGGGCGACATGATGAGCCTGATCGAGCAGGCCGGACGCCAGGTCGACGAGGATCAGGCGGCGGAGATGGAGCGCAAACTGCGCCGCAACGAATTCGACTTGAGCGATTTCCTCGAGCAGATGCAGACGGTGCGGAAGATGGGCCCGATCGCCAATCTGCTCGGGATGATCCCTGGCATGGGCGCGCAGCTGCGCGGTGTGAAGATGGACGAACGCGAGCTTGATCGCGTGCAGGCGATCATCCTCTCGATGACCCCCGAAGAGCGCCGCCGGCCCGAGCTGATCAAGGGCTCGCGCCGGCTGCGCATCGCGCGGGGGTCGGGAACGAACGTGCAGCAGGTCAACCAGCTGGTGAAGCAGTTCGGCCAGATTCGCAAGGTGATGCGCCAGGTGGGCCGCGGCAAGATGCCCGACGTGGGAGCCCTGATCCGCAACGCGCGGTGAGCTAAGCTCTGCCATGACGAATTAGCTACAGACAATCGTCTGCACAGCACATAAGAGAGGAAAACCGTGGCAGTAAGACTCAGGCTCACGCGAGTGGGCGGCAGGAAGGACCCGATGTGGCGCGTGGTCGTCGCCGACCAGCGCTCTCCGCGCGATGGGCGCGTGATCGAGACGATCGGCCACTACAACGCGCAGACCAACCCCTCGACGATCGTGATCGACGGCGAGCGCGCACGCAGTTGGCTGGCGCGCGGCGCGCAGCCCTCGGAGACGGTGCGCAAGCTGCTGCGCACCCAGGGAATCGGCTAGCGCCGCCTGCTGCGCATGTCAGCGGAGGAGCAGCAGCAGGACGGCGCGGACGGCGAGGGAATGGCGGGGCTGCTGGCCTACCTCGCGCGCGGATTGGTGGATCGCCCCGAAGAGGTCTCGGTGGAGCAGTTCGAGGAGGACGATGGCACCGTCGTGCTGGAGTTGTGCGTCGGCGAGGACGAGTACGGAAAGGTGATCGGCCGCGGCGGGCGCACCGCGCACGCGCTGCGTACCGTGATCAGGGCCGCGGCCACGCACGAGCGCCGCCGCGTACAGGTGGAGATCGTCGATTGACGGTGGCGCCCAGCCTGCCCGCCGGCCGGGTGGGCCGGCCGCATGGCCTGGACGGCAGTTTTTATGTGACGGGCGTGCAGTTGCGTCTGCTGCACGTTGGGACGAAAGTGACCGTTGGAGAGCTGACCGCTCCGATCGTGCGGCTGGCCGGGCTTCAGAAACATCCGATCGTGCGTCTGGAGGGCGTCGAGAACCGCGGCGCAGCCGAGCAGTTGCGGGGGTTGGAGCTGACGGTCGAGCAGAGCGCCGCTCCGGCTCTGGCACAGGATGAATGGTGGGCGCACGAACTCGAGGGCTGTGAGGTCTACGACGGCGCGCGGCGTGTGGGCGTCGTCGCGAACATGGTCAAGCTGCCCTCGTGCGAGGCGCTCGAGGTTCATCGCGATGATGGTGGCGAGCTGCTCGTGCCGATGGTCGGCGACGCGATCCGCGCGGTGGAGGTCGCGGAGAAGCGAATCGATGTGGATATGGAGTTCCTGGGAGAACCTTGGACATAGACGTCTTCACCCTGTTTCCCAGTTGGTTTGGCTGGTTCTCCGAGCAGCGCCACGTGCGCAACGCGCTCGATGCGGGCACGCAGCTTCGCCAGGTGGACCTCCGCGAACACACGCCGCTGCGTGCCGGGCAGGTCGACGACACACCCTTCGGCGGCGGAGCGGGGATGGTGCTGCGCGTCGACGTGGTGGACAGCGCGCTGCGCTCCCACTACGGGATGGATCCCGTCGAGCTGCGCTCGCAGCGCAGGGTCATCGCACTGACCCCAGGGGGACGGATGCTCGATGAGGATTACGTGCAGGAGCTCGCCGCCGAGCCTGCGCTGACACTGCTGTGTGGGCGCTATGAGGGCTTTGACGAGCGCATTCTCGAGCACCTCGCGAGCGAGAGCCTCTCGATCGGGCGCTACGTCCTCTCCGGCGGCGAGCTGGCGGCGATGGTGGTGTGCGACACGGTGCTGCGTAAGCTGCCCGGGACCCTCGGTCACGCCGACTCCGCCCTGGAGGAGTCCTTCAGCGAGGCCCTTGGCGGCGCGCCGGAGTACCCGCACTACACGCGTCCGGCGGAGTACCGTGGCTGGCGCGTACCGGATGTGCTGCTCTCCGGCCATCACGAGCAGATACGTCGCTGGCGCGCCGAGCAAAGTCGCGAGCGGGGCGAGCGGAGCTGATTGTCCGCTACCATTGCTGACCGCGCCGTCCCGATCGTCCCCGAGGGGCGAGAGGGTGGCCCTTTTTTTGTGAGAGCTATGAGCACCGTAATCGCCAATATCGAGCGCGCGCAGCTGCGGCGCGTCCCCAGTTTCGCTCCGGGTGACCGTGTGAAGGTGCACTTCCAGGTGATCGAGGGCACGCGCAGCCGTGTGCAGGTGTTCGAGGGCGTGGTGATCAAGCGCCAGGGCCACGGCGCGCGCGAGACGTTCACGGTGCGCAAGCAGTCCTTTGGCGTCGGTGTGGAACGCACATTCCCCGTGCACTCGCCCAAGATCGAGCGCATCGAGCTGGCCGCCCGCGGGGATGTTCGCCGCGCGAAGCTCTACTACCTCAAAGACCGTGTGGGCAAGCGTGCACGCGTGCGCGAGCGCCGCTACACGGGGCCCGAGGAGACAGTGGAGCCCGGCCTGCTGGCCGAGCCCGCACCGCCGGTGCAGGATGCAGATGTCGACGGAGATGGAGCGGCCGCGGAGGAGGCCGTCGTGCAGAGCACGTCGAGCAGCGCGCCTCAGGGGGGACCGGAGGCCGACTCACAGGCAGCTGTGGAGGCCGATGCGCCGGCGCCAGTCGCAGAGGGCGACGCGTCCGCGGATGTGGATGCCTCGGCGGACGCCTCGAGTGAGGCCGACTCCTCCTCAGACGCCGGTGCCGCCCCGAAGGGCGAGCCCACCGGCGAGCATCCCGAGTGAGCGGCGGGGCCGCGTGATGGCTCGCTCGAAGACCAAGCCAAAGTCAACCACCAACTCGATCGTCGAGCTCGTGGTGATCGTCGTGATCGCGCTCGGTCTGGCGCTGTTGATCCAGGCTTTCATCGTCAAGCCCTACCGCATCCCGAGCGCCTCGATGGAACCGACGCTCGCGATCGGCCAGCGCGTTCTCGTGAATCGCATCGGTATGCGCTTCGGCGAACCCCACGTGGGCGAGATCGCGGTGTTCCACCCGCCCAAGGAAGCCGAACAGGAGATGTGCGGGCCGACACCTCACATGGTCACTCCGGGTGGCGCGGCCTGCGCGGAACCAGAGCCCGAAGAGGCGAGTGTGAACTTCATCAAGCGCATCGTGGCGGGACCGGGGGACACGATCTTCATCCGCGAAGGGCACCTGTATCGCAACGGCAAGCCCGAGAGCGATGGCTACATCCGTCCCTGTGGGGGGCGCGCGGGGTGCAACTTCCCCACTCCCATCAAGATTCCGCCCGGACATTGGTTCATGATGGGAGACAACCGTGGCGAGTCTGACGACAGCAGATACTGGGGACCGGTCCCCACCGGATGGATCATCGGGCAGGCCTTTGCAACCTACTGGCCACCCGATCGCATCGGTTTCCTCTAGACCCAAAACGGCGCGTCGCAAGCGCAGGCAGACCAGCGGCAGGCGCCTGTTCGCCTTCGATCGCGCGCTGGGGGTACGCCTGGTGGCGGGCGCCGACGAGGCCGGGCGCGGTTGCCTCGCGGGGCCGCTCGTGGCAGCGGGAGTGCTGTTCGACTACGAGGCCCTCACCACCCGCGAGCTGCGCTCGTTGAGCGCGCTCAACGACTCCAAGCAGCACACGCACGAAGCGCGCGAGGAGCTCTACCCGCTCGTGCTGCGCAGCGCCGCGCGCATCGCGGTCGTCTCCCGGTGCGTGCGCGGGATCGACTCGCGCGGCCTGCACAAGACTAACCTCGCCGCTCTGCGCGATGCGATCACGGGGGTCACCGAGGGAGTGCACGGCGAGGTGGTGTGCCTCACCGATGGCTTTGCGGTGGCGGGGCTGGCGCGTCCGCACCGGCCGGTCGTCAACGGCGATGCCACCAGCGCGGCGATCGCGGCGGCTTCGATCGTGGCGAAGGTCACGCGCGACCGCTACATGCGCCACGCCGCCTCCCGGCATCCCGGTTGGCAGTTCGATGAGCACATGGGCTACTCAACGCCCGAGCACCGTGAGGCGATCCTGCGCCAGGGGGTCTCGCCGCTGCACCGCATGTCGTTTCAGTCGCTTGCGTATCAGCAGCTGGCGTTGTAGCAGTCGGCCTCCAGCGATTTCTTGTCACCAGGCCCCCTCGATGTGGTCGAGGCGCACGAGGTTGTCGCGCGCGTCGACGGTTACGCCGATCGCGTCGAAGCGGATGGTGTGGGCGCTGGGGCGGATGCGCGCTTCGTCGTAGAGCCATGCGGCCGCGAGACGGCGCAGACGGGCGCGCTGACGTGGTCGCAGGCCCGCGAGCGGCTGCTCGCTCGGTGCCTTCCTCGTTCGCGGATTGCCCGCGAGCCTTCTCGTCTTGACCTCGGCGAAAACCATTGTGCGACCGTCGAAGGCGATCAGGTCGATCTCGCCGTAGCGGGTGCGCGCATTGCGTTCGAGTAGCGCAAAGTCGAGTCGTTCGAGGTGCTTCGCCGCGAGCTGCTCGCCGAGTCGGCCGAGTACGTGCCGAGGATCCTCTCGCCGCGCGCTTGCTTTTGCGCCGCTCTCCGACCGAGGATCGCGGCCACCGGGAATGCCCTGCTGTGCGGCTGACACAGGTTGATGGTCCTCGGGCGAGGGGCTGAATGAGCTGGTCGGCATCGCCCCCGAGAAGCTAGTCCGCCCACTGTGTCCTAGCCGCGCAGTTTGTGCCGTTACTGTTGCAAGATCGTGACATCGGAGACACACAAGGCGGAGTTGGGTCGTGCGGCGCCGAGCTCCTCAGAGGAGTACGCGCACGGGGCGCGCACCCCGTGCGCGCTCACGATCGCCGGATCGGACTCCGGCGGTGGGGCCGGCATCCAGGCCGATTTGAAGGCGTTCGCGCGCTGCGGCGTACACGGGACGTGCGCGATCACCGCGATCACCGCGCAGAGCACGGTGGGGGTCGGCGCGATTCACCCCGTACCGCCCGAGATCGTCCTGGCCCAGGTGCGCGCCGTGGTGTCTGACATCAGCGTGCGAGTGGTCAAGGTAGGGATGCTCGGCACCGTCGCCATCACGCTCGCCGTAGCGCGGGCACTCGACGAGCTACCAGCTGGGACCCCGGTGGTCGTCGATCCCGTGATGGTCGCCGAGTCGGGAGCACGGCTGCTCCAGAGCGACGCCCAACGGGCGCTGATCGAGGAGATCCTGCCCCGCGCGACCGTACTCACGCCGAACCTCCCCGAGGCGCGCGCGCTGGTCGCTATCGGCGGGCACCTCGACCCGGAGTCGAGCGGCGCTGGGGGACGCCTCAGCCCGGAGTCCAATGGCGCTGGGAGACCCCCCAGCCCGGAGTCGAGCGGCCCGGCGGGTGACGCCGAGGCCGCTGAGGCGCAGTCGCTGGCTCGCGGGGTGCTCTCGCTGGGTCCGCGAATCGTCGTCCTCACCGGTGGACACCGCGAACGAGCGACCGATCTCTTTCTCGATGGCGAGGGTGGGGAGATCGTGGAGATACCAGGCGTGCGCCATCCCGATGGCGCGGCACATGGATCGGGGTGCACCCACTCCTCGGTGCTCGCGGCGCAACTTGCGCTTGGCTACGCTCCGCTGCAGGCGGCTCGTACCGCACGGGCGATGGCCGGTCTCGCCGTGGCCGAGGGGCTACGCGACGTGGGAGCGGGTGCGGGTCCGGTGGATGTAATCGGTCTGAGACAGCTACGGAGCACCGCCGCCGGTTTGCCATAATCATCGGCCCATGGGTTCGGTCTTGTGAAGCTGCTGCGTCTGAAGCCCGGCCACGGCGAGATCGTGCTCGCCGAGGGCGATGTGGGGGTCGCCGCGGAGGAGGCGGAGCTGATCGAGGCGTTTCGCCGCGAGCTCGATGCGGGCATGTGGGCGGCTGTTCCCACCCGCACTGCTGGGGGCCGTCGCGAGGCGGAAATGGTGAGGAGCTTCGCCGATGTGCCGCGCGACGCCGAGCGCGTGATCTTCTTCCCCCGCGCCGCCGGCGGCGCGGCTTAAAAGGGGCTAGGGTGCTGCTCGCGCTCGGGGCCACGGCGCTTGTGCTGCTGGCGCTGCTGTGGGATCTGCTTGCGCCCAGGCTGCGAGCCGGCGCGATGCCGGGATTGCGCAAGTGCCTCGCCGCCTGGAGACTGCCTCCGCGCGAGCCCATGGAGATCGGCTATGACCCGGGTCGCGAACTGCGCGCCGAGCAGCGCGCACGCGAGCTGCTGCGTTCTTGCGTGAACGAGGAGGACTGGGCGATGTACCGCGATCTCGGGCTCCTGCGCGTGTGGGGCGCCGCCGGTGGCCACGCGGCGGATGACGCTCCAACTGCGCCCTATGCCTACCTCATCTATCCACATCGGCCGATCGTCGCGTACCTCCCGCAGACGGGGGTGCTGCTCAACGAGTACTGCGTGGCCTTCCCCGACCACACCCGTCCCTATGGGAGCGTGCGGCTGCCCGACTCCGACGATGTGCTGGCCAAGTGGATAGCGCTCACCGCCGACGAGCACCGGCTGATCTCCGACGCCAACATGCACCTCCCCGGGCGGCAGATCGATCCCGACACGGTGAGGCGTGATCTGGCGCGCCTTTCCAGCTGGGAGCGCGAGCGCATCGAGCGCGATCGTGGCAGCGCGGATAATGTTCCCGCTCCGTGAGCGCTCCTCCGTTTGACATCAGGCATCGCAGCCGCGCCCTCACCGAGGGCCCCGAGCGTGCTGCCGCGCGCGCCTACTTGCACGGCATCGGCTACAGCGCCGAGGATCTCGCCAAGCCGATCGTGGGCGTCGCGCACTCGTGGATCGAGACGATGCCGTGCAACTTCAACAACCGCGTGCTTGCGGCGAAGGTGAAGGAGGGCATCCGTGCCGCCGGAGGCACGCCGATGGAGCTGAACACGATCGCGATCTCCGATGGCATCACGATGGGCACGGCGGGCATGCGTGCATCGCTGGTCTCGCGCGAGCTGATCGCCGACTCGATCGAGCTCGTTGCCTCTGCGCACCTCTTCGATGCTCTCGTGGTCATCTCCGGTTGCGACAAGACGATCCCCGGCGCGGTGATGGCGCTCGCGCGTTTGGATATCCCCGGCCTGATGCTCTATGGCGGATCGATCCGCCCTGGGCACTTCAAGGGCGCTGAGGTCACCATCCAGCAGGTCTTCGAGGCCGTTGGCGCCTACGCCGCGGGTAAGATCACCGAGGAGGAGCTCCACGAACTGGAGGAGGCCGCCTCGCCGGGCGCGGGCGCCTGCGGTGGGCAGTTCACGGCCAACACGATGGCGATGGCCTTCGAGGTGCTGGGCATCTCGCCCGCCGGCTCGGCGATGGTGCCCGCGGAGGATGGACGCAAGCTCGAGGTCGCCTTTCAGTGCGGCGAGCTGGTGATGGATGTCTTGCGCCGGGGGCAGCTGCCCAGCGAGATCATCACGAAGGACGCACTCGAGAACGCCATCGCTGCCGGGGCGATGAGCGGCGGCTCCACCAACATCGTTCTGCACCTGCTCGCGGTTGCCCACGAAATGGGCCTGCCCCTCTCGATCGAGGAGTTCGATCGCATCTCCGAGCGTACCCCGCTGCTGTGCGATCTGCAGCCCGGAGGGCAGTACGTCGCCACCGATCTCTATGCAGCTGGGGGCGTACCGCTCGTTCTCAAGCGGTTGCGCGAAGCCGGCCTGTTGCACGAGTCCGCCGTTACGGTCACGGGGCGCACGATCGGCGAGCACGCCGGCGATGCCTCCGAGACGCCCGGTCAGCGCGTGGTGCGAACGCTCTCCGAGCCGCTGAAGCCCACCGGCGGCTTTGCGATCCTGGGCGGCAATGTGGCGCCCGATGGCTGCGTGGTGAAGCTCGCCGGTCACGAGCGCCGACGGCACGTGGGTCCCGCACGTGTCTTCGATGGTGAGGAGGCCGCGATGGCCGCCGTCCTTGCCAAGGACATTCATGCGGGCGATGTCGTGGTGATCCGCAACGAGGGGCCCGCCGGGGGCCCGGGTATGCGCGAGATGCTCTCCGTTACGGCTGCCCTCGTGGGCGAGGGCCTGGGGGAGACAGTCGCGCTGATCACCGACGGACGTTTCTCCGGCGCGACCCACGGGTTCATGGCGGGCCACGTCGCGCCCGAGGCGGCCCGCGGTGGTCCCATCGGCGCGCTGCGCGACGGCGATGAGATCACGATCGATGTCGACTCGCGACGCATCGATGTGGCGCTGAGCGATGAGGAGATCGCCGAGCGGCTGGTGCTCTACGCGCCGCCGCTCCGCGCCGGCGAGCGCATCGAGGTCGCCATCCAGAAGTACGCCAAGCTCGTGGGGTCGGCGGCGCAGGGCGCGATTACGCGCTGAGTGGGCAGTACACTGAAACAATGGCTCAGGCGGTGGCAACGACATCGATCGAGGTCGACACGAGGTTGCTCAAGCGTCTGCGCGCCCGGCATCCAGGGAAGGCTGACCGGGAGCTGATCGAGGACATGGCGCGGATCGATTTGGGATTCGCGCTGCTTCGTCAGGCACAGCTACGTAATGCACTCCCTGAAGAGGACGCGACCGAGTTGGGTATCCGGGCTGTCGACGAGACTCGTCTGACCTCACATTGACGCGCCTGGTGATCGACGCCAGCACGCTCCTGTCGGCGACTGTTGCAGCGCCCGACGGCCCCCTTGACCGGCTGATGACTGCCGTACGGTCCGGGACGGTGGAGATGATCGTGTGCGATCAATTGCTCGGAGAGATGAGCCGCGGACTCCAGACGCGCTACTTCCGTGATCGCCTGACAAATGAGGAGCGCAAAGGAATCATGGATGCGCTTGCGCATATTGGGCTGAAGGTTGCAGACCCCATGTCTCCTCCTCGTGTAGTGCGTGATCCCAAGGACGACTATCTCGTAGCGCTTGCTGCGATCGGCGACGCGGCCTTAATCGTCACCGGGGATCGCGATCTGCTTGACCACGAGGGCTTGTACCCACCTGCCGTCAAGGCCCGTGATGCCTGCATCCGTCTTGGTCTTGTGCGGAGCGAGCAAGAGGGTCAGGAGCCACCCCCTCCGGAGGCTTCTCGAGGTTCCGCACGTCCGAGTTCGCATGGGATGGATCGGGAGAGACGGGCACGTCATCAGCGCGCCCGTCTCTACGGTGCGATGGTCGAGTCTGTGTACCGGAGGGGGTACGCCTCTACAACAATTCCAGATCTGGTCGCCCTCGCCGGTGTTTCACGGCGTGCCTTCTATGGACAGTTCGCTAACAAGGAAGAGTGCTTTCTTGCCACATATGACATTTCGGTCGCGCGCTCGAAAAAACGCATCCTCGACGCTTGGATGGCAGAGCGAGGCTGGGCCAATCGCCTGCAACGCTCCTGCGAGGCCTTCCTTTGCGATGCAGCGAAGAACGCCAAGAGCACCCGCTTGGTGCTGATCGAGGGTATGGGAATCGGCCCGCGGGCCCGTGAGCGGCTGCTGCTGGCCTCTGGAGCCTACGAAAGGGTCGTCGCCACGGCCTTTAGCGTTGCGCCGGACAGCATCAAGTTGCCTCCGCTCGTCCCCCGGGCGATTGTCGGCGGGGGACGCTATATGATCGCGTCGCGCCTGCGCCGGGGATGTGAGTCAGAGCTGCCCGGTCTCACCAACGAACTGCTCAACTGGATTTCGACCTACCGCACGCCCGTCGCCAGAAGACTGATCACTAGGCAGCTGCCCAATCCGCCTCACGCCCCAGTCGCGCCTCCGCGCTTCCTGGCGGGCGAAGATGATCGCTCGCGCGTGCTTAGCGCCGTCGTTTACCTGACCCTGCACAAGGGTCTCGGCAATCTCTCTAGCTCGCAGATTGCGCAGTTCGCGGACATGTCCACCGTGTCCTTCCACAAGCAGTTTCCCGACAAGGAGGAGTGCTTCCTCGCTGTTCTCGATGGGTTTGCCAACGAAATCGCCGAGACGATGAGCGTCGCTTCTCCTGGCGCCAGCGGTTGGGCCGAAGCTGTCTGCTTGTCTGTGCGCGCCGCAGTTGACTATGTGGTCACCCATCCTGGCCTCGTGCGTGTCGCTTTCATCGATATCTTCGAGGTCGGCCCGCGCATGGTCGAGCGACTCGAACTCATCCTCGGGCGCTTCGTCGAGTTGCTTGAGCGAGACGCCCCGGCACCGCGGCTTGCACCCGAGCTCACCGCCGAAGCGATCACTGGCGCGATGTGGGCCGTCCTCAGCAGCTACGCCGCGGGCAACCGCCTACGCTATCTGCCCTGCCTTGTCGATCATCTCGCCTTCCTCGTGCTCGCGCCCTACCTCGGGCCCAAACCCGCGATCGAGGCGATCGAGAGCGCAGCGCGATAGGGCTCGCGTCCCGGCGAGAACTCCTACTCGCCGAGAAACTCCTCCAGCAACTCGTTGAACCGCACCGGGCGCTCGAGCATCGGCACGTGCCCTGTGTCGGGGAGGATGACCTTGCGGGCGTTGGGGATCATCTCCGTGTAGACGTCGGCGTCGCGGACGGTGATTATGCGGTCGCGGTCGCCCCATACGACCAGGGTGGGGCACGCGATCTCGGGTAGGCGATGGCGGAAGTCGTAGTCGAGGTTCGCCGCGAGCGCTTCGACCCACCCCGGCTTACCGGCTCCACGCAACGCCTCCGCTACGAGCGCCGGCGGCAGCCGGCTGGGGTATCTCGCGACGTTGTTGAGAGTCACCTCACGCAGCAGCCGCCTGCGCGCAACGGCGTCCGCATGCGATGCGAGAAATGCTCCCTGGGTGGCGAGCAGCGGTCGCAGGCGACGAGCGAAGGCTGCGACTCTGAGCGCGCGGGAGTTTCCGAAGCTGCTGATACCTGCTGGGGCGGCCAGTACGAGGCGCTCGACCCGCTGGGGGAACGCGATCGCCAGCTCGGTTGAGACGAAACCCCCCATCGAGTTGCCGACGACCGCTGCGGCGTCGATCGAGAGGGCATTCATCACGCCGTCGAGCACGCGGCCGTAGAGAGAGATCGTGATCTGCTCGCTCGGCATCGGTGAGTATCCGAAGCCGGGGAGATCGAGCGCCACGACTCGATGGGAAGCCGCGAAGATGGGTAGCTGTTCAAGCCAGTTGGTCCACGAGCCGCCGAGCCCGTGTACGAACACGATCGGTGGTCCCTCGCCCAACTCGACCACATTGACCGGCCGATCGTTTACAGTGACCCAATGCTGGTGCTTGCGCCAGTCGACATCAAGCCAAGGGGCGCGTCCCGTCGGACCGTAGGGTTCGCTGGACGTGGTGGCGGGGGTTGCGGAAATGCCGGACATCGGGCAATAGTTTACGGCCTATGCGGATCGCGATCGATATCGATTCCACGCTGCACCACTACTGGGATGTCCTCTCAGATGTGTCGGTGCGGCGCTTTGGCGTGGAGCTTCCCTACGAGGAGCAGCTCTCCTGGGGCATCACACGTTTGCGTCCCGAGCAGCTGAAGCTGTGTATACGGGAGAGCCACAGCGAGGAGCTGATTCTCGCGGGAAACCCGTATCCGGGTGCGGTGGAGACGGTGCGCGCGTGGCACGGGCAGGGTCATTTCGTGCACGTAACCAGTCACCGCGATGACGACCGCGGCGACGCCACGCGCGCCTGGCTTCAGCAGATCGGGCTGCCCTTCGACGATTTGCGCTGCTCGCACGAGAAGGTATCCCGCTGTGTGGAGCTGGGGATCGACCTGCTGATCGACGACTCGCCCCTGAATCTCGTGCCCGCGATCGAACAGGGCATCATCGTGGCCACGATCGAGCACCCTTGGAATCGGGATCTCTGCGAGGAAGAGGACATCCTCAGCGCCGCGGACTGGTTTGAGCTCGCGCGCCTGCTGGAGCCGGTGCTGGCGGGCACCCCGCGCTCGTTCGCGCACTAGGAGAGCTGGTAGAGAGGCGGGGCGTGTGAGGCAGGCGCCCCGCGCTTGGCGGCGAACATCTCTGCCATGAGCGCCACCGCCGCCGCCACGGATACCGCTGCTGCCTTGGCGCTCGCCGATAGTAGGGATTGGGTTGCGCAGAGCTGGCAGGCCGCGCTGGATCTGCTCGAAAGCGATCTGCGTCGCCGCGACGCCGCGGAGAAGACCCGTCGCGCCTATCGCGTGGACATCGGCCAGTTTGCGGGCTGGGCGACATCACAGGGCCTCGAGCCCGACGCGGTGGACCCCAGGATGGTTCGTCGCTATGTCGCGCGCCTCTCCGAGGGGGGCGCCGCGCCCGCAAGCACCGCGCGCAAGCTGGCGGCGCTGCGCGCGCTGTTTCGCAGTCGCCGCGAGCACGGACTGATCGCCCAGAGTCCGGCCGATCTGGTGTCCACTCCGCGCCAACCCTCTCATCTGCCGAGCGTGTTGAAGGTCCGCGAGGTCGCCGGCCTGCTGGAGAGCATCCCTGCCTCCACGGCGCTCGAGCTGCGCGATGGCGCGCTGTTCGAGCTGGCCTACGCGTGCGGATTGCGAGCCGAGGAGCTGGTGTCGCTGACGCTCGCAGATGTGGACCACGATGGCGAGCAGCTGCGGGTGGAGGGCAAGGGCCGAAAGACGCGTTTCCTGCCGGTGGGCGAGGTCGCACTCGGCGCGCTCGCGCGCTATCTGGAGCGTGGGCGTGGGGCGCTCATGGGGGGCGATGACGAGCAGGCGCTGTTCCTCAGCAAGTCCGGTCGTCCGTTGGGGACGGGCGATGTACGCCGGCGCCTGCGCGTGTGGAGCGAGCGCGCAGGGTTGGGAGCGGGGGCCTCCCCGCATACGCTTCGCCACAGCTTTGCAACCCACCTGCTCGATGGTGGAGCGGACCTTCGCACGATTCAGGAGCTGCTCGGCCATGCGAGCCTGTCGACCACTCAGGTTTACACTCGGGTAGAGTCAGCGAGGCTCAGAAGCGCCTACGCGCGCAGCCACCCGCGGGCCTGATCGGCGGGGGAGAACCCTAAGGACGAACGTTGGAGACGAACGTCAAATCGATCGAGCTGCGCGAACTGTGGCGGCGCTATAAGTCCGATGGCGATACGCGCGCACGCGAGCGCCTGGTGGTGGCCTACTCGCCGCTGGTGAAGTACGTCGCTGGGCGCACCGCCGCAGGGCTGCCTCCGCACGTGGAGGAGGCCGACCTGATCTCCTACGGGCTGGTGGGTTTGATATCGGCGATCGAGCGCTTCGATCTCTCGCGTGAGATCAAGTTCGAGACCTATGCGATCACGCGCATCAAGGGCTCCATCATCGACGAGCTGCGCTCGATGGACTGGGTGCCGCGCAGCGTGCGCGCCCGCGCGAGGGAGATCGAGCGTGTGAACGCCAAGCTCGAGAACCGCCTGCAGCGGGCGCCCACCGACGAGGAGATGGCGAACGAGCTCAACATCCCCCTCACTGAGCTGCACGACTCGCTGCTCGCGATCTCGCACTCCTCAATGGCCGCTCTGGATGAGCTGTGGAGCGTCTCGGATTCAAGTGGCGATCAGGTGTCGCTGATGGACACGCTCGAGGATCCAGGGGCGCCCGATCCGGCGAAGGTGCTCGACGTGGGGGACCTGAAGGACCGCATCGCTGAGTCGATCGCGCGGCTGCCCGAGCGCGAGAAGCTGGTGATCGCGTTGTACTACTACGAGAACCTCACCCTCCGCGAGATCGGCGAGGTGCTGGGCGTGACCGAGTCGCGCATCTCCCAGCTTCACACGAAGGCCGTGTTGCGCTTGCGCTCGCGGATGCAGAGCGACAGTTTCGATTGATTGATAGACGATGGGCCCGCCGAAGCCGGGAGACACGCGCCTCCGGCGCGAATCCCCGTTTCGGCCAGCCGCCTGCGGCCGGCTGCGCCACCCTCGTGGACGCTTGCGTTCGCGTATGCAGAGCGATAGTTTCGACTGATGCACCCTGCGGACAGGATCCGCAACGTAGCTCTAGTGGGACATCGCGGCGCGGGCAAGACTTCGCTGCATGAGGCGCTGCTGTTCGAGGCCGGGGTCACCACGCGCCTGGGCGCTGTGGTCGACGGCAGCACGGTCTCGGATTCCGATCCTGACGAGCGATCCCGCCAGATGTCGATCAGCACAGCGCTGAGCTCCTTCGAGTGGGAGGGGCGCAAGATCAACCTGCTCGATACGCCGGGCGAGCCGAGTTTTGTGGCGGATGCGCTGGGCGCCTTGCGCGTGTGCGAGTCGGCGGTGTTCGTGGTGAATGGCGTGATGGGCGTGGAGGTCTCCACGAGCCGCCTGTGGGCGAGGGCGTCCGAGCTGGATATCGCGCGCTTGCTGTTCGTGAACATGCTCGATCGCGAGCGGGCGGACTTCTTTCGCACGCTGGAGCAGCTGAAGACCGCATTCGGCCCGCACGTGGTGGCGACGGAGATTCCGATGGGCGCCGAGCACGAGCTCGAAGGCGTGATCGATCTGATCGACATGATCGCGCTGCGCCACGACCCCGACTCGGCGGCGCGCGGCGCCGCGACCGAGGTCCCGATTCCCGAGCACATGCAGGCGCAGGCGCAGGAGTATCGGGAGAAGCTTATGGACGAGGTCGCGGAGGTCTCCGATGCGCTGATGGAGCGCTATTTGGAGGGGGAGGAGATATCGCACGAGGAGATCGTGATGGCGCTCAAGGAGGGCACCAACCACGGCTCGATCTTTCCGGTGGTGTGCGGTGTCGCTACGCACAACGTGGGCACCACGCGCCTACTCGCCGCGATCGTCGAGGATCTGCCCTCGCCCGTGAAGCACGGGTCGCTGCGGGTGGGAGAGCTCGACCTGCTCGCCGATCCCGAGCGGGAGCTGTTCGCGTATGTCTTCAAGACGCGCGCGGACCCATTCGCGGGGCGTATCAACCTGTTGCGTGTATATCAGGGGACGATGCGCCGCGATAGCCACGCGCTCAACACCCACGCTCACGCGAAGGAGCGCATCGGCCAGTTGCTGATGTTCGCGGGCAGGGAGGTGGTGCACGTTGGGGAGTTCGGGCCGGGAGACATCGGCGCTGTGGCGAAGCTGAAGGAGACCCGTGCTGGGGATTGGCTGGCCGACCGCGACGAGCCGATCGAGATGCCGCGCCCGAAGCTGCCCGCGCCCGTGATGGCGTTTGCGATCGAACCGAAGAGCAGGGGCGATGAGGACAAGGTGTTCGGCTCGCTGCGCCGTCTGCAGGAGGAGGATCCCACGATCGACCTGCACCGCGATCCCCAGACGGGGGAGCAGATCGTCGCGGGCCTCTCGCAGGTGCACGTTGAAGTGGTGGTGGATCGTCTGCGCGAGCGCTTCGGCGTGGAGGTGGCCCTTGAAGCCGCCCCGTGTGCCCTACCAGGAGACGATCCGCAAAGCGGCGAAGGCGCATGGACGCCACAAGAAGCAGACGGGAGGGCGGGGGCAGTTCGGCGACTGCCATATAGAGATCGAGCCCTTGAAGGACGGGGATCCCGCCGACCCCCAGAACTCGGCGCATCCCACCTTCGAGTTCATCGACCAGATCAAGGGCGGGGTGATCCCGGGGCAGTTCATCCCCGCGGTGCGAAAGGGCGTTGAAGAGGCGATGAGCACGGGCGCCGCGGCGGGTTACCCGGTGAAGGGCGTGCGGGTGCGCCTTGTGGATGGCTCTCACCACTCGGTGGACTCCTCGGAGGTGGCCTTCAAGATGGCCGGCTTCCAGGCGATGCGGGAGGCTCTCGAACAGGCCGATCCGGTGCTGCTGGAGCCGATCATGCTCGTGACGGTGTCGGTGCCCGAGGAGCACGTGGGCGATGTGATCGGTGATCTCAACAGTCGCCGCGGGCGTCCGCAGGGGATGGAGCCCGCGGGCGCGCTGACCGAGATCAGGGCGGAGGTGCCGATGGCGGAGATGCTCGGCTATGCCCCCGATCTGCGCTCGATCACCGCGGGGCAGGGCGAGTATGGGCTCGAGTTCCTGCGCTACGAGGAGGTGCCCGCGCACCTCGCGCAGAAGATCGTCGAGCAGGCAGGCGAGGATCGCGCCGCGACGCACGCGTGAGGTCCCATCACTACCCTGGAGGGCCGATGGCCACCCGATCGATCGTCACCTCTCATCCGGAAGTCGCCTGCGATGTGTGCGGGCGGCGCCTTTTGCGCGGCGAGCAGCCCGATGTCTTTCTGAGCGGCGGACAGCGGCGCACGGTGTGCGAGCTGTGCGTTCCGCGCGCGACGCACGAGGGCTGGCTGCGCGAGGCTGATGACCATTCGCTGACACTGCGCTCAGCTGGCCCCCGTCGTGGGCGCTCGCTGCTGGGGCGTTTGCGTCAGACACGCTGGCCGGTCTCCGAGCGGTCGGCCGAGGATGCGGCGTTCCCTGGCCCCGAGAGCCCCCCGATTGCGGCGAAGGATCGCGAGGATCTGTACGACTTTCTCGATACGCCCCTGGCGACGACCAAGCCTGTCGCGGCGGCACGACGAGGCGACGCGGAGGAGGCGGAGTCGATGCCCGATCCCGTGGAGGTGATGCCCACCAGCGGTGAGCTGAAGATGGAGCGGGCGCTGGAGGTCTTCAATGACGGCGAGCATCCGCGCCGCCTCGCGGGTGTGGCCCGCTCGTTGGGAGTTCCGTCGGTGCGGGTTGCGCCGCAGGCCGACTCCGGCAGCGTTGTGAGGATCGTGGTGGCGTGGGAGCTGTGCTGGTATCGATACGAGGTGGATCTCGGCGAGGAGTCGGCGGGCGCGCTCTTGAGCGCTCAGGGGATGGAGCTCGACGAACTGCCCGCGCAGGATCGAGTGGCCAACGCCGCGATCGACGAGCGTGGCGCGCTTTCGCTGCTGGCGTAATTCGCTGCATAGGCCCCAGACCGAATAGACGGTCTCGCGGGTGGCCCGAATTTCGTTGGGCGGCTCGCCGAAGGGCCTTTTCGTCCACTTCGCGTTAACGTCGCGCAAAAGCTCTAGCATCTACGGGGCGATGATCTACTGCGTGGTGCCCAGGCCCCTGGCCGATGAGCTGTATCCCAAGCTGGTGGAGTACTACAGGGATGATGAGAACGTGACGGTGATCGTGGATCGCCGTCACGCCGATCGCCGTGCCAGCCAGGGGACGAGCGGCGCGGTGGGGCCGGATGGGCAGCGGCGTGTGGTGCGCGAGCGCCGTCGTGCGCGTGTGACCGGCGAGCTGCCGGCGCTTGCGGGCGTTCCGTCTCCCCAGCGGCTCATAATGCCGCGTCCATGACGAAGGTGATCGTTCACGTCGACGGCGGAGCCCGCGGCAACCCCGGGCCGGCGGCGGCCGCGAGCGTGGTGTCGACGCCCGCCGGCGAGGTGCTTGATGAGGCAGCGGAGCTGCTGGGGCGGGTGACGAACAATGTGGCCGAGTACCGTGCGCTTCTGCTTGGCCTCGCACGGGCGCGCGCGCTCGAGGCCGATGAGGTGGAGGTGGTCAACGACTCGGAGTTGATCGCAAAGCAGGTGAGGGGTCTCTACAAGGTGAAGCACCCTGATATGAAGCCTCTGCACGCGGAGGCGATGGCGGCGTTGAGGGGGTTTGAGCGGTGGTCGATCCGTTCGGTGCCGCGCGCGCAGAACGCGGATGCCGATGCGCTGGTGAACCAGGCGCTCGACGCGGCCCGCGTGTAGGACGCGGCACTGAGCGGCCCGCGGGCTTTCTCAGTGCAGCGCGTGGGCGGACTGCGCGATGTTGATCATCTGCGGGTTGGAGAGGTCCTCGCGAAGGGTGTTGTTGACCCAGTAGAGGACGCCTCTCTGGCGCCAGGCGATGACGTGGATGGATGAGCCGTCGTCGACGAACATGTAGTGGCGCCCGCCGAGTGAGACTTCCTGGTTGACATGATCGATGATCGGCGGGATCGGCCCAGTCCATTCCCTCGACGTCGTAGTAGCCGCCCTGGTTGTTCTGCTGGAAGACCTCGATGAAGGCGTGGTGGGTGTGGCCGTGGTGAGTCCTTGAGGGTGTAGGCGCGGATGCCCTGGGGCGTGGCGGGCCCGGTTTGCAGCCCTGGGTAGATCACCGGGAAGGGGAGCTTGACGGCGGCATTGAAGATTTCGCTGTGGTTGCTCGAAGAGGTGGGATAGAGCCCGATGGCGGCCGGCGTGAAGCTCGCGCCGCGCCCGTGTTTTCCGTGCCGCGGAGGGGCCGTGGAGGCGAGGTGATGGGGCACGGCGACGTGCTGGTGGCCGTGGAGGAAGTCTTCGACGGTTTCGTGTATCTGCTTGGGAGTCGCCGTGACGTAGTCGCCGCCGCCGATCTTGGTGTTGTCGCTGGCGAAGCGGAACTTGACCTGCCGGAGGGGCTTTTCCTGGGAGAAGACGATCAGCTTGGCGAGCTTGATGAGCTCGGAGGCCGAGGGCGGGAAGGTTGTTGTGATCGCCTTGCCCACGGCCTTGGAGACGCGGTCGATTTCACCGAGCAGATCGGATGGCGAGACCTGCTCGCGGAGGTTGCGGATGAAGTCCTGCTGGCGCGCGACGCGCACGAAGTCCGAGTCGCCGTGGCGGTAGCGCACGTAGGAGAGGGCGTTTTCGTAGCAGAGCTTCTGGTAGCCGGGCTGGAGGTTGATTTCGGAGTAGTTTTCGGCGCCGATGCCGTTGACGTGGTAGTAGCGGTGGTCGACGTTGATGTAGACGCAGCCGAGCGAGTCGACCACTTCGATGAAGCCCTTGAAGGTGGCGTCGATGACGCCGTTGAGCTTGATGCCGAGCAGGTGCTCGATCGTTTCGGCCGCGAGGCGCGCGCCGCCGTCGGTGCCCTTGAGCGTGCCGCCGATGGTGTAGGCGCCGTTGATCTTTTCGGGGTAGTAGACCTGGCCTGTGGGGGTGACGATCTTGGCGAGCAGATCGCGAGGGATCGAGAGCACCGATGTCTGCCCCTGGTTGGGGTCCAGGCGCACCAAGAGCATCGTGTCGCTGTGGGGCGGGTTGGCGCGGTCGAAGGCGCTCTTGGCCTTTGCGCGCTTGTCGGAGCCGATCAGGAGGAACGTCTGCGGCGCGCCGTCGTAGGTTTCGGCGATGACGCTGGCGGGGGCGTGGATGCGGTTGACCCCGGGAAAGACCTCGTTGGCGATCGTGGTGACCTTGTTGAGCGCGACGGTGGCGGTGGCGCCGCCACTGAGCAGCACGATCGCCACGCCGCCGATCAGGAAGCGCTTCCACACCCCTCGAAGGGTACTGAGAGGCCCGGCGCGGGACGCCGGGACGCGCGAGGCGCGTGACGCGGGCCGCTGGAGCAGCCGGGCCACGCGGCGCTGCGCGCCGGGTCCGAGGGTACCCTCGGAGAATGCTCAAGCCGCGCAATCGCGAGCTGTTGGGGTTGATCCCGGCGGCGCTGCTGGTGACGGCGGGGTTCACGGCGATCTTCATCCAGGAGCAGAACACGGCGAGGGGCGCGGATACGAACCTCGTGCTGGGCCACGCCTTCGAGCCTGTCGCTGACGTATGGGGGGATCTTCCTCGGGCTGTGCGTGGCGGCGCACCTTGTGATCCGCTATGCGCTGCCCAACGCTGACCCATATCTGTTTCCGCTGGCGGCGGTGCTGGCGAGCGTGGGGATCGTGATGGTGTACCGCATCAACCCGGTGCTGGCGCGCCAGCAGGCGCAGTGGATGGTGGTGGGTTTGATTGGCTTCTCGGCGACGATCCTGGCGTTGCGCGGCCGCGGGGTGGGGGTGCTGGAGCGCTACCGCTACACGATCGCGGCGGTGGGGATCGGAATGGCGGTGCTGCCACGCCTGCCGGGCATTGGGGAGCAGGTGAATGGGGCATATCTGAACATCCATGTGGGCTCGATCTCCTTCCAGCCGGCGGAGCTCGCGAAGATCGCGATTGTGGTGTTCCTGGCGAGCTACCTGCACGACAACCGCCAGATCCTTGTGACAGCGGGAAGGAGGGTGCTGGGTATGACGCTGCCGCCGATGAAGCAGTTCGGGCCGATGCTGGTGGTGTGGGGGGCGGCGATGGCGACGCTGCTTTTGACCCGCGAGCTGGGGACCTCGCTGATGTTCTATGGGGCGTTTTTGGCGCTGCTGTACGTGGCGACGGGACGCCTGTCGTTTCCGCTGATCGGGCTGGTGCTGTTCGCGGCGGGGGCGTGGTTTGTGGCGACGCATGTGAGCCATGTGCACGCGAGGGTGCTCGCGTGGGAGCACCCGTTCGAGCCGGGGCTGTACAACCAGGTGGGGGGCAGCTACCAGCTCGCGCAGTCGCTGTTCGCGCAGGCCGATGGGGGGCTCCTGGGGACGGGCTTCGATCAATCGCTGCTGCTGGTGCACGGCAGCTCAGGGCACGCGGTTCCGCTGCTGCCGATCCCCGAGAGCGACATGATCTATGCGGTGATCGTCAACGAGCTGGGGCTGGTGGGCGCGGCGGCGCTGCTGCTGACGTATCTGCTGTTCGTGGCGCGAGGATTGAAGGTGGCGATGCTGGCGCGCGACTCCTTCTCGAAGCTGCTGGCGACGGGCCTCTCCTTCGTGGTGGCGATGCAGGTGTTCGTGATCGTGGGGGGCGTGACGCGGGTGATCCCGCTGACGGGCGTGACGCTGCCCTTCGTGGCCTATGGGGGATCGTCGGTGGTGATGAACTTCGTGCTGCTGGGTCTGCTGCTCGTGATCTCCGACCGCGCACGAAGGACCGTTTAAAGGAGAAGAGGCCCCGCAAGGGGGCCTGCGAGGGTCGCGTTGCGCAATTGCCCTCGCGGTTTCGCGTTGTTGCGGGCTGCGAGATCCCAGCTTTTATCCACCGCGTTGCGCGATTGCCCTCGCGGTTTCGCGTTGTTGCGGGCTGCGAGATCCCAGCTCTTATCCCCGCGCGCTGTGAAGTCATAGGGCGTAGATTCCAAATGTCGATACGCCCTACACGCCAAGGCTGCAGCTTTTGCGTAGGTTTGCGGCAGTTTCGCGGCGCAAAGCTGCGCAAAGACGATCACACCTCTCATGTAGGCGGTTGGGCATCGAATAATCGGCATGTCGCATATCCGACGCCCCGCAGATGCCCACCTCGACCTCGACATCTCCCGCCTGCCCCCACAGCATGGTGGCCCATGTGGGGGAGCATTCGCGGCGCGTGCCCTGGCGGGAGTCGCGCGGCGGCTTGGACTCCCACGCGGGGCTCGCGAAGCGGCCGTGGCTGACACGTCTGCAGAGGGCGCTGCGCGAGGAGAGCTTCGTTCTGCACTACCAGCCGATCCTCTGTTTGAAGAGCGGCGAGGTCGATCACTACGAGGCGCTGGTGCGCCTCGCCGACGATCCCGCGGGCCCGCCGCTGGCGCCGGGCGCGTGGCTGCCCGCGGCCGAGCGCTACGGGCTGATCCGCGAGATCGACCGGGTGGTGGTCTCGAAGGCCGTGCGCCTGCTCGCGCGGGAGCTCGAGAGCGGGGTGTCGCTCGCGGTGAACCTCTCGGCGCTGTCGATCGTGGATGGCGAGATGCTCGCGCACATCGAAGCGGAGCTGGCGCGCCATTGCGTGGCCCCCGAGCGGCTCACGATCGAGGTGACCGAGACGGCGGCGATCTCCGATATGGCACGCGCGGTGGCCTTCTGCGAGGGCGCGGTGGCGCTGGGCTGCGCGTTGTCGCTGGATGACTTCGGCGTGGGGTTTGGCTCCTTCCACTATGTGAAGTGCCTGCCCTTCAGCCATTTGAAGATCGATGGCGAGTTCATCCGCGGGCTGTGCGCGTGCGCGAAGGATCGTCTGATGGTGGAAGCCCTCGTGAGGGTGGCTCGCGGGATGGGGATGCGCACGATCGCGGAGTTCGTGGGGGATGGCGCCACGCTCGAGCTGCTGCGCGCGCTAGGTGTGGACTACGCGCAGGGCTACCACGTCGGCCGCCCGCAGCCTGAGATCGACTGGGGCGAGATCCGCTGCGCGCGGCTCGTCGAGCCGGCATAGGCGGACTCCTGAGGACGATCTCTTTACGTCCGGGTGAGCGCGTAAACTGCCTGCACTGGCATTTGTAGGCAGGAAGGCCCATGAGCAACTACACATTTATTGACGCGCCCTCTCGATCTTCGGCTGAACCCTCGTGGCTTGGGCCATTCGAGAGCAACTGCGTGCATCGAGGCGATTGTCGTGAGCTGGCGGCCGATCTGCCGAATGGGTGCATCGACGTGCTGGTCACCAGCCCTCCGTACTGGGGGCAGCGGATGGGATGTGGCAATGGAAACGAGCAAGATCCGCGTGCTTATGTGGAATCCATGGTGAGCGCCTTCGAGGTTATTCGCCCGAAGATGAAAGACAGCGGAATTCTCTGGATCAATATTGGCGACGCCTACAACACGCCGGTCAACTGGCGTGTCGACGATCGTGCGTACAGCACCTTGGGCGCTGATCGAAGGGGTCTGACAGAAAACAATTCAGCTTACATAAAGCCTCGTGCCAGGCGGAAGGCATTTGTGGAGAAGGGTACGCCTTGGTTGCAGTACGGAAATCTACTGGGCCTTCCCTATAGACTCCTCACTGCGCTTTGCGACTTGGGCTATCTCTATCGTGGGGAGGTCATATGGAATAAGAAGAACCCCATGCCAGAGGGGCGGTGTCGGCGTCCCCATCGGCAGCATGAGTCGATTTATCTACTCTCTGTGAACGAGCGTCACTCTTTCCGGACTACGCCTCCTGTGGGCACCGTCTGGAGCTTTGCCAATGAAAAGATCGATGGGCCAGCGCACTATTCACGTTTTCCTCTTGACCTACCTCGACGTTGCATCGATGCATATGGAACGACGGGAAAGGAAGTGATGATTCTAGATCCCTTCTCCGGTTCGGGCACCACGGGCTTGGCCGCCCTTGAGCGCGGATGTTCATACATAGGTTTTGAGATAGATGAGGAGCAAGTTATTGCTTCCAACCGGCGTTTGGCGGAGGCTCAAGTAGGGAGTCCACTCTTTGCTGCTTAGCATCTTTTAACTAACTCGGAGCGGGCCACTCAGGTTGAAGATGGGTCGGATGTCTTGACTGAAATCTATCCCATTCCTTTCGAATAAATCTTACGAACATATCATCCTTTGGATTAGTGAAGTCACAGGCAATAATTCGACCTCTGGCATTCTGAGCTTCGGGTGTGGGAATTGTGTTGTGATTATATGAAAAGCATGCTGAGAAATAACCGTCGTCCTCTATATCTCGTCGTTTTGCGCTTCGACGGTCGACTCCGGACTCAGGCTTAGCCAATCCAAGCTCTCCTCTATTCAAGGGTGAAGCTGACGGACTGCTCTTACAATCCATTGTCCACATTGGTGAGCAATAGCCCGCATCGATCAGTGCCTTGCTCATGGGGACATCGTCGGTTCGCCGCTCGGCAAAACTCGCTTTGACGTGTACCACGCCAAAGCAGACAGGTCCAGAGTTGGTTATGCCAACTAACAGCACATCTGCCTTGTCGGCCTCAAGCCGATCATCGGTCTCAAGGTGACCAAGAAAAGCGCGCTTCTCATGGCCATAGGCTATGAAAATTCGGATTCGCTGTTCGGCAAGGGCGGGTGCGTAGTGATGTACGAGAACCTCCTCTAGTGCCCATCCGCCGGTTCGCTTCCAGCTTTGTCCGAGATCCAGCCGAGCGTAGCGAGCTGGATGGTTGAATGGATCGAGATAAGCTCTCATCACAACGAACCACCAGAGATCGGACGGGTTTGCATGCGGCCACAGCTGCACTGCCTGTAGGAAGCTCGCCGCAACTGCATTTTTCTTGACCGCTTGCTGATCCGTGTCATCTGTGGTGACAAGTTGAGCCAACCAGTTGCGGAGCGTACGAACGACCTCATCGAACTCGGTCAAGGTGGCGCCAGGTAAGCGATAGGTCGCTTCGTGCTCTGCGTAGCGGAATTTGACAAGCAGAGAATTATCGCTCGTGGACTGCTCTACATGAAGAACCCGGTCCACTGATGAAATACTCTCCTCGAGTGGCAGGTCGAGATTGGCGCTTTCAATAAGCTCTCGCAGGTTGCTGCCCAAGGCGGCGAGCATCACAACCAGGACATCGATACTCGGCACGGTGTCCCCTGTCTCAAAGCGGCGAACCCATCCAGGCCCGAAGATGAGCTGTTCGTCGAGCTCCTCCGGCGTGATCCCTGCCGAAGATCGTATCTCCCGGAATCTGCTCAACAGTGATGTAACGATTGGGTTAACGATCATGGGTATGTACAGCGACCTTGAGAAGGCGTTTCCGCGCGGTTGGAACCGTACCCATCATCTTATTCGGTGGCAGTTACTTGGGCTGCGGAAACTGCGTGCGCATGATCGCGTCCCACACCCGGTCGGGCGTCAGCTTGCGCTGCAGGATCGTGAGCTTCGCCGAGGGCGTCACCGTCACGCGCGTGGGCGCGCGCCTGCGCCTGAGGGCCTTCTCGATCGCCTTTGCCACTACGTCGGGGCCGCCGCCCAGGTGGCGCATTGGCCCCGTCGTACGCCTCCACCGTCAGCGCGGCGACCTTCGCGTCGAACTCGCCTGTAGGGGCCGTCCGCGAGTGTCTCCGACGATGCCGCCACGGCGTTCTTGGCGAACTCCGTCACGATCAGGCCGGGCTCGACGAGCACGACGTCGACGCCGAAGCCCTTCACCTCGAAGCGCAGCGCGTCGCTGATCGCCTCCAGCGCGTACTTCGTGGCGTGGTAGAGCCCGCCGCCGGGGAACGTCAGGCGCCCGCCCATCGAGCCGATGTTGACGATCTTGCCCCAGCGCTGCGCGCGCATCGCCGGGCAGCGCGAGCTGGGCCATGCGGATCGCGCCGAACACGTTGGTCTCGAACTGGCGGCGCACCGCCTCGGGCGGGATCTGCTCCAGCGCGCCGCCCTGGCTGTAGCCGGCGTTGTTGATCGAGCACGCCCACCGCGCCCTCCGCGCGCGTGACCTCCTCGACCGCGGCCTGCATCGAGGACTCGTCGGTGACGTCCAGCGCGAGCGTGCGACAGCCCTCGGAGGCGAGGCGCTCGATCGACTCCGGCCGGCGCGCGGTGGCGTAGACGGTCCAGCCGCCGCGCGCCAGGCGCAGCGCCGTGGCCTCGCCGATGCCCGAGGAGCAGCCGGTGATGAGCACCGCCTTGGACTGGTTCCCCATGCGCGGCAGCATACGCGCTGCGCGCCGCGTTCCACTGCTCGTTCCCGATCGGCCGCCGCGTCGCCAGCACGGGTGGGGGAGGGCGCGCCTGCGTCTGCGCGGTGGACGATAGGGTTGCCGGCGATGCGCGCCGTCACCTTCCAGGCTCCCAACGAGGTACGCGTCGAGGACGTCCCCGAGCCGCAGCTGCTCGACGCGGGCGACGCGATCGTGCGCATCGAGGCGACGGGCGTGTGCGGCTCGGATCTGCACATCTACCACGGCCGCGTGAAGATCGAACCGGGCTTCACGATCGGCCACGAGTACGTCGGCACGGTGCTCGCCGCCGGCGACGACGTCCACGACGTGGCGGTCGGCGACCGCGTGCTCGGCTGCTTTCAGACCGCCTGCGGGCACTGCTTCTTCTGCCGCCGCGGCCTGTTTCACAAGTGCGACTCCTCGCGCACGTTCGGTCACGGCGCGGCGCTCGGCTCGCTGCAGGGCACGCAGGCCGAGCAGGCGCTCGTGCCGAGCGCCGACCTGGTGCTGCGCGCGCGTGCCCGCGGGCATGAGCGACGAGATGGCGCTGTTCGCCGGCGACGTGATGGGCACCGGCTACCACGCGATCGCGGACTCCGGGCTGCGATGCCTGGAGACACCGTCGCCGTACTGGGCCTCGGACCCGTCGGGCTGTGCGCGGTGCAGGCCGCGCGCGCCTGCGGCGCCGCACAGGTGATCGCGGTCGACTCGGTCGCCCGAGCGCCTGGCGATGGCCGAGACCTTCGGCGCGCAGGCCGTGCACCTGGAGGAGGGCGACCCCCGCGCCGCGGTGCGCGAGGCCACCGCGGGGCGTGGGGTGGACGTGTGCGTCGACGCCGTCGGGCACCCGCACGGCGCTCGATCTGGCGGTGCGCCTGACGCGCAAGTGCGGCACCGTGCAGGCGGTCGGCGTGTACGCCGAGCGCGTGCGAGGTGCACATGGGCCTCGTCTGGATCAAGGCCCTGCGTCTGTGCACCGGCCACGCCAACGTGCTCGCCCACGTCGACCCGCGTGCTCGCGATGATGTCCGCCGGGCTGCTCGACCCCGCGCCGCTCGTGACCCACCACATGAGCCTGGAGGAGGCGCCGGAGGCGTACGCTCTATACGATCGCCGCGAGGCGCTGAAGATCGTCCTGCGAAGTTCCGCTTCTACGGCAGTACGCTCGCGCCGACGGGGTGCGGCGATACAGCTATGTACAAGACCACCGGCCTCTACCTACCTTCATCACGCGTCCTGACCGGCCACGCATGACCACGGCCACTGACTCCCCATCCTGCCCGACGCGCTCGGCCCCGCCGCGCGCGAGTTCCTCGCGGGCGACCTGCGGCTGATCGATCGGCGCCGAGCGCCGCGCCGCTGCCGACGGGCGCACGTTCGCCACGCTCGACCCCGCCACCGGCGGTGAGATCGCGCAGGTGCCGTTCGCCGGGCGCCGAGGACGTCGATCGCGCCGTCGCCGCGGCGCGCGCGGCGTTCGAGGGTCCCTGGGCGTCGCTGCCGCCGGCTGCGCGAGGGCGGCTGATCGAGGCGCTCGCCGCGCGCGGTGGAAGCGCACGCCGAGGAGCTCGCGCAGCTCGAGTCGCTCGACAACGGCAAGCCGGTCAAGCTCGCGCAGTACGTCGACGTGCTCGGCACGCGCCGCGCACCTGCGCTACTTCGCCGGCTGGCCCACCAAGATCGAGGGCGCGGTGCTGCCGGTGACGCGCCCGACATGCACTGCTACACGCGCCGCGAGCCGGTCGGCGTGTGCGCGCAGATCGTCCCCTGGAACTTCCCCCTGCTGATGGCCGCCTGGAAGGTCGCCCCCGCGCTCGCCGCCGGCTGCACGGTCGTGCTCAAGCCGGCCGAGCAGACGCCGCTGACCGCGCTGCGCCTCGGCGAGCTGGCGCTCGAGGTCGGCTTCCCGCCGGGCGTGCTCAACGTGCTCACCGGCGACGGCTCGACCGGCGCCGCGCTGGTCGCGCACCCGGGCATCGACAAGGTCGCCTTCACCGGCTCCACCGCCGTCGGGCGGGAGATCGGCGCCGAGGCGGGGCGCGGCGCTCAAGCGCGATGACGCTGGAGCTCGGGGGCAAGTCGCCGAACATGATCCTCCCCGACGCCGACATCGAGGCCGCCGATCAAGGGCTCCTACCAGGCGATCTACTTCAACTCCGGGCAGGCCTGCAACGCGGGCTCGCGCCTGTTCGTCCCAGACGAGCGCTACGACGAGGTCGTCTCCGCGCTGGCCGAGCGCGCCGCGGCCACGCGCCTGGGCCCGGGGCTCGACCCGGCGACGCAGCTCGGGCCGCTGATCTCCGCCGAGCAGCGCGAGCGGGTGATGGGCTACATCGACTCCGGCCGCGCCGAGGGCGCCGAGCTCGTGACCGGCGGCGGGACGGCGCTGGGACGAGTCCGGCGGCTACTTCGTCGAGCCCGACGCTCTTCAGCGCCACCTCCGACGACCTGCGCATCGCGCGCGAGGAGATCTTCGGGCCCGTGCTCGTCGCCTCGCCCTACGACACGCTCGAGGAGGTCGCGCAGCGCGCCAACGACGGCGACTACGGGCTCGCCGCGGGGGTGTGGACGCGCGATGTCGGCTCCGCGCCCACCGTCTCGCGGCGCTGCTGCGCGCCGGCTCGGTCTACATCAACCACTGGGGCGGCGCCGATCCCGCGGCGCCCTTCGGCGGCTTCAAGGCCTCGGGCGTCGGTCGCGAGCACGGCCACGACGGTCTGGACTCCTATCTGGAGACCAAGACCGTTTGGACAGCTCTTACGTAGTTCTCACACGGCTCTCGTAGCGAAGTACACTTGGTTAACCGCAATGAGCGAACATCTACCCCCGCCCGGCCCCCTGGCCATCTCGTGCGTGATGGACAACGGCACTGCCTCGATCGCCCTGGAGGGCGAGCTCGACCTCGCCAATGCCCCCCAGCTGGAGGAGCGTCTCGCCGACGTCGAGGGTCGCGGTCCCGCAGCGTCGATGATCGACCTCGGACGCCTGGCGTTCATCGACTCGACCGGCCTGCGCGTGCTGCTGCAGGCCGACGCACGCGCGCGCGAGCGTGGCCGAGCTGACGCTGCGCCCCGGCGACGCCACGGTGCAGCGCGCGTTTGAGGTGACCGGCGCGCTCGAGATCCTGCGCTTCGAGTCGCTGCCAGCCTGACGCCCGCGCGCCTGACCATCTGGCAGGCTTCGGGGCGCCTTGAGCTCCCTCGCCGCGCACCCGCCCCAATCGCTGCGCGCGCGCGCGCGCGGGGAGAGCGCCCGCCGCTGGGCGCCGGCGCTCGCCGGGTTCTGCACGCTCGTGCTCGTCGCGGCGACCGCCGAGATCGTGCTCGATGGCGCCGTCGGCTCACTCGCCGCTGATACCCAAGTCTCCCGCGATCGCCGGCTGGCTGTCGGGCATCGGCGAGCGCCTTGGCTACCGCGTCTTTCTGATCGCGCTGCTCGTGCTTCGCGGCCGCCTACGCGCGTGCTGCTTCTGCTGTGCGCCGGCGCGCGTCTGGGGCGCGTCTCCAGCGCGCTGGGCGATCGCGCTGGTGGCCGTGCTGCACGCTGGTGGTGTTCGCCGGTCCGATTCTGCTCTCCACCGACGTCTTCAGCTACATCGCCTACGCGCGCATGGGCGTCGAGCACGGGCTCAACCCCTACCTGCACGGGCCGCTCTCGATCGCCAGCGATCCGGTCTACAGTACGTCGGGCATCGACTGGACGCACGTCGCCACGGCCTACGGCCCGCTCTACACGCTGCTCTCCTACCCGCTTGCGCCGCTCGGCGTGAAGGGCGCGGTGTGGGGGATGAAGCTGATGGCGCTGCTCGCCTCGCGCGGGCACGCTCGTGCTCACGTGGCGCTGCGCGCGCCTGCGCGGCCTCGACCCGATGTTGGCGCTGCTGGCGGTCGGTGCGAACCCGCTGTATGTGATCTACGGGCTGGGGGGCGCCCACAACGACCTCGTGATGACGCTTCCTGATGATGGCCGCCGTCGCGCTCACGCTCACCGCCGAACGCGCGGGGCGCCTGGGGGAGTCCGCCGACCGGCGAGGGACTGCGAAGCGTGGGCCGGGGCCGCGGTGATCGCCGGTGCGCTGATCAAGGCCACCGGCGCGTGCTGCTGCCGTTCATCGTGCTCAGTCGCCGGCGCCTGGCGCCGATCCTCGGCGCGGCGTTGGCGCTGCGGTGGTGGGTGCGCTCGTCGGCGTATGTCGCCTTTGGGGTTCACGGCGTGAACATCGTCTCTGCGCTGAATCGCGACTCTGCGTTCGTCTCCACCGACTCCTTCCCCACCGAGGTCGCGCACCTGTTCGGCAAGCCGGGTGTGTTCCCGATCGACCACACGCTGCTCAAGGTGGCGCTCGCGGGGATCCTGCTGTACCTGATGTGGGGCACCTGGCGGGGCTATGACTGGGTGGCCGCCTCGGGCTGGGCGCTGCTTGCGATCTGCGGTCACCTCCACGTGGCTGCTGGCGTGGTACACGCTGTGGTCGCTGCCGCTCGCTGCCGTCGGCCGCGATCGGCGTCTGTTCTACGCGACGCTTGGCGTGCAGCTGCTGTTCGTCGTGCACCAGATCGCCGCCTCTGTTCGCGCCCGTGTCATGAGCGACGCCCGCGCAGCCTCGCAGCCGGTCCCGCCTGCACCCGGCGCTGCGGCCGGCAAGACGACGTCCGGACCATGGAGCAGCCGGCGCCTGATCGAGACGACGCTGCTGGTGCTTGTTGGGCGTGCTGCTCGCCGTGGCGACGATCTACGACGTGGCGCGCCAGACCCACGTCAACCAGCGCCTGATCGTCGATCTCGCGACGTGGCGCGCGGTCACCGGCCACGCCATTACCACAACCTCTCGGTCGAGCAGGATCGCAGCGGCGCACACCACGCGGGACGTGGTCTGCGGGAACACGACCCCGGGCGCGCCCAAGACGCGCACCGCAGCTGTGCCTGGTGATGACGGGACCGGTGGTGCACGGGCGCCGCGCGGCGCGCGGCGGCTACTACCTGCCCGCGCACCTGCTCTTCGACACGCCTTCGGCGCGCTATGGATGCTTCGGGGCTGCTGTGAGCGAAGCTTTGTGCCGTCAGAAAAGCTGAAACGCTGGCTGCCGCTGGCCGCCCTGACTCTGCTCGCAGCTGCGCTGCGCCTGCCGACGCTCGGCTCGCAGAGCCTCTGGTATGACGAGGCGTTCACCCCCGTGCACGTTCTGCACGGGAGTCTCGGTGCGACGCTGCATTCTGTTGCGCACACAGAGAACTCGCCACCGGTGTGGTACGTGCTGGAGTGGGCCTTCACGCGCGTGCTTGGAACGGGTGAGGTTGCGCTGCGCCTGCTCTCCGCGCTCGCGGGCATCGCCACGGTGCCGGTCGCGTGGGCTGTGGGCCGCGAGCTGGCGGGCCGCCGCGTGGCCGTGGCCACGGCGCTGTTCGTGGCCGTGAACCCGCTGCTTCGTGTGGTACTCCCAGGAGGCGCGCGTGTATGCACTGTTCGTCTTCGCGGCGGCGCTCGCGCTGTGGTGCTTTCTGCGCGCCCTGCGCGACCCCACGCCACGCCGCCTGGCGAGCGTTCGCGGCGGCCGGCGCGCTGGCGCTGGCGACGCACTACTTCGCGCTCTTCATGCTGGCGCCGATGTGCCTTTGGCTGCTGCTCGGGGCCTCGCCCGCCGAAGGCGCCCGCGAAAAACGGAGGCTGCCCACATTGGGGTCGATCGCGGCCGTCGCGGCGGTGGCGCTCGTGGGCCTCGCGCTGGTTCCCCTGATCGTGACCCAGGGCGGCCACGGCACGCAGTGGATCGGCCGCTGGGCGCTCTCCAGCCGGCTGCAGACGATCCCGCAGTACTACCTCACCGACTATTACGGCTCCGCGCTGGGGCACGGAGTGGAGCTGCTCGTGGCGCTGCCGATCCTCGCGGGCATTCTCTTCGGGCTGTGGCGCGGCCTCACGCGCGAAGAGGAGCGCGGGGCATTGCTGGTGCTCGATCATCACAGCGAGCGGGGTGCTGATACCGATTGTGCTCGTTGCCTTCGGCGCGGACTATCTGGCTCCGCGCAACCTCGTCGCCGCGATGATCCCGCTCACCGCGCTGGTGGCGGTCATCGTGGTCGCGCGGCGCACCGGCCGCATCGGCATCGCGCTCGCGGGCCTGGTCGCATTGGGCTTCCTCGCGATCACCATCGACGTGAGCCTCAGCCCGCGCCTGCAGCGTGGTGACTGGCGCGGCCTTGCCGCTGCGATCCGCACGGCTCCCGGATCGCCGCGCAGCCGCGCGTGTCAGCACTGTCGAGCTGGGCGCCGCTCCGCTGGAGTATTACCTGCCGCCGCTGCACAACCTCGCGCGCGGAGCGAAGGTCACGTGAGCGAGATCGACGAGACCGGCTATGCGCCGCTGCGCGCGGGCGCTGGGGAACCGCCTGCCCCGGTTTTCACCTCGTGGGGCGCCGCGACATCCACGGGCTGATTCTCTACCGCTTCCTCTCGACCAAGCCCCCGCGCTGTATCGGAGGCGACTTTGCGTCGCCATGTCATCACGCTCGAACACCCGGAGGTGCTGGTTCGATAGCTTGTTCGGGGATGTCATCGCCCACGGTGGACGTGCGCAGCGAGGCCCGGGTGACGCTGGAGCAGGCGTGCGAGCGGCTTCTCTGCCTTCAGAACGAGGCCGGCTGGTGGAAGGGTGAGCTGCAAACGAACGTGACGATGGATGCCGAGGATCTGCTCCTGCGCGAGTTCCTCGGAGTCCGTGAGACCGAGCAGACAGAGCGCTCGGCCGCGTGGATCCGCTCTCAGCAGCGCGCGGATGGCACGTGGGCGAACTTCCACGGTGGGCCGGGCGATCTCTCCACGACGATCGAGGCCTACTGGGCGCTGCGCCTGGCGGGCGATCCCGCGGACGCTGGGCACATGCGCCTGGCGGCGGGCTTCGTTCGCGAGCAGGGCGGTCTGGAGCGCGCGCGGGTATTCACGCACGTGTGGCTCGCGCTGTTCGGGCTATGGCCGTGGGAGCGAATTCCGGCGCTTCCGCCCGAGGTGGTGCTGCTGCCTTCGTGGGTTGCGCTGAACGTCCACGACTTCGCCTGCTGGGCGCGGCAGACGATTGTGGCGCTGTCGGTCGTGAGCGCACACCGGCCGCGGCACGAGCTGACCTTCGATCTGCGCGAGCTGCACGGCGCCCAGGCGTGGGCGCCCCGCAAGCCCTCCTCGACCGCCGGGCGCCGCCTCGCGCGACTGGATCGCGCGCTGCACGCCTACGAGCGCCGTCCCATCGCGCCGTTGCGGCGGCTGGCGCTGGCGCGCGCGGAGCGCTGGATCGTGCGCCGCCAGGAGGCCGACGGCTCGTGGGGAGGGATCCAGCCGCCGTGGGTCTACTCACTGATCGCGCTGCACCTGCTGGGCTATCCGCTCGAGCACCCCGTGCTGCGGCGCGGCCTCGAGGGCATGGAGGGCTTCATGATCGATGGGGGACCCTTGCGGCGCCTGGAGGCGTGCCAATCCCCCGTGTGGGACACCGCGCTGGCGGTGGTCGCCCTGACGGACGCCGGCCTGCCACCGCAGCACCCTGCGCTGGCGCGCGCCGCAGACTGGCTGCTGGGGGAGGAGGTGCGTGTGCGCGGGGACTGGTCGATCGCCCGTCCACGCCTGGCACCGGGGGGTTGGGCGTTTGAGTTCGCGAATGTGAATTACCCCGATGTCGACGACACCGCGGAGGTGGTGCTCGCGCTGCTCCGCACCGATTTTGCGGACTCGGCGGCCGTCGAGCGCGCTGCCCGCTGGGTTGAGGGGATGCAGAGCGCCGGCGGGGGTTGGGGCGCGTTCGACGCGGACAACACCCGTGCGCTGGTGCGCGAGCTGCCATTCCTCGACTTCGGCGAGGTGATCGACGAGCCGAGCGCGGATGTCAGCGCCCACGCGCTGGAGATGCTCGCCGCATTGGGCCTCGCCGATACTCCGGTGGCGCGTGCAGGGCGGCGCTGGCTGCTCGAACAGCAGGAGCCCGATGGGTCGTGGTTTGGGCGCTGGGGGGTCAACTACTTGTATGGCATTGGTGCGGCGGTGCCCGCGCTCGTCGTTGCCGGAGTGGACCCCTCCGAGCCATGTGTGCGCCGCGCCGTGGCATGGCTTGGGGCACATCAGAACGAGGATGGGGGGTGGGGTGAGGATCCGCGCTCCTACGACGACCCCGCGTGGGCCGGGCGCGGTCCCTCAACAGCTTCACAGACGGCGTGGGCGCTGCTGGCGCTGCACGCCGCGGGCGAGTGCGGCAGCGAGCTGCAGCGCGGAGTGCGCTGGCTGATCGACACCCAGCTTCGCGATGGCGGCTGGGACGAGCCGCAGTACACCGGCACGGGGTTCCCCTCCGACTACTACATCAACTACCACCTCTACCGGCTCACCTTTCCGATCATGGCGCTCGGGCGCTGTCTGCGCGAGGGCCTCGTATGAGCGCTGAGCCGCACTGCGGCATCCTGCTGTTGCCCCATCGCAAGCGCCGCGCGATCCGAGCGGCGATCGACGGGGCGGATACGGATATCCCCGGCGCCTCATACGCGAGCTTCGATGAGCTACTGGGCGACTGCCGGAGCACCGGCGGCGCGCTTGGGCGCCGCTGCGTGGAGATCCTCGGCAGCCGCGAGCCGCGCGCCGCGGTGCGCTTCGGGGAGGATCTGGGTGTCGCGATCACCCTCACGAGACTGCTGTGCGACCTGTATCAGAACGTGCAGCGCGAGCGCATCCCCATCCCCGCACAGGAGCTCGTGCGCTACCACCTGCACGACGACGGCGCGCTCGACGCCGAGGCGCTGCTGGCGCTCGCTCGGGAGGCCCGCAGCGCCGACCCCACGGTGATCTCGGGCTTGGAGGGGGGCGATGTTGGACAGCTGTACGCCCTGATGCGCTTCCAGGCGCTACGCGCGCGCGACTGGCTGCACCGCGCCGCGCCGCTGGTTCTGCTGCTCGACCGCCGCGGCGCGGCTTACGTGAATGCGACGATCGGCAGCTGCCGCCGTCTGCTTTCGCACATCGAGAAGCGGCCCGACCGAGCACTCGCGGCGCCTGTCTCGCTGTCGGCGCGCGAGCGGGCGGTGGTGCTCGCGGGCGCGCTGCTGAAACCGCGCCGCGTGGTCGAGCAGCATCCCGCCGAAAGGCTGCTGTGAGCGGGAGCGGACTGCTGATCGCGGCCCCGCTGCGGCTCGAGGCCTATCTGATCGGCCGTGGGTGTCCGCCGGGACGTGTCCACCGGACCGGGATGGGGCCGCGCCGTGCGCGTGGGGCCGTTCCCGCACTGCTCGCCGACCCAGGGGAGGCTCTACTCGTGCTCGGCTTCGGCGGAGGGCTCATGCAGGACAGCGAGGTCGGCGAAGTGGTTGTGGCAGACCGCGTGCTCGCCCCCGATGGGACGCAGGTCGCGTGTACCGACGCTCGGCGGCTGGCCTCGGCGATGGAGTCGCGTGGGCTGATCGTGCGGCGAGGGGCGGTTTGCACAGTTGCGCGTCCGGCGCTGGGGAGGACCCGCGTGAGGCTGCGAGAAGGCGGCGCCATCGCGGTCGACATGGAGTCGGCCTGGCTGGCAAAGGCGGCGCGTGGCCGGCCCTTCGCCGTGGTGCGGGTGCTCAGCGACACCTCGGCGCGCGGGCCGACACGTCCGCTGCTCGCGATGGCGGGCCTTGCGCGCGCCTGCTCCACGCTGGGCAAGGCGGCCACGGCGCTTCATGAGTGGACCCCTGGGGAATAGGGTAGTTCGAGTCCAGATGCCCGTACCGATGAGACAGGGGACACGCATGGGTTGGTATCTGCTGCGCCAGCGCCTGGCGCGCCGCGAGAAGTTCCCGCTGATCGTCGAGCTCGAGCCCCTGTTCCAGTGCAACCTCGCGTGCTCGGGCTGCGGCAAGATCCAGCATCCCGAGCACACCCTGCGTCGGCGCATGAGCGTCGAGCAGGCGATCGGGGCAATCGAGGAGAGCGGCGCGCCGATGGTTTCGATCGCGGGCGGCGAGCCGCTGATCCATCCTGAGATTCACACGATCGCCGCCGAGCTGATCGAGCGCAGGCGGTTCGTGTACCTGTGCACGAATGCGCTGCTGCTCGAAAAGAAGCTCGCGAACTTCACCCCGAGCCCCTATTTCGCGTGGGCGATCCACATCGACGGGCTGCGTGAGCGCCACGACGCCTCGGTCGAGCGCGCGGGCACCTTCGACAAGGCCGTCGCGGCGATCGAAGCCGCCAAGGCGGCCGGCTTTCGGGTGACCACCAACACGACCTTCTTCACGCACGATTCACCCAAGACGGTGCGCGAGGTGCTCGACTTCCTCAACGACGACCTCGGCGTCGACGAAATGATGATCTCGCCCGCCTACGCGTACGAGAAGGCCCCCGACCAGGAGCACTTCCTCGGCGTCACCCAGACGCGCGAGCTGTTCGGCGCGGCGTTCGCCGAAGGCCGGCGCAGGCGCTGGCGGCTGAACCACAGCCCGCTGTTCCTCGACTTCCTCGAAGGAAAGGCCGAATTCGACTGCACCGCGTGGGGGATACCGAGCTACTCGCTGTTGGGCTGGCAGCGTCCCTGCTATCTGATGTCAGACGGTTACACCAAGACCTATAAGGAGCTGATCGAGACGACGGATTGGTCGAAATACGGGCGCGGGCGCGATCCGCGCTGTGAGAACTGCATGGCCCACTGCGGCTACGAGCCCACGGCGGTGCTCCAGACCACCCACTCCCTGCGCCAGTCGCTGCGCGCGCTGGTGGGGTGAGCAAAACATGAGTGCGACCGATGGCAGAGTTGACACGGCGATGGTCAGCGCGCGCGAGCTGTGCCGGCGCTTCGGCGAGGGCGAGGCCGCGGTCGATGCGCTGGTTGGCGTCAGCCTCGACTTCCCCGGGGGTCGCTTCGCGGCGATCATGGGTCCTTCGGGATCGGGCAAGTCCACGTTGATGCACAACCTTGCGGGGCTCGACCGCCCAACCTCTGGCACCGTGAGCATCGACGGGGTGGAGCTCACCGGCCTCGACGACAAGCGCCTCACGCAGCTACGCCGCGACCGTGTGGGCTTCATCTTCCAGACCTTCAACCTGCTGCCGGTGTTGAGCGCCGAGGAGAACATCCTGCTGCCGCTCTCGATCGCGGGGCGAAAGCCCGATCGCGAGTGGTTTGACCGCCTGATCGACACGATCGGCATCCGCGACCGCCTGCGCCACCGCCCCGCGGAGATGTCCGGCGGCCAGCAGCAGCGCGTGGCGGTGGCGCGCGCGCTGATCTCGCGTCCGGCCGTGGTGTTCGCCGACGAGCCCACGGGGAACCTCGACTCCAAGGCCTCCAACGATGTGCTCGAGCTGCTGCGCCACGCGGTGGACGACTTCGGGCAGACGGTCGTGATGGTCACCCACGATGCGCACGCGGCGTCGTTCGCCGACCGCCTGCTCGTGCTCGCCGATGGGCGCGTTGTGCATGATCGCGAGGCGGCCAGCACCGAGGAGGCCCTGGACCTGATGAAGTCCGTGGGGTAGCCGATCGATGCTGGCATTGGTTCTGCGCGGCTTCACCCAGCGCAAGCTGCGCGTTGCGTTGACGGGGATCGCGATTGCGCTCGGCGTCGCGCTGATGGCTGGCACGTACGTGCTCACCGACACCATCAACCACTCCTTCGCGGGGATCTTCCAGACCGCGAACAGGAACAACGACGTCGTCGTGACCCCCACGCAGACGCTCGGCAGCGAAGTCCGCTCGGGCGTCTCGCCGATCACCGAAGCGATGCTCGCGCAGGTGCGCGCGACGCCGGGCGTAGCCGAAGCCTCGGGCGGGATCTTCAGCCTGGGCACGTTCCTGGACGTGCACGGCAAGCGCCTCACCAGCGGCGGGGCGCCGGCGTTCGTCGCCTCCGAGCAGCCACCGCGCTTTCAGTCCTTCACGCCGATCGAGGGCCGCTTCGCGGCCAACGCGAACGAGGTGGCGATCGATCAGGCGACCGCGGAACGCTCCAATCTGAAGCTGGGCGAGCAGATGCAGGTCGCCGCCTCGGCGCCCGCCAAGCGCTACACGATCGTGGGCATCGTGAAGTTCGCCGGCAGCCAGTCCTTCGGCGGCGCGGGCGCCGCGATCCTGATACCGCCCGAGGCGCAGCGGGTGCTCGGCGAGCAGGGCCACTTCGACCAGATCAGCGTGGCCGCCCGCGCGGGTGTGAGCGCGGGCGAACTGCGCGAGCGCATCCGCGCGCTGCTGCCGCGCACCGTCGAAGTGCGCACCGGCAAGCAGCAGGCCGCCAAGCAGACCTCAGATCTGGAAAGCAACCTCGGCTTTCTGCGCACCTTCCTCTTGATCTTCGCCTACGTCTCGCTGTTCGTGGGAGCGTTCATCATCTTCAACACCTTCTCGATCACCGTGGCGCAGCGCACGAGGGAGTTCGGGCTGCTGCGCACGCTCGGCGCCTCGCGCCGGCAGATCCTGCGCTCTGTTGTCTTCGAAGGGCTGCTGTTGGGCGTGGGCGGGTCGGTGCTGGGGCTGCTCGGCGGCATCGCGCTGGCGCCCGCGCTCGATCAGCTCTTCAAGAGCTTCGGGGCGGATCTGCCCGACAGCGGCACGGTCCTGGAGACGCGCACGATCGTCGTCTCGCTGCTGGTGGGCACGATCATCACGCTGCTCGCCGGGCTTGCGCCCGCCCTGCGCGCGACGCGCGTACCACCGATCGCGGCATTGCGCGAGGGTGTTGAGATCGAACCCGCTCGCTTGACCGGAGTCGGCGTGTTCCTGCGCGGACTGATCGCTGGGGCGCTCGTCATTGGAATCTCTCTCGCGACAGGCTCCGCGGCTGTGTTCGTGGTGCTGTTCATAGTTCTGGCGGTCTACGTCACGCGGCTGCTGGTGCGCTTCATACGCGCGGGGGCTCGACCGCGTCGCTACCGCGTCGTCCCCGCGCTCGCACGTGTCGTGGGCGTGCTCGTGAGCTGGCGCGGGATCACCGGGCGCCTTGCGCGCGAGAACTCGATTCGCCAGCCCGGCCGCACGATGGTCACCGCCGCGGCGCTCACCGTGGGTCTCGCGCTGGTGACGTTCGTGGCGGTGCTCGCCGATGGCACGAAGGCCACGATCGACCAGGCCGTGAGCCGCTCCTTCGCGGGCGATCTGATCGTGGAGAACTCCCAGGCGGGCAACCAGCAGGGCATCCCCACGCTGATCGCCCCCGCACTGCGCAAAGTGCCGGGGGTGGCGAGCGTCACCCCGATCGCCTTCACCGTGGGACGGCTGCGGGGGAGCTCGAGCAACGCGTCGGTGACGGCGATCGACCCCAACACGTTCGGGCAGGTCTATCGGATCGAATGGCAGCAAGGGTCCAACGCGACGCTGGGCGAACTGGAAGGCGGCGGCGCGATCCTCACGAAGGGCTACGCGGACTCTCACCACCTGAAGATCGGGCAGCGCATGTCGGTGCTGACCCCCGCCGAGCGCCACGTGCAGCTGACGGTGCGGGGAATCGCAACCGACAAGGCGCGCCTGCTCGGCAACATCACGATCGCGCTGGCACTCGCGCGCACGGCCTTTGCCCAGCGCGAAGACGCCCTGGACTTCGTCTCCTACGCTCCGGGCGCCACCAACGCACAGGTGCAGCCCGCGGTGGACCGGCTGCTCGCGGCGTACTTCCCGCAGGCGCGCTCGCGCACGGCGGCGCAGTTCAAGCAGGATCAGGCCAATCAGATCAACACGCTGCTCACGCTGATCTACGTGCTGCTCGCGCTGTCGGTGATCGTGTCGCTGTTCGGGATCGTGAACACGCTGATCCTCTCGATCTACGAGCGCACGCGCGAGCTGGGGATGATGCGCGCGATCGGCACCTCGCGCCGGCAGGTGCGCCAGATGATCCGCTACGAGTCCATCATCACCGCTCTGATCGGCGGGGTCTTCGGCTTGGTGATCGGGGTTGTGGGGGCTGTGATCGCCGCTATCGCGTTGTCGAGCTCGGGCTTTGTGCTCTCGATCCCCTTCGGCACGCTGGTGATCCTGCTGTTCGTCGCCGCGCTCGCGGGGCTGATCGCCGCGCAGGCGCCGGCGCGCCGAGCGGCGCGCCTGGATCTGCTCCAGGCGCTGGTGTCGGAGTGACCCTTGGCGCCCGTCAGGCCGTTACCGGCATTGGTGCGGCCTCGGGGGCCTCGGCCCGCGCCTCATTCACCGACGGCCCGCTGTAGGGGTAGGAGTCGGTGAGCAGCAGGAAGTAGGCATGGGTCTGCGCGAGGTAGCGCAGTGCGAGCGTCTGTGCGCTGCGCAACCCCTTCGGCATCTCGCCCGTGGCCAGCGCCGCGAACCAGCCGAGGATCGCCGCGGCGCCTGCGACGTTGGCGTAGGCGCTTGCCAGAAGCAGCGCTGGTATCGCCAGGACGATGCGAAAGCCGACGCTCCACGGATTCTGCGGGCGCGGCCCCTCGATCGAGAGGTCCACCGGGTAGCTGCCCTGCGCTCCGGTGAATCCCGGGAAGGGGTCCGCGGTGAGATACAGGTAGGCGTACACATGCGTCGCGTAGCGCACGTAGGAGGCTAGGAAATTGTGCAGTCCCTCGGGCGAGCTGCCGCGAACGAGCGTGGCAAACCAGTTGGCGATGGCCGCGAAGAACACCACGATCCCCCACAGCGACAGCCAGATCAAATGGGGGATGGCGAGCAGCAATCGGAAGAACACCGTCACGCGCGAACGGGCCAGCTCATCGTCGGCCTGCAGGCGGATCGGATCCTCGCGCACCGGCACCTCGTCAAAGACGGCCAGCGGGTCGCTGTCGGGGTAGCGCTCGGTGAGCAGGAACAGGTAGGCATCGAGCTGCGCGGAGTAGGCCAGCGCGTAGACCGCTGCGTCGCGCAGCCCACGCGGCATCCGCGAGCGCGCGATGCACACGAACCAGCCGAGGAACGCGACGATGCCCAGCAGCCCGAAGCTGAAGTTGTAGCCGCCGGTGGTGCGCCCGGTGGACGCGAGCGCGCCCGCGAACAGCAGCGCGGGGATCGCGAGGATCACGCGAAAGCCCACCTTCCACCGGTTCTGCGGTCCAGGGGGCGGGATCTGCACATCAACCGGATATCCGGGCCCGCCGCCAAATGGGGGATAGGGGTCTGCGACCAGGAAGAGGTAGGCGCCCACCTGGATCGCGTAGCGGATGTAGGAGGCGAGGAAGTTATGCAGTCCCTCCGGCGACTGGCCCGCGAAGAGCGTCGCAAACCAGTTGACGAGCACCGCGAAGAACGCCACGAACCCCCACAGGGAGAGCAGGATCAGATGGGGGATGACGAGCAGCAGACGGAAGAACACCGTCAGCGGGCTGCGAGCCTGATCGTCGTTGAGGATCAGATGGACGGGACGCTGCTCGTGCGCGGCGCTGTTCACGGCTCACCTCCGGTACTGAAGCTTTGCCTACGCCGCGACCGATGCGGCCGCACGCGAAGACCTCGGAACGTCGACCATAGTCCTATCCGCTTGTGCGGACGGCAACTTGTTCGTGTTCGCGATGCTGTCGCGAACCGCCTGCACGACTCCAAGACAGCGGATGCCCATCTCCAGATCGACCTCCGGCGCGGTGCGCTCGCGCACGCAGCCCAGGAACGAGCGCAGCTGCGCCACGAGGGGCTCCTCGATCGGCACGAACACGCGCTCCAGGAGACTCTCCTGGCGGTAGGTGCGCGAGCCGCCGCCATCGAGCTCCAGCGAGGTGGAGCGGCAGCGCTCCACCGTGCGGCGCAGATAGTCCACGGTAACGTGCGACTGTTCGGTGGTGGCGCTGAGGCGGCGGATCTTCTCCTCGGTGACGCGGCTCGCCACGAGCGTGCCGATCAGGCCATCCTCGAAGGTGAGGGTTGCAACGGCGTAGTCCTCGAGCTCGGGCGAGCGCACGCGCCGCCCGACGGCGTGCACGTCGCGCAGCTCGCGCCCCGCGGCGAGCGTGAGCAGCACGTGGATGTCGTGCAGCATCAGATCCTGCACCACGTCGGCGTCGATGATGTGCCCGTCGAAGGGGCTCAGGCGCTGCAGCTCGAGCGCCACCACGCGCTCGTCCTCGAGCAGCTTGGCGACCTCGCGCACCGCGGGGTTGAAGTGCTCGATGTGGCCAACCTGCACCACCGGTCGCCGCGCGCACGCGGCGACGGTGTCGCGCAGCGCCTGCGCGTGCTCCACGGTGAGCGCGAGGGGCTTCTCGATCAGCACATCCACGCCCGCGCGCAGCGCGAGCAGTGCGTGCTCGACATGCAGTGCGCTGGGCGTGCAGATCGACACCGCGCGCACCTCCGCGAGGAGCTCCTCCGCGCTCGCGAAGGCGCGCGTGTCGAACTGCCTCGCCACCGCCGCGCAGCGCTCGGAGTCGAGGTCGTACACCCCGCGCAGTTCGCACACCCCTCCCAGCGAGGCGTAGGTGCGGATGTGGTGCGAGCCCATGTTGCCCGCGCCGATCACCCCCACCGGGATCGGGTCGCCGCGACGGCGTCCACCGGCGCGGCGGCGCTCGATTGACGCGTCCATCAGCTCATGCTCACGTAGCCGGTGGCTTCACCGGGTGGGCGTTCGTTGAGCGAAACCTTGTTTTCGTAATTACCCTCAACCGTCTGGATGGCGCCGTTGGGAAGCACGCCCCGCACGATCCCCACGTGCTCGCCGCCGAACACGATCAGATCGCCGGGCTTGGGCGTCACGCCCGGTCCATTGGGCACGGCACGTCCCGCGCCCTGCGCCCACGACCAGATCGCCGAGACGGAGCCCAGCCCTTCGCCCTGGGGGCCGAGTGGCGTACCCGCCTGGCGCGCGGCCCATGAGGCGAAGTAAGCGCACCACGGCGCTCCCGGCGCCGCGCCCGCTGTGGCGGCCCGGTATTCGGCGATCGCCGGGGATTCGTTGGAGCCCGGCGGCTGCTCGGCCTGGCCGATCTGGGTTTCCGCGGCTGCCACCACGCGACTGCCGTTGCTGGTACCGGGCGTCTGCCCGCTCAGCGCCTGCATCGACATGGGTGCGCCGGCTGGAGCAACAGCGCTTGCCTGCGCAAGGGTGCTCGCAAATGTGGATGCAGCGCTCGCCGTTTCGGCGTTGGGTGCAAGCGTTCCGCCCGTGAGCGTCACAGGATTCGCAAGGGCCTGGTTAATCGTGGCGACGCGCTGCAGCGCAGAGTCGATCGACATCGCTCCCAGGTGATCGGCAGTCCCGCGCTCGATTTGAGCCACAAAAAAGGGGAGGGGCGGCCGAAGCCAGGGTGGGTGGGGCCTGAATTAGAGGAGGGGGCGACAATAAGGTGGGTGGGGCCTTAATCAGGGGAGGGGGCGGCCGAAGCCGCCCCCTCCCACCACCGTTCCCTCGATGAATCGGCGGTATATAGCTTCTGCCGGCCTTCCCTGACCGCGCGAAGCGTTGTTACCCACCCCGGGGCGGTTACCCACCCCCGGGCGGGCTTCGCTGCAGCGGTGGCGCCAGAGACGCCACCGCTGAGGAAGGTTGAGTCGATCAGCCGACCAGCTTCAGGACTGCCTGGGGGATCTGGTTGGCCTGCGCGAGCACCGCGGTGCCGGCCTGCATGAGGACCTGCTCCTTGGTGAAGTTCGTCATCTCCGCCGCCATGTCGACGTCGACGATCGAGCTGTGTGCCGCAGACAGGTTCTGGTCGTAGGTGGCCAGGTTGTTCTGCGTGTACTGCAGGCGGTTCTGGACGGCGCCGAAGTCACCGGCGGCGGCCGCGACCTTGCTGATCGCGTGTCGATTTCTTCGAGTGCCGTCGCCTTCGCCGAGGCTGATCGCACCGACGGCTTCGCCGAGGCTGATCGTGCCCACGGTGATGACTTCACCGTCGTTGGCGCCGACCTGGAAGGAAATGGTCGCTGCCGCCTTCAGCAGGTTGATGCCGTTGAACTGAGTGGTCGTCACCGACTCGTTCGATCTCGGAGCTCAGCTGCCCGACCTCGGACACGATCGCTTCCTTGCTGGATTCCGAGTTGGTGCCGTTCTTGTACTGCACGGCGAGCTCGCGCACGCGCTGGAGCATCTGCTCCACCTCGTTCATCGAACCCTGCGCCGTCTGCGCGAGCGAGACAGCGTCCTGCGTGTTCTGCTGCGCCTGGTTCAGACCGTTGATCTGACCCTGCAGCGTCTGGCTGATCGCATAGCCGGCGACGTCGTCGGCGGCGGTGTTGATCCTCAGACCCGAGGACAGGCGCTGCATCGAGGTGGACAGCGAGCTCTCCGTGTTGGAGAGGTTGCGCTGCGCGTTCATCGCCTCGATGTTGCTGTTGACTGTCAGGGACATGCGTTCATCTCCTTGATGACGGTTGGTTGATAGTCCCGAGCCGACTCCATGTCAGCCCTTCCTACACGCCGGTTATCGTCAGAGCGCCGGGGAACTTGAGAGTGGCGTGGGCGCGCTGGCCGTCCCGGCCGCGAGGCGCCGCAGGCTTGACTGATGCGGCACGGGTGCGCTGTGCGCGTAGGCCCACACCTCGTTACCAGGGCAGTGGCGCCCACCGTGGCAGGCGTGTGGGTCGAAGTAGAAGCGCACCCGGCCCGTGGCGACCAGCGTCTGCAGCCGCGGGGTGCGCGTGAGCGATCCGTCCACACTGTTTAGCACGAGCACGGGCAGGCCATCGCGGGCGATCAGCCCGACGACGTCGTTCACGTTGGCGCTCGCGACCTCATAGCGGGCGCCGGCGCGATGCGCGCGCAGATAGTGGCTCAGGGAGGGTGTGCTGTAGTCGGTCAGCAGCGAGTCGGTGCGAGCACGGTGGATCACATACGCGTCCTTGCTCAGAGAGGCGACCAAGAGGCCAAGCGCGACACATCCAAGTAAGACCCGCAACGCCAAGGTGCCTCTTGGTCCCGGCGAAGTCTGGGAGCCCGGCACGCCCTGCGGGTCCGCAACCGCGCGCGAGCGCGGCGCGGCGGGCGGCCGACCAGGCTCCGCCACAGAACGCTCACCGAGATCCCGAGCACCGCGCACACCGCCGGTGCGAACGCCTCCAGATAGCGCGCCTGCAGGCGTTCCATCGCGCTGAACGCGACGAGCCCCAACGCGAACCACACGCCGATCCCGACCGCGAACCGGCCCGGCGCGCCATGCAGCGCCTCGCGCACGTGCTCCCGTCCCCGCGTGAGCACCACCGCCAGCGCCACCAGGCCGAGCAGCGAGGTGGCCAACAGCACGATGCCGAGCAGGCTCCAGTACTGCATCGGGCCGGCGCTGAGCAGTCGCAGCGGGCCGGCCCCGCCTTCGGCCATGCCCGTCGCGCCGTGACCGGAGAGCCGATCCAGCCCGTTGTATACGAGCGTCACGTGCCAGATGCTCCCGTTGGCCGAGCCGATCGGGAACGGCCGGCTGTCGGCGGGCGTGAGCGCCGCGATCGCCGTCCAGGAAAGCGCAACGACGACGAACGTCGCGGCGGTGGCCGCGACGGTGCGCAGGCGCGAGCCGGGCGCGGCGGACCACAGCCACAGCAGCGCCATCGCCGGCAGCGCGACCAGCATCTCGCCGAGCTTCACGTTGAAGGCCGCGCCCATCAGTGCCGGCCGCGCAGCACCGACCAGCGCATGCGCCCGCTCTCCAGAGCCTTCCAGGACAGCCACAGCGCACCGACCTCGAGCGCGGCGAGTATCGAATCCATCGTGTCGCTGCGCGCGGTCAGCACCGAGATCGGCAGTACCGCCAACGCGAGAGTCGCCGCGAGCGCGGCGCTGAGGCCAAACGGGCGGCGCAGCGCGCCGAACAGCAGCCCGCACGCCAGCACGCCGCCCAGAGCCTCGGGCAGGTGCAGGCCCATCAGCCCGAATCCCAGCACGCGGGTGCTTGCGACCTGCAGCCACAGGTCCACCGGCGGCTTGTCGATCGAGACCGTCCCGCTGGGCTCCAGCGCGCCGAAGAAAAGTCGTGCCACGAGGTCCCATGCTGCGCACCGCCGCGTCGTAGAAGACGTTGCCGGGGACATCGCGGATCATCCACAGGCGCAATCCCGCCGCCAGCAGGAGCAGCGCTCCCACGCACAGCCACCCGATGCAGGCATCGACGGCGCGGTGTGGGGCGGAGGTGGCGCCCTCGACCGCCGGTGGGTCAGGCGCGTATGTCGACGTGGCGGGGTCCGTCATCATCCGGAGAGTAAGGGGAGTTGCTCTCCTGCCGCGGCCCCTCGCGCTCACGCCTGCGCCGCTCCTGCTCTCTGCGCCGCTGTTCGCGCCGGTCGCGAGCTGCCCGGTCGCTGGGGGCCGGCGCAACTGGCGCGAGCGCCGGAGGGCGGGGGGTGATGGGATGGATCGGATCCATCGTCGCCTGCTCGCTCAGCGCCGCCTAGCCAGCTCGGCCTGCACAAGCTCGTGCTGGCGTGTGCGCAGCTCGGCCACCACCAGATGGCGCCAGAGGAACACGGCACCGGCCCAAACCAGCACGTAGCAGGCGACACCGGCGATCAGCGCGTGCAGGCCGACGCCGGCGAGGGTGTTCGTCTGCAGTGCGAAATACCCACCCACCAGGAACCCGACGAGACCGCCCCAACCCTTGGCCTCGCGCGACGGCGCGCGCGGCGCGCGGATGCGCGGCGATGCTCAGGCCCGAGCCCTCCGCGGCGGCAGTGGCCCGCTTGGGCTTGGTCTTTCTTGGGCTCCTTGGCCTTCTTTGGGCGCCTTGGCCGGCCTGGTCTTGGCGTCGCCCGCGGCGTCAGCGCCTTCGATCTTCTCACTCGGAGTCGCGGCGACCGGCGCGGCCGGTCGGTCTCGGCGTCGCCATGACCTTCCTCCTGCTCCAAACCCCTGCGCCGCTCGGCGCGCTGACACTCGAAGATGAAGCGCACCGAACCGGCGATGATCGCCCTCGCCGATCTCGATCGAAGGAGATCGCGCGGTGTCCCCGCGCGTCGGTGCGCACCACCGTGCCGTTGCCGTGGATCGGCGCGCTGCCGGGCGTCGTCGTCAGGCGGAAATCGACGCGCTCGCCGATCTTCAGCGTGCTCGGGTCCCGCCAGCAGCATGCCACCGCCGCTGAGGTCCACCGAGTAGCTCTGCACGGTGCCCTGACTGCCGACCCGGTGCATACCATCACCGGGCGCGTGGCGCGCACGCGCACGTACTCGCGTTCCTGAAGGACCTCGACCGAGCACAGCTCGCGGAAACGCAGCAGGTCGCGATCCTCGAGCGTGACGATGCCTCGCAGGCGCACGCGACCGCGGTCGGCTCGCGTACTCGAGCACGATGTCTCGCAGGCTGCCTTCGCTGAGCGGACGCTCGGTGCGGAACATGACCCCGATCAGCAGCGAGTCCTCCTCGCGCTCGGCCACCCGCGCCTGGATGCGCTCCCCGAAGCGCGCACCAGCGTGACCGAGCGCCGCCGTTCCGGCAGCTTCAGGGCGTCCTTGTCCTCGGCGTTGCGGCGTAGCAGTCTCATCGTGGGGGTCGGCTTCTCATCGTGGGCGGTGGCGTCTCATCTTGGATTTCACCGGGGTGTCATTGCGTGGGAATGTCTCGCGCTGCGGTGTCATCGATCTAGGGCGCGAGTCGCTCTGGCGGAGCAGCCGGTCAGCCAGATGCGTCGGGTCGATGCGCGTCCAGCCCCCACGAACGCGGCCGCGATCCAACAGATATTCGGGCGCCAGATCGAAGGCGGCAGGCCGCCTCGACGGCGACGCCGATCTGGTCGGTCTCGTCCGCGTGGGTGATCGCAAGCGCGCTCGCTTCCAGCGGACGCAAGCGCCTCCAGCAGTTGCGCCGCCGCCCTCGCGCCGAGCGTCGCCGGCAGCACCACCACGACGCGATCGGGCTTCAGCTCTTCGAGCAGGCCCGGCGACACACGCGATCGTCGGACGCTCGGCGGGGGACAGCGCGGGCATGTCGAGCAGCAGCAGGCCCCTGCGCGGCGCCTTCGGTCAAGGACCTCCGCGTGCACGCGAGGAGCAGATCGCCAGCCGGTTCCATGATCCGCGGGCTCAGCAGCATCGCCGGCTCCTCGTGGCTCGGCAGCCAGCGTGACGGTGGCGCAGCGCGCCGGCAGCGATCCCGGCGCGGCGATAGGCTCCCAGCAGCATCGCGCAGCAGCTCGTCTTGCCGCTGCCGCCGGGTCCCACCACCGCCACCGTCGCACTGTGCGGCGGCGAGCAGCGGGCAGACGCGGTATCCGCGCCACCAGTGCGCCTGCACCGCGCGGGCCAGCCCCGCGTGGGAGGCAAAGGGAATCACGTGCGCCATCGCGGCGTCGATCAGCTCCCTGTGCCAGATCCTCGCTCACGCCAAGCTCGGTAGTCGCGCTCGATGCTCGCGCGTTCGCGGCGCTCGCCAGCGGCGGCCTGCTTGGCGGCGCGGCGCCGCCGCGGAGCGCGCGGGTGCCGCGGTCGCACGACCGACAGCTTGGGCACGTCTTCGCCCATACGGATCCAGCGGTCGCGATCGTGCGAGCGTCGCGTGCGGCGGCGATGCGCCAGGCGTGGAGCGCCGCGGCGACATGGCAGCGGCAGAGGCTGCTCCGCAGGTTCCGGGGGTCGGCTCGACGGGGCAGCGCCGCCGCCTCGGGAAGGCCCAGCTCGGCTCGGCGGCCCCGAACGTGTCCGGGGTCAGCTCGCGAAACTCCCCCGACGCTTCGGCGCGGGGCGCGACGGTAGGTCTTCGACGGTCACCCGGCGTCGTCCTCGCCAGCGCTCGACGCGAGGGCGTCCGTCAGTAGTACGCCCCCAGCGGGTGGTGTATCGCCGGTGTCGACTCCGGATCCTGGGGTCTGGGGCTCGGTCAGGCTGCGGCATCGGGCGCGGGGGCGCCGGATCTCTCGTCATAGACGTCGATGCTGGGGCCGCCCCGGTCTTCGCCTCGACCTCCACATAGGGTCGCTGGAAGAAGCCGCCGATGCCGCCCTCCAGCCCGCGGCGGCGCCGCACGACGATTGCGTCGACGCCGAGCTCGGCCTCGATCTTGGGGATCAGCTCGTCGATCGAGCGCCCGCGGTACGGCGGATCTCATCGTCGGTTCGGGCAGGCCGAGCGCCTGCTCCTCGTTGGGCCGTGGTGTGTTCGACAGGGCGCTCAGGGTACTCATGCGTGGATTACTCCAATCGTCTCGACGTTGATCGCCCGGCGCGATCTCGTTGTAGGAGCACACCGGGAGGTGGGGCTGGGCTTGGGCGATCAGCCTGCGCAGATGGCGGCGCACGCGCGCCGAGCAGAGGAGCACGGGTCCGCCGCGCCGGCGCCGCCGGGCCGGGTGGCCCGGCTCCGATGCTCATCGCGTTGGCGTGATCGACCTGTGCACGCAAAGCGCCGACGATGGCGTGCGCGCGCGGCGGGTCCATCGCCAGGTACTCGCCGTCTGTGGTCTGGGTGATCGAGGTGGCCACCTCCTGCTCGATCGCAGGATCCAGGGTGATCGCTCGCAGGCGCAGCTGCTCGTCCAGGTGGGGTGCCGTGATCGCACGGCCCAGCGCCTGACGGGCGTACTCCGAGAGCAGGCTCGTATCCCGCGTTATTCGCGCCTTGTCGCCGATCGCCTCCACGATCGTGCCGAGATCGCGGATCGGGATGCCTTCGGACTCAGCAGCGACTGCAGCACGCGCTGGATCTCGCCGAGCGAGAGCAGCTCGGGCACGACCTCCTCGACGACCGCCGCGTTGGTCTCCTTGAGCTGCTCCAAGCAGCGCCTTGACGTCCTGGCGGGTCAGCAGCTCGGCGGCGTGGTCGCGGATCGTCTCCGTCAGATGGGTGACGATCATCGACTCGGCGTCCACGACGGTGTAGCCGAGCGTCTCGGCTTCCGCGCGCGCGGACTCGTGCACCCACGTCGCGGGCAGTCCGAAGGCGGGCTCGGTGGTGGGGATGCCCTGCAACCTCCCGCCGCGTCGCCGCGGGTCCATCGCCAGCAGGTGCCCCGGCATGATGCGCCCGCGCGTGACCTCCGAACCGCGCACTTTGAGCACGTACTCGTGGGACTCCATGCCGAGCTCGTCGTGGATGCGCACCGCGGGGATCACGACGCCCAGCTCGCTGGCGATCTGGCGGCGGATCATGCTCACGCGGCGCAGCAGGGATCCGGAACCCGCCCCCCCGGCGGATCCGGATCCTCCGTCGATCAGCGGTACCAGCCCGAAGCCGATCGCGAGCTCCAGCGCGTCGAGCGGCGTGCGCTCCACATCGCGCCCGCCCTCGCCCCCCGGGGGCAGCGCCGCCGGCGCGCCGGCGGCGGCGAGCGCGAGCTCGGTGGAGTGCTCCTCGCCGGGCATCCCGTTGCGCACGCTCCAGCCGATCGCTCCGAAGATCGCCGCGATCAGCAGGAACGGCAGCTTGGGCAGGCCGGGGACGAGCGCGAACAGCCCGATCGCCGCGGCCGCCACGAGCGGCGCCTTGCGCTGGCCGAGGATCTGTCCGGCGATGTCCGAGCCGAGGTCGCGATCGGAGGCCGAGCGGGTCACGATGATGCCCGTCGCCACGGAGATCAGCAGCGCCGGGATCTGCGCCGCCAGGCCGTCGCCGACGGTCAGCAGCGAGAACTGGTGGGTCGCTTCGCGAAGATCCCAGGTGATGCTGGGCGACGCCGATCACGATGCCGCCCACGAGGTTGATCGCGGTGATGATCACCGCCGCCATCGCATCGCCCTTCACGAACTTCGACGCGCCGTCCATCGCCCCGTAGAAGTCGGCTTCGCGCGAGATCTCCGAGCGCCGCTGCGCGCGCCTCGTCGTCGGTGATCAGGCCGGCGTTCAGATCGGCGTCGATCGCCATCTGCTTGCCGGGCATCGCGTCGAGCGTGAAGCGCGCGCCGACCTCCGCGACGCGCCCCGCGCCGTTGGTGACGACCACGAACTGGATCACCACGAGGATCAGGAAGATCACGAGCGCCCACGACCACGTTGCCGCCGACGACGAACTGTCCGAAGGACTTCACCACGCTGCCCGCGTCGCCCGTGCGTGAGGATCAGGCGCGTCACCGACACGTTGATCGCCAGGCGGAACATCGTCGTGAGCAGCAGCAACGAGGGGAATGAGGCGAAGTCGAGCGCCTTGTTGAGGTACATCGTCGCGACCACGATCGTCAGCGCCGCGGAGATGTTCACCGTGATCAGCAGATCCAGCAGCATCGAGGGCAGCGGCACCACGAGCATCGTCACCACCATCACCACCGCCACCGCCGCCAAGCAGATCGGTGTGGCGCAGCATCCTGCGCGCAAAGCTCATACCGCTCGCCTCCTACGTGCGGCCAGGCGGTACACGAACGCGAGCACCTGCGCCACCGCCGCGTACAGCTCCTCCGGGATCACCTGGCCGATCTCCGTCGAGCTGTGCAGCGCGCGCGCGAGCGGCGGATCTGGAACCACCGGCACGTCGTTCTCCTGCGCCACCTTGCGGATCTGCGCGGCGATCAGGTCCTTGCCCTTCGCCACCACCTCCGGCGCCGTGCGCGAGCCGTCGTAGCGCAGCGCCACCGCATAGTGGGTGGGGTTGGTCGACCACAACATCGGCCTCGGGCACGGCCGCCATCATGCGCGCCCGTGCAGCCTGCATCTGGCGGCGTCGCAGCGCGGAGCGCACCTCCGCGGAGACGCTGTACTGACGCTGCTCGTCCTTGACCTCCTGCTTGGTCATGCGCAGCTGTTCTGGAGTGGCGCCGGCGCTGCCAGTGTAGTCGATCACGCCGATCGCCAGGTAGGCATAGGCGGCGTGCTGGGCGACGCTCATCGCGCGCTGGCCCATCACGGTGCCCAGGGCGCCGGGTGGAATGCCCACGAGCGACACCAACGATCCCATCCGCGGGAACCACCGCCAGCGCAGCCACCGCGCCGCGACGGCGCTCACCTTCGCGATCGCCTTTAGCGCTTCGAACACGAGGTTCGGGCTGAAGAGGTTGCGCATCCCCGAGATCGGGTTGATTCTGCGGAAGTCGGGCACAGCGCCTTCGGGGAGGGGTGAAAACCGACCTGTGCGACGCCCGCGAGCGACGCCCGTGCGTCATGCAGATCGCCGCGATCGGACCGACCGTGATCGCCATCGTTTCGACCATCCTGTGCAGCAGCTGGTGCAACCCCGCCGCCGAGGTCGCCTGGGCCGGGGTGGGCGATCTCGCCGAGGATCCGCCTGAACGATTCGGCGGCCGCCGTGACGATCTGCGGCCCCAGCAGGCTCAGGCCGAAGAGGCCCGGCCATCAGCACCAGCGATCCGCCCGCGTCGGCCGAGCGCGCGACCTGACCTTTCTCGCGCGCCTGCTCGCGGCGCTTGGGCGTGGCCTTCTCGGTGCGGTCTTGCTGTGCCATCTCTATGCCACGTGCAGGGCGCCCAGAGCGTCGCCCACACTTGTCGAGATTTCACTGGAGAGCCAGCCCGCCATGAACGGCAGCGAGGCGCCCACCACCAGCATCCCCACGGCAACCTTCACGGGAAAGCCCACCGCGAACACGCTTATCTGCGGCACCACGCGGGAGACCACGCCAAAGGCCACATCGGTGATCAGCAGTGCGATCACCACCGGCGCGGAGATCTCCAGCGTCGCCACGAAGATCGTCGAGAAGACGTGCTCGGCGCCCCCCACCAGCGAATACAGCTGCGGCGCGGAGGTGAGCGGCACCAGTTCGAAGGTGCGCGCCATCCCGCGCAGCACCCACGCGTCGCCGCCGATGATCAGGAAGATCAGCGTGCCCACCAGCGAGTAGAACTGCGAGAGCGCCCCGCCCGGGTTGCCGTTCACCGGATCGATCAGCGCACCGAAGGAGAAGCCCGCGAGCACGTCCGCGAGCGACCCCGCCGACTCCACGGCGGCCATCAGCGCCGCGAGCCCGAAGGCGAAGCCGAAGCCCACCAGCAGCCCCTCGATCACGAGCCCGGCGAGGCTGAGGGCGTCGCTGGGGATGTGCTGGCCGTGCAGCGCCACCGGCGCCAGCCCCATCGAGAGCGCCACCGCGACGATCCCGCGCACGCGCGGGGGGATCATCTTCGAGGAGAACAGCGGCGCCAGGAAGAACAGCGGCGTCACCCGCGCGAGCACCAGGATGAAGCCTGCGAGCTGGTTTCCCGCGAGCTGTGCGAGCAGGTGGTTCATCGGCCTCAGCCCACCATCGAGGGGATCGCGGTGTACAGGTTGGTGGTGTAGGACACCAACTGTCCGAGCATCCACGGACCGAGCACGACCACCACGACGGCCACGCCGACGATCTTCGGGATCAGCGTGAGGCTCTGCTCCTGGATCTGCGTGACCGCCTGGAAGACGCTCACGAGCATCCCGATCGCGAGGCCCACCAAAAGCAGTGGACCGGCGACCTTCAGCGCGAGGCTCATCGCCTGCGAGGCGAGACTTACAACGGTGTCCTGGTTCATCTGCTTTCGGCTCCTAGTGAAAGCTCTGTACGAGCGCTTTGATGACGAGGTCCCAGCCGTCCACCAGCACGAACAGCAGCACCTTGAAGGGCAGTGAGATGAAGGTCGGCGGCAGCATGATCATCCCCATGCTCATCAGCGTCGAGGAGACGATCAGATCGATGATCAAGAACGGCAGGAAGATCAAAAAGCCGATCTGAAACGCGCTCTTGAGCTCGGAGACGATGAACGCCGGGATCAGCACCTCCGTGGGCACTTCCGCGCGCGTCTTCGGCGGCTTTGAATGCGCGAGCTCGACGAACAGCGAGATGTCCTGCACGCGCGTCTGGCGAAACATGAACTCGCGCAGCGGTTCCTCCGCGCGCGCGATCGCCGTCGCGGTGCTGATGTGGTGCGCGGTGAGCGGTTCGATCGCGTCGCGCTTGATCTGGCTCACCGTGGGAGCCATCACGAAGATCGTGAGGAACAGCGCGATCCCCACCAGCACCTGGTTGGGGGGCGCGTTGGCGGTGCCCACCGCCGTGCGGATGAAGCCCAGCACGATCAGGATGCGGCTGAAGCCCGTGACCGTGAACAGCAGCGCCGGCACCAGCGTCAGCCCGCCCATCAACAGCAGGATCTGCACGGCGGTGGAGGAGCTCACGCCGTTCACCTGCGCACCGTCCATTCGCGCAGGCGCTCCAGCAGGCCATTGCACCTGGCCGGGCATCTGGATCGAGCCGCTGCCACGCTGCACGGGCTGCTCCTCATCTGAGGGAGGACTGTCGTCGATCAATCCCGGCTTCGCGCGCCTGCTGCTCGGTGTAGCGGTGAATCGGCGCCACGCCGTGCTCCGCGCTGCCCACCAGCAGGTAGTCCGCGCCCGCGCGCACCAGGTGCAGCGAGCGGCCCGAACCCGAGCGGCAGCGTCGCGATGCTGCGCAGCCCCTCTCCCGCCGAGCGCGTCTCGCGCCCGGACTTGACCTGGCGCAGGATCCAGCTGAGCCCCCAGATCACGGCGATCACGACGAGCAGGCCGACGATCGTGCGCACGATGCTCGGGCCGCTCGAACTCGTGTGGGCGCCCACCTGCGAGGGCGTGAGGTTCAGCGGCGCGCTTTCGCCGCTCGGCTTGTGACCCACCGGTACCGGCGTGAACGCCAGTGCGCCGGCAGGGGTCAGCACCAGCGCGCCAAGCACGAGGATTGCGGCCCGTACGGCCGCGCGCGGAAGCAGGATCGACTTGATCATCGAGGGACGACTCCGAGGGAGAGTCGCCCGGTTTATCGACGCTCGGCGGGGGCGGCTTTAGACCAGCGCCTGGACCTGCACGGCCCACTCGCCGCTCGTCGCCCACCGACGAGGCTTCCGTGCGCGAAGGCGAGGCCGTCCGGCGAACAGTTCGATCGGCGCGCCTTGCGCCCTGCTCGAGCTCAACGACCGCGCCCGGCGGCAGTTCGAGCGCGTGTCCCAGATGGCATGTGCGTGCGCCCCAGCTCCGCCCACACTCGCACCGGCACCCCCACCATCCGCTCGAGGCCCTCCAAGGACGCGTCGTTCGTCGGCCGCGCGACCCGCCAGGGCCGCTGTGCGGCCCTCTCCCTGCCGCATCTGCGTTCGTCAGCGTCTGCGCATCGTTCGCGCCCGCCGCCGCGACCGCCATGGAGGCTCGTAGGCGCCGCACGGTGCTCGGAGCGCTCGTGGAGGTCATCTTCACCGCGCGCCGCGTGCCGCTGAGGCCGGGCCGTCCGCGGCCGAGGGGCACGCCCTCGGCGAACAGCGCCACGCCGTCCTCCGCGCGGTCCTCCAGCGCGAGCAGGCTCCCGGGCGCGAGCGCGATCATCTGCTCGATCGGCATCCGCAGCGAGCCGACCTCCGCGCGCAGCTGCACCTCGGCGCTCGCGAGACCGCGCTCGCATCGCCGAGCGCTCGTGCGGGTCGCCATCGGCTGGAGCGTGCTCGGCGCCGAGCAGCTCCGCCGCGACGGGCTCGATCGCCGACCACGGCATCAGCAGCGACATGCTCGAGGGCTGTCCATCGATGCTGCACTCCAGCGTCGAGCGAGAAGGTGGGCTCGCCGATCGGCACGAACACCCCCGCGTCGCCCTCGAGATCGACCTGCCCGAAGGTCAGCTCCAGGCCGCCGAGATCGCGCCATGCGAGCGCGAGCTGGCTCACGATCGCCTCCAACAGGCCGCGCGTGAGCCCCCAGTCGATCTCGCTCGAGGCGCCGCTCGCGAGGCGCCTGCGCGGCGCTGCCCCCGAGTAGGCATTCCAGCGACTGCAGCACCATCGGCAGCTCGATCTCGAGCAGCATCTGGCGTTCGATCGGGCTGCACGTTCAACGCCACCGACACCGAGTGCGCCGGCAATTGCGCACGTGCCGCCGACCACGTCAGCTGGCTCGAGTCGCTGACGCGCAGCTCCACCGGCGCGCGCAGCTCGGTCGAGAGCCGCGCGGCGACCGCCTCGCAGAAGGGCCCAAAAGACGCCCCACGCGCCGGCGGAAGTCCGCCGTGAACTTCGTCGGCTGGGAGAAGTCGATCGTGCGTACGGTCCTCTCCATCTCAGGCCTCCTACGTCTCGGTCGCCTGCCGAGGCGTCCTGCTCCGGCGCCTGCGCGGGGGTGTCCGGAGCGGGCTCGCCGTCGCCGATCTGCGTGACGCGCAGGCCGAACTGCTCGTCCACGACCACCACTTCCCCGCGCGCGATCGGTGTGCCGTTGACGAGCAGTCCACCGGTTCGCCCGCGAGGCGATCGAGCGTTATCACCGAGCCGGCGCGCAGCTGCAGCGTCTCGCCCACGGTGATCTGGGTGCGGCCGATCTCCACGCTCAGCTCCATCGGCACGTCGCTGAGGCGGCGCAGGTCGGACTGGCCGGCAGTCGCGCTGCCGTTCGTGCCGGGCTCGGCCTGGGCCAGTTGCTCGTCGAGGGCCATCTCGCGCGCGTTCGGGGCCGACTCGCCCGCGCCGTCGGCGGCCGGCGTCAGATCGGCGGGATCGGTCGAGGAGGCATCGGTCGAGTTGGGAGTCGGTGGGGTCGGGGTCGGTGATGTCGGGGTCGCTCATGTCTGGTTCTCCTATTGCACGGTGAGATCGGGGAACAGCACCGTTCGACCTTCACATCGGTCTGCCTCTGATGGCGCGCGAGGATCTCGCGCTTCACCCTGTTGCGCCCGCCGTCGCCCGAGAGCGTCGTGCTGCTCTCGTTGGTCATCAGATTCGTCACGATGTCGCGGATCACTGCTTCCTCGGGAAGAGTTCCCGCGCCGCCTTCGGTCGGCGAGGAGCCGCCGGCCGCGGACGCGCCGCTGCTCTGACCGGGCGCGAGCACCAGGCCGAGCGTGAGCTTCGCGAAGTGGCCATCGTTGAGGTTCAGCAGGAAGCTCGAGGGCAGCACGTAGATGGCGCCCTGGATCTTCTCCTTCACGACGACCTTGGGCTTGGTCATCGAGTAGCCCTCGAACGGCCACCAGCAGCACCACCACGAGCGCGATGAGCACCTTCTTGTTCTTGAGCATCGCGCTAGGGCCTCCCTGCCGTGCGCCGGCGCGCTCGTCCGGCGCGCGGCGCTCGTCGAGGTTTTCGCTTCGGAGACCGGCTGCGAGCCGCTCCCGTAGATGCGCTGCAGCACGATTTCCACGCGCCGGTTGCGCGCCCTGCCGGCGGCGCTCGAGTTGGTGTCGATCGGGCGCAGCGTCCGCGTAGCCGGAGGCGCTCAGGCGCGAGGGGAAGACGCCCCGGCCGATCAGGAAGCGCACGACCATGCTCGCGCGCGCCGTCGAGAGCTCCCAGTTGCTGGGAAGGCTCCCGCCGTGGATCGGCACGTCGTCGGTGTTGCCTTCGACCGCCGATCGGGTGCGCTGCGATCGACGTTCACGAGCCCCGCGATCTCGCTCAGCAGCGGGCAGCGCCTGCGCGATCAGCGTGGCGCTGCCCGAGCCGAACAGCAGGCGGTCGGTGAGCACGCGGATCACGAGGCCGCGCGGCTGCACGCGTCGTGTTGACGTCCTTGGCGAAACCATGCTTGGCCGCGTAGGCGTCGAGCTGGTGCTTGAGGTGTTCGAAGCTGCTCTGCTCCTGCTTCGGCCCTTGACACCGACGCGCTCGCGCTCGCTGCCGTGGCGTTGCTTTCGCGGGTGCTGCGCGTGGGGCGTCACCGGCACGATCGGCAGCACTTCCCTCGTGAGGGTCGCGTGGTTGGCGGCCGCGGTGGATCCCTGCTTGGCGATCGCCTTCCCGCCGGGGAGGATGTTGTCGGGCGAGAAGGCCGCGTTCAGCGACTTCTGCAGCGCCTGGATCTTCGAGATGTTCACCGAGGAGATCGAGAAGAGCACCATGAAGAGCGCCATCAGCAGCGTGATCATGTCGGCGTAGGTGAGCAGCCAGCGCTCGCCGTCCTCGTGTCCCTCGCCGCCGTGGGCGCCGCGGCGGCCTCCTCTGCGGCTGCGTGCTCGCGAAGACATCGCCTACGCCGCCTCGGCCTGTGCGCTCATGCCGGCGCTCGGACTCGCGTCCTCGTCGCTGGAGCGCTCGCTCGGGGGAAGGTAGGACATCAGCTTGTCGGCCACCAGCCGCGGGTTGTCCCCCGCCTGGATCGAGAGGATGCCCTCGAGCGTCATCATGCGCAGTTCGGTCTCTTCGGCGCTGATCGCCTTCAGGCGGTTTGCGATGGGGAGGAAGATCACATTCGCCGAGCCCACGCCCATCAGCGTCGCGAGGAACGCCGAAGAGATCGAGGGGCCCAGCGTGGAGGGCGCCGCGAGGTTCTCGAGCACGTGCACGAGCCCCATCACCGTGCCGATGATGCCCATCGTCGGAGCGAAGCCGCCGGCCTTGTCGAAGGGCGCCGCAGCGGCGGCGTGGCGTGCGGCCATGCCATCGACCTCGGCCTCGAGGATCGCGTGCACCATCTCGGGGTCGGTGCCGTCCACCACCAGCTGCAGCGCGTTTCGCGTGAACATGTCCTCCACCTCGCCGAGCTGCGCGTCGAGGGCCAAGCAGGCCCTCGCGGCGGGCCTGATCGGCGAGGCCCACGAGCTGATCCAGGCGCCCGCGCATGTCCGGCGGTTCGCTCGAGAAGACCATCTTGTAGAGGCTCGGGATGCGCTTCATCGAGGCCATCCCCACGCTCGCCAGCGTCACGCCGCCCGTGCCGCCGATGATGATGATGAGCGCCGGGATGTTCATGAACGACAGCCGGACTCGTGCCATCCATCATGGCGCTCAACATCAGGGCGCCCAAGGCGACCCCGATCCCAATGGCTGTAGCGGCTTTCATCGCCCTCGTTCATCGGCCGCGCGGCGCAATCCTTCAATGGGGCGCCTCCGCCGCCGGACGCGGGATGGCGGGGGTCCGACCTTCGGATTTGAGAGCCCTCAGCGCAGCGCGCGCGGCTCGGAGGGCTCGCGCTCGGGGCGGCGGTTGCGCATCGCCTCGGAGAGGACCTCCACGCGCCAGCCCCGCACCGCCGCGGCGACCTCCTCGGGGGTCTCCGCCACGACCACCTTCGCGGTGGTTGCGAGCGTAACGACGGTGTCCGGCGTCGATTCGATCGTGACGATCAGATCGGGGTTCAGCTGAAAGGGCTCATCGGTGTGGCCCAGTCGGTGCAGCGTGATCATCTGAGAGCCTCCTCCTCGTAAAGAGCTTCAGAACGCGATGCAGGGCGCTCGGCGAACGCGCACCGAGCTGCGCAGCGTGGTGTGAGCGTAGCCGTAGGGTGGGACGACCACTCCTGGTCATCCCACCCCGGGCTCCTCGGATCCGTCCCCGGGGCCGTGGCGGCCCCGCGGCGCTGCGACGCTTTACTGGACCATGCTCACCACCGACTGCAGCATCTGGTCGGCCGTGGTGATCACGCGCGAGTTGGCCTGATAGCCGCGCTCGGCGGTGATCATCGCGGTCATCTCGCTTGCGAGGTCGACGTTGGACATCTCCAGCTCGCCGCCGATCGTGGCGCCGAAGGCGCCCGTGTCGGGGGTGCCCACGATCGGGGCGCCCGAGTTGGAGGTCTGTCCCCACAGCGAGCCGCCGAGGCGTTCCAGGCCCGACTGGTTGGGGAACTGCGCGAGCGAGATATATCCGGCGGTGACCTGCTGCTGGTAGGTGGGGGAGGCCGGGTTCTCGTCCTCATAGCTCACCGAGCCATCCTGCCCGATCGCCACGTTGGCGGAGCCGGGGGGGATCACGAGGTAGCTGTCTTCGGCGCCCGGCGAGTAGGTGGTGCCTGCTTCGGAGACCGTCGCCACGGCGTTGCGCCCGATCACGTACTCCCCGGCCTGGGTCATCAGGAAGCCCTTCGTGTTGGTCGTGAGATCGCCCGCGCGGGTGTACTGCACGCCCTTGGGCAGCGCGGTGGTGTAGGGGGGGCCGGCGGGCGGCGTGCCGGCGCCGACGCGCAGGAACCCCGAGCCCTGGATGCCGACATCGAGGGGGTTGTTGGTGGACTGGAAGGACCCCTGGGTCATCTCCGAGTCGGTTGAGGCGACCTGCACCCCGAGCCCCACCTGCATCGGGTTGGAGCCGCCGTTGGTGACGGTCGCGCCCGAGGCTCCACGCAGCACCTGCGTGAGCGAGTCCGCGAAGGTGACACGCGCGGACTTGTACCCCACGGTGTTCACGTTGGAGAGGTTGTTGGCCGTCTCGTTGAGCATCGTCTGATTTGCGTCGAGGCCGCTGATGGCGGCGTACATTCCGTTCATCATGGTGCGTGCACTTCCTTTCGCGGCCTCCTCGCTGAGGTCCGGCCGTGGTTGCTTTGCGTTGGTCCCATCGCGCGGCGTCTCATGCAATGACGGCGCTGTCGATGTTGGTGAACACGTGCTCGCGCATGTGCTCGGCGCCCACCGCCGTGATGACGGTGCGGCTGGCGACGGACACCACGAAGGCGGTGCCGTCGACGAGTACGACGGAGTCGCGCGAGCCCTTGCCCGCGGCGCGTCCCACTCCGTCCTGAAGTCTGTTCACGGTCTTCGGGTCGAGCTCGATTCCGCGGCGCTGAACGCGCTCGAGCGCGTGCCGGGAGAAATGCAGAGGCGCGGGGGTGGCGGTCTTGTGCAGGACCTCTGCGAACGAGGGGCCCGCCGGGTCGACGCCGCGCGGCTTGGGGGCGGGCGCGCTCGGACCGGCGGGCGCCGCGGCGGGCGCGCTCGGAGCGGGCGAGGCGACCGGTGCGAGCAGCGCTGGGTTGACCGCGGCGCTCATCACGAGACCTCCGTGATGCCCGAGGGTTCGATCCCCGTGTGGCCTTCGACGGTGAGGGTCGCGCCGGAGGAGGTGATGTTCACGTTCTGCACCGTGCCCTGCACCGTCGCTCCAGTGGAATCGCGGTAGGAGACGGTGTGGCCGATCAGCGCGACCGCCTGCGCGACCTGCTGTGCGGAGGCCGACTGGCTGCTCGTCTGCGCGAGGTTGGTGACCTGCTCGAGCTCGGTGAACTGCGCGAGCTCGCCGATGTAGGCCGAGCTTTCGGTGGGCTGCAGCGGATCCTGGGACTGCAGCTGCGCGACCATCAGCTTGAGGAAGCCATCCTTGCCGAGCGTTCCGCCGGGGTTCGTGGGGATCGGTTCGCTGCCGGATGTCGTGCCGGTGGGCGTCGTGGCGGTGGGGGCGGCTGCGGAGGTGGGGGACACGTGGCTCCTTTCAGGCGAGCACATCCACGAGCGCGCCGCGGGAGTGCGGGCCCTCGGATGTGCGAGTGGGTTCGGGAAGCGTGGGCTCATCGCCCTGCACTTCCTCGTCGTGGGCGTTCGTTCGATGGTTCACGGCGAGGTCGGCTGTGTGCCGCGGGGCGTGGCCCTCGCGGCCCTGCGCACCCGACTGAAAAGTCGCGGTGTCGAGGTGGAGCGCTGTGAGACCGAGCGAGTGCAGCGACTCGCGCAGTTCGCTGCGGCCTTCGCCCAGCGCCTGTGCGGCCGCCGGGGTGCTGGCGGTGAGGCGCGCCACGAGCCCCGAGGCGCTCTGCGTGAGGTGGATGCGGATCTCGCCGAGCTCCGCGGGCGCGAGCGCGATGCGCGCCGAGGAGAGTCCCTGGCGGGTGGCGAGCTCGAGCGTCGCCTGCACGGCCTCGATCGTCTGCTGCAGATCCACGCCGTAGCTGTTCGCGGCGCCCGCCTGAGTGGTGGAGATCGCGGGGGCGGAGGCGGGGGGTGCGAGAGACTCCGCCGCGGAAGCCCCACCCGCGGGGGCGGCGCCCGCGGAGGTGGACACGCCGGCGTTGGGCGTGAGGCCGAGCCCCGGCGCTCCCCTCCCGAGCCGGTGCGCCTCGGCGGGGGTGGTGGCGGAGTCGGCGGTGGCGGCGCTCGCTGCGAGCGTGGGCACGGGAGTCGAAGGGCTCCCTGCGGCGGCCTTCCCGCCGGTGAGGTCGGGCTGCGTGGCATGTGCGGATGCGCCGCGCGCGCTCTCTCGGGTTGAGGTTGGGAGGGGGAGGGCCGCGGGCGGCGAGGCAGCGGTGCTGTCGCCGCTCGACGCCATCGCGGCGCCCTTCGCGACAGGCGCGGGGGGCTCGCCCGAGGTTCCACCGCTCGGTGCGATGGATGGAACGCTCGCGGGAGCGTTCGTGGGCTTGCCGGCGTCGTGGCCTGTGCCGAGCTCGGCGGCGGTGTCGATACCTTTGCCGGCGGTGGCTGGTGGCGGCGAGTCCCCGTGTACGGGGGTGGAGAGTCCGGCGTCTTTGGGGGCAGCGGCCGCAGCGTCGGGGTGCGGGGTGCCCTCGGCGCTCAGCTTCGCGGTGAGGCCACGGGCCTGGGAGGCAACGACGAGCGTCTGGGCAGCGGCGGTGGCTTCAACGCCGCCCGCTGCGTCTACCGGAGCGTCGGCGGCGCCGGGGCGATGCTCGAGTTTGGGGCTCTGTGAAGGGGGGCCTTCCGCAGTGGCGGTCCGGGCCGAGAGTTCGTCGAGCGCGCTCTGAAAGGGCGGCCCGCCAGGTGGAGATCCCGGTGGAGCGGGGCCTCTGCTCGGGTGCCCAGCGCCCGGCGAGGCGTGGGAGGGAGCGGCGGCTGCCGACGCGGCGCTCATGCGATCGACCCGCTTGCGCTCGGAGCGGAGAGGGTCTGGCGGTAGGCGTTGGCATAGCCCATCACCTTGCTCACGTAGTCCTGGGTTTCGGCGTAGGGCGGGACGCCCCCGTAGCGGCTCACCGCGCCGGGCCCCGCGTTGTAGGCGGCCAGTGCGTCGGCGGTGTTGCCCCCGAAGCGGCTGAGCATCTCGCTCAGGTAGCGCGCTCCGCCATCGATCGACTGGAGCGGATCGAGCGGGTTGGAGATACCCAGGGAGGAGGCCGTGCCGGGCATGAGCTGGGTCAGCCCCAGCGCGCCGGAGCTCGAATGGGCGTTGGGATCGAAGCCCGACTCCTGCTGGATCAAACCGTGAAGCAGGGCCGGATCGATGCCGTAGCGCGAGGCCGCCTGAGCGATCTGCGCGTCGTAGGGCGAGGTGCTCGAACCGCTGGCGGCGGGTGTCGCGGCGCCCATCGCGGGTGAGGTTTCGACCGGAACGGCAGATGTGAGCGCAATGGCAGACGCCCCAGGCGCCGTGGTGGCGCTTGGGCTCGTCGCGCTTGGGCTCGATGCACGTCCGGTTGAGGCGGCTTCGAGCGCTTGCGCAAAGCTTGCGGTGGAGCCCGAGGCGGCTTTGGCGGCGAGCGCCTGCAGCTGCGCCACCCGCTGGCTGGCGGCGGCGGGTCCGCTTTCGGTGACGCTCGGGATGGGTGCGATCGTCGCGCTCATGCGGCGCTCCGGCGGAAGCGGTCGAGCGCGATCTCATCGAGCGCGACGCTCTCGCGGTGTGCGAGCTCGCGGATGTGCTCGGCGCGATGGCGCTCCTTCAACCGCTCGAGCATCTCGTGATCGCGCGCGGCGAGCCCCAGTTCGAGGTCGCGGTTGGCGACCTCGCTGTCGTTGCGCTCGAGTTCGCGCTTGCCATCCAAGCGCTGGGCCTCGACGTGCTCGACGAACGCCTGTCGCGCCTGCAGCTCGGCTGCGGTGGCGCGTGCGGCGGGTCCGGTGGCGCTGCGCTGCTCGGTGCGCGCGCGCTCCAGATGTGCCTCCAGGGTGTCCAGGCGAGCCTGGCTGTCCGAGCGCTGCGTGAGTGCTTGCGCGAGCGCCTGGCGCGCGAGGTCCTCCCGGCGCTCACGCAGGGCACGGACACGCTCCAGGCGGAAGCGGAACGAGGGTTCGGTCACCGCCCCGTAATCGGACGGTGTGCGCGGTCCTTTAGGACCTTCCTGGTGGGGATGCGCGGCTGGCTGATGAGGGAGGTGTGTCTGGGCGGGCGCATGGCCGCGCGAGCGCCGTTCCTGAGAATTTTCTTAGGAACGGGCCCGGCAGTGATCCAACTGAACCAATTATTCGCAAAGAGAATATTCGCCTCGTGTCTAGCGAATTTGCCGGGAATATCAAACTATTCTGTTAGTCGAATACGGAATGAATCGGACCTTTCCCATCGAGGCCGACCAAGCCAATCCACGCAACCCTACGGATCGCCGCTTCCTGGCACAGCGGCGCAAGGCCCGGGTCGGATAGTCAAAGTGCTCCCACAATCATAAGACTGCGAGGCGTTATGCCCACGAAGACCACTCCCACGAAGACCACCAAGAACGGCAAGAAGGAGGAGGAAATCTCGATCACCCTCTCGCCCGTGCAGGTCGAGCAGGTGATGCGCCTTGCCGGACAGAGTCGCAACGGGACGGTGTCGAACCTGCTGCTGGCGGCGCTCGACAACGCCTACAAGCCCGGCAATGGCGGCCGCAAGCGCACCAAGACGAAGTCTCTCCAGAAGGCCACCCAAGAGGCGCTCGAGGACGCCCTCACCGATCCCCAGCTTTCGCAGTCCCTGCTGCGGGGCCTGGCGATCCTGTCGTCGTATGGCCCCGAGCGCCCGTGGCGCGCGATCATCGATCTGGCCCACCAGCTGGGGATGTCGCCCTCCACGACCCACCGCTACGTGAAGACGCTGCGCGCGGTGGGGCTGCTGGAGCAGAACCCAACGACGCGGGAGTACCGCCCAGTCGCGCACTGATCGATCTAAACACTGAGGTGCAGCGCCGGGATCGCCGACGGCCCCGGTTCCTCGTGGGCCGTTGAAAGCTCGGGCTCGTGTGCGCCCACCTCCTCGCCCTCGAGGACCTCGCCGTGGTGTGAGCTCAGCGAGCGCAGCAGCGAGTCGGCGAGTTCGAGCAGCTGCGCATCGGAGCTCTCGGGCTCGCTGCGTTCGGTGGTGGCCTGGCGCAGGAACGCCTCGATGCGGGGCCGGTGCGTCGAGCGCGGCGTCGAGCGCGGGATCGCTGCCGGCGCTGTAGGCGCCGATCGAGATCAGATCCGCCTTCTCGTGCAGCGCCGCGAGCGCGGAGCGCACGCACTGCCCGGCGCGCATGACCTCCTCGGAGACGATCTCGCCGACCAGGCGCGAGACGCTCTGCAGTACGTCGATCGCGGGATAGTGGCCGGCGTGCGCCAGCGCGCGCGTGAGCACGACGTGGCCGTCGAGGATCGAGCGCACCGCGTCGGCGATCGGCTCGTTCATGTCGTCGCCGTCGACGAGCACGGTGTAGAGACCGGTGATCGAGCCCCGCGGCGCTCGTGCCGGCGCGCTCGAGCAGGCGCGGCAGCAGCGCGAACACGCGATGGCGTGTAGCCGCGTGTGGCGGGCGGCTCGCCGATCGCCAGCCCGATCTCGCGCTGGGCCATCGCAAAGCGCGTCACGGAGTCCATCATCAGCATCACGTCGTGGCCCTGATCGCGGAAGTACTCCGCGATCGTGGTGGCCGTGAAGCGCCGCCTTGATGCGCACGAGCGCCGGTTGGTCGGAGGTCGCCACCACCACCACCGAGCGCTCCAGCGCATCGCCGAGGTCGCGCTCGATGAACTCGCGCACCTCGCGCCCGCGCTCGCCCACCAGCGCGATCACGTTCACCGAGGCGCTCGTGGAGCGCGCGATCATGCCCAGCAGCGAGGACTTGCCGACACCCGAGCCGGCGAAGATGCCGAGGCGCTGACCGCGCCCGCAGGGGACCAGCGCGTCGAGCGCGCGCACTCCCAGGCCGACGCGCTGCTCGATGCGCGGGCGGCTCATCGCGCTCGGCGGGGAGGCGATGGTGGAGCGGGGTGGGGTGCTGCACAGCGGTGGATCCCGCTCGTCCAGCGGCGCGCCCAGCCCGTCGATGACCCGTCCGAGCAGACTGGGCCCCGACGTCGATGCGAAACGGGGCGCCCGTTGCCGACACGCTTCGTGCCGGGCCCGATGCCGTGCATCTCACCGAGTGGCATCAGCAGGGTGCGCCCTTCGCGAAAGCCCACCACCTCCGCCGCCACGGGCGGTGCGCCGCGGTCGGCGGCGATCAGGCAGACCTCGCCGACCTCGGCCTCCAGTCCGGTGGCCTCGACGATCAGGCCGATCAGGTTGCTCACATAGCCATGGCGCCGGGCGAGGTCGGCGGAGTGCAGCGCCGCCGCGGCTCCTGCGAGCTGCATCATTCCCACCGCTCGTCCACGGGGCGCTCATCGCCCTCGTGCTGTTCAGCGGGCATTGGCGCGAGCAGCAGTTCGCGAGCGCTCTCCAGTTGGGTCTTCACCGTCGCGTCGATCTCGCCCTCGACGGTGCGCACGATCGCGCCGCCGCGACCCACGCGGCGGTCGGCCTGCACGTCGCACAGCTCGATCCCACCCGCCTGCGATTTGCAGGTCGTGCACGGCGGCGCTCACGACCTCGAGGTCGGCGGGGTCGACCATCACGACTATCTGGCGCCGATCGGAGATGCGCCGCAGTGCTCCGTGCACGACATCGAGGACCCGCTCGGGTTGGGCCTCGAACGCTCCGGCGAGGATCTTCGCGGCCAGCGCGAGGGCCAGTTCGACCGCGTCGCGCTCGACGGCCTCGGCGGTCTCGGTGCGCATCCGCTGGAGTTCACGCAGCGCTTGCGCCAGCGCGCTCGCGGCTGCGGTGGTCTCCGCGATCCCGTCGCGGTGACCCTGCGCGCGACCCTCGGCGTGGCCCTCGGCGCGGGCCCGCTCGTGGATGTGCTCTGCCTGCGCGGTCGCCAGCGCGAGGATCCGGTCGGGCGCGTCGCGTGGCAGCGGGGGGGATGGCTCGAGCTGCTCGAAGGCGTAACCGGCGGGCGCCTCGGGCTCCTGGGCCATGGTGGCCGTGTCAGACAACCGCTTCGCTCTCCTCTTCGCCCTCGCCGGAGAGCACGATCGTGCCGGCCTCCTCCAGGCGGCGCACGACGGCGACGATGCGGCTCTGGGCCTCGTCGACGTCGCGCTTGCGCTGGGGCTGCTGGATCTCCATCTCCTCCTGCAGCATCGCGGCGCCGCGCTCTGACATGTTGGTCATCACGATCTCCTTGACGGCGTCCGGCGCGCCGCGCAGGGCGAGCACGAGGTCCTTCTGGTCGACCTCGCGCAGCACCTGCTGGATGGCGCGCTCCTCGAGCTTGACGATGTCCTCGAACACGAACAGCATGCGCCGCACCTGCTCGGCGAGGTTCTGATCGGTGCCCGCGAGGTGGTCGAGCACGTTGCGCTCGGTGGAGCGGTCGGCGTGGTTGAGGATGTCCGCGAGCGCCTTCGTGCCGCCCGCTGAGGAGTACTCCTGCTCCACGAGCGTGGTGAGCTTCTGGCGCATGATCTCCTCCACCTGATGAATCACGCGCGGGGAGGTCTCGCCCATGCGCGCGATTCGCAGCGCCACGTCGGGTTGGGACTCCTCGGGAACCTGCGCGAGCACCTGCGCGGCGAGCACCGTGTGCAGGTTGGCGATCACGAGCGCCATCGTCTGCGGGGACTCCGTGCGCAGGAACGCGACGATCTGCTCGGGCGGGGTGCGGCGCAGGAACTCGAAGGGCCGCATCTCGATCACCGTCGAGAGCCGTCCGATCAGTTCCTCCGCGCGCTCGGCGCCAAGCGCGCGCTCGAGCACATCGCGCGCGAAGTCGATCCCGCCGGAGACATCCGTGAGGCCGCCCTCGGAGTCGGTCACGGCGGCGAGCTCGTTGAAGATCGCCTCGGCGGTCTCTTCTTCGACGGTGCTGAGCTTGGCCATCTCCAGCGAGAGTCCCTCGATGTCCTCCTCGCGCATGTGCTGCATCACGCCCGCGGCGCGTTCGGAGCCGAGCGCGGCCATCAGCACCGCGGCCTTGCGGCGCCCCGGCAGGCGCACGACGCTGCGCTGCGGTAGCCCCGCGAGCGCGGGAGACTCCTCGGCGGCGGGCAGCTCGATCGCCACCGATTAATCCTCCTGCATCCAGGTGCGCAGCTGCTGGGCCACCCTGTCGGGGTTGCTCTCGGCGAGCTGCTCCACGCGCTGGCGCACCGGCGCGTCGCCGCCGGCCATCACCATCGTTGGCGGCGCCGGCGCGGGAGGGGCCGCGGGGGTGGCGCTGCCGCGCTCGAGCTCGGAAAGGCGCACGGGCATCTCGAGCTCGCGCAGCCACACCGGCTCGTTGTCGATATCCGCCTGCTCGCGCTTGCGCAGCGAGCGGGTGGTGAAGAACAGGAAGAGCAGCGAAGCGAGGCCGATCAGTGCGTACTTGGCGTAGCCGATGATCCCGCCCGCGGGGCTCGCGCTGGGCGCGGCCGGCTTGGCAAACGCCATCTGGCCGATCGAGATCGTGTCGCCGCGCTTGGGCTGCAGGCCCGCGGCGTTGGTGATCGCTTCGCGGATCGCGGGCAGCGAGGCGGCGGGGACGGAGTGGTCGAGCAGCACCGAGACGTGCTGGTTTTCGACTTCGCCGGGGGCCACGGTGGAATGGGTGACAGTCTTGTTGACGCCGAGCGAGGTGTTGGTGATTTCGTGCTTGTAGTTGGACTTGCCGCCCGCGCCCGTCTGTGCGTAGGCGGGGATGTTGGCGGTGCCCGTCGCCGCTCCGCCGCCGCTGCCGTTGCCGGCGAGGGTCTCGAGGTCCTTGCTCTGCTGCAGCGGCACCCCGGCCTTGCCATAGGTGAGTGTTTCCTGGGTGGTCTTGTTGACGTTCAGCGCGGCCGCGACCTGCACCTGAGCCTTACCGGGGCCGAGCGTCTGCGCGAGCATCGCGTTGAGGTTGGCCGCGGTGCTCGCGTCATAGCGCGCCTCGCTGGCCTGCTTGGTCGTTTCTCCCGCGCCGCCTCCTTCAGAGCCCGCGGCGGGCCACAGCAGCTGGCCTGTGCCGTCGGTGATCGTCACCTTGCTCAGCGAGAGCCCCGGCACGGCCGAGGCCACGAGCTGGGCGATGCCGCGCACCGAGCCGGGGTCGAGCGAGTTGGCGCCCGAGAGCAGCACCGACGCCGAGGCGGTGGTCTGGCTCGAGGCGAACAGCTGCGCCTGGGGGGATGGGAGCACGAGCTGCACCTGCGCGCCGCTCACGCCCTGCACGTTGTCGATCGTTTCTTCGAGCTGCCCCTGCATCGCGCGCTGGTAGTTCACCTGCTGCTGGAAGTTGCTTTCGCCAAGGTTCTGCTTTTCGAACAGAGACAGGTTGGGGTGGTTGCCGCCGAGCACCCCCGCGCTCGCGAGCGCGACGCGCGCGTGAGATGTTTCGTTGGATTGCACCGCCAGCGCGGTGCCGTTGTTCTGCAGCTGGTAGCCGATGCCCTGCTGGTCGAGCGCCGCGGTCATCTTCGCCGTCTGCGCCGGGTTCAGTCCGCTCGCCAGCGTGGAATAACTGGGCTTGGAGACCATGTGCACGAACAGGTAGATGAAGAGGATCGCGCCGAGCGCCGAGGCGCCCGCGATCAGCCATCCGCGCGGTGAGAGTCTCGATGCGAGCTGGGCGACGGGCATCGGTTAGACCTGTGTCTGGAAGATGCTCGTGGCCGCTTCGGCGGCCTTGGTGCGAATCTGCGAGGCGAGCTGCATCTCGAGCTGCGCGTCCTGCACGGTCATCACGGCGCTCTCGGGGTCGCTCACCGTGCCCGTGGCGAGCGCCTGCGAGGCATTGTCGGCGCTCTGCTGGGTCTGCTCGAGCGAGGAGATCGCACCGGTGAGCGCGTTGTCGAAGCCGCCGCTGGGGCCCGCGCCGGCGCTGCCGCCGAGGGGCGGTTCGCTCTGGCCGAGGCCTTCGGCCTGACCCACGCCGGCGCCCTGCGCCGCCGTGCCCTGACCGAGCCCGAGGCTGCCAGTGATGCTGCTCAGCCCGCCGATCGGGGGAATGATCACTTCAGCAGCCCCAGCGTCGAGGTGAACATCGACTTGGCGGTCTGCATCGCCGTCACATCCGATTGATAGGAGCGCGACTCGGAGATCAGATCCGCCATTTCGGTGACGGTGTTGACATTCGGCATCTTCACGTACCCCTGCGCGTTGGCGTCGGGGCTGCCGGGATCGTAGATCTGCTGATCGGGGGTGCCATCGGCGACGATGCCCGTCACCTGCACGCCGCCGCCCGGCCGCGCCGGCAGCGCGCGCGGGTTCATCGCGCCCGCCAGCGTGGTGCCAAAACCGGCCGTGCCGACCTGTTGGAGCTCGACGTCCTGGCGCTGGTAGGGCTGACCCCCCGCGCCGCGCGTGGTCTGCGCGTTGGCGAGGTTCTCCGAGGTGACGTCCATGCGCACACGCTCGGCGGAGAGGCCGCTGCCGGCGATGTCGATCGCGGGGATCAGTCCCATCAGCCGCCGCCCATCGCGGAGCGCAGGATGCCGTCGCGCGCGCCGAGCACCTGCGTCAGCGCCTGGTAGGTCAGGCCATTCTCGGCGGCCTGCGCGGATTCCTGGTCGATGCTCACACCATTGCCATCCGGCCCAGCCACGCCCGGCTGCACTTCGGGCTGAAACTGCACCTGCTGCAAAGCCCCTTCGCCGCTTTCCAGCGCGCTGCGCAGCGTGGATTGGAAGTTCACATCCTCGCGCTGGAAGCCAGGCGTATCGGCGTTCGCGATGTTGTTGGTCAGCAGCGTCTGGCGCATCCACGCGCCCCGCATACCGGCCTCGAGTGTCAGTTGTGTGCTGTCTAGGAGGGACACCGCTGCAAAACTTTCGCTCCGCCCTCCTTGGGCCAGATCCGGCTCCCCTCCTTGAGAGCCGTCCCCTGATAGCTCAGGTCCCTCCCGTCATCGGTCGTCTCGAACGAACCTTTAGCGGCGGGACGCGACCAGTCGTGGGCCAGGGTATGGCAAGATGGTTCTGCAAACGAAAGGAGTCTCACGGCATGAGCACAACGATTTCGCGGCTTCCCATCTCAGAGGAGGCGCTGAAGACCTACGCCGACAAGTGGGTGGCTCTACGCGCCGGCGAGGTGGTCGCTTCCGCCGATGACTACGAGGCGTTGGTAGCCAACGACCAGATCAAGGCGACCGACGCCATCTTTCACGTTCCCCCGGCATCCTCGCTGTTCTATTAGTCCTCGACCTCCCATCCTCACCCTGCCGTATGCCACGCAGGGGCCGCTGCTTCTGCTCCGGTTGGATGCCGGCGAGTCCAGCACCGTCGTACCGGCGGTCGTGGACAGCGGCGCGGAGCGCAGCATGTTTCCCCTCCAGATCGCCAAACGTCTCGGGATCACGGATGCGCTGGTGCGAGACGACATCGGTGCTCGCGGCGTCGAGGGCTCCGGGTTCCCCACTTGGTCTTATCCAGATGGCCTACGGGCACGGGTAATGAGAATCACCGAGAACCCCTCCGAGGTCGTTGTATGGGGGGAGTCGTTCGTGCTCAATCCCGCGTTCTGCGAAAAAGATCCGTTCTTGTTGGGCCGTCAAGACTTCTTCGCAACGTTCCGTGTCTCATTCGATCCAGGCAATCCCTACCCGACGTTTTCAATCGCCGACGCCCGCAGCGAGCTTTCCTGATCCGCTAACGCAAAGCGCGTCAAGCGTTGCGATCGAGCCGACGCGCCATCCGACGATCCTGACTGGCGTATCCGTGCGCGGCGCGGCTGGCTCGGGCTGTTGCGCGGACGTCGCAGAGCATGGCCTCGCGCAGGCGCAGCAGCTCGATGTGGGTGCGCTCGTGGGCGAGGGCGGCTCGCTCCAATAGCGGGCGGGCCTCCTCGGGGGGCGGGCGGGGAGTTGGGCCACTAGCGCCCGCCACTCCTCGCCGAGGGCGTGCATGTCGTCGATACGGCCCATCCCGGCCAGCTCGAGCTCGCGCTCTGAGAGCTCGAGGATCGCGGTGTAGGGGTCCAGGGTTGCCTCGACGGGGCTCATCTGGCCACCGCCTGCGGCTGGCTGGCCGCGTCGGCCCACGCTTCGCGCAGCTCGCCCAGGAGGCGGCTTACCTCCTCGAGCATGCGCCTGTCCTGTCCCATCCGCCCGCGGTTGAGGTGGGCCAGGCAGAACTGGTAGATCGAGTGCAGCCGCTCGGAGACCTGACCCTGCTCGTCGTCCAGCGTGCCGTCGAGGTGGCCGATGATCAGCTCGGCGCGGCGTAGGGAGTTGTGGGCACGCTCGACTTCGCCCTCGTCCATCGCGATGGCGGCCTGGCGCAGGAAGCGGCGGGCTCCGTCATAGAGCATCACGACCAGCTCGCCCGGCGTCGCCGAGAGCACGGCGTTCTGGCGGTAGGCCTCGGGTGATGCTGTGAGGGGGGCCATCCTGATCCTGTGATCGGCCGCGCGTGGGGGAAGTTGAGTCGCTCTGGCCGGGTTCGCAGGGTCGGAGATACGGAAGACCGCCGGAGCTTTGCTGATTAACTCGCCAGAGCGAATCTGAAAAGACGCTCTTTGTGTCCGCGTTAGACTCAGTGCGTGCGCGAGTGGCTAAAGGCGAATGGCGGGCCACCCGCCGCAATCATCATTGGTATCGGCTTGTTGTTTGCGTTCTGGCCGCTGGGAGCAGCCTTCATGGTTCTAGGAGTCTTGCTGTGGCTCAACGATTGGCCTAAGTTCCCGTGGCAAGCTGCTGTTCGCCTGGCCCATGAAGTAGCCGCACGACACGTCCGCCCGCAGTCCCTGGGCAGCTGCCACATCTCGGATCTCCACCGCTCGGGGAGCAAGCTGGGCGAGGAGCCACACCAGGTGCTGCTCCATATGGTTGCCCTGGTCCGGTATCGCGCCTTTCGAGTCCAGGATCCAGACGCCCGTGCGCCAGACAGCTGGGCCGCGCTCCAATCGCGTCGGCTCGCCTAGCCGATGGCTCGTCGTGGGAGCCACACCAGTTGCGCGGGTCACCGCATCCGGGTCAAGGTCATCACCGACGAGGCGAAACGCAGCGTGCTCTGCGATCTGGCTGGTCTCCACCAAAGGATAGAAACCCCGCCATTTCCTCCGGTGTAAGGCGTCTGTTCTGCACACCTACCCAATCGACGTGACGGACTGAGAGCATAAGAGGTGGCCTGAAAACGGACATGGCGTGGGCACGCGACGCTTGGCTCAGCCTTCTGTAGTGATGGGACACAACACGCATATTGAGAAGATCGGGTGCTCTGCGCAGATAGTGCTATAGTGCGCAGACTAGGGATCATGCCCGCCACCACATCACAGCCCAAGCTGCTCTCCACGACGCAGGCCGCCGGCCTGCTGAACGTGAGCCGGCGTACGATCCTGAATTGGATCGAGGCTGGCAAGGTTCCCTACGTCAGGCTTCCCGGCGGTGATTACCGTATCCCGCTCACCGGGCTGCTCGACTCGCTGTCGGGGACCTACCGGCTGCAGGAGGAGATCAGGGCGCTCGACAAGCGCAACGCTGGCTTCACCGACGAGGACGTTCAGGCCGCCATCGGCGAGTAGTCCACGCCTGGTTCTAGAGTGCCGCATGTGCGGCCTGTGGTTCTCGACACCAGCGTGGTTCTCCCAGCGGTGCTTTCACCCTGCGGCTACCGACGACGGTTCTTTGTGCTGCTTGCACTCGGAGCGCTTTCGGCACGTCGCGACCTTGCTCGCATGGAGGCCGATTTGCTGCGCATTCAGGCGGACGTTCCCGGTCATGAGAGCGGTGGTCGGAAGATCGACACACTCGTACAGGACAGCGACGCGCGCTATCAGCACCTGTCCAAACTCATGCCGCCGGGCTGTCCCGAGCACTGGCGGCTGATCGCCTCGCCGCCTGTGCTGGCCGAGTACGAGCGCAAGCTGCACGAGGCCGGGCCACGGCTCAACCCGAGTCTCGGCAAGCACGGCATCGAACTTGCGCGACGCCAGATCGAGGCGGTCTGTGCCAATGTCATCGATGACTTCGACCCTGCGCTGATACCGCGCTACACAGCCGATCGTAAAGACGACGCGATCGTGCACACGGCGTTGCTTGCCGACGCGGCCTGGCTGATCGCAGACGACCGCAAGCACATCTCCATCGATCCCGATAGCACGACCGAGTACTCGCTGCCCGGCAGTGATCGCCGCGTTGCCGCCATCACCTTCAGCCGATTCTTGGACCACCTAACCGACGTGGATCTCGACGATGTCGATCCAGCTCTACTGGCAGATGCGTTTGCATCGCCTACGAGCTAGATCCCGTGTTGTCCCGCGTGGCTCAGCCGCCCGACTTCGACGACGAGCTCGATCCGGCGAAGGAGTTGGCCATCATCGAGGTGATCTGGCTCGAGAGCCAGGCGCTCTCTGATTGGTTTTGCTGGACGACCCGTTCCATCGCGAGGTATTCGGCTTGGAGGGACCTCTGGCGGACGGCGAGCATTTCGTTCATGGTTGTGATCTGCCGGCCCAGTTCGGAGATGCGGGTGCCTTCGCCGGTGATCCTGGCGTCCAGGGAGCCGCCCGGTTCGGCGTTGACGTCGATCAGCTTCTGGAAGCTCTGGCCCCAGCTCTGGAGCATCTTTTCCACGCCCGCGGGGTTGGTTTGGATCGCCTTTGTCAATTCGGCGGTGTTGACCGTGAGTTCGCCTTCCACGGCCGACTGGGTGGGGGAGGCTTTGCCCGAGGCCGCTCCCGTGCCGATGCCGAGGTCCGCGAGGCTTGCCATTCCCGCGGGGAGCCCTTCGACGGGGGTGTAGATCGCCTGGCGCATACGGCTCACCAGATCGGTGAATTCGCCGTCGCCGAACAGCGTTCCGGTGCCCAGTTCGGCCGCGCTCTGCGGGTGTTCGGGCGGCTTGGTGGCGATCTCGTTGTGGAGTTGCCCGATCGTCGAGTTGTAGAGCTTCACGAACGATTCGACCTGTTCTGCGATCGCGCTCGTGTTCGCCGCGGGCGCGGCCACCTCGATCGTCACGGGGCCGCTCACGGTCGTGAGCGCACCCAGGTTCAGCGTGACTCCGGCGATCGCGTTGGTGACGGTGTTCGAGCTCGACGTGCCGGCGACGCCGTCCACGGTGTATTCGGCGTCCTTGCCCTGCTTGGCCGTGCCGGCCTGTTCGGTGATGGTGGCGCCGGGGTCTGACACCGCGATGAAGCCTTCGCCGGTGTTTCCGGTGACGCGGCTGGAGAGCACCACCTTGCCGCTTTCCAGCGCCGCCGCGTACACCGTCGCGTTGCTGTCGGAGTTGATCGAGTTCACGAATTCCTGGATGCTCGCCCCGGCCTTCACGGCGATTTCCTGCCCGTCGATCGTGACCGTGTCGGCGCTTGCGGGGCTTACGAACGTGAACGTGCGCTGTGCGGAGTTGGCCAGCTGCGTGACGTTCACCTGATAGCCCCCCACGCCCGCGCCGCTGGTGACCTGCGCGGTGATCTGGTTGGGGTTGCTGGTGCTCACCGTCTGCGAGGTCTGAAACAGCGCCGGCGATGATAGGTCGGCGGCCGAGAAGGCGAGCTGCTGGAGGCTGCTCTGAACCTGGCGCAGCTGCGTCTGCTCGGCCTCCAGCTTGGTCTGCTGGTTGGTGAGCTGTCCCACCGGCAGGCGCTGCACCGCCATCAGCGCGTTGATGATTTCGGTTGTGTTCAGGCCCGAGGAGAGCCCGGTGATGTTGATTGGCGCGCTCGATCCGCCCGAGCTCACGATTGGCTGAGTGGACACCCGACCCCCCTACTCGAGCGGCTTTCCGGCGGCCACCTGCAGCGCCTCGGAGGGCGAGAGGGTGCGCAGCACATTTCCTTCGCCGTCGCGCACCTCGATCTCGATGCGCCCGCTCGTCCCATCGTGGGCGAAGTGCAGTTCGCGTCCCTGCGCCGCCAGCGCGTCGTGGGCGCGCGCGGCGCCCGCCATCTGGTCGAGCACCTCCGCGGAGGGGCTCGAGGGGAAGGTCTCCAGCGTCGCCGCCGACTGCGCGGGCGCCAGTGGGAAGGAGATGCCGGTACGCCTCGCACCGCCCGCGCTCGCGGGCGCGCCCGATGCGATCGGGTTGGGCGCCGTGGGGCCGTTGATGAAGGGTACTGGCGAGCTCATGCTGAATTCCTCCTGAAAGCATTCACAGCGGACCCGTCCCTGGGCCGCCTGGCTCTTTGACTTGTCCATCGTGATCGGCCGACCCCTGGCAAAGCTTTAGGCCGCTGCACGCCGCTCGACACCCTCGTCGCGCCGCTCGAGGCCCTCGCCGCTGCCGCGCACTCGCTCCAGCAGCTCGGCCGCCGCCCCGTGCGCCGGCTCGAGGCCGAGCGCAGCCTGCGCGAAGTCCACCGCCTCCTCGTACATCCCCTGGCGCTCGGCCACTCGTGCGAGCCCATACAGCGCGCGCACGTCGGGCTGCTCGCGGCAGACGGCCATCCACTCCTGCGCGGCCGAGGCGGCGAAGCCGCGGCGCAGGTACAGCTCGGCGAGTCCCTCGCGGCGCTCGCGGGGAGAGAGGGGGGTGCGCTCCAAGAGCGCCACCGCCACCTCGAAGACCTCGAAGTCGTGCACGCGCAGGAGCGCCTCGAGGATCGTCCCCAGCAGCTCGAGCACCTCGCCGGCGAGCGCGATCTCGCTCTCGCCGGTGCGGGCGAGCTCGTGCCAGGCCGCGAACAGGTCGATCTCCGCGCTTACCATTCCGGCGCCCTGCGCGCGCGCGAGCGCGGCGCCCGCGGCGCTGTGCTCGCCGCCGGCGATGCGCGCGAACAGCTCGCTGCGGCAGGCCATCACGGCCAGTGGATCCTCGGTGTGGACTTCGCACGCCACGCCCGCGGCCTCCGCGTAGCGCCGCTGCGCGAGCAGCGTCTCGCCGAGCGCCACGCGCGCCCTGCTGGAGTGCGGCTGGCGCTCCAGCACTGCGCGGAACTGCTCCTCGCCGGCCTGGGTGGCGCCGCCCTCATACAGCGCGGTCCCCAGCAGGAAGCGCGCCGCGGCGGGCGTTTCGGGGATGCGGCGCTGCACCTCCGCCACCACCCTCTCGGGCTCTGCGCCCGCGGCGAGCAGCGCGCTTGCGTAGGGCAGCACCGAGCCGATGAACGTGGGGTGCTCGCGTACGCAGTGCTCCAAGAGCTCCACCGCCTGCTCGACCTCCCCTCGCGCCAAGCGCAGTTCGCCGAGGGCGATGCGCGGCAGGTAGCTGCCGCAGCCCACCGTCGCGGTGTAGCGGCGGGGGGCGTCGCCCATCGCGATGCACTGCTCATACAGCTCGATCGCGCGCTCCCAGTCTTCCAGTGAGGCGTGCGCCGATGCCTGCTCGAGCACCAGATCGGTGAAGCCCGGGAAGCGCTCCAGCGCGAGCTGCGCGCGCGCGATCGACTCCTGCAAGCGCCCGCAGGCCCGCAACGAGCGCACCAGCCGGTTGGCCAGCGCCGGGGCGAATTGCACGGTCTTGGCATCGGGGTCCGCTTCCAGCAGCTCCCACGCGCGCTCGAACTCCTGGAGCGCCGCCCGCGGATCCCCCGCGACCGCGTGCTCTGCCCCGAGGTTGTAGTGCAGGAAGGCCGTCGGCGGGCTCTCGGCCTGCTGCATCCGCAGCAGCTCGATGTTGCGCCGCGACTTCTCGCGGCTGTCGCGCACCGCGCCCAGGTAGCCGTAGTGCTCGATGCGCACGTTGGTGTACTCCGTGCGCTCGGGCAGGTATGCCGGCAGCGTGCCGGCGATCTGCTCGTGCAGACGCCCGCGGTAGCGGTACTGCGGGCGGTTGCGGAACACGCGCAGGGTGTCGTGGGTGACCGCGCTGCCCGCCTCCAGATCGCCTGTGTAGTTGGTCTCCGCCACGTAGAACGCCTCGCGCCAGGTGCGGCCCGTGAGTGAGCGCAGCAGCCCCACGTCCTCGGCCACGAGCAGCTCGTCCGCGTCAAGCACCAGCGTCCAATCGCCGCCGGCCGCATCGAAGGCCACGTTGCGCGCCTCCCCGAAGGAGCCCGTCCACTCGCGCTCGATCACCTTCGCCCCGAAGGAGCGCGCAATCTCGATCGTGGCGTCCACCGAGCCGGTGTCCACGATCACCATCTCATCCACGGCGTCCGCGACGGCCGCGAGGCAGCGCGGCAGCATCTCCTGCTCGTCGCGCACGATCATGCACAGGCTGAGGCGCATTCCCTGCGCGGGCTGCGCCCGCTCGGCGACGGACAGCGCGCGCTCCTGCAGTGCGCCCATCGCGGGGTGCAGCGCGATCGCGCGCTCCGCGCGGCGCGAGCCACCCACGCTGCGGCGTCGGCGCGCCACCTGATCGAGGTTGCGCTGCACCTCTCCCAGCGCGGGATCCAGGCGCGCGGCGGCCTCGAACAGCGCCTTCGCCGCGCGCAGGCTCCACAGCTCATACAGCGCCACACCCGCGTAGTTGAGGATCTTCGGCTCGGCGGGCTCGCGCTCCAGCGCCTCGATCGTATCGGCGGCCACCGCGGCGTAGGCGTTCACCAGCCGTGCGCCGCGGGCCTGCGCCGCTTGCGCGAAACCCTTCTCGATCCGTTTGATGGTCGCCTGGTAGATGCGGTTGGGATCCTCCATTGCGCCGTTGATCGGCCGCCCCGCGCGATACCTGAACGCGGCGTCAGGCACAGGTCCCGCTCATCGAGCGCGCCCAATTCTCTGAAAACGCCGATTCGGGGCTCAAGCCCGGAGGCGAAGGCTCCGATGTGGACGACTGTCTCCCCTTCCCGAAGACCTGACTATCCCTCGATGTCGGAGCTGAACATGCAAGCAAAGGAGCAGGGCGCCACCCGCCTCTCGGCCGCTGAGGTGCTGTCGCTGTGGCTGCGCTATCAGCGCACCAAGGACGTGAAGGTGCGCGATCGGCTGATCTTCATCTTCACGCCGATGGTCCGCTACATCGTCTACCGCAAGGTGCGCGAGGTGCCGGCGCAGTGCGATGTGGAGGATTTCCTCTCCTGTGGCCTGGAGGCCCTGATCCGCTCGATCGACCGCTACGACCCCGAGCAAGGGCGCCACGCTCGAGCAGTTCGCCTGGACGCGCATCCACGGCGCGGTGCTCGATGAGCTGCGCCGCCACGACTGGGCGCCGCGCTCGCTGCGCCGCGCGGAGCGCACGATCAACGGGGCGCGCGAGAGCTTCCTCTCCGCGCACGAGCGCCACCCCACGCGCGAGGAGCTGGCGCTCGCGGCGGGCATGTCGCCACGAGGAGCTCGCGCGCCGCCAGGACGAGATCGCGCTCGCGGAGGTTGCCTCGTTGAACAAGACCGTGCGCTCGGAGGACTCCACCACGATCGAGCGCATCGACACGCTCGAGAGCCCCGACGAGGACTGCGACCCCGGCCTCAGCGCCGAACGCAGCGAGGCGAAGGAGCGCTTCCGCCAGGCCTTCGCGAAGCTCCCCGCGCGCGAGCGCAAGGTCGCGGTGCTGCTCTACGTGGAGGGCCGCACGCTGCGCGAGATCGGCGCCCGCCTGGGAGTCTCCGAGAGCCGCGTCTCACAGATCCACACCGAGCTGCGCCGGCGCCTGCGCGAGCAGTCTGGCGGCGGACACTTCGCTGTTCAGCGCGGTTTGATCGCCCCGCGCGCACGTTTCGGCATCCCCGTGGGTCGCACACCACGCGACCCGCTGGGCCCCCTTGCGGGGCCCTTCTCTGAAAAGGCGCTCTAAAGAAAGACGGGCCGCGGTCGAAGACCCGATGAGATGGACCTTGGCCTCTACATCGCGGCGACGCGGCATGGTCGCCGAGCAGACCCGTCAGGATCAGATCTCCAACGATCTCGCGAACGCCTCCACGCCGGGCTACAAGTCCGACGCACCACGCAGAGCAGCTTCGGCGAACTGCTGCTCACCAACACCACCACCGGCAGCCCGATCGGCTCGGTGGACGAGGGCGTGGCGCTGGGCAAGACCGTCACCGACATGACCCCCGCGGGGATGCAGGACACCGGCCAGCCGCTCGATTTCGGGATCGTCGGCACGGGGCTTCTTCGCGGTGCAGACCCCCCAGGGCGTGCGCTACACGCGCGACGGGCAGTTCAGCGCCTCCGCCGGCGGCCAGCTCGTGAACGCCGCGCGGGGACCCCGTACTCGACCAGCAGGGCCAGCCGCTCTCGGTGGGCGCCGATGGACGCGTGCCCGCCGCCTCGCTCGGCGTCTTCGAAGTGCCGAGTGCGGCCAAGCAGGGCGAAAACCTGTTCTCCGGCAACGCCCTCGGGCAAGGCTGTCGGGCACGGTGCGCCAGGGCGCGCTCGAGTCCTCCGGCGTGGACGCCGCGAAGGCGATGGTCGACATGATCGGCTCGATGCGCACCTTCCAGTCGGGCCAGCAGGCGATCCAGGCGATCGATCAGACCCTGCAGGAGGCCTCCACACAGGTGGGCTCGCTGAGCGGCACCGCCTAAAGGAGAGACGATGCTCGAAGGTCTCTACGCAGCGGCGGCAGGCATGTCGGCGCAGCAGCAGCAGATGGACGCGATCGGCAACGACCTCGCGAACGTCTCCACGAGCGGCTACAAGGCCGAGCGCGTCGGCTTCAGCGATCTGCTCTACAACAAGGTCAACCAGGCCGGCACCTCCACCACCACCGGCGCGGGCGCAATCGCGCGGGTGATCGGCCGCAGCTCCGCGCAGGGCGCCTTCCAGCAGACCGGCGAGCCGCTCGACCTCGCGATCCAGGGCGAAGGTTTCTTTCAGGTCAAGTCGCGCGGCGGCAAGCTCGCGCTCACGCGCAACGGCTCCTTCTCGGCTCGACGGGAAGGGCCAGCTCGTCACCAGCGACGGCTCGCTGCTCGACCCGCCGATCACGCTCCCCGCGGGCGTGAGCCCCGGCGAAATCACGATCTCCCAGCGATGGCACGGTGCGTGCGGGCACGCGCACGCTCGGGCAGATCGCGCTGGTAACGGTCCCCGCGCCCGACCACCTGCTCGCGGATGGCTCCGGCGCGTTCACCCCCACGGCCGCCTCGGGCGCGCCCAAGGCGGTGAGCGGCGCCACGATCCACCAGGGCGTGCTGGAGGGCTCCAACGTGGACATGGCCGAGCGAGATGACCACGATGGTCTCCACGCAGCGCAACTACCAGCTCGCCTCAACCGCGATCCAGACGCAGAACCAGATGCTCGCGATCGCCAACCAGCTGCGCTCATGACCCTCCCGCTGCCAACGACCCCCATCGCGGCGCCTTCGGGTCTGCCGATCGTCAACCAGGCGCTCGAGCCCGCCTCGGTGCGAAACGGCTCGCCCGCGGTGCAGAAGGCCTACGCGAGCGCGCTCGACTTCGAAGCGATGCTCGTGCAGCAGCTCTCCCAGGCGCTCACGCAGGGCACCGGGCTGGGCGGCGAAGAAGGCTCCGAAGAAGGCATGGGAGGAGCCTCGGAGGAGGCTCAGAAGGGGCCTCTGGCCCCGCGGCCGGCGGCGCCGTGAACAGCCAGCTCGCCTCGCTGCTGCCCCAGGCGCTCACCGAAGGCGTGATGCGCCAGGGCGGACTCGGGCTCGCAAAGCAGCTGGTGGGCGCGCTTGCGCCGCAGAGGCCGGACCGCCAAGGTCGCGCCCAGCGGAGGCGTCTGGGCGCGCGTGAGCGTGCTCGCCGCCGCCCCTCGAGTTGCAGGACGAGCGCGCGCTCACGCGCGAGGTGCTCGCGCACCTCGACGCGCAGATCGCCTCCGCGCAGCGGCTGCTGGAGACGGTGCTCGAACAGGGCGCCGCGATCCGCGCGCGCGACGTGCACACGGTCGTGCGCCTCGCGGGGATGCTGCACGGCGAGATGAGTCGCCGCCAGGCGATCGAGGGCGAGCGCTGCGCGGCTGCTCGAGCGGTCAGCGGCGCGCGGCTGGGGATCGCCGCCGGAGACCGTCACCCTCACGCGGCTCACGCACGCTGATGGATCCCGCCGGCGGCCGAGCTCGCGCTCACGCGCTCGGCCGAGCTGCGCGGGCTCCTGCACGAGCTCCAGCGCGAGCACTCCTGCAACCGCGCGCTGATGCGCCTGGAGCTCGCCTTCCTCGATCACCTGATGACCTCGCTCGCGCTCGACGGGGCGCACGGCTATGACCCGCGGGGCTCCACCGCGAACGGCCCGCGCCCGCGCGGCGCTATGCACGTCCTCGATCTGCGCGCCTAACGATGTCGATCCCCACCCTCCAAGGACTCCAGACGGCCCTCAGCGGGTTGATCGCCAACCAGGAGGCGATCGATGTCACGGGGCACAACATCACCAACGCCAACACCCCCGGCTACTCGCGCCAAACGGCGGTGCTGGAGACGAACCCGCCGTTGCCGATCCAGGCGATGTCGCAGATCACCGGCCACGGCGGGCAGCTCGGCACGGGCGTCAACGTGGAGACCATCACGCGCATCCGCAACATCTACCTCGACGCCCAGTTCCGCACGCAGAACGCCACGCTGGGGGCCGCCTCCAGCGAAACCGAAGAGCTCCAGCAGGCCCAAGCGGCCTTCGACGAGCCCTCCGCCTCGGGCATCTCCAGCCAGCTCTCGGCCTTCTGGAGCGCCTGGAGCTCGCTCGCCAAGGCGCCCACCAGCGAAGGCGCGCGCGAAGGCGTCGTGAGCGCCGGAAGCCAGCTCGCCAACACGCTGCACCAGCTCTCTGCGCAGATCACCACGGTCTCCGACACAGGCCACCCAGCAGTACGCCGCGATCACGGGCCCCACCGGCGCGGTGCAGGACAACGCCAATCAGATCGCCCAGCTCAACCACCAGATCAAGCTCTCCGAACAGGCCGGCCAGACGCCCAACGACCTGCTCGACCGCCGCGATCAGCTGCTCGACAAGCTCTCGCAACTGGCCTCCATCACGGTCACCAAGGCGGCCGACGGCACCGATACGGTCACCTTCGGCGACGCCGCGCAGCCGCTCGTGGAAGGCACCACCGTCAACTGGCCGCAGGCGCTCACCGCCGCCGCCGGCGGTCAGCTCGGGACGCTGCTGGGGCTCTCCGGCCCGGGCGGCACGCTCGCGGTCTACCAGACTTCGCTCGACGAAGTCGCGAGCTCGCTCGCCACGAGCGTGAATGCGCTGCACACCTCCACGCCGTTCTTCAGCGGCGCCACCGCTGCCACGATCGCGGTGGCGGTGGGCCCCGCGGAAGTCCAGACCTCCTCGACCCCCGCGGCGGGCGGCAACGACATCGCCCAGGCGATCGCCGCGCTGCGCGGCGGCGCCACCGACCGCAGCTACGCGGGGCTCATCGCGCAGGTGGGCAGCGACGTGCGCACCGCGCAGGACAGCGAAGCCACCGGTCAGGCCGTGGTGAGCGCGATCGGAAACCAGCGCCAGTCGGTCTCGGGCGTGTCGCTGGATGAGGAAATGACCAACCTGATCAGCTACCAGCGCGGCTACGAGGCATCGGCGCGCACGATGACGATGATGGACGAAATGCTCGACACGCTCATCAACCACACCGGCCAGGCGGGGCTGTAGGGATGAGCGCGCGCGTCACCTCCGCGATGATCGCGAGCTCCACGCTCGCCGACATCAACAACTCATTGGGTGCGATGCAGCGCTCGGAGAGCGAACTGGCCTCGGGCAGGTCGATCCAGCAGCCCTCCGACAACCCCTACGGCGCGAGCCGCGCGATCGAACTGCAGAGCGCCGTCGACGGGCTCTCCTCCTATGCCTCCAGCGCCCAGGATGGGATCTCCTGGACGCAGACGGCCTCCAGCGCGCTCTCCTCGATCAACGACATCGGCCAGCGCGTGCGCGAGCTCGTTGTGCAGGCGGCAAACGGCGTCAACAACCAGACCGATCGCGAAGCGATCGCCGAAGAGGTCGACCAGCTCACCGAATCGGTGAAGAGCGACGCCAACACCCAGTACGCCGGCCAGTACGTCTTCGCGGGCACGCTCACCGGCACCGCGCCCTACGCGGCGGGCGCCGCCGACGAATACCAGGGCAACGGCGAAGCGATCACCCGGGCGATCGCGCCGGGCACCACGCTGAAGATCAACACCAACATCTCCTCCGTCCTGGGCAGCGGGCAGGGCGCGGGCGACGGCAAGCTGCTGGATACGCTGCGCACCATCTCCCAGAACCTCCGCGGCGGCACCCCCGCGGACCTGCAAGCGCTCAGCGGCGTCGATCTGAAGAACCTCAGCGGCAACCTCGAATCGCTCAACACGCTGCAAGCGGGCGCGGGCGCGATCGGCGCGCAGCTGCAGAGCGCCGCGAGCCGCATCCAGGACCTGCAGATCACCACCGCGCAGGCGCTCTCGAACACCCAGGACGCCGACCTGGCGAAGGTCTCGATCGCGTACTCCAACGAGCAGGCCGCCTACAACGCCGCGCTGCGCGCGGGCGCCAGTATCGTGCAGACCTCCCTGCTTGAATTCCTGCACTAGCCCCCCACGAGCCATGACCGTCAACCAGATCGAGGATCGCGAGAACCCCACTGTGCCGCTCACGATCGAGAGCACCCGCTTCGGCGCCCTGCAGATCCCCGCGGAGGAGGTGATCGAGTTCCCGCTCGGGCTGATCGGGCTCGACGGCTCGCTCTATACGCTGCTCGACCGCAACCCCGGCACGGGCTTTCTGTGGCTGCACTCGCTCGAGGACCCCGCGCTGGCGCTCCCCGTGGTGGATCCGCGGCGCTTCTTCAGCGCCTTCGAGCTCTCGCTCACCGAGGAGGAGCGCGAGCGCATCGGCGTCGATCCCGCCTCCGCGCAGGTGTATGTGACGGTGCGCGCCGCCGCCGACCCCGCCGAGGTGGTGGTCAACCTGCGCGCGCCGCTCGTAGTCGCGGAGGGCTGCGGGCACCAGGTGCTCAACACCGCCCCTGGCGCCGCGCTGCAGGCTCCGCTGTTCAGTACTGCATAATCCCCTTCCATGCTGATCCTCACACGGCGTCCCGGCGAGCGCGTCGTGATCGGCGATGACATCCTCGTCACCGTGATGGAAATCTCCGGCCAGACGGTGCGCCTGGGCATCGCCGCGCCCGAGGCGCTCCCGATCTACCGCGAGGAGATCTGGCTCGCGGTCAAGGAGGAGAATCGCGCGGCGGCGGCCGCTGCGGTGGACGCGCTGCCGACCCCTCAGCGTCCTTCGTAGCTCGCCTTCCTTCGGGCCGTGCTCCAGAAAGGAGCGCACCGCGCCCCTGAGGTCCTCGGTGGCGAACAACTCGCCCGCCAGTTCGGGCACGAGCGCGTCGGCGGCGCGCGCGCCGCCGTCCTCGCGCACGGCGCGCACGATCTCCTTCGTCGCCGCGTGCGCGCGCGTGGGCCCTTCCGCCAGGCGCCGTGCAAAGGCGCGCGCGGCGTCGTCGAAGCCCTCGTCGGGGAGCACCCGGTTGACCACGTTCCAGCGCTCGAGCGTGGCGGCGTCATACAGCTCGCCCGTCATCACCAGCTCGCGCGCCCGTGCCGGCCCCGCGCGCTCGGCCAGGCGCTGGGTGCCGCCCATCGCGGGCGTCAGGCCCACGACGGTCTCCACGAGCCCGAAACGCGCCGACTGCGCGGCGAGCAGCAGGTCGCAGCCGAGCGAGAACTCGAAGGCCGCCGTGAGGCACAGCCCGTGCGCGGCGAAGACCGTCGGCAGCGGCAGCTCCTCGACGCGGTGCACGAGCCCCAGGAGGCGCTCCCACAGCTCCGCGCCGCGCTCGCTTGTGAGGCCGTCGAACTCGTGCACGTCCACGCCGCCGCTCACCACGCGACCCTCCGCGCGCACCAGCAGGCCGCGCGGCGGGTCCGCCACGAGCGTGTCGACCGCCTCGATCAGCTCGCCGATCAGCTCCGCTTCGAAGAGGTTCAGGGGCGGGCTGTCGAGCGTGATGACGCTCAGCGGGCCATCGTGCTCCAGGCGCACCTTGCTCATGGCCCTCAGCCTACCGGCCCGATCCCGCGGGAACATCGCACGCTGGGTGGAGTCTCTCTTGCACAGCGTCCCAAGCCGGGCAGCAGTATGCTCGGCGCGGGTTCAGACAATGCGACACGACACCAGTTGGAGGTTCGCGATGAAGAGGCTTGCTTTGCGTAATGCACCCGTACCCACACTCCTGGCGGCAGGAGTCCTCCTCGCGGGCCTCGCCGGCTGCGGGAGCTCCAGCAGCTCCTCCACGAGCAGCACAAGCGAATCCACCAGCGCCGCGCCCGCCACGACGACCGCCGCCACGTCTGCCTCCAGCACGGCATCCACCGCGCCCGCCGGGGGCGGCGCCGCGAGCGGAGCCGCGCAGGTCGTGAAGCTCGCGGCCAACCCCGAAGGCTCGCTCAGCTACAGCACCACCACGCTCACCGCCCACCCCGGCAAGGTCACGATCGAATTCACCAACATGGCGCCCCTGCAGCACAACGTCACCGTGGCCTCCTCCGCCGGCTCCACGCTCGGCGCCACGCCCACCTTCAGCGGCGCCACGAAGTCTGTGACGCTCGACCTGAAGGCCGGCGCCTACACGTTCTTCTGCTCGGTGCCCGGCCACCGCCAGGGTGGGATGCAGGGCACGCTCACGGTGCAGTAGCCGATCATCCGGAAAGCGGCGAGGCCTGCTGCTTGCCGGGCAATTCAAAAGCCCGCACCGCCGCACTCGGCACGACGATGACCGGCACCGGCGAGGTGTTCAACAGCTCGGTCGTGACGGTGCCGAGCGCCCGGTGCAGGGGCGAGTGGCGCTCGTGGCCAACGACGATCCCTTCCGCCCCATGCTCCTGTGCGGCCGCGACGAGGGCGCTCACGGGGTCGCTGTCGGCGATCTCGGCCTCGAGGTCGATGTCGAACAGCGACCCGGTGTCCTCCAGCAGCAGCTCGTCGATCAGCGCCCGCCCGTAGTCGTGGCGCTCCCGGGGGGTTGAGAGGGGTGAGGGCTGCGCGTGCAGCGGGCGGCAGGCGTGCACCACCACGAGCATGCCGTCGGGCAACAGCCGGCGGGCGGCCCAAACGGCGGCGCCGCGCGCGCTGTCGGTTCGGTCATAGCCGAGCACCAGGCACGCGCGGTCGGGTCGCCGCGTGGATTCGCCGTCAGGCTTGCCCATCAACCCGCCCCACCGGCGTGGGCGTGGGGGTGGGCGCCGTCGTGACTGCCCGCGACGATGTGCCCGCCGGTGAGGATCTTGTTCTTCTTGTCGAGTTCGTCGAGGTAGGGCGCGAGGTAGCGGGAGGCGATCTTGCTCGGCGGCGACCACGTCGGCGCGTCGGTGACCTCCGAGCTGAAGCCCTGTCCGCCGGTGATCCGCGCGGTGAGGTACAGCGGCTTCTCCGCCGTGAGCAGCATCCCGCGGATCACCGGGCGAAACGGCTCGGGCTTCACGTCGGCGCCGGCCAGCGCGGCGATCGAGTGGGCCACCGCATCGGCCTGCTGAGAGGCCAGGCCTCCGTGCTTGATGGGGAAATCGGTGGCGTCGCCCGCCGCGTAGACGGGGCCCGCGTCGTGCACGCGCCCGTGCTGATCGACGCGGATGAAGCCGTGTTCGCCGAGCGGGATGCCGCGCACGCACGGCCCGTAGAGCTCGGGCAGCGCGATCACGCGGTCGACCTTCAGGTGGTGGTCACCGGGGTTGATCGCGACCTCGCGGGCGTTTGGAACCTCGGCGTAGGCGGACTCGATCACGCGAATGTGCGCCTCCTCGAGCAGCCCCGCGACGGCTTCGCTGGCGCTGGCGCCAAAGATCCCGAGGGGGCTGTCCTCGGGCGTCACGATCGTCGTCTCCAGGGCGATGCCCATGTCATACGCGCGCCCCGCGGTCATCAGCGCGAGCTCATACAGCGGCAGCGGCCACGCCATCCTGCCGGGGGCCACGAAGGCGAGGCTGTGGACGTACTCACCCTCGACGTCGAGGATCAGACCGTGCAGGAGATCGTCCAGGCGGCGGTCGTCGATCGTCATCGCGTGCTTGTAGCGTTCGCTGGGGCGCGCGCCGAGCGCGAGCACGAGCGCGTCGTACTCGAGCGCCTCGCCGGCCTTGGTGTGCACTGTGCGGCTGTCGGGGTCCACCCAGCCCAACTCATCGCTGAGCAGCTTCGCTCCCGCGTCCTCGGCGATCTGCTCGAGGGAGTAGCGGTTGGCGCGGCCGTAGGCGAAGGGCTCGCGTACGCTCAGCGGGCGGTAGTAGAACTCGGTGTCTGGTGCGAGCAGCGTCACGTCGGTGTGCCCGGGCGCGAGCTGTGCAAGGGCTATCGCGGTCTCCAGCGCGGCGACGCCGCCGCCGGCGACAATCACTCGAAGCTTGTCTGTATGCGGGCTGTTGTTTGTCATGTATAGGACACTAAATCTAGCCAGGGGTAGCGTCAGCCGAAAAAAACCGCCGTCGTGAGAGGGGAAACTACGGAGTCGAGTTCCCGGGCTGGGCGTGTGAGGGGAATTACGGAGTCAGCTCTCATACTGGGCGTGGGCGCTGAGCGTCGGCGGCCCCGTCACGGGGTCCCGCACGCCGCGGCGCAAACTCCGCGCCAGCGCCGACAGCGCGGGCGCGCTCTCGGCCGTGGGACGCTCCAGTCCGATTTCGATCTCCCGTGCCGCCTGCGAGGCGTCGCTGAAGCCGAACATCCCCAGCGACCCCGCGAGCATGTGCGCCGCGCGCTGGGCGTCGCGTGCGAGTTCGGGGTCTTGCTCGCCGCTCGCGAGCGCCGCCGTCGCCCGTTCGATCAGTGCGATCCGCTCGTGCACTCGCCCTCGCTGACGCTCCCACACCGAGCTCAACGCGTCGATCGTCCACGCCGGGGGGTCGCGGTCTACCTGCGGGGTGTATGCCGCAAGCTGCATCGGGGCCGAGGTCGTGCTCTGCATCTCACCTGAGTCATCGGCGGGTGCCGGCTCACAGGGAACGGGTCATGTCCGCATCGCTGCTGCGGTTTTCAACGGATTTCTTTCGGGTAACACTAATTCCGAGGTGTGGGCAAGTTCATGAATCGATGCCCGCCCAAGCGAACTGAACAGTGAGGAGAGGGGTTGAGTTTCGCCAGCGTTTCACCAGCGCCTGGAGGGGACCCATCGTACGGGTGAGCTGGCTGCCATACATCACCGCACCGATCGGATTCGGCCTCTTGATTGGAGTGGAGTGGAGCAGGCCGTTCTTCCCGGATATGAGCCTGTTGCTGATCGTGGCGGCGATCGGCGGCCTCGTCGCCGCCCGTCAGTACCTCGCGCTGCGCGAGCTCGCCGCGGCGGAGCGCGCGCTGCGCGAGAGCGAGCAGGTCAAGGACGAGTTCATCGCGGTCGTCGGCCACGAGCTGCGCACGCCGCTGACCTCGATTCGCGGCTCGCTGGGGCTGCTCGAGGGCGGCGTGCTCGGCCCCCTGCCCGAGGAGGCCGTGAGCATGCTCTCGCTCGCGATCGTCAACACCGACCGGCTGGTGCGGCTGATCAACGACATCCTCGACCTCGAGCGCATCGACGCCGGAGGCATCGATCTGCACCTGGCCCCGGTGCAAACCGCAGGGCTCGTGCGCCAGGCGATCGAGGTCGTGCAGATGACAGCCAACGAAGCGAAAGTGACCCTGCAGAGCGACGGCGCGGAGCTCACCGTGTCTGCCGACCCAGATCGAGCCGTGCAGGTGCTCGTGAACCTGCTCGGCAACGCCGTGAAGTTCTCACCGCGCTGGAGCACCGTCACCGTGGAGGTGGTCGCGGAGGGCGAGTGCGCGCTGTTCTCCGTGCGCGATCACGGGCGCGGTATTCCCGCCGATCGTCTGGAGAGCGTCTTCGAGCGCTTCCGTCAGGTCGACGCCTCCGACGCACGCGAGAAGGGCGGCAGCGGGCTGGGACTCCCGATCGCGCGCCGCATCGTCGAGCACCACGGCGGGCGCATGTGGGTGCAGAGCGCGGAGGGCAGCGGCAGCACGTTCCACTTCACGCTGCCCTTGGCAAGGGCGAGTGGCGTTAGCGCCGAGCAGCCACGGGAGCGCAGCGCCGCATGAGCGGGCGCCTCCTGCTCGCCGACGACGAGGAGGCGATCCGCACGATCGCCTGCACGAGCCTGGAACGGATCGGCGGCTGGAGCGTCATATCCGTCTCCTCCGGAGAGGCGGCTTTGGAAGCCGCACAGGACGATGGACCCTTCGACGCCGTTCTGCTCGACGTGATGATGCCCGGCCTCGACGGCCCCGGCACGCTGGCGCGCCTGCGCGATGGGGTGCTGCTGCCCAGCGTTCCCGTCGTCTTCCTCACCGCGAAAGTAGGCGTCGCCGAGCGCGAGCAGCTGCTCTCGCTGGGCGCCGCCGGGGTTCTCGCCAAGCCGTTCGATCCGATGACCCTGCCGCGGGAGCTGGGTGAGATCCTCAATCGTTGAGGCTCCAGCGCTCACGGCGCGTACGCAGCGCGCCCTCGATCGCCTCGCCGAGCTGCTCCTGTGTGAACGGCTTGACCAGGTACGCCGTGAAGGAGACGCCGAGCAGGGCGAGCGCGGGAGGCGGGGAGCTGATGCTGGCGCTGATCAGCGGCAGCGATGGCACCGCGACCGACGCCGCCTGTGCGAGTACGGCGCCCACCGGCGTCGCCGGCTCGACCAGGAACACATCGGCGCCCGTGAGGTCCTCGGGCGCCGGCAGCCTGACAGAGAGCGGCTCGTGGCCGAGGTTGCTCACCATGCGCTCGAGGATTCGCCGGACGTCGTCATGGGGCTCGTGGATAAGTATTCGTGCCATGCACCGATGATCGGTGTGGCGCGTGGGATTTCAGGGACCGCGGCGGTATGAGGGGCGTATGAGAGAAATGCCTCGATGCGCGCTGAGATATATCGCGTTTTTCACTATTTGGGCTTGCCTGATATCCCCGACGGACGATTGCAGTTCTCGCATATCCAGCAATATCGCGCTACACTGACTTGATGGAAAAGGGTCGGGATGTGGAATTCCCGTCAGGAGAATAGAAGCCAGCGAACGCGGCGCGGAGGTGCCGGCGGGATCGAGCTGAGGGCGCGGTCGCGAGAGCTTGCGACGCATGTCGCGCTGATCGATCTGGCCCCCGACGCGATGGTGGGAATCGGTCGCGAGGGGTTGATCGTGCTCGTCAACGCGCAGGTCGAGGTGTTGTTCGGGTATCCGCGCGACGAGCTGCTGGGCCAGCCGGTCGAGGTGCTGGTGCCCGAGCGCTTCCGCGCTGCGCACAGCTCCCATCGAACCGGGTATTTCGCCGATCCGCGTACACGGCCGATGGGCGCCGGCCTGGAGCTGTTTGGGCGGCGCCGGGATGGCAGCGAGTTTCCCGCGGAGATCAGCCTGTCCAGTATCGAGACAGACGGTGGGATACTCGCCATCGCCGCCATCCGCGACGTGAGCGAGCGGGTGGTGGCGGCGCACGAGCGCGAGCGCCTGAAGGCCGATGCAGAGCGGGAGAGGCTTCACAACCAGCTGCACCAGGCGCAGCGGCTGGAGAGCCTCGGCCAGCTGGCGGGAGGCATCGCCCACGACTTCAACAACCTGCTCGCGGTGATCGTCAACTACGCGGCCTTCATCGCGAACGACCTCGACGCGGCGCTGGGGGTCGACGGCGACGAACGCTGGCGGGGCACGCGCGAAGACATCGAGCAGATCCGCCTCGCCGGGGAGCGCGCTGCGCACCTCACCCATCAGCTGCTCGCGTTCGCGCGCCGCGAGGTCGTTCAACCCGAGGTCGTCGATGTCAACGACGTGGTCCTCGACATCGAGCAGCTGCTGCGCCGCACGCTCGGAGAGCACGTCGAGCTGCAGCAGCTCGCTGGCGGAGGACCTGCGCTCGGTGCTGATCGATCCGGGTCAGCTCGAGCAGATCCTCGTGAATCTCGCCGTCAACGCGCGCGACGCGATGCCCGAGGGCGGCACGCTGAGAATCGACACCGCAAACGTGGATATCGACGAGGACTACGCCGCTTCGCGTCCCGAGCTCTCGCCCGGTTCACATGTGCGCCTGCGCGTGAGCGACACCGGTACGGGCATGCCGCCCGAGACGGCGCAGCGCGCGTTCGACCCGTTCTTCACCACCAAACCGCCCGGTCAGGGCACCGGCCTGGGCCTGGCGACCGTGTACGGGATCATCCAGCAGGCCGGCGGGCATGCGCAGATCTACTCCGAGCTCGGACATCGGCACCACCTTCACCGTGCTGCTGCCGGCCACCGATCAAGCGGATGCACCCGTCGTGCGGGCAGCGCGAGTGCACCGGCGCCGCGCGGCGAGGCGACGATCCTGCTGGTCGAGGACGAGGAGGCGCTGCGCGAGGTCACGCGTCGCATCCTGGCCGGCGCCGGCTATCGGGTGCTCGTCGCCGCGAACGGCCCCGAGGCGCTGCGGGTGGCCCGGTGCCCATCCCGGCACGATCGACCTGCTGCTCAGCGACGTGGTGATGCCGCAGATGCCGGGCCCGCAGCTGGCCGAGCGGCTGCTGCTGGAGCGCCCCGGGGTGCGCGTGCTGTTGATGTCGGGCTTCGCCCAGCCGATCCTCGACTCCGGAGGGCATCTCGAGCCTGGCGTGGACGTTGATCGAGAAGCCGTTCTCCGGGCCGGCGCTGCTCGCGAAGGTCGCCCAGATCCTCGAGCGGGCGGGCTGAGCGCGATGCCCGAGCTGCTGATCGTCGACGACGACGAGGCGCTGCGCCGCTGGGAGGAACGGGTGGTGCGCGACCAGGGCTACTCCTGCGACGGCGCGCGCGACGCCGACGCCGGCGCGCGAGCACCTGCGTGCAGGAGCTCCTACCAGCTGGCGCTGCTCGACGTCAACATGCCGGGCGAGTCGGGGATGGAGCTGCTCTGCGCACATCCGCCGCGACCATCCCGACGTGGCGGTGCTGATGGTCACCGGCGAGGACCGCACCGAGCTGGCGATGTCGGCGATCGAGCTCGGCGCCTACGGCTATCTGTCAAACCCGTCGGCGCCGGGCGAGCTGCTGATCAACGTCGCCAACGCGCTGCACCGCCGCGGCGCGAGGCCGAGAACCAGCGTCTGCGTGGCGCAGCTGGAGGGCGCCGTGCGAGGAGCGCAGCGAGCAGCTCGAGGACGACGCTGCAGGACCTCGAGCTCTCCGAGACGAAGGTATGGGTCTCGCAGGCCGAAACGATCTTCCGCCTCGCGCGCCTGGTCGAGTTCCGCGACGAGGAGACCGGGCACCACCTGCACCGCATGAGCTCCTACTGCGAGCTGCTCGCGCGCGAGGTCGGGTTCTCCGAGCAGCGCTGCGAGCTCGTGCGCCTCGCCAGCCAGCTGCACGACGTCGGCAAGGTCGCGGTCCCCGACAGCATCCTGCTCAAGCGCGGAAAGCTCGATCCGCAGGAGTTCGAGGTCATCAAGGGCCACGCCGAGACTGGCTTCCAGATGCTCTCTGGCGCTGCCTCGGAGGTGGTGCAGCTCGGCGCGCTGATCGCGCGCACCCACCACGAGCGCTGGGAGGGCAGCGGCTACCCGCGCGGCCTCGCGGGCGAGGACATCCCGCCGGAGGGGCGCATCGCGGCGATCGCCGACGTGTTCGACGCGCTCACGAGCGATCGCGTGTATCGCCCGGCGTTTCCCGTCAAGTCGGCGATCGAGATGATGCGCGAGGAGCGCGGCCGCCACTTCGACCCCGAGCTGCTCGATGCCTTCATCGGCGCGATGTCCGAGGTGGAGGCGATCCGCCATGCCTATGCCGACTGAGCTCCGCGGGCGCCGGGGCAAGAGGGTGTGATCTTGGGTATGAGCCACTCGCGGATCCTGGTCGTGGACGACGATGCGGTGACGCGCGACGTCGTGCGCGGCGTGCTCGAGCGGGCGGGACACGACGTGCGCGAGGCCGCCGACGGGCGCGCGGGGCTGCGCGATCTGTATGCCGCGGCGCCGGATCTCGTGATCCTCGACGTCGAGATGCCCGAGCTCGACGGGTGGGCGATGCTCGAGCGCATCCGCGACCTCTCAGACGTGCCCGTGCTGATGCTGACTGCGCGCGAGAGCCGAGCTCGAGCGCGTGCGCGGGCTGCGCGGCAGGCGCCGACGACTACGTCGTCAAGCCCTTCGGGCACCAGGAGCTCGTCGCGCGCGTGCACGCGCTGCTGCGCCGCGCCGGCGCCGCGCGCGCACGAGCAGCAGACCTACGCCGACGCGCGCCTGCAGGTCGACTTCGCGCAGCGCGCCGTGCGCTACGGCGAGCGCGAGGTGCAGCTGACGCCGCTGGAGTTCAAGCTGCTCTCGACGTTCGTGCGCAACCCCAACCAGGTGCTCAGCCGCGCGCAGCTGCTGGAGCTCGTGTGGGGCGACGCAGTGCGGAGCCTCGCCCGAGCAGGTGAAGCTGTATGTGGGCTATCTGCGCCGCAAGCTCGACCCCGCGGCGCCCGGCTCGACGCCGATCGAGACCGTGCGCGGCTTCGGCTACCGCTACCGGCGGTCATCGTGAGAGGACGCTCAAGCAGCTGAGGTTCCGCCGCTTGCCGAATATGAGCTTTCTCATCGGGTTGTTATGGGCTCGTTAGAGAATCCGCCGACACTCCTCGTGTGGCGTTCGAAGGTCAGGCGAGCGAGACTCGCTCCACTCCGCTGGCACGTCTGATCGCAGGCGGAACGGAGGGCAACGCGCGCCTGACAGCCGTCACGGGCGTCGTGCTGCTCGTGCTGCTCGCGGCGCTGGGCATCACGATCCTGCGCATCCACCCGCTGCTTGAAGAGCACATGTTCCTGGGGATGCTCCTGATCGGGCCCGTGGCGCTGAAGATGGGAAGCACCGGGTATCGCTTCGCGCGCTACTACACCGCCGAGCCGCGCTACCGGCGCAAGGGCCCGCCCGAGACCGCGATGCGCGTGCTCGCGCCGCTGGTCGTCCTCAGCACCGTCATCGTGTTCGCCAGCGGGGTCGCGCTGATGCTGGCCGGCCCAAGTTCACGCGACACGCTGTTGCCGGTGCACAAGGTCAGCTTCTTCGTATGGCTCGCCGCCACCGGGCTGCACGTGCTTGGACACCTCGCCGAGCTGCCGCGCGTGCTCACGCCCACCGACACCGGTCTCGCCGCGCTGGAAGAGCGCCGCGCGGGGCGCGGCGGGCGCGCGTTGGCGCTGAGCGGGATGCTTATTGCCGGCGTCGTGCTGGGGATCGTCTCGATCTCCCAGTTCGGCGCGTGGGTGAACGCGCCGTTTCCTCATAACTGAGCAGACGCCGCCCTGACCTGCCGCGCGATCTCGATGTCCTCTCGCGCGGTGAGGACCAGGGTGCTGATGGCGGCGCCGGCGGTTCCGATCTCGCCGTCGGCGTGCGTTGCGCGGTTGCGGTCCTGGTCGAGTGTGACTCCCAGGAAGGCGAGTCCTGCTGCGGTTTGCGCGCGCACGACGCTGGAGTGCTCACCGACGCCGCCGGTGAAGATAAGCGCGTCGAGGCCGCCGAGCGTCGCCGCCATCGCGGCGATGCCGGCGCGCAGCCGGTGCACGTATACGTCGAGCGCGAGCTGCGCCTGTGCCTCACCCCCGGCGGCGCGCGCCACTATCTCGTGCATGTCCGCGCTGCCCGCGAGACCAAGCAGGCCGGAGCGGTGCTCCAGCGCGTCGGCCAGCTCGTGTGTGGAGAGCCCGGAGTGCTCTTGCAGCCAGAGGATCATGCCTGGGTCGACGCTGCCCGAGCGGGTGGCCATGACGAGGCCCTCCAGCGGGGTGAAGCCCATCGTGGTGTCGCGCGAGAGGCCGCCGGCGATCGCACATAGCGAGGCGCCGGCCCCCAGATGGCAGCTGACGATTCGCAGCTCGGCTGGGTCTCGGTCGAGCAGTTGTGGCGCGCGGCGCGCGACCCATGCGTGCGAGAGGCCGTGGAAGCCGTAGCGCCGCAGCCCCCACCGCTCGCGCCACTCTTGCGGTAGGGCGTATGTGGACGCGGCGGGGGCGAGGGTGCGGTGAAAGGCGGTGTCGAAGCACGCGTAGGCGGGCACGTCGGGCAGCGTCTGCGTGACCGCATCGAGCGCGGCGAGCGACTTTGGCTGGTGCAGCGGCGCCAGCTCCACGAGGTCCTCCAGCGCTTTGCGCGCCCCCGCGTCGATCTTCACGGCCTCGGCAAAGCGCTCACCGCCGTGCACGATCCGGTGTCCGACGGCGTCGGCGTTGCCCAGCGGGCCATGCAGGGCGGCGCGGATCTCCTCTGGGTCGAACTGCGCGTGCGGGCTGTCCAGCTCGTGCGTCGCGAGCGTCTCGTTCGCGCCATCACCCTCACGGGCGCAGGCGAGCAGCGTCAGCTTGAGGCTGCTCGATCCGGCATTGACGACTAGGACGCGCACGGCCAGGTCCACTCGCGCAGGCCCGGAGGGTCCTCGCCGTGTTCGCGGGTGTAGGCGCGGTGGCGCAGGCGCTCGTCGGTCATCTGCTGGCGCAGGTGCGCAGCGTGCTCGCCGAGGCCCGGGACACGGTCGATCACGTCCATGACGAGGTGAAAGCGGTCGAGATCGTTGAGCATGACCATGTCGAAGGGCGTGGTGGTGGTGCCCTCCTCCTTGTAGCCGCGCACGTGGAGGTTGTCGTGGCATGCGCGGCGGTAGGTGAGACGGTGGATCAGCCAGGGGTAGCCGTGGTAGGCGAAGATCACCGGCTGGGTGGTGGTGAACAGCGCGTCGAACTCGCTGTCGGGGAGCCCGTGCGGGTGCTCGCTGTCGGGCTCCAGGCGCATCAGGTCGACGACGTTGACCACGCGCACCCTCAGTGCGGGCAGGTGCTCGCGCAGGATCGCCGCCGCGGCGAGCGTCTCCAGGGTGGGGATGTCACCGGCGCAGGCCAGCACCACGTCGGGCTCCTCATCGCCGTCGTTGCTCGCCCACTCCCAGATGCCGAGGCCGCGCGTGCAGTGCGCCACCGCCTCCTCCATGGTGAGGTAGTCGAGCGAGGGCTGCTTGCCGGCGACGATCACGTTGACGTAGTCGCGGCTGCGCAGGCAGTGGTCGGCCACCGACAGCAGGCAGTTGGCGTCGGGCGGCAGGTACACGCGGACGATCTCGGCCTTCTTGTTGACCACGTGGTCGATGAAGCCGGGGTCCTGGTGGGAGAAGCCGTTGTGGTCCTGGCGCCACACGTGCGAGGAGAGCAGGTAGTTGAGCGAGGCGACCGGCGCGCGCCAGGGGATGCTCGCGCGTCACCTTCAGCCACTTCGCGTGCTGGTTGAACATCGAGTCGACGATGTGGATGAACGCCTCGTAGCAGTTGAACAGGCCATGGCGGCCGGTGAGCAGGTAGCCCTCGAGCCAGCCCTGGCAGAGGTGCTCGCTGAGCACCTCCATCACCCGCCCCTCGGGCGCGAGATGGTCGTCGCTGGGCAGACGCTCGGCCATCCAGGCGCGATCGGTCACCTCGAATACGGCGCTCAGGCGGTTGGAGGCGGTCTCGTCGGGGCCCCAGACGCGGAAGCGGTCGGGGTTGCGCACGATGATGTCGCGCAGCCACGCGCCGAGCACGCGCGTGGGCTCGCTCGTGCTCCGTTCCCGGCGCGGGCACCGGCACGGCGTAGTCGCGGAAGTCGGGCAGCTCCAGGTCGCGCAGCAGCAGCCCGCCGTTGGCGTGCGGGTTCGCGCCCATGCGCCGCGTGCCCTGGGGGGCCAGCGCGGCGAGCTCGGGGCGCAGCGCGCCCTGCGCGTCGAACAGCTCCTCTGGGCGGTAGGAGCGCAGCCACTGCTCCGAGCTGCGCGAGGTGCTCGGGGTTGCTCGCGCGCGTCGGCGAGCGGCACCTGATGGGAGCGAAAGGACCCCTCGGCCGGCAGCCCGTCGACCTCCTTGGGTCCCGTCCAGCCCTTGGGCGTGCGCAGCACGATCATCGGCCAGGGCGGGCGCTCCCGCTCGCCGTCGGTGCGCGCGCGGCGCTGGATCGCGGCGATCTCCGTCGGTGCACTCCTCGAGCGTGGCGGCCATCAGCTGGTGCATCTCCTGCGGGTCGTCGCCCTCGACGAAGCGCGGCGCGTAGCCGTAGCCCGCGAACAGCGCCGCGAGCTCCGCGTGGGGGATGCGCGCCAGCACGGTCGGACTGGCGATCTTGTACCCGTTGAGATGCAGCACGGGCAGCACCGCGCCGTCGCGCGCGGGGTCGAGGAACTTGTTGGCGTGCCAGCTCGCCGCCAGCGGCCCGGTTTCGGCCTCGCCGTCGCCGATCACGCAGCAGACGAGCAGGTCGGGGTTGTCGAACGCTGCGCCGTAGGCGTGCGCGAGCGAGTAGCCCAGCTCGCCGCCCTCGTGGATCGAGCCGGGCGTCTCGGGTGCGACGTGGCTGGGGATGCCGCCGGGGAAGGAGAACTGGCGCAACAGCCGCGCAGCCCCTCCTCGTCGTGGCCGATCGTGGGGTAGACCTCGGTGTAGGTGCCCTCCAGGTAGACGTTCGCGACGATGCCCGGGCCGCCGTGGCCGGGGCCGGTGACGTAGATCACGTTCAGGTCGCGCGCGCGGATCACGCGGTTCAGGTGCGCGTAGACGAAGTTCAGGCCCGGCGTCGTGCCCCAGTGGCCGAGCAGCCGCGGCTTGACGTGCTCGGCGCGCAGCGGCTCGCGCAGCAGCGGGTTGGCCAGCAGGTAGATCTGGCCGACCGACAGGTAGTTGGCCGCGCGCCAGTACCCATCGAGCGCGCGCAGCTCCTCGGGTGAGAGGGCGCGGCGCTCACCACTGTGCCGTCAGGCGTTCTGCTGCGCGCGGTAGTGCTCTTTCCAGATCAGCTTGTAGATCGGGATGCGGCGGGGGATGCTGCGGATGCCGGGAATGAAGGGGATGCATATGAACGCGAGGCTGAGCAGGCCCATCACGAGCATCACGAGGATGTCGGCGTTTTCTGATTCCTTGAAGGGTTCGACCTGATACCAGAGCGTGTACAGCCACAGCCACACCTGGCCCGGGTAGCTGCCGGTCTCGTTCATCATGCCCCACTGCTCGCCCAGCAGGTGTTCCTTTTCCGCGCGTTCGTCGAGCAGGCCGCCGTCGGCCATGAACAGCAGCGGCTTGGTGTAGTCGGTCTGGTAGAACTGATTGCTGCGTCAGCAGCGCCCCATCGAGGCCGCCGCTCTGGGCGAGCGCGAGCAGGCCGTTCATCATCACCGGCACCGGGCCCGTATTCGCCCGGCGGCACCTGCACCTGGCCGTTGGGGCCGACGGTGGCGCCTTTTCGAGCGCCTTTTCATACGCTTCGGTCCAGGCGCTTCTGCGTGGCCGCTGGGCGCCGCTGGTAGTTGGCGATCGCGGCTCTGCAGCGCGGGGTTGCCGGGGACGCTGCGCAGCGGGTCGATCACGTAGTCGTTGGCGGTGTCGATCGGGTGGCTCACGCCGAGCCACTTCTGCAGTTCGACGAACGCGATGTGCTGGCCTGAGCCGTTGTGGTTGTAGGGGGGGCCGTATTCGGCCGTGTCGCTCGTGCCGTCGAGCTCCTCGTTGGCGGTGGTCACGAAGTTCGACGGGCATCTGCTGCGACCACTGCGCGACCGTGCTGGGCTTGTCGTCGGGTGAGGAGAACAGCACCGTCAGCACGACCGCCAGCAGCGCGATCACGCCGATCGCGATGAACAGCTCCTTGATCAGGTCATACGGGGCGTAGGGCCCGTCCAGGGCTTGGTGTCGTCGCTGGGCGCAGGCTCATGACCTCGCTCGCGCTCGAGGCGGCTGCAGCGGTGAAGCGGCGGCGCCGACGGACGCCGCTCCCGCGGGCGAGCGAGCTTCGTCGAGCTCGAACGGCGGCACAACGCCGTGGCGGCGCACGAGCAGCACGTGCGCGGCGACGAGCGCCACCACCGCGGTGGGCAGCAGCAGCACGTGGTAGCTGTACATCTGCCCGAAGTTGGTGACGTTGAAGAACGCGCCCACGCCGACCGAGTTGAGCCCGTCCTTGGCCTGCGTGGAGATCCACTGCGCGTCGAAGTTCTGCTGGGAGACGTAGCCGGTGAGCGCGGTGGGGACCGCGACGATGAAGGTGATCGCGCCGGTGACCCACACGCGCGCGCGCCCGCCGCGCCAGGCGGCCATCCAGTACTTGCCCCACAGGTGCACGACCATCACGAAGAAGAACAGCTCGACGCGCCCACAGGTGGATCGAGTTGAAGAAGTGCCCGACGCCGGTGTAGTGCCACCAGGCGGGTCCCTTCAGTGAGAGGATCGATGCCCGAGCCGATCGTCACGATCAGCGCGGCGATGCTCGCCACGCCGAACACGTAGATCCAGGAGGCGACATATGTCGGCTGGCCGTCGGGCAGGAGCTTCTCGGGCGGAAGGTTCTCGACGCGCGACTTCGCGCGTGCGCACCGTCCACGAGCTTCGAGGCGTGGCCGGCGGGGGCGCTGCGGGTGGGGTCTTGGGGGGCGGGGCGACGCTCATGAGCGGCTCTCCCTTCGCCGGGCGGCGCCCGGGAAGGGCAGCAGGATCGCCAGCGCGAAGACGACGAACATCAGCGCGATCACGATGATGTTCGACACCGAGAGCTGGATGAAGTGCCAGTGCACGACGTGCGCGGGGTCGTTCAGGTTGAAGACCGCGCCGATCGTGTCTGCGCCTGTGAGATTCAAGATGGACCCTCCAGTCCGAAGCGCTCGTGCGCCATTCGCCATGCCGATGTGGGGAACTCGACGGTCTCCGTCCCTTCGTGAAAGGCGACCTGCGCGTCGAAGCCGTCGCGGAAGACGTGCAGCATCTCGCGATTGTCGGGCAGCACCTCGGCCACGAACTCGATGATGCCATGCTCCTCGGCGACAGCGGCGAGACGCTCGATCAGGATCGTGCCGAGCCCGCGCCCGTGCAGGTGATCGGCGACCTCGACGGCGACTTCCGCGCGCGCATCGTCGATCTTCACATAGGCCGCGTGGGCGACGAGGACGCCCGTTTCGTCGTGCGCCAGCAGCCCGTACCCGTGCACGGCGGGATCGGTGGCCATGTGGGCGGCTCTGGCCATGTCGGCGGCGCCGGTGAAGAAGCGCAGCCGGCGCGCCTCCCCGCAGAGGCCATCGAGGAAGGTGCGCAGCGGCGCCTCGTCGCTGGCGCTCACGGGGCGGACGCTCACCGAGGCGCCGTCGCGCAGCCGCACGAGCTTGGGTGTCAGCGGGCTGTGCACGACGCCAGCCGCGGGGGGGCGGCCGGCGTCGTGGCGGGCGGATCGGTCGCTTCGGCTGTCACGGGTGCAGAGTGGTCGACCGCGGGGGCTCTCGCGCGTCGGTGTCGGCGTAGGCGCTCCTCACGATGCTCGAAGACTCGCGGGAGCGGCGCTGTGGCACATCCGCGCTTGCCCGTGGACGCGCCGCGGCAAACTACGTAAGCGGCCAGTAGTGGCCGATGTGCGATGCCGCGCGCGAGGTGAGCAGCGGCTCGGGCGCCGCGGAGTGCGCGGCTCGATCGCCGGCGAGCGCGGCAAGCGTCGCGGCACGCAGCGCGCGAGCGCCGCGGGTGTCGTAGCCGCCCTCGAGCACCGCGCCGAGCGGCACGTCGAGATCGCGCGGCGAGGTCGCGCACGTGGCGGGCCATCTCCGCGAAGGACTCCGTCCTCCAGGCGGCAGCCCGCCGAGCGGGTCCTCGCGGTGCGCGTCGAAGCCGGCGGAGATCGAGCACGAGATCGGGCGCGAACGTCGCGCGCGGCCGGGAGCACGATGTGCTCGAGCAGCGAGAGCCACAGCTCCTCTTCGGAGCCCGCGGGCACGGGCAGGTTGATCGTGTAGCCCTCTCCCGCGCCCGAGCCGACATCGCTCAGCTCGCCCGTGCCGGGGTAGATCCCCGCCTGGTGGATGCTCGCGAACAGCACGTCCGTCGCGGCGGCGGAAGGCCTCGGCGGTGCCGTTGCCGTGGTGCACGTCCCAGTCGAGGATGAACACGCGCTTGGCGCCCAGCTCGCGAATCGCGAACTCCGCGGCGAGCGCGACGTTGTTGAACAGGCAGAAGCCCATCGCGCGATCCGGTTCGGCGTGGTGGCCCGAGGGCCGCACGCCGCAGAACCCGAGCGGCGCCTCGCGCGCCATCAGCGCCGCGCCATCTCGCACGCTCCGCCTGCGGCGTGCAGCGCGGCGCGCTAGGAGGGCTCGCCGACGAACGTGTCGGGGTCGATCGCGCCGCCGCCCGGCGAGCGACAGCTCCTCGATGCGCCGCACGTGGGCGGCGCTGTGGATCAGCTCGAGCTGAGCCTCGCTCGCGGCGGGCGCCGCGCGTCGCTCCCAGCCCAGCCAGTCCTCGGCGGCGAGCGCCCGCTCGACCGCCATCAGCCGCTCCGGCGTGTCGGGGTGCTCGGGGACATGCGCGCTCGGGTCGTGCTCCAGGCACGCCGGGTGGTCGAAGAAGAGCGCCATCAAGCCCAGCGTACTTGACAAACCGCACGCGATTCACCAGGCTGCGCGCGGTGAGCGAGCTGGCCACGATGACCTACGCGGTGGCCGAGCGGATCGCGCGGATCACCCTCGATCGCCCCGCGCGCGGCAACGGCATCACGCCGCGCCTGGTGGGCGAGCTGGAGGCGTGCGTGGAGCGCGCGGACCTCGACCCTGCGGTGCACGCGATCCTCCTCGCGGGCAACGGCAAGGGATTCTGCGGTGGCTATGACCTCGTGGAGAGCGCCGAGGGAGGGGGGCGGATGGGGGAGGGAGAGGCGGCCATCCGGCCGCCTGCGCGGCGCGCGCAGTGGGACGGCGATGGCGTTGTGGGGGCTGCGCCCGCCGGCTCGCCGCTGGATCCGCAGGTGATGGCCGCCAACCACGATCCCACCGGAACGTGGGATCCGATGGTGGACTACGCGATGATGAGCCGCAACGTTCGCGCGTTCATGTCGCTGTTTCACTGCTCGAAGCCCGTGGTGTGCAAGGTACACGGCTTCTGCGTGGCGGGCGGCACCGATATGGCGCTGTGCTCGGATCTGCTCGTGATCGCGGCGAACGCGAAGATCGGCTATCCGCCGGCGCGCGTGTGGGGCTCGCCGACGACCTCGCTGTGGGCGCAGCGGCTCGGCTCCCAGCGCGCGAAGCGACTGCTGTTCACCGGCGATTCGCTCTCGGGCGCGGAGGCGCTCGAGTGGGGCCTTGCGATCGAGGCCCCCGCGGCGGAGGATCTCGACGAGCGCACCGAGATCCTCGTGGGAAGGATCGCGCGGATGCCCCTCAACCAGCTGCGGATGATGAAGCTGCTCGTCAATCAGGAGCAGATGGCAGGAGGCCTGCACAGCACGCAGGTGCTGGGGACGGTCTTCGATGGCATCACACGCCACACGGCCGAGGGCTACGCATTTCAGCAGCGCGCAGCCGAGGCGGGCTTCAAGCAGGCGGTGCGCGAGCGCGACGAGCCGTTTGGGGACGCCGGCCCCTCGACTTTCAAGGGTTGAGCTATGGGCCCTATGGCTTGCCGGGGGGCGGCGCCCACTCCGAGTCTCTTGCCGAGAGCCGGTGGGCTGCGGCGGCGCTCGTGGCCATTAGCAGCGCGGCGAGCGCGATCGGGAGCATCAGGTCGATGTTGATCACCAGCAGCGCGCCGATCAGCGCGCCGGTGAACATCGCGCTCACGGAGATCAGGCGGCGCGCCGCGGGACCTCCCTCGCGCCCCGCCAGGCGCGAGTCGGCGGCGATCCCCGTCAACGTGAGGGTGAGGACGGTGGTGGGCAGATCGGGCACCGCGAGCCGCCGCGCGGTGGCGTTCTGGATCCCCATCGCCAGCGCGAGCGGCACGATCAGCGCGTAGCGAGCCTCTTCGGATACGGGCTGGCCAAGGATCGCCGCGACGATCATCGCCAGCAGCAGCGGCACGATCGCGATCGAGCTCGCCGTGCGCAGGTGCCACCCGCGGTGCCCGCCGAAACGCACCCCGATCCGCCCGCCCGCGAGCGCGCCGAGCAGGAACGCGCCGAGCGCCGTGAGCGAAGCTGCCGCGGAGAGCCCCGAGGCACCCGCAAGCGCGAAGCCGAGGAACACGATGTTGCCGGTCATGTTCGCCACGAACACATGCCCAAGCGCGATATAGCTCACCGCATCGACCACCCCGGTAACCACGGTGAGCATCACCAGCAGCTGGGGGAGAGGGCCATTGCCGCTATCGGCCCACGGCCAGCGGAGTTGCATCGGGCCATCTTAGGGTCGGAGCGCAGGCTAGGAGCGGCAGGCTCTCCGGGCGCCAACCTACTATTGGGGGTATGAAGGACGTTCCCGCCGACCTACCCGGCCACGAGCTCGTGAGCGCGGGACTCGCCGATCTCTCGGCCGGCCGTGAGAGTGAGGCGTCCTTACTGGTGAGCATGGCGGCGCCGCGTCTCCGGGCCTTGGGCTATGACATCCCATCTGGCGGCGAAGGGTCGCCGGGGCATCGTCTCTATGAAGTGCTCTCGGAGAAGGATGAGGGCAACGCGCACAGCCACTACAACGCATTGATTCGCCGGATGGTCAGTTTTGCCCGTGCAGCCGAGCGCGCTACCAACGCTCAACGATCAGGCGCATCTACTTCGAGCAGGACCTCGCCGACGTTCAGGCGATGATGAACGCGGCCTCGTGGAGCCCTCGCGATTGCGTGAGCTCTTCGGGGAGATCGAGCCAGAGCTTTATCGGTATCCGGCGATCGAACCGGCCGCATTCAGGCAGACGCTGCACAAAGTCCTGGGATAAATAGCTCTACCTGCGTGCTTCGCGCAGCGCGACCCGCTGCCAGAGGAGCCGGCCGGCCTCGCGGCGGACCGATTCTGGTCTCTCCACCGCTGAGTACCTTGCCCGGAATGAACGACCGGCTCGGCTCTACACTTGTCCAATGGCCACCGAGGCTCTTTCGCTGCCCATACACCGGTTCGATGTCGAGACCTACGGCCGGATGGTCGCAACGGGGGTGCTCGATGGCGAGCCGTTTGAGCTGCTCGAGGGATGGCTCGTCGACGTGAGTCCGCAGAATCCCGACCACGCTGCCGTTGTCAGGCGGCTGACACGCCACCTGGCCCACGCGCATTCGTGGCTGCACGTGCAGCTCCCACTGGAGATACCCCCCGACTCGGTACCCGAGCCGGACCTAGCGCTCATCGAGTCCGAGCCATCAACCGATCAGCACCCGCGCACGGCGCTGCTCGTGGTCGAGGTGGCCGTCAGCTCGCACGCGATCGATCGCGGCATGAAGGCACGGTTGTATGCGCACGCGGGCATCCCCACCTATTGGCTCATCGACGTCCCAGGCCGGTCGGTCGAGGTGCGCACCGACCCTGACACGGAGGGATATCGCGCGTGCGAGATCTACGCGGTGGGTGCGTTGGTTCCCTCGCCCGCCGAGGGCGTGGCCGACCTCGATGTCTCCGCGCTGTTTGCGCACCCCGGTCGCTGATCCTCGCTTTCCTCGCCTGGGTCCACGACGCGCAGTTCGCCGAAGTAGCGCCGGTAGAACCCTCGGTCACGCGTCAGCAGTCGATCGGCGTGCGCGAGGGCGTGAGCGCCGATGAGAAAGTCGGCGATCACTCGTTCTCTGCTCCCACCGGCCTTTCGATATGCCCGCCAGGCTTGGCCTACCGCGAGCGATGTGGATGTGTCGAGCGGGGAGAAGTCGACTCGCAGGTCAGTGAACGCCGCCTCGGCGGCGGTTTTGGTCGCAAACGAGGCCGTTGTCTCCGCCCATACAACCTCACAGGCGACGAGGCTGCCCTCGGCGAGGCATCTGCGTGTGGCCGCTGCGGAGCGTGGTCCGAACTCGGACTCGGCGACGAAGATGTCGAGCAGCACGCTCGTGTCGACCGCTGTGATCACATCACACGGCGTCGGGCGCGCCACGCAGAGCGCGGATGATCTCGTCCGTAGTCTGCTCGATCTCGAGGATCCCGTAGACGGCTGCGACGGGGTCGTTGGCAACGGCCTTGCGTGCCACCAGCCGTCCCTCCTCCTCGGTCAGCTCCAGGCGGTCTCCGGCACGGATGCCTAGCCGTTCGCGTAGTCGCTTGGGGACTGTGATCTGGCCCTTCTCGGAAACCGTACTCAGCATGGTTGGATCAAGTCGATAGGAATTACTACCCTGAAAGTCTACCATATGGTCAGGGGGTTGCTGGGAGGTTGCCCTATGAGCGTCAACGAGGCCGGGGAGTCGCATCCCCGGTGACGATAGCGACGTCATGCGCGCGACAGTGACCGGCCATGCTTCAACAGAGCCGGGGACTCACATCCCCGGCGACTGCGTGGATCACTTAAGAGATCCGCAAAGGTGTGACGCTTCAACGGAGCCGGGAATCGCATCCCCGGTGACGCGGCGTGGATCGGGAAGACTCCGCGGGCGCCCTTGCCTCAACGGAGCCGGAGATCCACATCCCCGGTGACTCGCAAACGACGACTCCAGGGCGCTCGTGATCGTTGACCCGCTTCAACGGAACCGAGGACCCGCATCCCCGGTGACACAAGGGCCACCTGATCGTCGAGGTGGAAAACTTCGAGCTTCAACGGAGCCGGGGAATCACACCCCCGGTGATATTTCATTCAGGGCTGGGACCTCGCTGGCCTGCGCGCTTCAACGGAGCGGGGGACTCACATCCCCGGTGACGGTCAGCCGGTCCTGGATCTCTCGACGCTTCTCATCCAGCTTTAACGGAGCCGGGGATTCACATCCCCGGTGACGGCTTCTCGACGTTCGAGATCGGCAACGAGATGTACTGGCTTCAACGGAGCCGGGGAATCACATCCCCGGTGACGTGCGTCCAACGGCCCGGTGTATATCCATCCCGACGACCGGCTTCAACGGAGCCGGGGACCCATATCCCCGGTGACAGCGAAGACCACGCCGACGATCACCAGGAACGCGCCGCTTCAACGGAGCCGGGGATTCATATCCCCGGTGACCCGTAGGACCCGCAGGTCCTCCTTGGTTAGGGTGGGCTCGCTTCGACGGAGCCGGGGAGTCACACCCCCGGTGATGTCCCACTTGCCGAACATCGCTCGACCGTTCTCCCCACTTCAACGGAGCCGGGGATTCACATCCCCGGTGACGAGGAGGACCGTCCCCCGCCGCAACCCACGATGGCAAGCTTCAACGGAGCCGGGGAATCACATCCCCGGTGACGTAGCCGGACGGTGGTCGCTATGGGCGGCGCCGGATAGCTTCAACGGAGCCGGGGAATCACATCCCCGGTGACATGACCCACTGGTTGTCTTGGCGTTGGACGTCGAGCTTCAACGGAGCCGGGGAATCACATCCCCGGTGACCTCGTGGAGAGGCTGGCGACGATCCGCGAGGCGATGGAGCTTCAACGGAGCCGGGGAATCACATCCCCGGTGACCCGTGCATGGAAACCGGGCTGGTTGTCGCCCGTGCTGCTTCAACGGAGCCGGGGAATCACATCCCCGGTGACGTCGCTGAAGGCGGGGATGAAGCCGTTCATCATCCTGCTTCAACGGAGCCGGGGAATCACATCCCCGGTGACCACCAAACATCAGCATCACCCCGTAGAGCACCAACTGCTTCAACGGAGCCGGGGAATCACATCCCCGGTGACGACGGCTAGATGGCCGGTTTCAGCTCTCAGCAGCGTGCTTCAACGGAGCCGGGGAATCACATCCCCGGTGACCCACCGTGTGCTTTGAGGGTCTGGACGGGCTTGGGGCTTCAACGGAGCCGGGGAATCACATCCCCGGTGACGTCACGTCGTCGCCAAGCAGCAGCCGGCAAGCCTTGCTTCAACGGAGCCGGGGAATCACATCCCCGGTGACGAGAACGATCAACAAAACAGCACGCCGGTTAGCCTGCTTCAACGGAGCCGGGGAATCACATCCCCGGTGACCATACGCCAGGCGACGGTTCGCCGGGGCGATCTGCTGGCTTCAACGGAGCCGGGGAATCACATCCCCGGTGACTCCAAACGCCAGGTAGGGGCACACTTAGGGCTTGTAGAGGCTTCAACGGAGCCGGGGAATCACATCCCCGGTGACCCGGCGCCTGTGACGCCGCCGGCCCCGGTGTTGAGCGTGCTTCAACGGAGCCGGGGAATCACATCCCCGGTGACGCTCCCCGGCAAGTTCTCGCTGCGAGGGAAGATGCCGCTTCAACGGAGCCGGGGAATCACATCCCCGGTGACGGTTCTCCCGCCTCGCGGTTGGCGACGCAGAGATTGCTTCAACGGAGCCGGGGAATCACATCCCCGGTGACGCTACATTGCATTGGCAAGGTCGAGTAGGGAGGCTGGCTTCAACGGAGCCGGGGAATCACATCCCCGGTGACGCGAGGTTCCCCGCGCGCGCTTCCATGACGATGTTCTCGCTTCAACGGAGCCGGGGAATCACATCCCCGGTGACCGGAGAGCCATGAGTAGCGCGCTCGCGTGGCCGCTCGCTTCAACGGAGCCGGGGAATCACATCCCCGGTGACCGGCCCCTCCAGGTGATGCCAAGCCACTTGCGCAAGCTTCAACGGAGCCGGGGAATCACATCCCCGTGACCCGGCACGACGACGACTGGCGCTAGCCCAGAACGCAAGCTTCAACGGAGCCGGGGAATCACATCCCCGGTGACTCGCGGTAGTGCTGGCAGTCAAAGGAAGGTTCGATGCTTCAACGGAGCCGGGGAATCACATCCCCGGTGACTTCACATCCCCACCACGGCCGCCCCGGCGGCGAAGGAGCTTCAACGGAGCCGGGGAATCACATCCCCGGTGACGGCCGTGTTCGAGGCTGGCCGTGCGCTTAGCGATCGGCTTCAACGGAGCCGGGGAATCACATCCCCGGTGACCACACCACATCCACCCCAGCCGCACGGTGCTCATAGCTTCAACGGAGCCGGGGAATCACATCCCCGGTGACGCGATCGTCGCGGCGTTTGGCTCTCACCTGTTGCTGTGGCTTCAACGGAGCCGGGGAATCACATCCCCGGTGACGTCAACGGGCTCGTCTTGTGTCGCCCCGAACAGATCGCTTCAACGGAGCCGGGGAATCACATCCCCGGTGACCCCGCCTTACGCCCACTAACCAGTGACTGGCTGACGGGCTTCAACGGAGCCGGGGAATCACATCCCCGGTGACACGACGGTGAAGTAGGTGTTCGCCCCGATAGCCAGTAGGCTTCAACGGAGCCGGGGAATCACATCCCCGGTGACTTGACGCCCCGATGTTCGTCCCGATGCCCGCGCCGAAGCTTCAACGGAGCCGGGGAATCACATCCCCGGTGACACAGCCGCTCATGGATACCATCACCGGAACGTGCGCGCTTCAACGGAGCCGGGGAATCACATCCCCGGTGACGCGAGATACGCCTCCAGTCCCGCGTAGCCCTCCGTGCTTCAACGGAGCCGGGGAATCACATCCCCGGTGACGTCGTCCACCGTGCGGACCCGCTCGATCTCGGCACGCGCCGCTTCAACGGAGCCGGGGAATCACATCCCCGGTGACGGTGGACGGGGCTCGAAGTCGTTACGGGGCGACTCGCTTCAACGGAGCCGGGGAATCACATCCCCGGTGACTTCCCCAATCCGTCACACCGGGGGCAGATGCGAGGAGGCTTCAACGGAGCCGGGGAATCACATCCCCGGTGACGAGATGCAGCATTCACCGCACGCAGCAACGCTCGAGAGCTTCAACGGAGCCGGGGAATCACATCCCCGGTGACTGGCCTCAAGCTCACGGGCTACCCGCAGGTCGATGTCGCTTCAACGGAGCCGGGGAATCACATCCCCGGTGACACGTAGCCGCCGCACGCCTCGCCGTTCGGCTCGCGGTGGCTTCAACGGAGCCGGGGAATGCACATCCCCGGTGACGGCTCGTGGATTTTGCCATAGATTTGCAGGCGTTTTCGAGCGGCTTGCGAGAGGTAGGCAATCGATGTGGGGCGGGGCCTGAGCTGACACGGCCAAGGCGGGTCTGCTGGTGCCCATATGCAGGCATTTCGCGAGCGCGAGGGCTGCCTGGGATTGACGGCGCACCTGAGCGCTCGCAGGGTCACCAGATCGCTGGGTCGTCGCTGGGTAGGTCTCGGCGGACGCCGAGGAACTCGATGCACTGCACGCCGCGGCTGGCGGGGGCGCCGAGATCGAAGATGCCGATGCTGTCCTCGGTGGTCTTGATCTCGGCGAGGAGGGCGCGCTTGAGCGCTATCAGCTCGGTTGGGGTGAGGTCGCAGACGAAGACCGAGTATTGCAGCGGCTCACCGTGGTCGGTGGCGACGCGGTGGACCCGCCGTAGCCGGCGCGGATGGCGGATGTCGTAGGCGACGAGGTACCGGATCCGGTCGGCCAGGCGGGTCGCTGCTATCGGGTTGTCAAGGGACGATAGGCGGGCACGTCGCCGACGAGCACGGCGGCCAGCAGGCGCGCCTGGATCTCCAGCGTCCGGCGGTAGCTCGCGCGGTAGCGGAAGAGGGGGTGGCGCAGTTCGGTGCTCATGCGCCGCTCATAGGCCGCGATCGCCTTGCGCCGCCCGCGCTCGGTGAGGGCGACTGCCGCCGGCGCGCTCGACGAAGTCGCCGGCGACGATCTCGCCGTTGTTGATCGCGGTCAGGACCGTGGAGTCGCCGAGGAGGGGACGGAACTCCTCGGCGAGGTCGAGCGCCAGCGCGGGGCGGCCGAAGCCGGGGCGATGGTAGACGCCGACGTACGGATCGAGGCCGGCGGCGAGCAGCGGCGGCCGTGACGTCCTTGATGAGCAGCGCGTAGATGAACGACAGCAGCGCGTTGACGGGATCGCGCGGCGGTCGGCGGTTGCGCTCGTCGAAGTCGAAAACCCGGCGGCCCCGCCCGCCTCCTTCAGGAGCGGCGCCGAAGCGATCGAAGTAGAGCCGCGCGGCGGTACCCTCGATCCCGAGCAGCGACTCGACGACTGCGCTCGGTCTCTGCGGCCCTAGCGAGGTTCGCGAGCTGCGCGAGGGTGCGGCCGCGCGTCAGCCCCGCCGTGGCGGCGCAGCAGCGTGCGGGCGTTGCGGATCTTGCCGGCGACGAACGCCGCCGCGAGCTCGGGGCTGCCGATAGCCGCCGCTCGATGCTGGCGCATGCGCACTGCGACGTTGCTTCGCGGGCATCCCGGTAGCGACGCCCTGAACCAGCCGCCGGAGGTGAACCACAGGATCGGAACCCCGCTGTCGAAGCAGGCGCGCAGCAGCGCGCTGCCGATGGTGACGTTGCCCAACACCGCGATGTGCGACACGTCGATCAGGCGGCGCGAGGCGATCTCCTCTTCCTCCTCAAGCAGCACCACGCGCCCGCCGCGCTTGGACAGGCGGCTGCCGGCGTTTGTCGCATACAGCGGCGTTGCCGGCGGGTCACCGGCGACGAGGCTGCGCGCGGGGACGCTCGGAGCGATCGCGCAGCGCGTTGACCTCGTCGGGCAGGCAGAGTCCCGACGAGCGAGCAGCGCGGGCACTTGGGGCTGTCGACCAGCGGTGGCGGCGGCTCGTCGCGGGCGGCGCTGCCGCGCAGCTCCTCGATCGCGGCGATCGTCTGCTCGACGAGACCATCGGTGATCTCGATCCGGTGGCGGGTGCGCGTCCCCGCGAAGTACACCTCGGCGTGCGGGACGCTGTAGCCGGCGTCCCGCAGGATCAGCACCTGCGCGCACAGCTGCACCAGCTCGGGCTCCCACAGAGGGACCTCTCCCTCGCGTGGTCCGCCGCGCTTGTACTCGATCGGCACGACACTGTCCTTGTGAGCCTCCAGCAGGTCGACCTTCGCGATCAAGCCCAACCGCTCGGAGGAGACCGTCACCGAGCTGCTTGCCGGCCGCGGCTCGCCGTCCTCCTCGCCATCCCGATCCGGCTCCGGCGGCGCCGAGCGCTCGCGGTCCACGACCCGGTGCACGAACGTCCCCTCGGCCGTATCCGCGTTATCCACGAACTGGCGGTCGACCCATTCCAGGTACGCCAACCGCGGGCAGTACACGTGCTCGTTGAGGATGCGCGCGGGGATCAGGTCGGGGAGGAGATCGGGCATATCGACATCCGTGTCCACGCTGAGCGCGCGAGCCACGCGCATCTGGACGCCGCCATGCTGGCAGAGGGCCAGGATGGATCGAGTTGTCTGCGATCCGAAGTCTTACGCCGCAGCCATACGGGGCGGCGTCTCTGCGCTGGCGCTGTAGACCTCCGCGGCCCTGCGAATGGTCTCGCTGCGCCGGACCAGCGTGGAGCCGGCAATTGCCAGCTCGTGGCTCGCCTCGTCGTTTTCCTCGATCGCGCCCGAAAGAGATGAGAGCGTGATGCCCAGCAGTCGCACCAGTCGGCCACCTGCCTCCTCCCCTCGCAGGATCCGCATCAGTGCTGAAACCTCGTATCTCTCGGTCTTCGCCAGAAGCATCGCGCGCAGGATGCCGGCGCCGAAAAAGTGCAGACGCCCATGGATGTGCAGTGAGGGAATCAGCCGGGCGTCGGCCCATCGGCGCAACTGGACCGCCGATGCGCCGGTTGCCTTCGCCGCTTGGCCGATCGGCAACGGATAGCTCGCGTCTGGCAGGTCTGGATGGTTGGAGGGGTCGCGGACGACGGCTAACTCCTCGGCGCTGAGGTCGCCGAAGAGCCCCGCCTCATACGCCTCGTCGAGGTATTCGAGGTTTCGAGTCAACGTCACGAGCAGGGCCGACGGTTGGGGCGTCTGGCTCTCGGACTCTGCCAGCAGATCACGCTGAGCGTCGGATAGCGCCTCGGGCGTATTGCGCTGGGCCATGCGCGCCAAGGCCAGCCGCGCGCGAGGGCCAAGGTCTGGACGATCCTCGAAGCCGTCGATCATCTGGCCCCCAAGGACGTATCCGGTTCGATCGCCTCGCAGCGTGGGGAGGGCTTGTTGCTTCGTCATGCACCCAAGGATAGCATTGATGTCACTTCTAAAAGTCAACTATTCTCAGCTGAAGATTCCGGATGTCCATCGCCAGGTGCCACGATTTCGCCGCCCGCTTCCCACCAACATGCCGACGAGGTCGAGCGTCGCTCCTGCCGGGGCTGCGTGGAAGAAGCTGTGTGGAGCTACACGCCGAAAGGGCAAGGCGTCGTGCGACAGGACCACGACCCCTTCGATTGCGAACTGGTCTCGGCCGAGCGCAAAGAGCGTTTTGAGGATGAAGTCGTCCGGCCGGGAGCCGGGCTTGATGTTCGTCACGTAGAGCCCCCAGCCCTGGGAACCTCGTCGTTCGGGCACGAGAAACCGCTGCTCGGCGAAGATTGCATCCGCGTGATCGGGCTGCGTGAAGTGAAAGAGGAAATGCGCGCCTTGGCGCTCCCAGCACGGCTGGGCGGTGTCTCGTGTTGCTCTGTTTAGCTTCATGCCAGAGGGAGAGGTACGGGAGGGAACTAGTATGATAACTGGATAACCATACAGCGATACGCAGACAGACGGCCTCACTCCCATCACCGGGACGGGGCTCAGCCCCAGTCCTTGGCCTCGTTCAAGCATGCCAGCGGGATAGGTCGAGGCAGTAGCTGGTCATCCACCGGAGCCCTCCGGGCTCCGGCTCCGTTCGAGAAAGTTCGAGAAATAAACACCACACGAGGAAAAGAGCAATCCTGATGACCCGAAAGAATCGTCCGACCGGGCCGCTAGAACTAGCGGCGTTTTGTCGTCCGGCGCAGCCTGTCGATCGCTCGCGATGAGCGCGCGTCGATCTCGTCCGCAACGAAGAGGAGTAGATCCCAATGGCCCTTGATCTCCTGTCAGCGCTCCGCGAGGGGCTTTCCAGCGAGCCATCTGCGAACCGTCCGTCGGGCATCGAGGTCCGCCAGGATCTTGTTCCCGCCAGCGGGATGCCGGTGCAGCCTCCCTCTTACGAGGGTGAGCTTGAGATCCACAGGCGCTACATCGACGGCGAGCCGCGCGATGCGATCGAGCTGGACAGCGTCGGCTCGGCCGCCAACCGGCTGGAGGAGCCGCTGCTCGACCTCTACCGCGCCGGTCGCTACCCACTGCCGGTGTCCAGCACCACCGTGACGCCGAGCGACGGCGAGCCGATCGCGATCACGACGCTGGAGATGCCCCACCGCGTGTTCGATGCCTGGCTGCGCCTATCCGCATCCGCCGAGGACTCCGACGTGACCTTTGAGGAGAGCGAGCACGGCCGCGAACTCTCGCTCGCGCATGCTGGCGCGCTCGATGCGCTGCTTGAGACCTCCGCGCACGACCTACTGTTCGGCGTGTGGGATTCCCATCGCAAGGGCCCGCACGGGCAGGTGCGGATCGGGCGCAGTCTCACGACGAGCCTGATCGGTATCGACCCGATCGCGCAGACGCGGATCGCGGCGCGGCGCGATCCGGTGAACATGGGGGAGGCGAGCGACCTGCCCAAGGGCGCGAAGAAGCTCTCCGAGCAGGGTCTCAGTTCAATTCCGCCACAGAAGATGCGCGGCGGAGTGGCCATCACCGAGGCGCGCTACCTCGGATTCCTTTCGTTCGCGGCGCTGCGCCGGCTGGGGTTCGAGCGCTACGACCCGCTTGAGGTGCGCGTGCTGCTGGCGCTGCTCGGGCTCTATGCGCTGACATCGCGCTGTGCCGCCGGCTGGGACCTGCGCGCACAGTGCGCGCTGGTGGCGCGCGAGGACCCGCACTTCGCGCTTGTGGGGCCGCAGGGGAGCCGCGAGGAGTTTGCGCTTTCGGTCGAGGAGGCGGACCGGCTGCTGCGCGAGGCGGTCGAGCGCGTGTCGATCGCCGACCGAGGCGTACGGCTGGATGCCGGGAAGACGCTCAACGGTCTCGTTGACAACGCGATCGCCACCACCACCACCAAGGCCGCCGCGTAGGGGAGGCCTTGGTGCTGCGCATCGCGATTCGCTTTCCGCTCGGCGTCTACCATGCCCGCTCGGCGGCGGAAGAGGCCGAGTGGCCACCGAGCCCGCTGCGCCTCATCGGAGCGCTGCTCGCGGCTGCGCATGGGCGACCCGGCGCCGACCCGGCGGCGGACCGCGCTCTGCTCCAGCGGCTCTGCGAGGCGTCGGCGCCGCTCGTGATGGCGCCCGGGAGCGTCGCGGTCGGCGAGCCGGTGCTGGCGGATGAGGCGGTGCGGCTGCGCGGCGCGACGAGATGGGCGCCGCGCAACTACATCACCGGGCCCCTCTCGCCGCGCAACCTCGGCCGTGAGCGCGCGGCTGTGAGCAAGGCGGGCGTGGCGATCGGGGATCGGCAGGTGGCGGTCGTGTGGCCCGACCTCGAGTTCGACCGCCAGGAGCTGGAACGGCTCGCGGTTCTGGCGAGCGACGTGACGTTCCTCGGCACCACGCGCTCGCCGGCGATCCTCGCGGTCGATGCTGAGGTAGTGATCGAGGCCGTGGTCGAGGCCAGGGCAGGGGTCGAGGGCGGGGTTGGAACCGTGGTCGAGGTCGGGGTCGAGGGCGGGGTCGGGGTCGAGGCAGACGGTGCGCCCGCCGATCGGCGGGCCCTCGACACCTGGACGCCGGCGGTGGGGGCCGATCGCGCCGAGTCCGATACGGCGATCCGCGTGCCGGACGCACGGACGATCGCGGCGTTCGACCGTCGCCACAACGCGCGCCGTGCCAGGGGAGATCGCGTTCAGCGGGCGGGGATGGTCCCTGAGATCGCGATCGGCACGCCGGTGCCATACATCTCCCCCGCGGGCCGCCGTGCGGTGCGCCCCTTCGACCCCAAGTGGTGGGGCGAGATGATCGTGCTGGAGATCGACCGGAAGTGCAGCGAGACGCTGCCGAAGGCGCCCGCCGCGTACCTGCTCGCGCGCGCGGTGCGCGTGGCCCTGCTCGGGGCGTTCGGCGAGGCAGGCAGCGCCGGCGAGGCGCCGGCGATCCTGAGGGGACGCGAGGCCGATCCACACTGCGCGATCGTGCCGCTGCCGAGCGTGTGGGGCGATCACGCCGACGGTCTGATTCGCGGGGTGGCCCTGCTACCCCCCCATGAGGCGCGCGAACCGGATGTCTACAGGCAACTGCAGGAGGTCGAACTTGGCCTGCGCGAGTTCCTTGGAATGGATTCCGGGACGGCGCCGCGATACGTGAGCATTCCCGGCGCGGGCCGGATCTGGCTGAAGCTGCCGGATGCGCGCAGCGCGACGCTCGTCGGCCTGCGCGAGGCGGACTACCGCCGTCCCGCTCAACGCTGGGTGAGCATCACGCCGATCGTGCACTCGCGCTGGCGCAAGGGGGGCGTCGATGCGCTGCTGCGTCAGGTGGGCGCCGACTGTGCGCACGTCGGGCTGCCGGAGCCGGTGGAGATCGAGCTGCTGCGGGGGGCGGGCCGGCGCGGCGGGGCCGACAAAGTCGCCCGTACGGCGGCGATGCCCGAGAGCTGGCGCGGGCTACTGCAGGGGCCGGCTTCGCATCTGCGCATCACCTTCCCCGAGCCCGTGCACGGCCCGGTGCTGATCGGGCGCGCGCGTCACTTCGGCCTTGGCCTGTGCGTGCCCGAGAGGACCGCCGAGAGCGGGGAGGGGGGGAGGTGATCTCCTTCGCGCAGTTCATGCAGGTCGTGCGCGGCCCGGAGATCGAGCCCTACCCCTGGCAGGCGCGCCTGGCCGAGCGCTGCGCCCACGGCGAGCCGCCGTCGGCGATCGCGGTGCCGACGGGCGCCGGCAAGACAGCCACGGTCGACGCGCTTGTGTGGGCGTTGGCCCAGCAGGCCGAGCGCCCCGCGGCGCAGCGCACCGTGGGCGTGCGGATCGTCTGGGCGATCGACCGGCGGATCCTGGTCGACGAGGTGCACACGCACGCCGAACAGCTGGCCGGGCTGCTGAGCGCTGCGGTTGACGACCCCGGCGACCCACTGCGCGACATGGCGAGCCGGCTGGCGGAGCTGTCCGGCGGCGCGCCGCTGGTGGCGACGCGCTGGCGCGGAGGCCTGGAGGGCCGCCCCGAGCGCTGCGGGCCGCTGCAGCCCCAGATCATCTCGAGCACGATCGCCCAGATCGGCTCGCGTCTGCTCTTTCGAGGCTACGGCGTGGGAAGACGGTCGCTGGCAATCGAGGCGGGGCTGGCGGCCTGCGATACGACCATCTGTCTCGACGAGGCGCACCTCGCCGAGCCGTTCCGCGAGACGGTCGAGGTGATTCGCAAGCAGCGCCAGACGGGCGAGCGTGTGCTGGCGCTCCCGGGCCTGCGCGCGATCACGCTCACCGCGACGCCTCCCCGCGAGGACGAGGATGTGCTCGCTCTCGACGACGGCGACCGGGCCGCGCTCGGTCGCCGTTACACTGGCGAGAAGCACGCCAAGCTGGTTGAGCCCGAGGCCGGGATCAAAGAGTCAGTGGTGGTCGGGCTGCTGGCGGCCACGGCGGCCGACTACGTGCGCGACGGAAAGCCGACGGTCGCCTGTGTCGTGAACACGGTGCGGCGCGCGCGTGGTGTGTTCGACTCGCTCCGAAAGGAGCTGGGTGAGGAGGCCGATGTCGCGCTGCTGATCGGCCCGCAGCGCCCGGCCGATCGCGAGCAGATGCTCGACAGGCACCGCGCTGCGCTGTTCGACGGCCGGCCGGGGGAGAGGCCGCTGGTGTGTGTCGCCACGCAGACCTTCGAGGTTGGACTCGACGCGGATGTCGCCGCGATGGTCAGCGAGTCGGCCTCGGCGACGGCGCTCGTGCAGCGGCTCGGCCGGCTCAACCGGCGCGGTGTGGCGGCCGGCGCGGCGACGATCGTGCGCGATGAGGGGCGCTGGCTCTACGCCGAGGATGAGCCGGTGGCGTGGGAGTGGCTGCAGGGACTCGCCGGGGCCGAGGGCACGATCGACGTCTCGGTCGCCGCGCTGGAGCGCAGCGCGCCGCCGCGGCCCCTCAAAATCGCGCGTGCCGCGGCCCTGACGGCGGAGATCGTCGAGCTGTTCGCGCAGACCTCGCCGCTGCCCGACGCCTGGCGTGCCCCCGACCCCGATGTGTTCCTGCGCGGAGTCGAAGCCGAGCCGGCCGCGGAGGTGGCGGTCTGCTGGCGATCGGATCTGCGGCCCGACCTGACCGACGAGGGGGCCGACGGGTACCGCTCGATGCTGCTCGAACTCGTGTCGCCGCAGCACCGGGAGTTGATGACGCTGAGCCTGACGAGCGCCCGTGCGCTGCTCGCGGCGCGCTATCCGCAGGGCGGAAGTCCGGCGGCGGCGGGGCGCCTGGCGCTGTTCCAGGCCGACGTCGAGGACACAATGCCCGACGCCCCGGTGCCCGAACCTCGCCAGGAGGAGGCTCGACTGCCCTTTCTCGTGATGAGAAGGGACACGGTGCGCCGCGGGGTTCTGGGGAGCAGGGGCACAGGCAGCGGGGAGGGCGGCGCGGAGGACGAGCGCGGGCCGATCTGCTCGGATGAGCTGGGGGCGGGCGACGTGATCGTCCTGCCGACGAGCGTTGGCGGCGCCGATGAGCATGGGCTCGCGCCGCTTCAGTCGCACAGGGATGCGGCGCTCGACGTCGCCGCCGATCTGCGGCCTGAGGCCAGTTCTGCGCCCCTGCGCAGGCCCGCGCCTGTGCGCCTGACACCCGAGGCGCTTGGCGGAGACGGTGAAGAGCAGCTTGCCGCCGGACGCTGGCGGCTGGTGGCGGACGCATGCAAAGGGGCTGAGGACGCAATCGCCAAAGCACGCGACACGCAGGCGCGGGCGCGGCGCGTGGACTTACTTGTGGCACAGCTGCTTGCACCCGGGCTGCTCCCCGATCACGCCGGCCTGAAGCTGCTCGCCAAAGATGCAGAGGCACGCGCCGGTTCGATCTTCCTGTTGCGCACGGTCGGCCCCACAGGCACGGACGGAATGCCGCAGCTCGATGAGGCCGAGCGCTACGGCGAGGACGATGCGGAGGAAGATGCGGCGGCGGAGGCATCCGACGGCCCCGACGACGGCGTGTCGGAGGAGGGGCTGGCCGATGCGACGACGACCATCGGGGCCGACGGCGTCGAAGGAGGGGCCGACGCGCCACCACCATCCGATTCCTCGACACAGAGGCCGCGAGAGCTGACGCGCGCGTGGGTGCTGCTGCCCATTCCGGGCGACCGCCTGGAGCGAGGCGAGCGCCACATCGGGAATCCGGGCTGTCCGCCGCCGACGATCGACGCACACGCGCGCGCGGTGAGCGAGGAGGTGAGGGGGTGTGTGGAGCATCTACAGCTGGCCTCCGAGCCCGCCGAGGCGCTGGTCCTGGCCGCCCAAGCACACGACCACGGCAAGGCGGATCCACGCACGCAGGCGTTCTACCGCCGCGGGGTGCAGGCGCTCGGCGCGACGCCGATCGCCAAGAGCGAGTTCGGGACGCACGACCCGCGCACGTCGCTGATCGCCGCCCGCCTTGCCGGCCTGCCCAGGCGCCAGCGCCACGAGATCGCCTCGGTGGCCGTGCTCGAACAGGCGCTGGCGGCGGGGGAGCTGGACGTCGATGGGCTGGATCGCGACCTTTCGCTGCACAGCGTCGGCGTGCACCACGGGCTCGGCCGGCCGATACCGGAGGTGCCAGAGGGCGGCGGGCCGGCGCGAACGTTCCAGATCGACGCGGCGGGAGTCAGCGGCGCCGCGCGCGGAGACGGTCGTGACGGTTGGGCCCAGGGCGCCTGGCTGGAGCGCTTCTGGCTGATGTGCGAGCGCTACGGGCCGTGGGGCACGGCATACCTGGAGGCCCTGCTGGTGCTGTCGGACCGCGTCGTGTCATCGAGGGGGGAGTGATGGCGGTGCAGCTGGCCTGGATGCCGGCGCACGCGCCGTACATGCCGATCGCGACAGTCGGGCTGCTGGCGCTGCTGGCGGAGCACGACCACAGGGCGAGCGCGTGCTGGTTGGATGGGCCGTCCGGGGCACCGGTGTTGAGCTTCGACGTGGCGCTCGATGTGGCGGCGGTGGCGCAGCTGATCGCCACCGCGCCGTGGCCGGCGCTGGAGCGGATCGGGTGGCCTGGCGGGAGGTGGTCGCAGGGGCTCAAGCCGACGCTGAAGGCGACTGCCGACCCCGCCGGGACCTTTCGCGATCTCGTTGCGGACGCGCCTCCACTTGAGGCGAGGCTGCTGCGAGCGATCCTGACCGACGGCGTGCTGGACGGCGACGGGGTGCCCGGGCGAAGCAGGCTGCTGCGCGGAGTGAAGTCGGACCTGTCGAGCATCGGCGAGCCGCCGCGGAAGATCACGGCGGAGGGACTGGCCGGCGAGCTGCGCGAGGGACCGGACTTCCGCAGCGGCAAGTCCGGTCTTGGCCTTGGGCTGGTGCCGGAGGTCCAGACGTTCGGTGGCACCACCGGCCCCGACGCTTCATCGGTAGGCGCTTACTCGACGTTGCTGTATCTGCTGCTGTGGCACGGGATCATGGCGCTGCCGCCGGTGCCCGCCCTGCGCGGATCGAGGCGGATGGTCGGTGGGCCGCTGGTGACGGCACCCGATGTACTCTCCTGGCCGCGCTGGCGCATCCCGGTGGGTCTGCGCTCGCTGAGAACGCTGCTGTCGCTCGGCGCGATCCACAGGGACCCACCCGATCGCCGCTACCTCGAAGAGCGGGGGATCGACGCGATCTATCGCGCCCGCGCGATGCCGCTGAACAACATGGTGGCCGTCTTCCGCTGGGGTGAGCAGGCGATGGGATAGCCCCGCTCGCGCAGCGGTCCCACCTCCACCAACCCGAACGTCTGTTCGCCCGCGTAATATAGAGGTCAGTGGCCCAGAGCAACCAGATCGTCGTAAGCGGCGCGCGCGAGCACAACCTCAAGGACGTGTCCCTGAGCCTGCCGCGCGACGCGCTGGTTGTGATCACGGGGCTGTCCGGTTCGGGCAAGTCTTCGCTGGCGTTCGACACGATCTACGCGGAGGGCCAGCGCCGCTACGTGGAGTCGCTCTCGGCCTATGCGCGGCAGTTCCTGGGGCAGATGGACAAGCCCGACGTCGACTCGATCGAGGGGCTCTCGCCGGCGATCTCGATCGACCAGAAGACGACCTCGCGCAACCCGCGCTCGACGGTGGGGACGGTGACCGAGATCTACGACTATCTGCGATTGCTGTGGTCGCGCGTGGGCAAGCCGCACTGTCCGATCTGCGGGCGCCCGATCGTGGGGCAGTCGGCGGAGCAGATCATCGACCAGGTGATGGAGCTGCCCGAGGGGGCGCGCTTCATGGTGATGGCGCCGGTGGTGCGCGGGCGCAAGGGCGAGTACGGCAAGCTGCTGGACGAGATGCGCGCGGATGGCTTCGCGCGCGTGAAGATCGACGGGCGCATCCGGATGCTCGAAGAGTCGATCGTGCTCGACAAGCGCTACAAACACGACATCGCGGTGGTGATCGATCGCCTCGCGATGCGCCACGATTTGCGCAAGCGACTGGCCGATTCGATCGAGGCGGCTGTAGGGCTCGCCGATGGGCTGGTGGAGATTGAGATGGTTGGAGGAGGGGAGGGCTTCGCCAAAGGGTCGCGCACGGCGGAGGAGGATGCGCCAGGGGAGACGACGGCCAACGGGGGCAAGCAGGCGAAGGGAGCGGCGGCACAGGGTCATTCGAGCGGCGCCCTGGGTGTAAGGGCGGCGGCGAGCCAGATCGTGCCCGGCGAGATGCCCGAGCCCGGCACCGTGTACATCTTCTCGGAGAAGTTCGCCTGCCCCGAGCACGGCCCCTCGCTGGTGGAGCTGGAGCCGCGCATCTTCTCCTTCAACTCCCCCCACGGTGCCTGCGAGCGATGCACGGGGCTGGGGTCCCAGATGGAGATCGACCCCGAGATGGTGGTGCCCAACCCCGCGCTCTCCGTTGGCGAAGGCGCGATCGCGCCGTGGGCGAACAGCACGTCGAACTACTACGAGCAGGTGACCGAAGCGATCGCCAAGCGCTACAGGGTCGACCTATCGGTCCCCTGGGAGGAGCTGAGCGAGGAACAGCAGGATCTGTTCCTGTACGGGACCAACGGCGAGAAGCTGCAGATCGAATACCGCAACCGCTTCGGGCGCAAGCGCAATTACGCGACGCGCTTCGAGGGCGTGGTGGCGAACCTCGAGCGCCGCTACCGCGAGACCGACTCGGAGTGGACGCGCGAGCGGATCGAGGAGTTTATGTCGCTGCGCGCGTGTCCGGTGTGCCACGGCGCGCGGTTGCGCGCGGAGTCGCGCGCGGTGCTCGTGGCGGGGACGCGGATCGAGGACTTCTGCGCGCTCTCCGCGCGCCGCGCGCTGCAGTGGTTGGAGGACATCGAGCTCTCCGAGACCGACCGCCACGTGGCGCGGCTGATCCTGCGCGAGATCTCCGAGCGGCTGCAGTTCCTGGAGAACGTGGGGATCGGCTACCTGTCGATGGACCGCGCGGCGGCGACGCTGAGCGGTGGCGAGGCGCAGCGCATCCGCCTGGCGACGCAGATCGGCAGCTCGCTCGTGGGGGTCTTGTACATCCTCGATGAGCCCTCGATCGGGCTGCACCAGCGCGATAACTCCAAGCTGATCGGCACGCTCGAGCGCCTGCGCGACCTGGGCAACACGGTGATCGTGGTGGAGCACGACGAGCAGACGATGCGCGCGGCCGATCACCTCGTGGACCTCGGCCCGGGCGCGGGCGAACACGGCGGGCGGATCGTCGCGCAGGGGACGGCGGCGCAGGTGCAGCGCGTGAAGGACTCGCTCACCGGCCAGTACCTCGCGGGGACGCGCACGGTGGAGGTGCCCGCCAAGCGGCGCACCCCCGGCGGGTACATCGAGATCACGGGCGCAAGCCAGCACAACCTGAGGGATATCGACGTGCACGTGCCGCTCGGGACGCTCACCTGCGTCACGGGAGTGTCGGGCTCGGGCAAGTCGACGCTCGTAAACGAGGTGCTGCTGAAGGCGGTTGCCGCGCGCCTGCACCGCGCACGGCAGCGCCCGGGCGCGCACCGCGCGATCCACGGGCTCGAGCAGCTCGACAAGATCATCGCGGTGGACCAGTCGCCGATCGGGCGCACGCCGCGCTCGAACCCCGCGACCTACACGGGCCTGTTCGACGTGATCCGCGACCTCTTCTCAAAGACGCAGGAGGCCCGCGCGCGCGGGTACAAGCCTGGCCGCTTCAGCTTCAACGTGAAGGGCGGGCGCTGCGAGGTGTGCCGCGGAGATGGACAGATCAAGATCGAGATGCACTTCCTGCCCGACGTGTACGTGCCCTGCGAGCAGTGCCACGGCAAGCGCTACAACCGCGAGACGCTGGAGGTGCGCTTCAAGGGCAAGAGCATCGCCGACGTGCTGGAGATGCCGATCGAGGAGGCGGTGGAGTTCTTCACGCACATCCCCAAGGTGCGCCGACGCCTGGAGACGCTGAATGCCGTCGGGCTTGGCTACGTGCGCCTCGGCCAGCCCGCCACGACGCTCTCCGGCGGGGAGGCTCAGCGTGTGAAGCTCGCCACGGAGCTCTCGAAGGTGGCGACGGGCAGGACGCTGTACATTCTCGACGAGCCGACCACGGGGCTGCACTTCGCCGACGTGCAGCGCCTGCTGGAGGTGCTGCAGCGCCTCGTGGACGCCGGCAACAGCGTGGTGGTGATCGAGCACAACCTCGACGTGATCAAGTGCGCCGATCGCCTCATCGACATGGGACCCGAGGGTGGGGAGGAGGGCGGGATGGTGATCGCCGCGGGCACCCCCGAGGAGGTCGCGGGCGAGGCGGCGTCGCACACGGGTCAGTTCCTCGCCGAGATACTCACGCCGACCACGAAGAACAAGCCCAAAGCCCCTGCGCGCAAACGGCGCGCGAAGGTCGCGGCGTGACGTGACATGAGTCTGGCGCGCCTGTGGGCGCAGAAGTGGCGCTGGTATGAGCGAAACTCGCTGCCCTGGAACCGTGCTCAGATTCACCTGCGGTTCATGCGCAGCGAGGCGTTCGTGCGCTGGCCGATACACGGCAACGTGCTGGAGGCGATGCGCGAGGGCAGGTTGCTGGTCGGGGCGGGTGCTCTGCTGGAGCCGAATGTGTGGATCACTGCACCCGGTAATGCGAAGGTGAAGATCGGCAAGGGCACCTTCCTCAACATGGGCGTGATGATCGCCTCAGAGCAGCTGGTCGAGATCGGCGAGCACTGCATGCTTGCCAACGGCTGCTTCGTAAGCGACTCGAGTCACCGCTACGACGATCCCAACAAGCCCATCACCTGGCAGGGGTTCACCTCAAAAGGCCCCACGCGCATAGGTGACAACTGCTGGCTCGGCGCCAACGTGGTCGTCACCAGCGGCGTTACGATCGGAGAGCGCTGCGTGATCGGCGCCAACAGCGTCGTTACGCGCGACATCGAGCCATTCTCCATCGCCGCGGGCTCACCCGCGAAGGTGCTCAGGAAGGTCGACTATGCAAGCAGCTCGTGCAGCTCCGCCAGCTCTGAGGGGTCGATCGAGTAGGTGTGCTCGGGGCCGGGGTAGCGCCGCTCGCGCACATCCTCGGCATACGCGGCGATGCCGGCGTTCATGTCGTCCTGCAAGGAGGCGTAGCGCTTGACGAAGCGCGGCCCGAGCCCGTCGCGAATGCCGAGCAGATCGTGGAACACGAGCACCTGCCCGTCGGTGGCGGGGCCGGCGCCGATGCCGATGATGGGCACCTCCATGTGCCCCATCAGCTCCTCGGTGACCGCCGCGGGGATCGCCTCGAAGACGATCGCAAAACAGCCCGCCTCCTGCAGCGCGAGCGCCTCGGCGGCGATGCGCGCGGCGGCGGATGCGGTGCGTCCCTGTGCCTTCCAGCCCCCGAGCGCGGTGGAGGACTGCGGGGTCAGCCCCACGTGGCCCATCACGGGGATCCCTGCGCCGACGATCGCGCGCGCTCGGCTCACGGGAGCGGGTCCGCCGCCCTCGAGCTTCACGGCGTCCGCAGCCGGCCTCCTTGACCATCCGCACCGCGGTGGTGAGCGCCTGCTCGTCGGAGATCTCATAGGAGCCGAAGGGCAGATCGCCGATCATCAGCGGAGTGGTGAGCCCGCGGCGCACGGCGCGCTGGAGCACCATCATGTCCTCCAGGGCCACCGGCGTGGTGGCGGAGTAGCCGAGCACGGTCGTCGCGGCGGAGTCGCCCACGAGCACGAGGTCCACGCCGGCGGACTCGGCCGCGCGCGCGGAGGGGTAGTCGTAGGCGGTGACCATCACGAGCGGCTCGCCGAGGCGCTTCTTTTCGGCGAGCAGCGGCAGCGTCATCGGCAGGCGCCCCGGATCGGAGGGGACGCTCAGCTTGGAGTGGCCGGTCGCATGCGGCGAGTGGCCGGGGGAGGGGGATGGACGGGACGGATGGCTTGACATGGGGGGGATCCTCTCTCTGACTTGGTTGACGCCCAGACCTGACCGCCCTCAGGCCTCTCGCGAGGCGGGGGTGGACAGCAGGGTCGCCACTGCGTCGTCGACGGTGATGATGCGGTTGGTTTGCGCCTGCACATGCACGACGCGGGGCTCGTAGTGCTCCATCTCCTCCCGGTCGTACTGGCCGTAGGAGATCACGATGATGGTGTCGCCGCGGTGCACGAGGCGCGCGGCGGCGCCGTTGATCTTCATGGCGCCCGATCCGCGCGCGCCGGCGATCGTGTAGGTCTCAAAACGTGCACCGTTGTCGACATCGACCACGTGCACCTGCTCGTGCTCGAGGATGTCGGCGGCCTCCAGCAGATCGGGGTCGATCGTGATCGAGCCGACGTAGTGAAGGTCGCAGTCGGTGACCGTGGCGCGGTGGATCTTCGACTTGAGCATCACACGCTGCATACAGGGGTCCTCTCGCTCTCGGGGTCGGGGATTGTGCGCTCGTTGTGTGTCTCTGGAAGGCTGAAGTGTGATGTTGTCGATCAGGCGCACCCCCCCAACGTGCGCGGCAACGGCCAGCAACGCCGGCTCGCGCAGCTCCGAAACCGGCTCCAGCGTCTCGGGTACGACCAGCGCGAGGTAGTCGGGGATCACATCGAACTTGGCGAGTTCGGTGTGTGCCGCGTCGAGCAGGATCTCCGCCGAGCACTCGCCTTCGTCGGCACGAACCTCCGCGGCGCGCAGCGCCCGATACAGCGCTCGCGCGCGCACGCGCGAGGCTGGGTCCAGCCGCACGTTGCGGCTGGAGAGAGCAAGCCCATCGGACTCGCGCAACGTGGGGCAGGTCCCGACGTGCACGGGCAGATTCAGGTCGGCGACCAGGCGCCTGATGACGAGGACCTGCTGGGCGTCCTTCTGGCCGAAGTAGGCCGCGTCGGGCTGAACCATGCCGAACAGCTTGGTAACCACCGTGGTGACTCCGCGGAAGTGCTCGGGTCCCCGCACGGCGCCCTCGAGGCGGTCGGTGAGCCCCAGCACCTGCACCTGCGTGGCGAAGCCGTCCGGGTAGACCTCCTCGACGGGCGGCGCGAACACGAGGTCGGCGCCAGCCTCAGCCGCGAGCGCGGTGTCGCGCGCCTCCTGGCGCGGATAGCGCTCCAGATCGCCACGGTCCTCGAACTGCGAGGGGTTCACGAACACAGACACCACCACCGTCTCGCACTCTTCGCGAGCGCGGCGGATGAGGGAGAGGTGCCCCTCGTGCAGTGCGCCCATCGTGGGCACGAGCCCAATCGAGTGGCCCGCCACGCGCAAGGGCGCCAAAGCCGCTCTGAGTTCGCGGACGGTGCGTAGTGTGGGGATGTGGTTCACAGCTCTCGGTCCAGTTCCCTTGGGATACCGGCGCGACGGATGCGAAAGAAGGACTTTGAAGGTCCATCCCGAAATCTCGGTGACGGCCTGCTGCAGATGATACCGCCACGCGCGACGTTACAGGTCGAGGCGCCAGGCGATGTGTGCGGTCGGTCACACTGCGGTGGGGTCAGGATGCTGCGGTGGGGTTAGGATGCGCGGAAATGTCCGCCGAAGAGCGCCGCGAGGCCCTGAAAGAGGTGCTCGCCCAGGTCAGGGGCTGCGTGCGCTGCAGCGAGTTGGCGGCGGCGCGGAAGAGTGTCGTGTTCGGCGCGGGGAACGCCGACGCCGATCTGATGTTCGTCGGCGAGGCGCCCGGCGCCAGCGAGGACGAGCAGGGGCTGCCGTTCGTGGGCCGCGCCGGCAAGCTGCTCGAGACGCTGCTGGGGGAGATCGGAATAGCGCGTGCAGAGGTGTTTATCGCGAATGTCTTGAAGTGCCATCCTCCCGGCAACCGCGATCCACTGCCGGTGGAGATCGAGAACTGCCACGAGTATCTGTATCGCCAGGTGGAGCTGATCCAGCCCAAGGTGATCTGCTCGCTGGGCAACTTCTCCACGAAGCTGCTGCGTGGAGACCCGACGGGGATCACGCGCCTGCACGGCCAGCCGCAGCTGCTCACGCTGGGGCAGCGCACGGTGCGGCTGTATCCGATCTTCCACCCCGCCGCGGCGCTCTACACGCCGCGCATGTTGGAGACCCTGCGCGAGGACTTCGCGCGCCTGCCGGCGCTGCTCGCGCTGGATGCGCCCGAGCAGCCTTCGGCTCTTGAGATCCCGGAGCCCGAGCCCGAGGAACAGACGCCCCCTGCGGAGGCCGCGGCGGAGGGCGCCGAGGTGGACCAGCTCGGGCTGTTCTAGACGCTTTTCCCTGCGCTCAAGTTTGTTGGGCGGGCTGCCGATACCGAAAGCGTCTCCAACCCTCCCTGTAGTACGGCCGGCCCACTCCTCTCTCGGTGGGCCGGCCGTCTTTTCAGGTGCGTACCCCGTGTCACTGCCTGCGGGCGCATCACGAGGGCTAAAGTAACCCTGTGCTGGTTGTCGAGACCTCGGACCCCGCCGAGACCGAGGCGCTGGGCGCGGAGCTGGCGACGCGCCTGCGCGAGGGAGACGTGGTGCTCGTGCAGGGAGAGCTGGGGGCAGGCAAGACGACGTTTGTGCGCGGCGCGGCGCAAGCGCTTGGGGTCACCGATCCGGTGACCTCGCCGACCTTCTCGATCGGCCACCGCTACGGCGGCGATGGGGTGAGCGTCTCGCATCTGGATCTCTACCGGCTCGCCTCGCTCGACGGCGAGGATCCGGGGCTGCTCGCCGACTATCTCGGCCCTGGGCGGATCGCCTTCGTGGAGTGGCCCGCCGGCGAGAGCGAGGAGCTGGCGAAGCCGCGGATGCGCATCACACTCGCACACCGCGGCGGCGACAGGCGGCGGATCGAGGTGGACGAGCGGCCGTGATCGTGCTCGGCTTCGATACCGCCACCCCCGCCACCGCCGTGGGACTGCGCCTCGACGACGGCACCACGCTGCAGGCGCGCGACGATCCCAATCCAGGCGAGCGCCCAGGGCACGCCACGCGCCTGTTGCCGCTCGCCGAGGATCTGCTCGCGCAGGCGGGTCTGAGCTGGGAGCAGCTGGAGCGGGTCGCCGTTGGCGTTGGCCCCGGAACGTTCACGGGCCTTCGCATCGGCGTCGCCACCGCGCGTGCTCTGGCGCAGTCGCTGGGTGTGGAGCTGGTGGGCGTGAGCACTCTGCGCGCGTTGGCCCACGGCGCCCGGCGGGATCGCTCGGGCGGCGAGCGCGAGGTGCTGGCCGTGATCGACGCCCGCCGCGGCGAGGTGTTTCTCGGTGGGTATCTGTCCGGCCGTGAGCTCTTCGCTCCCCGTGCGCTGGCGCCGTCCGCTCTCGCTTCGCCGCTCGCGCCGGGGGGGCTCGCCGTGGGGGATGGGGCTGTTCGCTATCGCACCCACCTGGAAGACCAGGGAGTCGAGGTCCCCGAGGAGTCCTCGGAGCTTCACAGGGTGCAGGGCGCCTGCATCTGCGAGCTCGCCCTTGACGCACCGTTGACGGAATTCATGGATGTCGTACCCGACTACCTGCGTCAGCCCGATGCCGAACTCGCCCTCGAGGCCGCGGCGAGGTAGCGATGGCGGCCGTTCAACGCGTCCCCGAGCTCTCGCCGGTGCAGATCCGCCGCCTGGCCTACCCCGACCTGCCGCAGGTCATCGCGATCGAGCGCCGCGCATTTCCCACACCGTGGTCGCTGGCGATGTTCGTGCTGGAGCTCTCAAAGCCATCGGGTATCTGCCTCGCCGCTGCGCTGCCTGGGGAGCGGGGACGTAATTTGGTCGGCTACCTCATCTGCTCGCGCTACGACACCGTGTGGCACGTGATGAACATCGCCGTCGACCCCATCCACCGCCGTGCAGGCGTGGCCAGCGCTTTGCTCGCCGAGCTGTACGCGCGCGTTGACGATTGCGATGCCCGCTACACGCTGGAGGTGCGCAAGTCCAACCACCAGGCGATCCACCTCTATGAACGCGAAGGCTTCCGCGCCGCGGGCGTGCGCCGCCGCTACTACCAGGACAACGGCGAGGACGCTCTGATCATGTGGCGCACCCCCGCAACGCTCGACGGGTCGCTCGCCGACGTGCCCAACCCACCGCGATGAGCGACCGGCGCTCGGCAAGACCGCCGGTGGGGCTCGCCCCGTCGACCCCAAGCGGCCAGTCCGCGGGGGCCATGCGCGGCTCGCTGGCGGCCGGAGGCCGCCCCTCCTCCTTTCCCATCCTCGCAATCGAGACCAGCTGTGACGATACGTGCGCGGCGGTGATCGACGGATCGGGCCGCGTGCGCTCGAATGCGATCTCCTCGCAGATGCACGATCGCTTCGGTGGCGTGGTGCCCGAGATCGCCTCGCGCCAGCATTTGGAGCTCGTGAACCTCGTGGTGGCACGCGCGCTGGAGGATGCCGGGATCACGCTCGATGACATCGGTTTGGTGGGCGCCACGCGCGGCCCGGGGCTCGTGGGGGCGCTGCTCGTGGGGCTCTCCACCGCGAAGGCTCTCGCGGGGGCGCGGCGGCTGCCCTTCGCCCCGGTGGATCATCTGCAGGGGCACGTCGCCGCCAACTTCCTGCGCTTCGAGGGCGCGGAGCCCTTCGAGCCGCCCTTCCTCTGCCTGATCGCCTCCGGTGGGCACACGCTGCTGGCGCACGTGCGCGCGCACGACGGCTTCGAGGTGCTCGGGCGCACGCTCGATGACGCCGCCGGAGAGGCCTTCGACAAGGGCGCGCGCATGCTCGGGCTGGGCTACCCGGGCGGCGCCGCGCTCGAGCGCCTCGCCGCCGGTGGAGACCCGGGTGCGTTCGAGTTCCCCGCGGGCGGCGCACGTCCCCGCGCGGGGATGGGCGCAGGACGGCTGCGCTTCGCGCGCTCGCTGGACTTCTCCTTCGCGGGGCTCAAGACCGCGCTGCTCTATCGAGTGCGCGAGCTCGGCGAGGCCGATGCGCAGGCGCGCGCCGCCGATCTCGCGGCCTCCTACCAGCACGCGATCGTCGACTCGCTGCTCGCCCGCGCCACGCAGGGCCTGCAGGCCACGGGTCTCGACCGGCTCGCGATCGGCGGGGGGGTGGCCGCCAACGGGGTTCTGCGCCGGCGCCTGGGCGAGCTGAACGCCACCGTGCACCTGCCCGCGCGCGCGCTGTGCACCGACAACGCCGCGATGATCGCCTCCGCCGCGCGCTTTGCGCCGCGGCTGCCCTATCCGGATTACTTGGGCCTCGATGTGTATGCCACCGGGGAATCGCCCCCGGTGGGGCCCGGAGGCGCCCGGTGACGCTCATCACCGTCTACTCCAAGCCCGACTGCCACCTCTGCGAGGACGCGATGGCGAGCCTGCGCCGCCTGCGCCCCGAGCTGGGCTTCGAGCTGCAGGAGCGCGACATCCTCCAGGACGATGCGCTGCACCGCGCCTACTTCGAGCGCATCCCCGTGATCGCGCTCGACGGTGAGGAGCTGTTCGACTACTTCCTCGACGAGCAGGAGCTGCGCAGACGATTGGCGGAGCGTGCGCTGCGATAGCGCAGGCAGCCGTCACGCGGGCCGGCCTCGCTAGAGTCACGGGCAATGACCTTTCAGGAGGGTGGCGGCCCGATATCCGCCGTTCAGGGCGAGGACCCCGCCGCTGTCGCCGAGCGCCTCTCCCTCGGCGTGGCCGCTCGCCTTTCGCGCTACCTGCAGGTGCTCACGCAGGCCAAGAAGATGGGCAAGGAGACGATCTCCTCGCAGGAACTCTCCGACTACACCCACGTCAACTCCACCCAGATCCGTCGCGACCTCTCGGGCTTCGGCAAGTTCGGCAAGCGCGGCGTTGGCTACAACGTCGAGTCGCTGGTCTCGCAGATCCGCAAGATCCTGCGCACCGCCGGACAGCACAACATCGCCCTGTTCGGCGCCGGGCACCTCGGCAAGGCAATCGCCTCCTCGGACATCTTCGCCGACCACGGCTTTCGCGTTGTTGCGATCTTCGACGTCGACCCAGCGCGCGTGGGCACCACGGTGGGCAACCAGGTGGTGCGCCACGCGCGTGAGCTGCACCAGGTGGTTGAGGACGAGGACATCGTCGTGGGCGTCCTCGCCGTCCCCACACAGGCCGCTCAGCCGCTGGCCGACGAGCTCGTGAAGGCCGGCGTGAAGATCATCTTCAACTATTCAGAGTCGCTGCTCGCCGTGCCCCCCGAGGTCACCGTGCACACCTCGAGCCCCGCCGTGGATCTGCTCTACGCGCTGTACTTCTATTTGACGTGACCATGACCGGTCTCGACCTCGACCAGGCCGTCGACACCTTCGCCCAGGCCACCGATCTCACGGTGGGACTGGAGGAGGAGTTCGCGATCCTCCACCCCGACTCGCTCGACCTCGTGCCGGGCTTCGAGCGCATGCGCGAGGCGGCTGCGGCCGACGAGATCCTCAGCGAGAGCGTCTGCGGCGAGCTGATCTCCTCGGAGATCGAGATCGTCTCGGGCGTAGGAGCCGACGTACACGACGCGTTCGCCCGTCAGCGCGAGCGTCGCCGGCGGCTGTTCGCGCTCGCTCGCACGCAGGGCCTTGCGCTCGGCGCCACCGGCACACATCCGTGGGCCGACTATCGCCGCCAGCCGATCATCGACACCGAGCACTACCGCCGCGTGGAGGATGGGCTGCGGTATGTGGCGTGGCGCAACAACACCTTCTCGATGCACGTGCACGTGGGCGTACGCGACATCGACCGCGCTGTGCGCGTGTGCGACCGCCTGCGCCCGGTGCTGCCGCTGCTGCTCGCGATCTCCGCCAATTCCCCCTACCTCGATGGACAGGACTCGGGACTGCACTCCGCGCGCACCCAGTCATTCACCAAGAGCTTCCCCCGCTGTGGCGTTCCCGACGCCTTCGGGGGGTGGAGGGCCTACCGCGAGTACATCGAGTTCCTCATGCGCACCCGCTCGATCGTCGAGTTCACCCAGGTCTGGTGGTCGGTGCGCCCGCACTTTCGCTTCGGCACCGTCGAGGTGCGCATCTGCGATGCACAGGCCACCGCCATGGAGTCCGAGGCGCTCGCCGCCTTGATGGTCGCCTGCGTCGCGCAGGCCGCGCGGGACGTCGACGAGGGCGTGCCCTTCGAGGATCCGCCGCCGCGGCTGGTGGAGGAGAACATGTGGCGCGCGATTCGCTTCGGCCTCGAGGGCCGGCTGATCGATCTGCAGCGCGGCGAGGAGTACCCCGCGCGCGAGGTGCTCGAGCGCCTGGCATCCTGGACGGCGCCGCTGCGCGGAGAGCTGGGCATCGAGCCGCTCTTCCCCGAGCGCAACGGCGCTCAGCGCCAGCGCGCGCTGATCGAGGCGGGCCTGCGTCGCGAGGAGGTCTTCGCCGCCTCGGTCGCCGAGACATTGCACACTTACGCACAGGAGGTAGTCGTATGAGCACTCAGGAGTCCACCGAAGAGGAGATGCGGGCGGCCTACGAGGCCGAACTTGCGCGCATCACAAGCACCGACATGATTCTCCAGACAGCTGCTTCGCTGCTGAACATCGGAGGTCTGCGTCTCGGTCTTGTGCCGGATGCGACGGTGGAGCGCGATCTCGAGCAGGTGCGCGACGCGATCGACGGGGTGCGCGCGCTGCTGCCGATTCTGGAGCGTGGGCGTGTGGGCTCTCCAGATCTGCCGCAGCTGCGCCCGTTGCGCGATGCGCTTTCGCAGTTGCAGATGGCCTACACGCGGGAGGTCCAGGCCGAGAGTGCGCCCCCGACTCCCGCTGAGCAGCCTGCTCCTGCGCCGGCGAAGCAGGCTGTGGCGCCCGAGCAGCCTGAGGACTCATCCGGCCCTGGTCCAGCCGAGTCCAGCGGCCGGCTGTGGGTGCCAGGCCGCTGAGACTGCGCCGCTGCCGCCCGGCGCGATAGGATGCGCCCGCCTTTGGCCGGGTCCCGTGCGTAATGCTGGGCGTGCCCGGGGAGAACAGAACAGTTCGCGCGAATCCTCGCGCGGCACACCAATCAGACCGCGGAGGATTTTCAGTTGAGTAGCTTTCTGACCGACCATGGGGTCGTCGTTGCCCTGGTGTGCGCCGCCTGTGCGGTGGTATACGGCCTCGTGACCACCCGTTCCCTGCTCGCGCTCTCGCCGGGCAACGAGAAGATGCAGAGCATCTCGCTGGCCGTTCAGCAGGGTGCGCGCGCGTACCTGAACCGCCAGTACACGACGATCGGCGTCGTTGGCGTGGTGCTGTTCGTCGCGCTGATCTTCATCCAGAACTTCGCCGTGGCCGTTGGCTTCGCGATCGGCGGCGTGCTCTCCGGTGCGGCGGGCTACATCGGCATGAACGTCTCCGTGCGCGCCAACGCGCGCGTCGCCGAGGCGGCGCGCGGCGGCGTCTCGCCGGCCCTCACCGCGGCCTTCCGCGGGGGCGCGATCACGGGAATGCTCGTCGTGGGCCTCGCGCTGCTCGGCGTCGCCGGCTACTACGGGCTGCTCACCGCCGTCATCGGCGAAAGCCAGCGCACGGCGACAGACGCCCTGATCGGGCTCGGCTTCGGCGGTTCGCTGATCTCGGTCTTCGCGCGACTGGGCGGCGGCATCTTCACCAAGGCCGCCGACGTGGGCGCCGATCTGGTGGGCAAGGTCGAGGCGGGAATCCCCGAGGACGATCCACGCAACCCCGCCACGATCGCCGACAACGTGGGCGACAACGTGGGCGACTGCGCCGGTATGGCCGCGGACCTGTTCGAGACCTACGCGGTGACCGCCGTTGCGGTGATCCTGCTCGGCGTGCTCACCTTCCACGAGTCCACACAGGTCGTGCTCTACCCGATGGCGCTCGGCGCAGTGGCGATCATCGCCTCGATCCTCGGCACCTTCGCGGTGCGCTCGAGCACCGGCAATGTCGAGCGTGCCCTCTATCAGGGCCTCGCGGTCGCAGCGATCCTCTCCGCCGCCGCCTTCTACCCGATCACCAAGTGGCTGATGAGCGACATCAGCTTCAAGTCGGTGGGCGCCCTGGTGCAGACTCCGAGTGTCGGCGATCTCTACCTGTGCTCGGTGATCGGGATCGCCGTTACGGCGCTGCTGTTCTTCATCACCGACTACTACACCTCCACGCGCTTCTCGCCGGTGAAGAAGACCGCGAAGGCCTCGATCACCGGCCACGCGACGAACATCATCCAGGGCTTCGGCTCGGGCCTGCAGGCCACCGCGCTGCCCGCGATCGTGCTCGCGCTGGGCGTGCTGGGCTCCTGGAAGCTCGCCGGCGGCGGCGTGGAGGGGATCTACGGCATCGGCGTCGCGGCGATGGGCATGCTCTCGCTCGCCGGCCTGATCGTCGCGCTCGACGCCTTCGGGCCGATCACCGACAACGCGGGCGGCATCGCCGAGATGGCGGACCTCCCCGAGGAGGTGCGCAAGGTCACCGATCGCCTCGACGCGGTGGGCAACACCACGAAGGCCGTCACCAAGGGCTACGCGATCGGCTCGGCGGTGCTCGCGGGCCTCGTGCTGTTCGCCGACTTCCAGCAGGTGCTCGTCGAAAGCAGCCACGAAGCGATCAACTTCGGCATCAACGAACCGCCCGTGCTGATCGGCCTCCTGCTGGGCGGGCTGATGGTGTGCCTGTTCGCCTCGCTCTCGATTGAAGCCGTGGGGCGCGCCGGCGGCGCCGTCGTGGAGGAGGTGCGCCGCCAGTTCCGCGAGAAGCCCGGGATCATGGAGGGCACCGAACAGCCCGACTACGCCGCGTGCGTGGACATCGTCACGCGTACCGCGCAGCGCGAGATGATTCTGCCCTCGCTGCTGCCGATCGTGTTGACGCTCGTGATCGGCCTGATCGACCAGCAGGCGCTGGGCGGTCTGTTGATCGGCGTGATCGTCGTAGGGCTGTTCTTCGCTGTGCTGATGACCGCGGGCGGTGGCGCGTGGGACAACGCAAAGAAGCTGATCGAGGATGGCGCCTTCGGCGGCAAGGGCTCGGACGCCCACGCCGCCTCGGTGACGGGCGACACGGTGGGCGATCCCTTCAAGGACACCGCCGGGCCAGCGATCAACCCGATGATCAAGGTCGCGAACATCGTCGCGATTCTGATCATCCCGCTCATAACCTGAGGCCTACCGCACGCCTCTGCCGCTCTAACCTCCGTTACAAGATGACCGGCAGAGGCGTACATCGCTCCACGACCGTGGTGCTCTCGCTGCTGATGCTCGCGCTCGGGGTGGCGCTGATCGTGCAGGCTGTGGGCGGCCACGGCTCGGTGATCTCCGGCCGGCTGCTGCTGGGCGTGCTGTTCCTGGCGGCGGGTGGCGGGCGGTTGTACCTGGAGTCCAGGCGGAGACGAGGGGCGTGAGCTCAGAGGAGGCCGGTCCGGCCGGTACGACGCCGGCGACACGCAGGCGTGTGATCCTGCGCCAGAGCATCGGCTCGCCGATGCTGTTCACGGTCGTGTACGCGTCGCTGGCGAGCGCGATCTACTTCTCGCTGGGGGTGGTGGCGGGCCACGCGCTGGGGCTCACACCGGTGGTGTTCCTGGTGGCGGCGCTGATGTTCGGGCTCACGGCGATGACCTACGTCGAGGGAGCGTCGCTGCACCCGGAGCGGGGGGGTGCGACGGTGTTCGCGCGCTACGCCTTCAACGAGCTCGTGAGCTTCGTCGCGGGCTGGGCGATCCTCCTGGACTACATAATCCTGATCGCCGTTACGTGCTATTCGGCGACGCAGTACCTGAAGGTCTTCTGGCATCCACTGGGCCACTACACCGAGTCGCTGCTGCTGGCGCTCGCATTCATCGCGTTCGTGGTGCTCGTCAATGTGCGCGGCTTCAGCGGGGGACGCAGCTCGCGGCGCATCGGGATGCTTGTGGCGGGGGATCTCGCGCTGCAGCTGTTGATCGTCGTGCTGGGATTGGCGCTGTTCTTCAACCCCCACACACTGCTCGATCCGATCCAGCTCGGCAGCTCGCCCTCGTGGTCGGATCTGGTGTTCGCGCTGACGGTCACCACGATCGCCTTCACCAACGTCGAGTCCGCCGCGGGGCTCGCAGGCGAAGTGAGGGCCAGCCGCGGCGCCCTGCGGCGTCTGATCGCAAGCGGCGTGGGGCTGCTGCTCGTGGGCTACGTGGGGATCGCGGTGGTGGCGGTGACCGCGCTGCCGGTGCACAATGGCCACACCGCTCTCGGAGGCCGCTATCTGAACGACCCGGTGATCGGGATCGTCACGCAGGTGCACCCCCACTGGCTGGCGCAGACGCTGCGCTACATGGTGGGGGCGATGGCCACGGTGACGCTGGTGGCGGCCGCGAGCGCGGCGATGCTCGGTCTCTCGCGGCTGGCCTACTCGCTCTCCACCAACCGCCAGATCCCGAGCGGCCTCGGTCGCCTGCACCCCACGCGCGCGACGCCCTACGTGCTGATTGGCATCGCGGGTCTGCTCGCGGCGGCGCTCGTGGTGCCCGAGAACCTCGACTTCCTCACGGGCATCTACGCCTTCGGGGCGATGCTCGCCTTCACGCTCGCGCACCTCTCGGTGTGCCGCCTGCGCTACACCGAGCCCAGCCGCGATCGGCCCTACCGGATCCCGCTGTCGGTGCGCTGGCGCGGCGGCGAACTGCCGCTGCCCGCCGTGCTTGGGGTGCTCGTCTCGGGTGCGGGATGGGTGGCTGTGATGCTTCTGCACCAGCCCGCACGTTATGTAGGGCTGGCGTGGATGGCTGCCGGGATGGCGCTGTATGTGGTGTACCGGCGTGCGGACGAAAGCTCGCTGCTGCGCCGCGTGACGGTCTCACCGCAGATGCTGAGCGCCGAGCAGCCGCGCGAACGCGACTATGGCTCGATCCTCGTGCCGCTGTTTGGCACGAAGCTCGACGACGACATCGTGCAGACCGCCGCGCTGCTCGCCTCGGGCGAACCGACGGACGACGCGGCGATCGACACGGCGACGATCGAGGCGGTGTGGATCTTCGAGATGCCGATGGCGCTTCCCCTGGAGGCGCGTCTGCCCGAGGCCCAGGTGAAGCACGCGCGCCAGGCGCTCGCGCGCGCGAAGGCCGTGGGCGAGGAGTACGCGGGCGTGCACGTCGCGACGGCGACGATCCGCTCGCGCCGCGCGGGCTACGCGATCGTCGAGGAGGCGCGGCGGCGGGGCGTGGAAGCGATCGTGCTCGGCGCCGAGGAACCCTCGCGGATTCGCGGCGGCGCGCGTCTGGGGGGGCGCGGAGGGCCGCTGGAGAACTTCGTGGGGGACGTCACCAAGTACGTCGTGAGCAAGGCGGGCTGCCGCGTGATCGTTACGGCTCCGCCGGAGCAGGACTCGGAGTCCTACGCGCATCTGCCCTCGGCCGAGGAGGTTTCCGCGGCGCGTTGAGTTGGGCCTGCTCATGGATTCGTTGCCGTTCCCAGCGGGCGGCTGCGTCAGGAATCTCCAGGAGCGCTCGCCCCGCGCTGGTCAGGGAGTAGTACGCGCGGGGCGAGAGTTCCACGATGCGCTCGTGCGCCACGGCGCCCCACTGCGCAAGATCGCCCAGCCGGCGTAGAAGTGCCGAGTGGGCGACGCACGGCAGCCGCCGCTCGAGCTCGCTGGGACGCAGCCGACCGCCGGCCAGCTCGCGCATGATCTCGACGGTCGATTTTTCGGCGAGCAACATGAGGACCGAGACTTTCGGTAGATCGTCTTCTGGGACCATCGCTCGAAGCGCTCCTTCCCGTGGCTGAAGGGGCCCAGGCGGTGACGCAGCCGAGGCCCGCGTTTGATCTACCGGAAAAATAGCGCCATCTGCCGCAGGCTTGGAGGTGTGAGTGCCATGCGGGGCAGACAGTCCGTGCCTTGGCGGTCGAAGTCCTGTCCACTGTTTCTGACTGTGCTCGGGCTCGATGTGGGGCGGTGTCCGCGCTTGGGACGCCATCCGGGGAAAGCCTTTGAAACCCTGTGTACGCCAAAAAACAGAAACCCGTACCTAAAGGTTTCTTAAATTTTTGATTCTGACAACATGTGCGCTCGATGGTTTGCTTACGGCCATCCCGTTATACAGACTTCCACTCGCTGAAGGTGTTCGGCAGGCCTTGTTGGATGTGCTCATGCTCGGCCTCCCTCGATATTCCGAATAGCAGAAGATCGAGGGGCTTGCCAGGCCCTCTGGCCCGTGTTATGAGTATGCCCGTCCGCTCATCGGGTCGACTCGAGGCCAACGGCGGAGCCGACCAGAGGAAGGAGGACAGCGACCAGAAGAGATCCAAAGCCATACGGCAGGCCCGCGCGAGATGGTTTCGTGTCGGTCCCCCGAAGGTCCCCCAGGGGACGTCCGCGTGCCGGAGAGGGGAGCGGGCGATGAGAGTAGGCAGGTAGAAGTCAGAAACAAAAGTCAAGCAAAAGTAAAAATATAATTAAAGAAAGGCAATTCATGTTTAAGTTTAAAGTTCGCAGTGCTGCTCGCAGCGGTTGTCGCTGTGTTTGCGGTTTCTGCTGGCCCGGCGATGGCGTTTAAAGCCTTCCTCGCAAAACCAGCCAAAGGACAAATAAAAGGTAAAACCGTAGGTACGCAGGTGTTCGGAACCAAATTCGGAAATGTTGAATGTAAAACAGCGGAAGCCAGTGGCACAACGACAGTAGAAAAAGCAACAGAACAGGAACTGGCATTCAAATATCCAGTCGGCAGCTGTCTCGCGTTCGGTTTCGTTCCTGCGAAAATAACGGAAGAGAAATATACATTTAAAGTAGACGGTTCAGTTACACTCAACAATCTAGTAAAAGTCGAAGTCTCTACCTGCAAACTGGAAGTACCGGCAGGGCAGAAATTTGCAGCGGGATCGGTAGTATACGAAAATAATGGTAACAACCTGAAAGGCTTCGCCAAAACGACAGGTGTCGAATACATAGGGACAGGCTCACTGTGTGAAAGTGGTGGCGTAAAAGCCAACAACGGCACGTACAAAGGCCAGGAGGAACTCGCAAGCAACACAACAGGCGGAGTAGTCAACGTAGAATAGCCAAGTAGCGAGTAATATCGCCAGTAGTCAAGAAGTGCATGGGTGGGGGCGATTCAATTCGCCCCCACCCTTATCTTGTTGTCTTGGTTCGATATAGTTACAAAGTGAGAAACAGTCACAAAGTGAGAAACAACCCCTCCCCCTACTACTCTTTCGACTAAGCTCACTAGCTAAATTGCGCCAGTTTCTCTCCACGTTTGCTCTCTCTGTCCTGCCTCTGCTCCTGTTCGTCTCCGGCGCGCAGGCTGTCACGGGTGCGCAGCTTTGTTCCAACGCGGCGTTGCGGATCGGCGCGTCGGCCAGCATGCCCGATTGTCGAGCCTACGAGCAGGTGTCGCCGGCGGAAAAGGGTGGGTACGACGCGTTTACGCCGGTCTTTCCGCTGCCTGCCGAGGTGTCGGCGGTCGAAGGGAGCGCCGAAGGAGGTTCGATCGCGTACCAGACTCTTGGTGCGTTCTTGGGTCCGCCGTCGCACTTGCTCGGCGACGCTTACCTGGCCACGAGGACCGCGGGCGGCTGGCAGACGAGCGGTTTGACCCCGCCGACGTTGGGACCCATCCCAACATCGGCGGAAGCGGCCCTGGTGGGCTATAATTTCTCTGCGGATCTCTCGCGAGTCGTGATTGGGGTGTCCTGGCAGGCTCTGGCGCCGGGAGCGCCAACTCTGCTTGAAAATCTCTTCCTCCGTGGCCCGGATGGAAGCTATTCCCTGCTGACCACGGCGCCGCCCGCGGTCCCTGTGCCGGAAAGCTGTGTCCTATGTTACGGAGAAAGAGACATTCCGGCTTTCGCGGGCGCCTCCGGCGATTACACCCATGTGCTTTTCGAGGCCAACGAAAGCCTGACTCAAGGCGCTCCCGGTGGTGGTGTCACAAATCTCTATGAAAGCTATGAAGCTCTTCCCGGCCAGTCGCGGGAAGTCAGGTTGGTGGGCGTCCTGCCTGATGGGGCGATTCCCGCCGAAGGCTCGATGCCGGGCGCTGGGCTCGAAGACAATCATGTTGTTCATTACAGCGCTGGAGCGTCTCGCGATGAGAGTAGCGATATCAGGAATGCGATCTCGGCGGACGGCTCGCACGTCGTCTTCAGCGCCAAGGCGGATGGAGGTATCCCGGACTCGGCTCAGGTGGGACTTACAGAGCTCTATGACCGGGTGAGAGGTTCGGCAACGACCGAGATTTCCGCTCCGGCACAGGGCGCCACGCCGGCGAATCCGACGGCGGAGCCGGCGCAGTTCTGGAGGGCGTCGGCCGACGGCTCGCTGGTGTTCTTCACCAGTTCCGCTGAGCTGACAAGCCAATCAAAGACTGGAGTCGTCGAAGAAGAAATCGAACCAGGAGAAATAACCATAAAGCGTTTCGAAGACCTGTATGAGTACAATGTCGAAAAAGGAACACTTACCGACCTGACCGTCGACAACCTGGATCCATTCGGCGCTAGTGTGAAGAGTGTCGTGGGCGCCTCTGAAGATGGTTCCTACGTCTATTTCGTAGCCACGGGAAAGTTGGCCGAAGGGGCGACCGACGGTCAGCCCAACCTGTACGTGTCGCACGAGGGCGGGCCGTCGCGGTTCATCGCGACGCTGAACGAAGAAGACTCAGGCGACTGGACCTCGACGCCCGCCGAGTCGAGTGCGTACGTTACGCCCGATGGCAGGCATCTGGCGTTTGTGTCGATCAACAGTCTGACGGGCTATGACAACGACGATCTGAACCGTGGCCAGCCCGACAGCGAGGTCTATGAGTACAGCGCGGAAGGCGGCTCTCTGGTGTGCGCCTCGTGCGAACCGAGCGGTGTGCGACCGGTGGGTAACGCGTTCACCGGCGCGGGCGCTCGCGGTACCCGGAAGATTGGCACGGCCCTCTATCAGCCGCGAGTGCTCAGCGACGACGGCAGTCGGCTGTTCTTCTCCGCGCCCAGCCGCTCGCAGGTAAACGGGCTCGGAGCCGGCAACGTAAAGGTTTTTGAGTACGAGCAGGACGGCAGCGGCAGCGGCAGCTGTGTGCTGGCGGGCGGATGTGTCTATTCGATCTCGACCTCCGCGGCGAGCGCGAATGACATCTTTCTCGATGCCAGCCCGAGCGGCAACGATGTGTTCTTCGCGACCTACGATCAGCTCGCGAGCGGCGACCAGGACAATCTGATGGACATCTACGACGCGCGCGTGGAAGGCGGCTTTCCGCCCGCGCCGCCGGCGCCGGCGCCCTGCGCCGCCTGCCAGGCGCACAGCGTGCCACCCTCCCTCCTCTCGGCTGGGGGTTCGGCGCTGTCTGTGGGTGCGGGCAATCTACCCGCACCGGTCCCGACGAAGTCGAACAAGACCGTCGCTCAGATCGGGGCTGAAAAGCTCGCCAAGGCTTTGAAGGCATGTCGCGGCAAGAGGAACAAGAGGAAGAGGGTCAGCTGTGAAGCCAAGGCCCGCAGGCAATACGTTGTCAGAGTGAAGGTGAAAGCCGGGAAGGCCGGCAATGACCGGAGGGCTGTGCGATGAGAAGGAGGCTGCTCCCGGCGGTGACCCCTATCGTGCTGTTCGGGATTTTCATGACTCCCGCCTCCGCCTCGGCGGCGGCTCCCGCCCCGCACTGGAACATCGTCGCCGAAGCGTGGCCGAGGTACTTCAAGCCGGGCGACAAGCACGACCTGTATGCGGTGTTGGCCACGAACGATGGCAGTTTGCCGACAAATGGGACGTTCACGGTCACGATCACCCTGCCCAAGGGCGTCACCGCGACGGAAATCGAAGCTGAGCCACACAGTGTGGTCGCAAGCGAATTCGAAGGTAGCAGCTCATGTGAACCTGTCACTCCGACATCTGTGACCCTGACATGCACGTTCCGGGGAAACGGAGGGAACCCAGCGGAACTTTTTCCGCGAGCTTACGTAGAAGTCCAGTTGGCGGTTGAAGTGCCTGAAACTCCGGTTGAATCGGTGGAAAGCTTTGCGACCGTCGCGGGCGGGGGCGCGCAGAGCGCTTCCGCGGTCGATCCGACCAAAATCGACCAGGCGCCGGTGCCGTTCGGGTTCTCAAGCTTCTCGACGGAGATCACTGATGCCAGCGGGAGTCCCGATACCCAGGCGGGGTCGCACCCCTTTGAAATGACGACGCGCTTGGCGGTCAATGCGAGTTCTCTCGGGAGCAGCGGGTTCGAATACGACAAGCCGATTTCTTACACCGCCACGAAGGACATCGAAGTCTCGCTGCCGCCCGGGCTGGTGGGCGATCCCAACGCCGTCCCGAAATGTAGCCAGGCGACTTTCCAGAGCGCAGCATTTGAAGACTGCCCCGCCGACACGCAGGTCGGGCTGTTGCTATTGGAAGTCGTCGTCGGGGCGCAGCAGCAGGTGCCTGTGTATAACGTGGAACCGCCGCCGGGTCAGCCCGCCGAGCTGGGCTTTGGGGTATCCGGGATAGCCCATGTGCCAATGTTCTTTCACGTGCGCGGCGATGGCGACTATGGGCTGACGGCCAGGTTGAGCGATATTCCCGAGGCCGATGTGATCCGGGGAAGCACCCTGAGCCTATGGGGCGTGCCGGCCGACCCGGCGCATAACCGCCAGCGACGAGGGTCGGAAGAAGACTGTTTCACCGGCTGTGCGTCGGATGCGCCTCTGCGCCCGTTTCTGACGCTGCCGTCGAGCTGCTCGACCGAAGCCACAGCCCCCAGCTTCGGCATCGCGGCCGACGCGTGGAAGACTCCCGGGCTCGTCGACGGGGACGGCTCGGCGCTGGGCCCAGAAGGCTCGGTGGAATCCGCCCCGGCAAACTGGGTGACCGCGAAAGCCAGCCTGCCGCCGACCACGGGCTGTGAACAGCTGTCGTCCTACTTCGCCCCCTCGATCGCGGTCGCGCCGGAAACGACGCAGGCTGCGTCGCCGGGCGGCTACACGGTAGATCTGCGCGTCCCGCAGACCAACGATCCGAGCGTGCTGGCGACGCCCGACTTAAAGAAGGCCGTAGTGACTCTGCCGGTCGGCACTGTCCTCTCGCCCGCAGCGGCCGACGGCCTCGAGGGCTGCTCAGAAGAACAGTTCGGCCTGCACTCGACCGCCCCGGCGAGCTGTCCCGTAGCCGCGCAGGTTGGGAAGATGAAAATCACCACGCCACTGCTGTCGATGCCGATGGAAGGCCGGGTGTACGTGGGCGACCCCAGCTGCAGCCCGTGCAGCTCAAGGAATGCGCAGGAAGGTCACCTGATCAGGCTGTTCCTACAGGCTGAGGGCTCCGGCGTGACTGTCAAGCTCGAAGGGTCCGTGTCGGTCAATCAGGCGACCGGGCAGCTCACCACCACCTTCGACAACAATCCGCAGCTTCCTTTCAGCGAACTCGAACTGGTGCTGAATGGCGGTTCGCACGCTCCCCTCGCTAACCCGGGCGTGCGCGGTGCTGCCACGACGACAACAGATCTCACGCCGTGGAGTTTCCCGGCCACACCAGATGCCACGCCGAGCAGCTCCTTCGAAGTGACCGGCTGCGGCCCCCATGCTTTCAGCCCGTCGTTTGCGGCTGGTACCGTCAACAACCAGGCCGGTGCCTTCAGCTCGTTCACGACGACCTTCTCTCGTCAGGACGCCGAACAGGATCATCTCTGATGTCCAGATCACGACGCCCCCGGGTCTTCTGGGCATGCTTTCGAACGTGCCGCTGTGCAGCGAACCGAGGCGTGCTTGGGGAACCTGCCCTGTCGGCCAGCGAGATTGGGCACACGACCGTCGGTGCGGGACCCGGTGGCACGCCGATCTATTTGCCCATCGCCGGACAGCCGGCCAATCCCGGTTTATCTGACGACCGGCTATCACGGCGCGCCATATGGACTCTCGGTCGTGGTTCCCGCCATCGCTGGACCGTTCAATCTGGGGACCGTCGTCGTGCGCGCCTCGATCAACGTCGACCCCCATACATCTCAGATCACGATCACAAGTGATCCCCTTCCCACCGTCCGGACGGGATACCGCTGCATGTGAGGACGGTCAACGTCAACGGTCGATAGGCCCGGATTCATGTTCAATCCCACGAACTGTGAAGCGCTGACGGTCGGCGGCGCGTTCGCAAGCACCGTTGGCGCCGCGGCGCCGGTGTCCAGCCGCTTCCAGGCAGCCAACTGCGCCACGTTGAAGTTCGCACCCAAGTTCACGATGGCCACCGCAGGGAAGGCCAGCAAGGCCGGTGGAGTGAGCCTCGATGTCAAGGTTGCCTCAAAGGGTGGCCCACAGCCGGGTGGTGGTGAAGCGAACATAAGGTCGGTCAAGGTGGATCTGCCCAAGCAGCTTCCCTCGCGCCTCACGACGCTGCAGAAGGCCTGCCTGGCAAGCGTATTCGACGCGAATCCGGCGAATTGCCCCAAGGAATCAGATGTTGGCTCCGCTACGGCGGCAACACCGGTCTTGGCGCATCCACTCACCGGCCCCGCCTACCTGGTCAGCCACGGCGGCGCAGCATTCCCGGATCTCGAGATCGTGCTTCAGGGGGAAGGGATCGTGCTGATTCTCGATGGGAGCACCAACATCAAGAAGGGCGTCACCGTCGAGTACGTTCAAGGCGGTGCCCGACGCGCCGATCAGCTCGTTCGAGCTGAAGCTCCCCACCGGGAAGTACTCCGTTCTTACGCCAAGCCTTCCCGCAAAGGCAAAGTTCAACCTCTGCGGCCAGAGCCTTGTGGTGCCGACTGCGATCACCGGTCAGAACGGGGCAGTGATCAAGCAGAGCACCAAGATCGCGGTTACCGGCTGCCCAAAGAAGGGCAAGGTGCGCAAGGCGACCCACCGCAAGGCGTAAGGCGCAAATAGGCGAACGGGAGAGCTGGCGTCAGTCGTGAGAACGATGAACTGAGGCAGAGCGTCGGCGCGTGGAGCACAACATCATTTATCGCCCGCCTCAGCGACTCCCACTGTGGAAACCGGTCCCAGCGCCCCCGCAAAGAACGCCAACATCCGACCCCAAGCATCCCGCGCCGCCTCCTGCCGGTAGCTCGGGCGGGTGTCGTTGAAGAACGCGTGCCCCGTGTCGGGGTATATCCGCAGCTCGTGCTCCACACCAGCCTCGTCAAGCGCCTTCTCGAACGCCGGCAGGCCCGAGACGATGCGCGGGTCATCCTGTCCGTAGAACCCGCGCAGCGGACAGCCGATCGAGCCGACCTTCTCCGCCGCGGGGGAGGAGCCATAGAAGACCACCGCCGCGCCGAGCTCGCGTTCTTCGCAGGCGAGCAGCGCGGAGAGGCTTCCACCCAAACAGAAACCAACCGAGCCCACCGCCCTCCCGCCGCATGCCGGGTGCGCTCGCAGGAGCGCCACAGCGGCGCGCAGCACTTTCACATGGCGCTCGGTATCGCCGCCCGCTCCACCGAAGAGCGCCCCGAGCGTGTCTGCAACCGCCCGAGCCTCCTCGTCGGGAAGCCTGCCAAGCGCCTCGGCGCGCCTGGTCTCATCGCTCAGCACCGCCATCCATTCCGCGAGCGGAATCGTGTTGAGGAACTCCTTGGCCGCGGCCACGCGCTCGGGCGAGAGCAGGGGCGGGCGCCCTCCGCCAGCCGAATACAGATCCGGCGCCAGCGCGAGATAGCCCGCGGTGGCGAAGCGCTCCACGAGATCGCAGATGTGGCGATCGACACCCCACACCTCCTGGATCACCACCACGCCGGGCACCGGGCCGCTCGCGGCCAGTGGGCGAGCGAGATACGCGGCGACGGCGCCCGCCGGGGTGTCGTAGTCGACCCACTCGCTCACAAGCTCCATCGTGGCCTCCTCATTGGCGCCCATCCTACCCGGGCGGGGCGCCGATCGGGAGCGGGCGCTCTGTGCGGTGATACCGGCCATTGCGGACCAACCCCCGCGCGATGGCGCCTGCGCGCATCGTCTAATCTCCGCCCCATGTTCGTCCTCATCGTGGGAGCAGGCCGCGTGGGTTCCGCGGTGGCCAAGTCGGCGCTCGCCGCCGGCCATGAGGTGTCGGTGCTCGACGAGGACCCTCTCTCGCACGAGCGCCTCGACGCGGGGCAGAGCCGCAGCTGGGAGGATGCCAACGGCCGCTTCACCGTCGGCACTGCGCTGGAGGTCGATGCGCTGATCCAGGCCGGCGTCGAACGCGCAGACGTATTCATAGCCTCCACCGACGGCGACAACACGAACCTGATCATCGCCCAGATCGCCCAGAAGCGCTTCGGCGTGAAGAAGGTCCTCGCGCGCGTAATGGATCCTGCGCGCGCGGGCTGGTACGGCGAGCAGGGGCTGCATACGATCTCCCCCACCAGGCACGCGATCGAGATGTTCGAGAGCGCGCTGGCCGTCGAGCACGCCTAGGGCGGTCGGCTCGGTGTACGCGATCATCGTCGGTGCTGGGAAGGTTGGGCGCAACCTATCGCGCGAGCTCATCAACAAGGGGCACGAGGTCACGCTGATCGAGTCCTCGCGCCAGCGTTACCTCGCGATTGAGGAGGAATTCGAGCACGCGGTGCAGTACGGCGACGCCACCGAGCTGTGGGTGCTCGAGCGCTCGGGCATCCAGCGCGCCGACCTCGTGATCGCGGTCACCGGCGACGACGAGGACAACATGCTCGTGTGCCAGGTCGCCAAGGAGAAGTACCTCTGCGATCGCATCATCGCGCGCGTCAACAACCCCCGCAACCTCGACCACTTCAAGCTGCTCGGCATTCAGCCCGCCGTCTCGGCGACCGACCTGATCCTGCGCCTGATCGAGCACGAGGTGCCCCGCTACGGGCTCGTGCACCTGCTCGCGCTCGAGGAAGAGCGTCTGGAGATCATCGAGCTCGAGGTCAGCGTCGGCGCCTCCGTCGTTGGCCGGTCCGTCGCTGAGATCGACCTGCCCGAAGGCAGCCTCATCATCTCCGTGCTACGCGGAGGCTCGGGCTTCGTGCCAAAGGCCGACACCATCATCGAAGCCGGGGATCAGGTGCTGCTGGTACTCGACCCCGGGCCTCGAGGAGACCATCACGGCCTTCTTCGCGGCCAACGCCGCACGGCGCATAGTCCTGGGGCACGCCGACCGCGCCCCAAGCTATTCTTGGACGTCGATCCGGGATGGTGTAATTGGCAACACGCGTGCCTCTGGAGCACGAATTTGGGGTTCGAGTCCCTGTCCCGGAGTACGCTTGCGCCCCGTGTTCACGGGGCGTTTCGCGTTTCGGGGGGCCACTCGGGCCAGGATTCGGGCCAGTCGTGTGATCGCGGCCTGGGCGGGTGCCCCGGAGCGGGGTATCGTGAGCGCGTGCTTGACGATGCGTTGATAGCTGAGGCTGGCCGTCGGTTGGCAGAGGCGGCGCCACCGAGCTCACGGGTGATCCTGTTCGGCTCGGCCGCGCGCGGGGAGCTGACTCGGGACAGCGATCTGGACTTCTTGGTGATCGAGCCGGAGGTCGAGAATCCCGCCTTGGAGTCGGTGCGGCTGCGTAGGGTGCTGGGGGATGTGCTGGTCCCGATGGACATCATCGTCGCGAGCGAGCACAGGGTGCAGGAGTGGCGCGACGTGCGCGGCAGCCTCATTCACGCGGCACTGACTGGCGGCCGGGAGCTCGTCGCCTGATGGCGAGCGAGCAGGATCTCGCAGAGCAGCTTCTACGCCGGGCTGACGAGGACGCGGCCGGCGCCAAGGGGATGCTGCCGATAGACGAAGTAGCTGACGTGCTCGTCTGCTTTCACGCCCAGCAGGCTGTCGAGAAGGCGCTCAAGGCCGTGTTGGCAGCACGTGGAGTGGAGTTCGCCCACCGGCATGACCTACGAGTGCTCATAGGGCAATGCGAGAAGGCGGGCGTGCGCCTGCCGGAGGAGCTTGTCGAGGTGGACCTGCTCTCGCCCTACGCGGCGGAACTTCGCTATGACGACGACACGGTGCACGCCGTCGAGCGTGAGGCGGCATCGAGGTGGGCGACCACCGCGGTCCAATGGGCGCGGGGCCTGGTTGAGGAGTCTGGTGGTGGAGAGAAGTCCTCAACCGAGCCCGAAGCTGTCGATGGTGGCTGAGAGGCGGAGGCCGTCCCTGAAGTGTTCGAGGGGTGCGTCGTAGGGCACCTGCGGCGGGCTCCAACGCCAGCTCTATCATCGCCATCAACCTACGCTATCGCCTGATCGATGCTGCTGCTGTAAGCGAGGCATCCCCTGTGGGAATTGGGTTCTTGGCGTTCCAGAAGTTGCTCGCTCGCTAACTGACCCAGCACGCACCCCCCATCCACACTGTAGCCCGTGTTGGTTCCTTGGCCCGCAAGCCGTGCCCACGCGCCCAAATGCAGCGAGATGGAATCATAGTGCTATACTTGGGGCCATCATAGAATCATACGCGAGATTATGAAAGGTCCAAGATGGAAAGAAACGGGGAGAGCAAGTATCGTGACGGTGCGGAGCTCTGCTCTGCTGTGGAGGCCAGTGATGACCTGCTCACAGTCACGATGGAAGACATTCGAAAGGCAGATGGCCGGTTCGGCAAGTTGGGTCCGCATGTGCAGGTCAAGCTGGCGCAGTGGCTCGAGAACGAAGGCATGGCGGCTATCGAACTAAAGCGGTACCAGCATGAAGAGGTTCGTGTCTACCGAGCTGGGACTACGGTGGCGGAACTCGTCAAGGCGGTGCTTCAGCCGAGCGAGAGTGGCGACAATGTGCTGCGGGAGCGCGGGGGCGCTAGCGACGGCGACGCGCAAGGCAAGCTTGACGGCATCCGCGCGATCATCGAAAGCTAGCGGTCGCATCCATTATGAGCGATGGTGACGATCAAGAGGCTGTGACGAGCCCGTCGAGCGATTTCGGTGGGCAGTTGTTGAGTGCCCTCAAGGACGAGTCACATTCGGCGCATTATCGACTTATCATTCACTACGGAACATCGTTTCGACCCGCAGACTTGCCGGCAGGCATGATGCCTGGTAGAGAACGCTGCTGCGCGTTTAACTCGTTCCATCTGGCGCACGATGACCCTGAGTCGTACACCTACTACGAGGGCATCGCGACAAACATCAGCTCGGGTCCGGGGTGGCCAATCTCGCACGCGTGGTGCGTTGATGCTGCTGGACAGGTGGTCGACCGAACATGGGTGGCAAACAAAAACAAGCCTCTGGCGTACCGGGGTGTCCCGTTGCCATTGGGGGTCATTCGCGACTGCATCGTCGAGGAATCCGCTGGCTTTCTCGACGCACGGGGTTCTTTCGAGATGTTCAACGACGATGTAGAGCGCATGGCTCAGTTTCTTGGGCTCGGCAAGTGATGTTCGGCGCGCAGGAGACCGAAGGAGTCGACGACGAGATGGCCGGCTCCGGCGTTGAGCATGCACACGACGCCCTTCCGCCGATGCTCATTCCCGAGGGGTGGCCCAACAAGCCTGGTGTCAGGCTCTTCTACGATTTGGTCGATCCGCCACCGACGCCTGCCAACGCGATAGAGAGCACTTACGCGGCAGGCCTCGCGAGCCTGAGGAATCAAGGAGGAACCGTCGTAGCCCTAGAGCAATTTCGTGCCGTTGTCGTGCAAGACACCGGCGGGAACTACGGTTCTGCGTGCCTACTTGCGCTCTTGATCTCGGCGGAGGTGGGCGACGTAGCGTGCCTCAGGGCGTTGCTTCCCTCGTGTCTGACCAACGCTCAGCCAGACCCATTCGCACAACGCGCAATCGCGAAGGCAGTGTTGGAGCTGTACATGCGGAGCGAGTCCGAAGTGGACGCAATTACGGTCCGCGATTGCTTGGATCAGTCCGCGCTTACGGCGCAAGTCGCGCTTACGGGCTGCATGGTTGCGATGGGATTCGCAGCGGAGGCGGTGGCGGCGCTCGAGGCGGCGATCCCTCTGTGGGAAGACCGGCACAAGGCGTGGCAGGAGGAGTCCGAGAGAATCATCGCGGAGATCCTGCGTGAGCGGCGCAAGGAAGATTGGTATTACAGAACCCACCGGGAGGAGATGGATGCTGAGGTTTTGGTTCGTGCAGCCCGCGTAGGCTCAACGGCTCCACGAGGTCCGGCGGGACCACTGCTCGGCTTTGACGCGACCATGTGCCGCCTGTATGGGGACGTGCGCGATTTCGATGCCATCATCGCTTACATCGACCGATACCCGAGGTGGCCGGGTGCAGCATTGTGGCGTGCCGCCGCGCTTTCAGACAAGGGCATGGCTGACGCTGCGCTGGTGGTCTTGGACGACTATCTACGCAAGCCGGAGAATCGGCATTGGGCAAATGAGGCTCGCTACGAGAAGGTCCGGCTCCTGGTTGCGAAAGAAGACATGCGGCGCGCTCGCAACGAGCTGGCAAGGCTTTACGCCGATGATCCCTTCTACGAGGATATTCATGGCATGCGCGCGAAGCTTGATGCTGCCCCAGCGCGACGGCGAACTGGCAGAGCACCCCTTCCCGAGGAGGTACGCCACGCCGTCTGGCGTCGCGATCAAGGACGATGCGTCCGGTGCGGAAGTCAGGAGAGCCTAGAGTTCGACCACATTATCCCCGTCTCTCGTGGCGGCGCGAACACTGAGCGCAACCTCCAGCTTCTGTGTGAGCCATGCAACCGGCAGAAGGGCGCGACAATATGACGGATCTACCAGCAGTCAATTGTGTCGGGCATCCTGCTTTTCGCTGCAATGATCTCCAGGCTATGAACGTCACTACGGTAGGCGTTTGGCTTATCGGGCTTGGATCGTTGGTCATCTTTGCTGGACTTGTCCTGAGCAGTGAGCGGCCCTACACGGGGAGAAGCTACCGTGGTCCTTTCAACACGCGGAGAGATCGCTTGCGATTCGCCGTGGAGGGCGCGGGCGCCGGCCTGGTAGCGGTGGGCAGCGTCCTCCTCGCCATTGAGCACCTTCCGTCGCCCTGGTTGTTTTCCGCGGTGCCAGGTACTTGCCTAATGGTCTATGGACTTACGGCATGGAAGCTGCGGCAGTACTGGCAATACCGGCTGGCCGCTGACCCTTCGACGCAGCCGGGCGGGACGCCGTCCTCGCAGCTCGCTATGGCAACTTTCGGCACATGGCGCTGGTGCCTTACTCACCCCTTCAACGACGAATCCTGGCCCAGGGACAGCGATTGAACCGTGCCTGTTACCTCAGGCCGTGATGTCGACTGTGCACCGAGTGCTCAGCGGGAGGACTTTGCACCAGGGCTCGGTGAGGGTGATCCAATGGGGCGATTACTCGATCAATCAGCGCCCGCGCCCGGCATTGCGGTCGGGCCCGCCGCGAGCTGGTATTCGGGTGAGCCAGCGTGTTGGCGAGAGGGCGGAGCGAAGCCGTAGGGGATTGCGGCTGGGCGCCCAGCCGGGGTCGGGCAGCTCCGGATGCGCGAGCGAGGGTGTCTGCGCGCGGCTGTTGCACATCTTCTGAGCAAGGCGCGTGATGCGCTGGAGGTCCTGTCCGTCGTTGCCGAGGTCGTCGCGTGCGATGAACCAGTCGGTGCCGTGTCGGGCGCGGGTTGCCTCGACGTAGGCGGTCTCCTTGCTGGTCTGCCAGCCGCCGGTGAGCACCATGGAGCGCTCTACGGTCGCGCCCTGCTGGCGGTAGACGTGCTGGGCGTAGGCCAACCTCAGCGAGTCGAGGTGCTCGCTGGCGATTTGGACCTTGCGCCGCGATCCGTCGAGCGTGACGGTCACGCCTCGCTCGTGGATGGCGCTCACCTGGCCGCGGGTGCCGTTCTCGACCCGTGGCTGCCCTCGCGGGCGGTGCTGCGCGGTGAACGCGATGAGGTCGCCTTCGCGTAGGCCGTAGTGGACGCCGGGTAGCGGGATCTCCTGGTGTCCGAGTTCGCCGCGCTCTGCGCGCAAGTGTTGTGCGCGGGCGTTGAGTCGGTCGATCTCCGTGTTCGCCGCGTCGGCGATCAACGCGACCTTGCGGATATCGCGGCCCTCCGTGAGTTCCGCCCATGTTTGTACGGCTTGCTCTGCTGCCTGGTCGCGGGTGTCGGAGAGGTGCAACTGGCCGCGTGAGGCGTAGTGCGCCATCGCGCGCTCTGGTTCTCCTGCGCGTAGTGCTTGCCATGCGCGCTGGTCGGCAGGGTTCTTGGTGCGGTGGATGTCTGCGAGTTCGGCGGTGGGTGCATGCTCGGTGAGCCGGTCGAACATGCCGCCGGGGCCGATCGAGGGGAGCTGCTTGCCGTCGCCGACAGCGATCAGCTTTGCCCCGGAGCGCTCGATGAGCCGGGTCAGGGCGTCGAGGCGCTTGTGGTCGACCATCCCCGCCTCGTCCAGGATTACTGTCGTGTCCCTGTCGACGTGGATGGTCCCCATATTCGCGCGGGCGATGAACGAGTCCAGAGTAAGTGTCTGCCCGGCGAGCGCGGGGCTGTCGGCGCCGAGCCGCTCTGCGGTGGACCCGGATACGGCGACCCCGACCGTCTCTCGCCGGGCGTGCTGCTCCGCGCGGGCGGCGGCGTCGATCACGACTCCCTTGCCGGCCCCGGCGGGACCGACGAGGACCGCTGTGCGCTCGGGACCCGTGAGGACTTCGAGCGCGTGGTGCTGCTCGGGGCTGAGCGGCCCGCCGATGCCCTCGGCTGCCTCACGGGCAGCGTTCTCGCGTGCGACGTCGCCGACGTCTCGGCCCGCGGGCTGGGCGAGCTGTGTGGCGCGGCGTTCGATCGCCTGCTCCTGCGCACGAACCGCCAGCGTGGTCATCCGCCCGCCTTCCAGAGTCAGCACGCGCCGGTCGCTCACCATCTCCCGCGCGACGGCGAGCGCCTGATCCGGCGCCATCTCTCCGGCGGCTTGCTCCAGCACGATCGCGCGCAGATCGCGCTGCTCGAAGACGGCGTGCTGCTCGGTCAGCTTCGCCTCGACACGATCCTCGATCGCGCGCTCGGGCTTTGGCCGCTCGGATGCGCCGATCAGTCGCACCGCCTCATCCGGGCCGAATCCGTGATCGCGGGCGGTCTGTGTCCACACTCGTTGTAGGTCCGAGCGCGTGGTCAGCTCCTTCGCTTTGCGGTTCTCGAGCGCGAGGTTGCGCAGCTCGCCGCGTTCGGGAGCGCGGCCGTAGCGGGCACGGAAGCGCTCCGCCGCGCGTGCGACCTCACGGGAGCGACCGGAGAACGCCTCGCACAGCTCACGGGGGACACCGGCGATCTTGAAGTACCGACCATCCTTGCCGGTGCCGTGTTCGATCGTGTACCCCTCCCGCACGAGCTCGTCGGCGAGCGCGGAGCGGTAGAACGCGCCGAGCTCGCGTGCGGAGCGGAAGATCGGCCGCGACGCGACGGCCACGATCCGGTCGTCCTCACGCACGGCGCCGGTGATGACGACATGACTGTGCAGCTGCGGGTCTGGGGCCTGCGCACCCTGGACTCCACGGGCGGTGGTGTGCCGGTACTCGGTGGCGATCACGTCCTTGGCGTGCTCTTCAACGACCTGGCCGCTGTAGCGGCGGCGCACGACCGGGATCTGCTCCCGTAGATAAAGGACCGTTTGCTCGACCGCGTGGCCGTGGGCCTGCTCGATCTGCTCGCGCTGCCACGGGTCGCCGAGCGCCCACACAGTTGAGACGGACTTCGGGGCGCTGAACGTCACGTCGATCCCGCCACCCCGTCCGCCTCCGGCGCCCTCCGGGCGTAGCCATCTGCCGGTGCCTGGGTGGCGGCCCTCCATCAGCGCGATGAAGTCCGCGCCATCCACCGGCCCGCCGGCCTGGACCCCGAGCCTCTTCAGGGTCTCGGCATCGGCTACCCAGCGGCCGGGGGCCTGGGTCATCTCGCCGTCGGGGGTCAGGTAGTAGTCCCCGCGCTCGGGCTCCACGGTCTTGCTCTCCAGGTAGCGCGCGTACCCGCCGCCTCGGGACGCACCTATGCTCGCTGCGGTCATCACACGGGTGATGACCCTCAGCGCGCCGAACCGGCCAGGCAATTCGCACAGCGCTCGCTGTGCGATGGCACAGCCGTGCATATCGTCTGTGCTGGCTTTTTGCTGCCCTGTCGGGCGTGTCGTGGCGCAGGGGCGAGCATCGGCGGCGGGGTCGCGCCGGGTGCTTCGGAGTGGAATGATTTGTCGTGGTGCGGGCGACTGACCGAGCGAAGCGCAGGCGTCAGGGGCTTGTGGCCTGCCGCGCGGCTTTGCCCTTCGAGGGCCTTTGAGATGCGCGCCCCAATGTCGCGCCCGCACCGGTTCTTCACGCAATCTCTTGGCCGGTCCGTGCAGGTTGGGGTCTGTAACCGCGATGGCCCCAATATCCCCGCGTACGGTAGTCACCCTTGCGGCCCGGAAGCAGAGCGCGCCCGCCCTCGCCCTCAGCGTCGAGCAGGCATGCGAAGCGCTGGGCGTGTCGTGGGACACTTGGCGCGCGCATATCGAGCCCGACGTGCGCCTCGTGCGCCTTGGGCGCCGCAAGCTGATCCCGGTCAGCGAGCTGCAGGCTTGGCTTGACCGGCACGCCGAAAGCGTCGGAGTGGGGGAGTAGCGTGTCGAGCTATCTGCAAAGTGCCCCCGCACCGTGGTCGCGGCCGGGGGCATGACACAGGAGGTTCAGCTCCCATGCAATCGGCACCGTACACCGCGGCATCGTCTGGAGGTGATTGCTGATGGCTACCGGAGTGCGTCAACGCCACGGCAACGGCTGCAACGGCAAGGGCCGCTGCGCCTGCCCGTGGCGAGCGGAGGTCTACAGCAAGCGCGACGGCTGCAAGCTGCGCAAGACGTTCCCGACGCAGGCAGCGGCGAAGGCCTGGCGGGCGGACAAGCTCGCCGCCGCGAACAAGGGCAAGCTCCGGGCGCCCACGTCCATGACCGTCCGGCAGGCCGCCGAGGCGTTCATGGCCGGCGCCCGCGACGGTTCGATCCCCACGGCGTCGGGCGCCCGCTATAAGCCCGCGACGCTCCGGGGCTACAGCGTCGGGCTCAACAAACGTCTACTGCCGACGCTGGGCGGCATGCGCCTGTCGGATGTCGAGCGCCGCGACGTGCAGGAGCTCGCCAACCGGCTGACGAGCGAAGGGCTGAGCGCGAGCACCGTGCAGAACACGCTCGACCCGCTGCGCGTCATCTACCGGCGTGCGATCCGCGACGAAGAGGTCACGGCCGACCCGACCGAGCGGCTTGAGCTACGCCGGCCCGATGGTCGGCGGGAGCGGATCGCCGACCCTACCGAGGCGTCGGCGCTCATCGCTGCTATCGCCGAGGGCGAGCGGGCGCTGTGGGCGTGCGCGTTCTACGCCGGCTTGCGGCGCGGGGAGCTGCGTGCGCTGCGCTGGGGCGACGTCGACCTGGCGACCCGCGTGATCCACGTCTCGCGGGGCTGGGATGCGATCGAGCGCGAGCAGCCGGTGAAGAGTGCTGCGGGCAACCGGCGGGTGCCGATCCTCGAGCCGTTCGCGGGGGAGCTGGCCGCGCACAAGCTCCGCACCGAAGGCTCTAGCGACGCGCTGGTGTTCGGCAGGACCGCCGCCGAGCCCTTCAACCCGGAAACCATCCGGCGGAACGCGCTCGCGGCGTGGGGCTGGCAGGAAGTCCCGAACGAGGAAGCGGATGGTCCGAGGACGATCCTCGCCAAGGTGCGAGACGACGCACAGCAGCCGATCACGCTGCATGAGGCGCGGCACACCTGCGCGTCGCTGCTGATCGCCGCGGGCGTGAACGCGAAGGCGCTGAGCGTCATCATGGGCCACGCGACGATCGCCATGACGTTCGACACCTACGGCCACCTGATGCCCGGCGGCCTGGACGAGGCGGCAGCGGCCGCGAACGCCTATCTGGCAGGCGACGGGAAGCGTCCGGCGCTCAGGCTCGTGGGGTGAAAGCTCGGGCCAATCTTGGGCCAGTCGTGTACTGATTCGGGCGGATTCAGCCGGACTCGGCCGGATGAGCGATCGGGCGTTTCGTCTGCACTGGAGCCATATTTGGCTCTGACACAAGGATTGCGCGATCCGCTGCCCACAGTTCGAGTCCCTGTCCCGGAGTCTCCTTACGGAGAAACCCTCCGCCCCCTTCGGGGGGCGGGATCCCAGGGGACGAAAAGGGGTTCGAGTCCCTGCCCCGGGGTTGCGCGTGGGGCGCTATGCCGCCTGTTCGGCCCAGTCCTGATAGAGCCTGTAGTAGCGCCCCTCGGCCTCGATCAGCTCCTCGTGCGAGCCCTGCTCGACGATCTCGCCGTGTTCGAGCACCACTATGCGCCCCGCCTGGCGGATCGTCGAGAGGCGGTGGGCGATCACGATTGCCGTGCGCCCTGCGAGCAGGCGGCGCAGGCCATCCTCGATGCGCCCCTCGGTGTGCAGATCCACGTTGGAGGTCGCCTCATCGAGGATCAGGATGCGCGGGTCGGCGATCAGCGCGCGCGCGAACGCGAGCAGCTGGCGCTGTCCCGCGGAGAACTGCGAGCCCCGCTCGCCCACCTCGGTGTCGTAACCGCGCTGCAGCTCTGAGATGAACTCCTCCGCGCCCACCGCCGCCGCGGCGCGCCGGATGTCGGCCTCCTGCGCGTCGGGGCGCCCAAAGGCGATGTTCTCGGCCACCGTGCCCGAGAACAGGAAGGCCTCCTGCGGCACGATCCCCATCTGCGAGCGCAGCGAGGAGCTCGCCACCTCGCGCAGATCGTGGCCATCCACGAGCACCCTTCCCGCGGTCGGGTCGTAGAAGCGCGCCACGAGCTTCGCCATCGTCGACTTGCCCGCGCCCGTCTCGCCCACCAGCGCCACAGTCTGTCCCGGGGGTACGTGCAGATCCACGCCATCGAGCGCGAGCACCTCCTCGGCGCCGCGCTGGCGGTAGGCGAAGGAGACGCCCTCGAACTCGATCTCGCCGCGGATGCGCCCGAGTTCCAGCGCGTCGGGGGCGTCCTCGATGTCGGGTCGCACATCGAGCAGCTGGAAGATCTTCTCCAGCGCCGCCATCCCCGACTGGTAGGTCGTGTAGAGCTGGGAGAGCTGCTGAATCGGTTCAAAGAGGTACGCCAGCGCCCCCACGAAGGCCACGATCGTACCCACCGTGATGTGCCCTTCGATCGCCTGCAATCCCCCGTAGAGCACGATCCCCGCCACCGCGATCCCCGAGAGCATTTCCACCGCCGGGAAGTAGGAGGCGTTCAAACGAACCGTAACCATGTTCGCCGCGCGGTTGTCCTCGTTGAGCTCCGCAAAGCGCGCCTCGTGCTGAGGCTCCTGCCCGAAGGAGCGCACCACGCGGATGCCCGAGAGGGTCTCCTGCAGGTAGGCCGTGATCGAGCCAATCGTCTCCCGCGTACGTCGGAAGGCGCCCGCGGAGACGAGCCGAAACCAGATCGAGAGGCCCGCCACGAACGGGATCACGCAGAACGTCAAGAGCGCCAGCTTCACATCGAGGTAGAGCAGGATCCCGAGCGTCCCCAGCAGCGTGAGGGTCGACTGGAAGAGCGTCACCACCGAGTCCGTCACGAGGCTATCGAGCGCCTCCACGTCGTTGGTCATACGCGAGATCAGCACGCCCGCAGGGCGGCTCTCATAAAAGCCGATCGGCAGCGACTGCAGGTGCGTGAAGATGCGGATGCGCAGATCGGCGAGCACCCGCTGTCCGATCCAGCCCACGAGGTAGGTCTGCGCATAGGTCATCGCCCACAGCACAAGCGCCGCGAGCATGAACGCCGCGACGATCAGCTCCAGTTCGCCGGTGTCGTGCTGCTTGATGCCATTGTCGATCGCCGCGCGCGCCAAGAGCGGCGGGGCTAGCGAGGCGGCGGTGCCCACGAGCAGCGCTCCCACGGTGACCGCGGCCCGCGTGCGGTAGGGGCGCACCAGCGCAAGCAGCCCACGCAGGTTGCGCCCGCGCGTGCCGCGAGCGGCGCGCTCGCCGTCCCACTGCGTGCCCCGGCCCAGCGGCCCGCCCGGACCGCCTCTGGCCACGACAGGACTCATATCCCGCTCACCTCGCGCTCGCGCGTCTCACGCGTGAGGAACACGTGCTCGGGGAGGCCCTTCTCCACGATTTCCCGATACAGCTCCGAGGCCTCCAGCAGTTCGTGGTGATCGCCCTGCGCCACGATCTCCCCATGGTCGAGCACCACGATTTCATCCGCCAGTGCGATCGTCGAGAGGCGATGAGCGATCACGAGCGTTGTGCGCCCCTCCATCGCCTGCGCCAGCGCGAGCTTGATCGCGCGCTCGGTGGAGGAATCCACCGAGGAGGTCGCGTCGTCGAGGATCAACACGCGCGGGTTGGCCAGCAGCGCGCGCGCGATCGCCAAACGCTGGCGCTGCCCGCCGGAGAGCGTCTGCCCGCGCTCGCCCACCCGCGTCTGAAACCCCTGCGGCAGGCGCTCCACGAACTCGTACGCCTGGGCGGCGCGAGCCGCCCCTTCTATTTCTTCCAAGGAAGCCTCGGGGCGGGCGTAGGCGATGTTCTCCGCCACCGACGCGCTGAACAGGAACGGATCGTCGCTCACCACCGCGATCGCGCCGCGCAGCGAGCGCAGCGTCACGCTGCGCACATCCGCGCCATCCAGCAGCACCTCCCCGGCGCTCGGGTCATACAGCCGCGGGATCAGCGAAACAAGGCTCGTCTTGCCCGAGCCCGTGGCGCCCACCAGCGCCACCGTGCGCCCCGCGGGCACATCGAGGTTCACGTCGCGCAGCACCGCGCGGTGCGCCTGCCCCGCCGGGACATCGAACACGTGCGGATCGTCGGATGCGGTTGAGCCGAACTCGGGGGAGCCCTCGTAGCTGAGTGTCACCCCGCGCAGGCTCAGGCTGCCGTTGCCCGCCGGCAGCGCCGGCGCATCGGGTGGCTCGACGAGGCGCGGCGCGCGATCGAGCAGCTGGAAGATGCGCGCGCCCGAGGCCGTCGCGCGCTGCGCCAGCCCGAGCATCACCCCGAGCGAGCGCATCGGGGAGATGAGCATGTTCAGGTAGAGGTAGAACGCCGTGAACTGGCCGAGCGTGAGGTGCGCGTCGATCACCGCCTGCCCGCCGATCAAGAGCACCGCCGCGAGACCGAGCTGGGGGAGGAAGCCGATGATCGGGTTGTACGTCGCCTCCAGGCGCGTCGCCACCATCGACTGGTCGAACACGCGTCCCACGCTGCCGCGAAAGCGCAACAGCTGACGGGGCTCGCGCGCGAAGGACTTCACCACGCGCACCCCCGAGATGTTCTCCTCGGCGTCCGCCGTGAGCTCGGCGATGCGCTGCTGAGCCTCCTGGATCGCGGGGCGCGCGCGCTTGCCATAGCGCTGGGAGATCACCACCACGAACGGCACCGGCGCCAGCGCGATCGCGCCGAGGCCGGGGTTCACCGCGAGCATCACCGCCCCCGCGAGCAGGATCGTGAGGATCGACTGCAGGATGAACACGAGTCCATAGCCCAAAAAGAAGCGCACCGCCTGCAGATCCACCGTCGCGCGCGACATCAGCTGCCCCGTCTGCTGATGATCGAAGAAGCCCAGCTCCAGGCGCTGCAGATGGCCGTAAAGCAGCTCGCGCAGGTCGTACTCCAGCCCCAGCGAGACGTGCCCAGCGATTATGCGCCGCGCGTATGTGAGCCCCCAGCGCAGCAGCACCGCCACGACGATCGCGCCCGCGAGCAGCGCCAGGCGGTGGCGATCATGCGCCTGCGCCGCATGCGGCAGGGAGGCGGCGGTATTGATCGTTTCCACGGCCTGCCCCGTGAGCCACGGGATCAGCACCGTCATCACCATCGCCACGCTCGCGAGCACCCACGAGATGGTCAGTCCCCGCCGGTAGGCGCGCAGGAAGCCGAGCAGTCTGAAGAAGGTTCCCATAGTTGCTTAGTCAACTATTATTGCAGTTAGGCTGCGAAAATGTCCCTGCCCCTAACATCCATCCTGCGCGGACGACCCGCCGCCGGGCTCTGTGAGACGTGCACACACCGGCGCGAGGTGCCCAACACGCGCGGTTCGAGCTTCTCCCTGTGCGAACGCTCGCGTACGGATCCCTCCTACCCCCGCTACCCACGTCTTCCGGTGCTGAGCTGCCCCGGCTATGAGTCACGCCAGGAGGGCGGGGAGGGGGAGGTCCAGCTCGCGTAGGCGCCGATGTTCGCTGGAGGCGGGGCCCGTCGAGTTCATGCGCGTGCTCCCGCGTGCAACTCGCGCTCGGCGCTCTCGATCCCTGCGGCGGTTTCGGCGTAGCGCGGACGCGCCAGGCACACCACCGCGCCCACGAAGGACGTGCCCGCGAGCACCCACAGCGCGAGGTGCATGTTCGCGATGAACGGCGCGAGGCGCTGTTCTGAAAGACCTTTCGCGAGGCCCGAGAAGACCGCGAACAACGTGGCCTTGGGGACGGCCGAGGTGACGATCGCGAGCACGAAGGCGATCGAGAGGACGGCGCCTGTGTTCTGCAGGAGTGTGCGCGCGCCCGCTGCGATGCCGCGGCGGTTGGGGGGCACGGTGCCCATCATCGCCGCTGTGTTGGGACTGTTGAACATGCCCGAGCCGGCGCCCACGATGAACAGCCACAGCGTGCTCTGCCAGTAGGGGGAGTGCACCTGCAGGGTCGTCATCAGCGCGAGGCCCGTACCCGTCACGACCATGCCCAGCGAGGCCAGCATGCGCGAGCCGTGGCGATCGGCGTAGACGCCCGCCAGGGGAGAGGCGATCAGCATCCCCAGCGCCAGCGGGATCAGCTTGATGCCCGCGGTGATCGGGTCGTCGCCCTGCGCGCCCTGGAAGTAGAACACGAACAGGAACATCAGCGCGAAGCGCGCGAGGCCGTTGATGAATGCAGCCGCGCTCGCGGCCGCGAAGAGGCGGTTCTTGAACAGGCGCAGGTCGAGCATCGGCGCGCGCGAGCGACTCTCGATCACGACCCACAGCGGCAGCAGCACGGCGGCGAGCGCGAGGCTCACGATCGTCACGGTGTCGTTCCAGCCCGAGAGTCCTCCCCGTGAGACGCCGAGCACGAGCCCGGTGAGGCCCACCACGAAGGTCGCCGTGCCGAGCGCGTCGTAGCCGCGCACCGAGTCGGGCTTGGCGAGCTCGCGCAGGATCAGCCCGCCCCACAGCGCGCCACCGAGCGCGAGCGGCACGTTGAACCAGAACACCCAATGCCAGCTGATCGCCACCAGCGCGCCACCGAGCACCGGCCCGAGCACCAGCCCGATCGCGGCGACCATCGTATTGGCGCCCATCGCGAGGCCCAGCTGTTCCAGCGGGAAGGCGTCGGTGACCAGCGCGGCGGCGTTCGCGAACAGGAACGCCGAGCCGATCCCCTGCAGCACGCGCCACGCGATCAGCACCGTCGCATCGGGCGCGAAGCCCGCGCCGAGCGAGGCGAACGCGAACACCACGAACCCGACGACGTACGCGCGCTTGCGCCCGAACAGGTCGCTCAGGCGCCCCGCCGTGAGCACCAGCACGGTGGCCGCGATCAGGTACGCGAGGATCACCCACACGAGCGCCAGCAGACTCGCGTGCAGCGAGCGCTCCAGATCGGGCAGCGCAATGATCAGCGTGCCCGAATTGGTGGCCGCGAGCAGCATGCCAAGGCTCGTGCACGACAGCGCCCACCACTTGTAGTTCTCGTGGCCGGCGGCTACGCCGAAGCGGTGGGAGGAGGGCGGGCTCACGTAAAGACAAGAATGACAGGAGGGCCGCGTGGTGCTAGAACAGAAGGGCAGATGAGCGAGCCCGAGGTCGCCAAGACAGAGCAGCAGTGGCAGGCCGAGCTGACCCCCGCGCAGTACGACGTGCTGCGCAAGGCCGGCACCGAGCCCCCCTTCACGGGCGAGTACGTCTACAACAAGGACAGCGGCAGCTACCGCTGCGCCGGCTGCGGCGCGGAGCTGTTCGGCTCGGATGCAAAGTTCGAGTCGGGCACCGGCTGGCCCAGCTTCACCGAGCCCGCCATCGCCGAGGCCGTCGAGCTGCGCCCCGACAACAGCCTCTTCATGCGCCGCACCGAGGTCGTTTGCCGCCGCTGTGGCGGGCATCTCGGACACGTCTTCGACGACGGTCCCGGCCCCGATGGACAGCGCTACTGCATCAACTCCGCCGCGCTCCACTTCGCGCCCGAGGCCGAGTCCAGCTCCTGACGCGGCGCTCCTCGCGCTCCCAACACTCCTAGGGCCACGACAGTTTGTGGTGGTTGTGGGCCCTAAACTGCCAGCCATGATCATGATGGATCAGTCCAAGCGGCTCTCCCAGCCCCTGCGCTGGGGGCGTCGCGAGAAGGGCGCCATCGCGGCGGTCCTCGCGTGCGTGGTGCTAGCCGCACTCGGGCTCATCGCCTACGGACTCACCAGTGGCGCCCCCGCGCGGGCGGACTGCATCGAGGTGACCTTCGCCAGCACCCTCGGCGGAGCCAAGCTGCACGCGTGTGGCGCTCGCGCGAAGACGATCTGCTCCTCCGGCGGCTACCGGAGCATCGAAGACTCCCTGCGCGCCTCCTGCCAGCGTGCCGGCTTCGCGTACATCCCCGCGCGTGCACGTTCCTAGCCGCCGCCGGCGCCTCTGAGCCTCGCCGCGCTCCTGGGGCAGGTTTGCGCACGCTCCTGGACAGATGTCGAAAGGGTCTGGCCAAGTGTTGGCCACGGTGGCCCTAGCCGCGCCTCCACGGGCCGGGTTTCATATCCGGACGTAATCGGCACACCCGGTTTGCACGCCGGTCGGGTGCCGCCACATTTCATAAACGGAGGAAACGGAGGCATATGCCTGTTTGGCAGCCATATATCGAAGGGGCCCATCAGTGGCTGAACCCGGGCGATAACGCCTGGCAGATGACCGCGGCCACGTTTGTCGGGCTCATGAGCCTGCCGGGCCTTGCGGTCCTCTACGGCGGGGTCATGCAGAAGCGCTGGTCTGTCAACAGCATGATGCTCACCTTCGTCGCCTTCTCGCTCGTACTCGTCGCCTGGGGCCTGTGGGCGTTCAAGATGGGCTTCGGTACGCCCATCGGGAAAGGCCACGGGTTCTTCGAATCGTTCTGGGGCAAGCCCGGCAGCGTGCTGGGCCAGGCGGCCGAGGAGGGCCAGGCGGCGATCCCATCGATCACAACGGGACCGCCGTTCCACTTCCCGCAGTCCACGCTCGTCTACTTCCAGTTCGTGTTCGCCGCGATTACGCCGATCCTGATGCTCGGATCGGTGCTCGGGCGGATCAACTTCAAGGCCTGGATCCCCTTCGTGCTCCTGTGGATCACGTTCGTCTACACCGTCAACGCCTTCCTCATCTGGGGTGGCGGCTACTTCGCGTTTCACGGCGCGCTGGACTACTCCGGCGGTTACGTGATCCACCTCGCAGCCGGCATCTCCGGGTTCGTCGCGGCGGCGGTGATCGGACCGCGGTTGCAGCGAGATCGCGAGGTCGACGCACCGAACAACCTCCTCATGGTTGCCGCGGGCGCCGGCCTGCTGTGGCTCGGCTGGAACGGCTTCAACGGTGGAGATTCCTACTACGCGGGCGCCAACGCCTCGGCGGCGGTGCTCAACACCAACCTCTGCACCGCCGTGGCGATGCTCGTGTGGATCGGGTGGGATTACATCTTCCGCGACAAGCCCTCGCTGATCGGCTCGGTCAACGGAATGATCACCGGCCTCGTGGCGATCACGCCCGCGGCCGGCTTCATCAACGGCTATGCGGCGATCGTGATCGGCGTGGTCGCCTCGACGATCGTCTGGATGGCGATCCGCTTCCTCAGCCGAGCGCCGGTGTTCCGCAGCGTGGATGACACGCTGGGGGTGATCTACACCCACGGGATCGCCGGACTCACGGGCGGTCTGCTCGTCGGGGTGCTGGCCGATCCGCACGTCATCGAGTACATCGGTGTGGGCGGTGGAGCCACCGACCTGCCCGGCTTTGCCGGCGTCGTGCACGGCAGCTGGACGCTGCTGCGCTGGCAGGCGGAGGCCGCGGCGTGGGTGATCGTCTTCAGCGGTGTGGCGACGTTCATCCTGCTGAAGCTCGTTGGGATCTTCGTTCCCCTGCGCCTCTCCGACGAGGAGCTCGAGATCGGCGATCACGCGATCCACGGCAACGAGGTGTACCCCTCGGATGTGCCCACGCTTGGGGGCCCCCACGCCCCGGCGTGGCAGCCAAACCCGGCGGTTCCCGCGCCGGCGGGGGGTGCCGCATAGGGCAGGGATGCCAAAGCCAGGCGTGCGCTGCCTCCTCGGCGCGCGCTCGGATACAGGACGGCACTGCGGCCCCGCTTCGGCGGGGTCGTGGTGTTTTAAGCCGTCAGCCCAACCGGGCAGCTCACGCCGGTACCCCCGAGGCCGCAATAGCCGCCCGGGTTCTTCGCAAGGTACTGCTGGTGGTAGGCCTCTGCGTAGTAGAAGGGGTGCGCGGGCGGTCCATCGAGCACCTCTGTCGTGATCTGGCCGTGGCCCTCCGCCGAGAGGACCCTCTGGTAGGCGCGCAGCGACTCCTCGGCCTGCTCGCGCTGGGAGTCTCCGCTCCAGAGGATCGCCGAGCGGTACTGCGTGCCGCGGTCGTTCCCCTGACGCATCCCCTGCGTCGGATCGTGGCCCTCCCAGAACAGCCTCAGCATCTCCGCGTAGGAGGTCTTGGCGGAGTCGAAGGCGACGAGCACCGCCTCGGTGTGGCCCGTGCGCCCCGAGCACACCTCCTCGTAGGTGGGGTTGGAGGTGTAGCCGCCCGCGTAGCCAACCGCCGTCGTGTAAACGCCGGGGGCCTGCCAGAAGACCCGCTCCGCGCCCCAAAAGCAGCCCATCCCAAAGATCGCCTGCTCGATACCCGCTGGAAACGGCCCCTGCAGCGGCGAGCCGAGCACCTCGTGGCGCGCCGGCACCTCCAGCGGCGTCTCGCGCCCCGGCAGGGCTGATGCGGCATCCACCACGCTTGGCTTCAGGAAGTCCATCAGCGACACAGCACCCAGGATAGGGCGTTCTCAGTCGTCGCCCCGTCCCCCCCTGAGTCGATCGGTTGTGAAGATGTCTCTCATTCCTGTTTGCATCTCAATTCTTTGGGCAACATGGGGATGAGGAGCATCCCTCCCTCATCCCTCCCTGATCGGCCCGCTTCCCCCAGCGGGTCGATCAACGTCAGGGGTGTCGTCGCCATCTGGTCGCGCGGGCTAGAATGCCCCACATGCGCGGATGTAGCTCAGCTGGCTAGAGCGTCGCCTTGCCATGGCGAAGGTCGAGGGTTCGAATCCCTTCATCCGCTTTTTCGTGTCCCGCGTGATCCAGGGCTTCTGCCTCGGGGATTTCGAGGATTCTCAACTGCGCGGCAGATAGCGCCCGCCGTCGCCGCGCACCAGCGCCCCGGCCAACTCCAGCTCGGCGAGCGCGACGATCGTCTCCTGGGGACACGCTCCGGTCGCGGTGAGCTTCGCGAGCGTGTCCTGCCCGGCTCCCACGCGCTCGAGCAGCGTGCGCAGCTCTGGCTCCAGCCTACATTCGCTGCTCGGTGCTTCTCTGATGCCCACGCCGTAGAGCACATCGAGCGCGTCCTGGGGGCCTCGCACGAGATGCGCTCCCTCGGCGAGCAGTGTGTGCGGGCCCGCGGAAACCGGCGAGCTCACACGGCCCGGCACCGCCGCTACGTTCCTGCCCAGCGTCTGCGCGATGCGCGCCGCCGCCAGCGCGCCCGCGCTCTCCTCTGCCTCTACCACGATCACCACTCTCGCCATCCGCACCAGCGTGCGTGTGCGAACGATGTGCGACCAGCGCTGCGCCGGCGATCCGCAGGGCGCCTCCGACACCGCGCAGCCCACCTCGCGCAGGCGCTCATACAGCGACCTGCGCGAGGCCGGGTAACAGACGTCTACTCCACCTGGCATCACCGTCACGGTGGGGCCCCTCACATCGAGGGCGCCCATGTGCGTCGCGGCTGCGATGCCCTCCGCCAGCGCGCCGAGCACCGTCACTCCGCTCGCGGCCAATCCGCGTGCCAGGCCCCGTGCGGTCTCCATGCCGTAGTCCGTGGCGCGTCGAGTGCCCACGATCGCCACCGCCGGCGCGTCGAGCAGGCGTTGCAGGCGCTCCACGCCGCCCGCCACGTGCAACGCCTGGGGGGCGCCCGGCGTGTCCGCCAGCACCGCCGGGAAGCGCGGATCGTCGCGGCAGATCCTCTCAACGCCCGCGGGGGTGCATTCAGATGCGCCGCTCACGCGGCCCGCCTGCTTTCCAGCGCCGCCTCCGAACGCCAGCCGAGCGCCTCGGCGAGATGGCGCTTGCCGGTCTGCCTTGCCCCCTCCAAATCCGCGAGCGTGCGCGCCACGCGCAGCAGGCGGTGCTGCCCGCGCGCGCTCAACACGCCGCGATCCTGCACTGCGAGCATGGTCGTCTCGCCGCTCTCATCCAGCGCGATGTGCGCGCGCAGCATACGTGCGTCCATCTGCGCGTTCGTGCTCACCCCCTCCTCGCTCAGGCGCGCCGCCTGACGTTCGCGCGCGCCGAGCACCAGCTCCCGGATCTCCTTCGAGCTGCGTGCGCGCTGCTCGCGCATCTCCTGTGCGCTTGGGCGCTCGAGCATCGTCACCAGATCGATGCGATCGAGCAGCGGGCCGCTCAGCTTGCGGCGATGGCGGGCCATATCGGCTTCGCTGCACCTGCATCGTTCGGCCTCTCCCAGGTAGCCGCAGGGGCAGGGGTTGGTTGCCGCCACCAGCATCACTCGTGCCGGATACACCGCCGAGTGGCGCGCTCTCACGATCGCCACGCGCCCGTCTTCCAGCGGCTGGCGCAGCGACTCGAGCGTCGACCGCGAGAACTCCGAGAGCTCGTCTAAAAACAGCACGCCATTGTGCGCCAGCACCACCTCGCCCACCCAGCTACGGCTCGCGCCTCCCACGAGGCCCGCCGTGGTGATCGAATGGTGCGGGGCGCGAAACGGACGGCGCCTAACCAGCTCTTCCCCCTCGAGCGCCCCCATGATGCTCTGTATGCGCGTCACCTCGATCGCCTCCGCGCGGCTCAGCGGCGGCATGATCGCGGGCAGCCGCTGGGCGAGCATCGTCTTGCCCGTTCCCGGTGGTCCGCACAGGAGCAGGTTGTGCGCCCCCGCGGCGGCCACCACGAGCGCGCGCACCGCCTGGCGCTGTCCCCGCACATCCTGCAGATCGGGCTCCGCGGGTTCGCGCAGGCCTGGCTCAGCCGCAGGGTGGGGAGGCGGCGCGGGCAGCCGATCGCCCTCGCCGCCGCCGAGCACCCGCACCGCGCTGCGCAGGTTCTGAGCCACCAGCACGCGCAAGCCCTCGATCATCTGCGCCTCGCGTGCGCGCTCGGGCGCCAGCACCAGCGCGCTCATGCCCGCCTCCTGCGTCGCCTGTGCGATCGCCAGCGAGCCGTTGCAGGGGCGCACCTCGCCATCGAGCGAGAGCTCGCCAAACAGCGCATGCTCGGGCATCCGCTCGGTGGGGATCTGCCCGCTCGCTGCGAGCACCGCGCACGCCAGCGCGAGATCGAGGCCCGGACCCACCTTCGGCACGTCGCCGGGCGCGAGGTTCGCCGTTATGTGGCGCGCAGGGAACTCATAGCCCGAGTTGAGGATCGCCGAGCGCACCCGATCGCGCGCCTCGCGCACCGCGGCGCCGGCCAACCCCACGATCGCGAACGCCGGCAGCCCGCCGCGGATGTCGACCTCCACGGCCACCGCTCGCGTTTGAAGCCCTTCGATCGTGAACGTCTGCGCCCGAGCGAGCATGCCCACTCTCCTTTCGCGGTTTCCTAACGAAAGAAGGGCAGGCTAGGCCCGTGTTGAGACGCAACGATTGAACGGCGCGGCGAGCGGCTTCTACAAGCCGGCGGGGTGGCGCACCACGTAGCCCGCCGTCGAGGTCATCGAACTCGACCAGCGCGTTCCCGTCTCCTGCTGGGCCACCGTATCGAAGCGCCTCCCGTCGATCACCATGAACGCGTGTTCGGCGTTCGCGTAGATCGTGATGTGCTGGCCCGGCCCAGCCTCGCCGTAGGACTCCAGCGCGCTCGAATCCTCGGGGGAGCTCAACAGGCCCCCTCCGTGCAGCGCATAGGAGACCGAGCCCGAGCAGTCATAGCCGCTGGACTGGAAGGAGCCGTGCCCCCCGCCATACACATAGGGCCGCGTGGCGATTTCATCCGCCGCCGCGATCACGCGCGCGATCACGCCTTCGCCGCCGCTGCTGCTCGAACTCGAACCCGAGCTCGAGCCTGAGCTGGAGTCCGAGCCGGCGGAGTGGGGGTGGGGCGGGTGCAGCGTGTGCTGTCCGCTCACCCCCATCGCGCTCCATGTGGCCGGACCCACCACGCCGTCTACCGTCAGGCCATGGCGCGCCTGCAGGCGGCGCACCGCCGCCTGGGTCTGCGGGCCGAACTGGCCGTCCACCGGCACGTGCAGCGCGCGCTGGAGCACTTCCACCGGGCTCCCGCTCTGCTGCGCGCCCGCATCGGATTCGGTGTGCGCGGCGACGTTGACGTTGTGCCTGTGTGCGTGCGCGTGGTGTGTGGGCTGGGGGAGCGCCGAGGCCGGCGGTTCGAGTGTTTCCGTGCTGCGCACGCCCACCGCCTGCCAGGTGTGGGGGCCGACGACACCATCCACCGGCAGCCCTGCGCGTGCCTGCAGGCGGCGCACCGCGGCCTCCGTCTGCGGGCCGAATTCGCCATCCGCGTGCAGGTGCAGCCGTTCCTGCAGGCGCACCACCGGGTCGACTTCGGGGGCCGTTTCGGGCTGTGTGCTCTGCTGAGATGCGAATGCGCGCGTCGGCTGGACGCCCGCGGCGGCGGGTGCTTCGGTCTGGGTGCCCGCTGCGGGCGCTTCTGTCTGGGTGCTCCCCGCCGCCGTTTCAGCTGCGCCAGGCACCGGCGCCGTCGCGGAGGTCGCGGGGGTTTCCACGATATTCGTGCCCGCCACCGTTTCGGCGGCGCCCGCGCCAGCCTGCGCGGGGACTCCCGCGGCGCTCGCAACGGCCTCTGCGGAGACTTCCGGTGTGACTGCGCCGGTTCCCTGAGCCGAGGCTTCCGAGGACTGCTCGCCTGCGGCCGGCGCTTCCGCGCCGCCCGCCACGTCCAGCTGGGTGCGCTGCGGCGCTTCTTCTTCGGACCCTTCCCCCTGGGAGGCGGTTTCGGGCTGCGCCTGCTGGTCGCTCACCAGCGCGAGCGCTGCGGAGGCGGCTTCGCCGCCGGAGCCTTCTCCTGTTTCTCCCGCGGAGGAGCCCGCGGCGATCTGATCGAGCACCGCGGCGCCGGAGAGCACCGGCGGGGCGCCCTTCGCCAGCGCCGCGCTTGTGGAGGGCCCCACGACGCTGTCAACCACCAGTCCACGACTGGACTGGAAGGAGCGCACGGCCGCTTCGGTTTCCGAACCATAAACGCCATCCACGCGGATTCCCAAGGCGTGCTGCAGCAGGCCCACCTGGCGTCCTTCGCTGCCGCTGCTCAGCATGATGTTGTGTTCGGTCGTCGTCGGCGGATTGGGGGCGGGGGGCAGGGGAGTGTTCGGCTGGTTTGCTCCACCTGCCTCTGCCAGCGCCGCGGCGGGTCCCGCCGAGAGGGCCGCCAGCGCCCCGAGCGAGGCGCGCTTGGCGCGCGAGGCGGCGGGAACGAAGCGCAGTTGCGCCGCGCGCCGGCGCGCTCGCGAGCGCCCGAGCGAGAGCTCCCAGAACTCGCCATCGGACAGGTCCCTGCGCGTGCGCTCGCCGCGTCGCCCTGCAAGCAGAGCGGAGAGTGATGTGGGGGAGGAGGAGTCCCTCGCAGTCGGAGCCTGGGCCTTTGCACCCTGAGCCCGTCGACCCCGCTTTCCCGCGGTGCGCTCGCGGCGTGAGCGCGAACGTTCAAGTGAAGCCTCCCACGGCTCGAGCGCAGCAAGATCTCTCGGGAATCCCGACATGCGAATAGACGTCCTTTCGTAATCGCTGGGCGCCTACGGGGTTAGCTGTCGGGCTCGCGTACGTACGCTACGCCACACCTGTGGCGATTCGCCCCCGCAGCCATTTTGGCTGCACTTGGGTCCCCCGCTCCTCTTCCCCTTGGGGAGGAGAACTCGGCACTGACTCGGGGCAAACTAGCACGTCACGTTGCAATTTGCATCACATCGGGAGGACTGCAACGTATTTTGCCGACGGCCACGATTATGTGAACCGTGGCCTTCGGGCGCTTCGCGTACAGGCGCAGCGCCGCTTTCGCGGTGCTAAGTTCGCCTGGCGATGGACTCTGACAGTTCCACTCCCGCCACGCCCCCTCAGCGAAAGTTCGATCCGCGCCTGCTGCTCGCGCTCGTCGTGATCGTCGTGATCGCCGGCGGCGTGGCGCTGCTCTCCAGCGGAGGCAAGAGCAGCAGTCAGCCACTTCCCGGCAACGTCCAGAGTGCCACCTCGGCGAGCTTTCGTGGATCGGTCGCGACCCCCGCCGCTGACGCGCCAGCCCTGGAGCTGCACAATTATCTCGGTCAGAAGATCAACATCGATCGGTACCACGGAAAAGCTGTACTGGTGACCTTCCTCTACACCCACTGCCCCGATGTGTGTCCCCTGATCACCGCCAACCTCCGCGTCGCACAGAGCCTGATGGGGCCCGCGGAGACCGCCAAGACGCAGATCATCGCCGTTTCGGTGGATCCACACGGGGACACGCCCAAGGCGGTCGCCGTGTTCCTCGCGCATCACGAGATGACCGGCCGCATGCAGTACCTCATCGGCTCGGCCTCCGAACTCGGCCACGTGTGGTCGAACTGGAATGTCGGCTCCGAACGGGACGCCCAGCAGCCCGAGCTCGTCAACCACTCGGGGCTCGTCTATGGGATCAGCGCCAGCGGCAAGATCACCACGCTCTACGCCGCCAACTTCAAGCCCAGCGATATCGCGCACGACGTTCCCCTGCTGGTCTCGCGCTAACAGCTTCAAGTTCCACTCCTCGCGCGCCGATACGAGGAGGTGTCAACCTTGGAGAGCCACTCGATGAGCGACCTTTGCCCCGAGGGACTCGCCCTGTCGGTGCTGGGGACCCTCCCTCTCTCCACGCTCGTCTTCGACGAGCGTCTTCGCGTCGTGCTCGCCGCCGGCCCCGCATTCGAGCGTGAGGGCGAGCGCGGCGCCGCGCTCGCCGGCAGGCCCGCCCGCGAGGTGCTCACGAGCGAGCGCTGGGAGCAGTACGAGCCGCTCTTCCTCGCCGCGCTCGACGGTGAGACGCGCACCTTGGAGGTGTGGTCGGCCGGGGAGACCAACTGCTATGAGCTCGAAGTTCGACCGCTGTATGACGATCAGGGCACGCTCGTGGGCGGCGCCGCCGCCTTCAGCGACATCACTCCGCGCAAGCACGCCGAGGAGGGCCGCCGCCACGCCCAGGAGCGCTTTGAGCTGATCTTCGAGCACGCGCCGATCGGCATGGCGCTGCTCGCGCCCGACGGCCGCTGGGTGAGGGTCAACCGCGCGCTGCTGAAGATCACCGGTCACAGCGCCGAGGAGCTGCTCGCGAAGACCTCCCAGGAGATCACCCATCCCGACGATCTCCCGCGCGACATGGAGCACATCCAGCGCCTGCTCGTGGGGGAGATTCGCGACTATCAGCTCGAAAAGCGCTTCTTTCACGCGCAGGGACACGTGATCTCCGCGGCCCTCTCCGTCTCGCTCGTACGCGATCTGCAGGGCAAGCCGCTGCATCTGATCCTCCAGATCCAGGACATCACCGAACGCAAGCTGATGGAGGAGCGCCTGCGCCACCTCGCCGAGCACGACCCGCTCACCGGCCTGTGCAACCGCCGCCTCTTCGAGCACGAGCTCGGACAGCAGGTGCGCCGCTGCCAGCGCTACGGCGAGCAGGCCACCCTCGTGATGGTCGACCTCGATGACTTCAGGCGCGTCAACGACACCCACGGGCACAGCACCGGCGATGAGCTCCTCAAGGCAGTCGCGCGCGAGCTCAGCCTGCGCCTGCGCGGCACCGACCTGATCGCGCGCCTGGGCGCCGATGAGTTCGCGGTGCTCCTCCCCGGCACGAGCCTCGAGGCGGGCGAGCGCGTCGCCAAGGATCTCGCGCGCGTCGCCGCCGACTGTCAGATCGTCGTCGCTCAGCAGCCCATCGCCACCACCGCGAGCGTGGGCGTCGCCGCGATCGTGCAAGGCACCTCCGGCGCCGAGGCCGTGCTGATCGCCGCCGACCGCGCGGTGGAGCTCGCCAAGGACACCCGGCACTCGCCCGCGGCGGATGTCGAGGTGAATCTGCGCGCGAGCTCCTGAGGCTCGGGCTCAGGCGGGTCTGCGCGCGCGCACCTGATAAACGGCGGTCTGCCCATCATCGAAGCCGTGGCGCGCGGCACGCAGATACAGCCGCCAGATGCGCGTGCGTTCATCCCCGGCGAGCGCGCGCGCGTGTTCGAGGTGTTCGTCGAGGCGCTGCGCCCAGTGGCGCAGGGTGATCGAGTAGTCCTCGCGAAAGCCCTCCACGTGCTGCGTGCGAAAGCCGGCGCGCTCGAAGGCGAGCAGCGTGCGCGAGAGCGGCATCGTCTCCCCGTCGGGGAACACGTAGCGCATCGAGAAGATGTCCTCCAGCGGGTTGTCATCTGGGTCGAGCGCCGCGATCGCATGGTTGAGCAGCTGTCCGCCGGGGACGAGCAGCGCGAACAGCGAGCGCGCGTAGAGGTCGATTCTGTTCTCGCCCACATGCTCGGCCATGCCGATGCTCGCGATCGCATCGAAGGAGGCGCTCGGCAGCTGGCGGTAGTCCTGCACGCGGATCTCCACCTTGTCCTCCAGGCCCGCCTCGCGCACCTTCTCCCGCGCGAGCTCCGCCTGGGAGGGGGAGAGGGTGATGCCGGTGACCTGCGCGCCGTGCTCGCGGGCGGCGTGAATCGCGAAGCTGCCCCAGCCGCAGCCCACATCGAGCACGCGCATCCCCGGCTTCAGCTCGAGCTTGCTCGCGACCAGCTCGAGCTTCGTGTGCTGCGCCTCCTCCAGGGTCTGCGCGCCGCGCGAGAAGACCGCGCAGCTATAGGTCATCGACTCATCGAGGAACAGCGCGAAGAAGTCGTTGCCAACGTCGTAGTGGTAGCGGATCGCCGCCGCGTCGCGCTCGATCGTGTGGCGCTCGCCGCGCAGGATCAACTCGAGGCGCGGGCGCCGCGGCAGGCCGCCGGGCGCGGCGGCGATCGCGATCGCGAGCGCCAGGCGCGCGCGTCCCGCCGCGCTCAGCGGGGGCGGCTTCCACTCATCGACCACGATGAAGGCGCCGTCGAGATCGTCCACGCTCAGCGACCCCTCCGCGTAGGCGCGGCCGAGGCCCAGCGAGCCCGGCGCCCCGAGGAAGTGCGAGAGCGCCGAGGGGCGCCGCACGTGGAAGGTGGGCGCCTCGGACGTCGTCGCATCCAGGCCGCCCCCATCCCAGAAGCGCACGTGGAAGGGTCGCTCGGGGAACAGCCTTTGCAGCTCGCGGGTGAGTGGAGCACTTACGCGCAGCAGTGCCATGCGCCTACGTTAGCCTGATTGCGGTGAGCGCTGAAGAGCCAAGAGCGGGAGCGGCCCCACGGCCCCGCGTGGCCATCTTCGGGCCCCACCCGATGCTCACGGTGACGATCGAGCGGGAGGGCGATGAGCGCGAGCAGGTCCACTTCCACGCAGGCGGTCAGGGTGTGTGGGTTGCGCGCATGGTCGCTGAGCTGGGGGCCGAGCCGGTTCTCTGCGGCTTTTTGGGCGGCGAGAGTGGCGAGCTGCTGAAGGGGCTGCTAGAGCGGATGGACATTCGTCTGCGCCTCGTCGAGGCGGCCTCCGCGAGCGGCTGCTATGTGACCGATCGCCGCTCGGGCGAGCGCAAGGTGCTCAGCTGCGTGCTCAGCGACCCGCCCTCGCGCCACGAGCTCGACGAGCTGTTCTCGATCGCCTGCGCCGAGGCGATCGCGGGCGGCTGGCTCGTGGTCGCCAACCCTCTCCCCGGCGAGGCGCTGCCGCTCGAGCTCTACGGCGACCTCGTCGCCGACGCGCGCGCCGGCGGAGCGCGCACGCTCGTCGACCTCTCCTCGCCGCGCCTGGACAGCGCGCTGCGCGGCGAACCCGACCTCGTGAAGATCAACGACTGGGAGCTCGCCGCGTTCGTGCGCGGCCCGGTCTCCGAGCCCTCGCAGCTGCTCGCCGCGGCGCGGCGCGTGTGCGAGCAGGGCGCGCGCGCGATGATCGTCACGCGCGGTGAGCTGCCCGCGCTGGTGCTCGCGGGCGAGCGGGCGTGGTGGCTCACCCCGCCGCGCCTGCAGCATGGCTTTCGCGAGGGCTGCGGTGATGCGATGATGGGCGCGCTCGCAGCCAGCTGGGCGCGGGGCGAGAGCTTCGAGCAGGCCGTTCGGGTTGGCGCCGCCGCCGGCGCCGCCAACTTCCTGCGCCACGGCCTGGGCAGCGCCTCGCGCGAGGTGGTCGAGCAGCTCGTGGAGAGCGTCGTGCTGGAGCCCTTCACGGCAGCGGGGTGACCGGCTCGCCGCGCAGGATCGCCTGCGGGGCGCGTTCGGCCATCCACGCTTACCTGCGCCTCGCTGCACACCGTCGCAAGGCTCGCGAAGCCCGCCCCCAGGCGCACGGGGCGCCCCGCGAGCGAGGTGTGGGCGTCGCTGCCGAGCAGGTGCACGAGACCCTCGCCCGCCAGGCGCAGCACCAGATCGCCTGGCTGCGCATCGGCGAGGAACTGCGGCCGTCCACTGGATCAGGCAGCCCGCGCCCGCCAGGCTGCGCAGGCGTTCCTCGAAGTCGACCCCCGCGTGGCGCTCGGGGTGCGCGATCACCGTGCGCAGCCCGCGCTGCGCGAGCCACCCCACGAGCGCCTCCAGATTCGCTGCCGAGCGGGCCGGGAGCCGGCTCGAGCAGCAGCCATCCGCCGGCGCCGCCGAGCGCGACCAGCCGCAGTTGCTCGTCGCTGAGATCGTCCGCCTCGGTCTGCGCGAGCTCGCCGCCGGGCAGCACCCGCACGTCGAGACCGTGCTCGTCGAGGTGCTCCTGCAGCGCCGCCACGCGCGATGCGATCTGCTCGATCGCGACCTCGTGGTCGTGGCGGATGTGGGGGGTCGCGCACACCACCGCGATGCCATCGTCCTGCGCCTGGCGCGCCATCGCCAGGCTGTCCTCGAGGCTGAGTGCGCCGTCGTCGAGTTCGGGCAGGATGTGGCAGTGCAGATCGATCATCGACCCCAGAGTACGTAGAAAGACACATCGGCGCTGGGGAGAGACCCCGATGTGGCGGCCTCGGGATGGCTTTAGCTTGGGGTTTGCGGAGTATGTGGCTTCACCACAGGACACTCCGAAGCAAACAGCGCAGGCGCTGATCCACCCCGAGCAGAAGGTAGGCATCCGAGATGAAGGCTCTCGTTTATCACGGCCCCGGCGAGCGGGGCTGGGACACGGTCGATGACCCCACGATCATCGATCCCACCGACGCGATCGTGCAGATCGACACCTCGACGATCTGCGGCACCGACCTGCACATCCTCAAGGGCGACGTGCCCGAGACCACGCCCGGCACCGTGCTCGGCCACGAGGCCGTTGGCACCGTGCGTGAGGTCGGCGCGAGCGTCACCACCGTCGCGCCCGGCGATCGCGTGCTGATGTCCTGCGTGAGCTCCTGCGGGCGCTGTCGCTTCTGCAAGGAGGGCCGCTACGGACAGTGCCTGGGTGGCGGCGGCTGGATCTTCGGCCACCTCATCAACGGTCTGCAGGCCGAGTACGCGCGGGTGCCCTTCGCCGACAACTCCGTGTACAAGGTCCCGGAGCAGCTCACCGACGAGCAGGTGCTGTTCCTCGCGGACATCCTTCCCACGTCCTTCGAGGTGGGCGTGCTCAACGGCATGGTCGCCCCCGGCGACACCGTGGCGATCGTCGGCGCGGGGCCGATCGGCCTCGCGGCGATTCTCACCGCGCGCCTCTACACGCCCGGGCGGATCGTGGCGATCGACCTCGCCGACTCGCGTCTTCGAGTCCGCAGTGCGCTTCGGCGCGGACACCACCATCAACAACGGCAGCGAGGACGCCGTGGCGCGGGTGATGGAGCTGACCGACGGTCTCGGCGCCGACGTGGCCTTCGAGGCGGTGGGCGTGCCCGAGACCTTCGAGCTCGCCGCCGATCTGATCCGCCCCGGCGGGCGCGTGGCGAACATCGGCGTGCACGGCAAGGCCGCGCACCTGCACCTGGAGAAGCTGTGGATCCGCGACGTGACGATCACCACGGGGCTGGTCGACACCTACAGCATCCCCCAGTTGATGCGCCTGATCGCGAGCGGACGCCTGGACCCCTCGCTGTTCGCCACGCACCGCTTCCCGCTCGGAGAGACGATGGGCGCGTACGACGTGTTCGCCGACGCCGCGAACACCGGCGCGCTGAAGGTGGTGCTCGGGGCCGAGGCGGTCCACCCGCCGATGGCCGCGGGAGCCGCTACCGTTACGGCCTGAATGTCACTCGAACACGTGGACGTGCTGATAGTCGGCGCCGGCCTCTCGGGCATCGGCGCCGCGCACCACCTGCAGCGCGAATGCCCTGGCAAGACGTTCGCGATCCTCGAGGCGCGCGAGAGCATTGGCGGGACGTGGGATCTGTTTCGCTATCCGGGGATCCGCTCGGACTCGGATATGTACACGCTGGGGTACTCCTTCCGCCCGTGGGAGAGCGACAGGTCGATCGCGGAGGGTTCCTCGATTTTGCAGTACATCAGCGATACCGCGCGTGAGGGCGCGATCGAGGAGAAGATCCGCTTCCAGCACCGGGTGGTGCGCGCGGAGTTCTCCACGGCGCAGGCACGCTGGACGGTGCAGGCGCAGCGAGGCGACACCGGCGAGACGGTGTACTTCAGCGCGGGCTTCCTGGCGATGTGCAGCGGCTACTACCGCTACGACGAGGGCTACACGCCGGACTTCGAGGGGACCGAGCGCTTCCAGGGCACTATCGTGCACCCGCAGATGTGGAGCGATGAGATCGACTACGCGGGCAAGCGCGTGGTGGTGATCGGCAGCGGCGCCACCGCGGTGACGCTGGTTCCGGCGATGGCCGAGAAGGCCGCGCACGTGACGATGCTGCAGCGCTCGCCTTCCTACATCGTGTCGCTGCCGGGAGAAGACCCGATCGCGCGCGTGCTGCGGCGCAGGCTGGGCTCGCGCCTGGCCTATCCGCTGGTGCGCTGGAAGAACGTGCTGATGACGATGGCGAGCTTCCAGCTCTCGCGGCGAAGGCCGGCGATCGTGAAGTCGCTCGTGCGCCGCAACCTCGTGCGCATGCTGCCGGAGGGCTATGACATCGATACGCACTTCACGCCGCGCTATGACCCCTGGGATCAGCGCCTGTGCCTCGTGCCCGATGGCGATCTCTTCGCTGCGATCGGCGCGGGAAGGGCCTCGGTGGTGACCGATCGCATCGAGACGTTCACCGAGAAGGGCCTGCGCCTGGCCTCGGGCAAGGAACTCGAGGCGGATGTGATCGTGACCGCCACGGGACTGAACCTGCTGGCACTGGGGGGGACGCAGCTGGTGGTGGATGGCCGCGAGGTGGAGCTTCCGCAGACGATGGGCTACAAGGGAATGATGCTGAGCGGCGTGCCGAACATGACGATGATGCTCGGCTACACCAACGCCTCGTGGACGCTGAAGTGCGATCTCACGTGCAAGTACATGTGCCGGCTCTTGAACCACATGGACGCGCACGGCTATCAGCAGTGCGTGCCCGAGAACAACGACCCCACGGTGGAGGAGCAGCCGTTCATCGACTTCTCCTCGAGCTACGTGCTTCGCTCGATCGATCAGTTCCCCAAGCAGGGCTCGAAGGCGCCGTGGATGCTGCGCCAGAACTACGCGCTTGACATCATCAGCCTCAAACGCGACCCGCTCGAGGATGGCGCGATGCAGTTCTCGCGCGCCGGTTCGCCGCAGCCCGCGGCGGAGCCCGTGCCCGCCTGAGAGCTGCCGACCTCAGAACCCGGGATTGGTCTTCACGCGCTTGCGGTCGAGCGGGTGCAGGGAGCCCTTGGCGGCGAGCGTGCGGCACGCCTGGGCGATGTCCTCACCGAGGGTTGTGGTGAGCGAGTGCCCGAGGGTCTCCTTCACGAGGACGCGCATGATCTTCACGTGTTCGGCGTTGGGGGGGAGGGTGTAGGCGGGGACCATCCAGCCACGCGCGGCGGCGAGCTGGGCGGCGAGGTCGAACTCGTCGTAGTCGTGCTCCCCCGCGAGCTTGAAGGCGACGAGTGGGAGCTGCTCGTCGGCCTCGCCCCCGATCAGCTCGAACTCGCCGATCGCGGCGATCTCCTTGGCGAGCGAGCGGGCGTTGTACTTCATCGTCTCCATCATGTAGCGGTAGCCGTCGTGGCCGAGGCGGATGAAGTTGTAGTACTGCGCGAGCACCATCGCCGAGCCGGTGGAGAAGTTGAGCGTGAAGGTGGCGTCGCGCTTGCCGAGGTAGTTCTCGTAGAAGACGAGATCCTCGGGAAGATCCTCGCGCTCCCGGAACACGAGCCAGCCGATGCCGGGATAGACGAGCCCGAACTTGTGCCCGGAGACGTTGATCGAGCGAACCTGCTCGAGGCGGAAGTCCCACTCGGAGTGGGGGTAAAGAAACGGCCAGACAAAGCCGCCCGAGGCGGCGTCGACGTGCAGCGGAACGTCGAGGCCGCGCTCCTCCTTGAGCGCCACGAGGTGGTCGTTGATGCCGCGGATGTCGTCGGCGTGTCCGGTGAAGGTGGTGCCGAGCACGGCGGCGACGCCGATGGTGTGCTCGTCGATGTGGGGCTCCACGTCCTCAGGGCCGATGATGTACTTGTCGGGCGCGAGCGGCACGATGCGCGGTTCGACATCGAAGTAGCGGCAGAACTTCTCCCACACCACGTGCACATCGCCGCCGAAGACGAGGTTGGGGCGATCGGTTGACTTGCCGGCGGCCTCGCGGCGCGCTCGCCAGCGCCACTTCAGCGAGAGCGCGCCGAGCATGATGGCCTCCGAGGAGCCCTGCGTGCGCGCGCCGGTGGTCTCCCCGGGAGCGTGAAAGAGATCGGCGAGCATCCGGATGCAGCGCTGCTCGATCTCCGCCGACTGGGGGTACTCGGCGTGGTCGATGAAGTTCACGCGCAGCGCGTTGTTGATCAGCTGATCGGCCTCGGGCTCCATCCAGGTGGTGACGAACGTGGCGAGGTTGCGCGCGGGGAGCCCATCGAGGATCGTCTCCTGTTCGACCAATCCGAGCGCTTCCTCGGCGGTCATGCCGGATTTGGGGAGCTTGCCGTCGGGGGCGGGCTCGAGCAGGTAGCGGTTGCCGTAGATCGACTCCAGCCGCTCGATCTGCTCGCGCGTGAGCTCGGAGGGGGGCGCGGCGGGGTGCTCGGGGCGCGGCGGGTGGGGGGTCATCGCTCTACCTCCTTCGCCGCGCGTCGCCCGCGGTGCGGGCCCGGCGGCTGTCGGCCGAAGTGCGCGGGGGGCGCGGTCGAACGAGTATAAGCCCGACTCTCGCGCCGCTGACCTCGGCCCGCGCGCACCTTCCTGCAAAGAGGGAGGGGAGAGGCGGCCTACCGGCCGCCGCGCGGGGTTGCGAAGTGGGGGCGCCGCCGGCTCGCGCGTTGGACAGTTCGTTGAGCTGCAGTTAGGGGAGGGGTGGCGTGATTTGAGAGGGAAGGGGTGGCGTGACTTGAGGCTTCCGCGCTCAATAGTGCGGGAAGAGCATGTCAAAACCGTAGACGCTCGCCTTCGGCCCGAAGTGCTCCACATAGAACTCCGTCCACACGGTTCGGCCGAGGTAGCGTTCGGTGATTCGGTAGGCTCGCTCGCCGTCTTCCACCCGTGTGGACTTCAGAGACGATCCGTAGCGGTGCATGAGGCGCGCGATTGCGCCCCTCGCGAAAATGTGGATGCCATTGGCGAGGCGCCATCCTGGGTGGGGCGAGATCGCGATCATCCGGACGCGTCCCTTGGTCAGGTAGAAGTCGAATATCCCGTGCGGGGTATTTGGTCCGATCCTGCCAGGGGGGAGGTTCTCGTAGGACATGACCCCGCGTTCCTGAAGCGGGCGTCCAAGACGCGCGATCACCTGCGCGCGCGTCATGCCCAGGGTCGCTCCGGCGACGCCGCGCCCGACGACGATCGTGCCGCCGTAGATGCCCTTTTGGGCTGGAGGCGATGCGTATGCTGCGGCGCAACCGAGGAGCGCCGCCAGCACGCCGATCAGGATGGCTCGCATATGTCCAAAAACTAGATGCATGCCGAGAAACGGGCATCCGCAATGGGCCGCGCTCCACGGCCGGTGAACTACGTAGTCGCGAGCGCCTTGCGGGGGGGGGGGGGGGGGGCCGCTGTGAACGCTACGATCGCTTCGCCTCACGAGGCCGGTGGCGTGCTCGCGGCTCATCCGAGCAGCAGACGCCGAAGGGGTCGATAAGAGCTTTCGCGGTGGCTTCACGGTGGCTGTACGCCCACGCGCGATAGTGCTGAGGATGATGACCCCTGACACGGTAATCCTCTCGCCCCACTTCGACGACGCGGTGCTCTCGTGCTGGCACGTGCTGGCGGGTTCGGGCGAGGTGCTGGTGGTGAACGTCTTCGCGGGGGAGCCCGCCCCCGGAACACTCGGCTGGTGGGACAGGAGCGCAGGCGCGAGCGACTCGGTCGCGGTGGTCCGCACACGGATCGAGGAGGACCGGCGGGCGCTCGCGCTGGCGGGCCGCGCGGCCGTCAACCTGCCGTTCCTGGACGGTCAGTACCGCCAAGAGGGGGAGGCGCCCGAAGAAATCTTGCGTGCGCTGCGCGGCGTGCTCCCCGCGGGCGCCCGCCTATACGCCCCGGCGGGCCTGGGCGACTGTCATCCCGATCACCTGGCGGTGCGCGCGGCGGCGCTGGCGCTCCACGGGGAGGGGGCCGAGGTGAGGCTGTACGCCGACCTTCCCCATGCCACGCTCGGCGGGTGGCCGCGGTGGGTGCTCGAGGATCTCCGCGCCGGCCGCGAATCGCAACGGCGAGCGCTGGGCGGCGCAGTTGGTGAGCACGGGTATCGCCGCTGAGCGGATGCTGGGAGCGGCCCGCCGGCTCTCCGCCGGCGAGCATTCTGAGAAGCTTCGGGCGGTGCTCGCGTATGGCAGTCAACTGGCGCCGCTGCGGGCGGCCTTCGGACCGGCCCTGGAGGACCCCATGCTGCTGGGCTTCGAGGTGGAGTGGCGCCTGGCCCACCGAGATCCGCCCATCCCGCCTTTCCCGCCCTCCTAATTGGCGGGCCCTAGCTGGAAATGGCTGGGTCGGGCTCGTCGACCTCCGCGAGTGCGGACTCACGAAAGCGCGCGGCGATCTTCTCCTCCTTCACTGACTCCGCCATTGCCTCGATGAGTTCGCGCGCGCGCCGCCTGTGACCCTCGGCCTCCCCAACCCCAACCCCATCTCTGATGCCCTCGGCCCGCTCGCGTTCGCGGGCGTCGGCCACACGCGCGAGCCCGGCCGCGATCTGCCAGCGCTCGCAGAGCAGCCCGTCCTCGCCGGCCGCCGCGGCGCCGCGGGCCAGCATCTGCGCTGCCGCGGCCCAGTCACCGCGGGCCTCGGCGCAGCGGGCGAGAAAGCGCGCTGTGGTTGCGATCGAGCGTCGCGCCCCGCTGCGCTCCCAGGCCTGCAGGCGGCCCTGCATCAGCTCCTCTGCGCCTGCGATATCGCGGCATGAGAGCCGGCTCTCGGCGATCGCGAAGTAGGCGGGCTCACCCCAGAAGTCGACTCGGCCGGGAGGCGTGGTGACGTGCTCGGCGATCTGCTGCGCCCGCTCGGCGAGCTCGCCCGCGCGGGTCTCGGCGCCCTTGCCGCCGGCTTGGCGCACTGCCAGGGAGAGCGCGCCGAGGCAGCGGAAGATCTGTCCGCGGGCACGGTTGCGCTCCGCGGCGGCGAGCCCGCGCTCCAGCACGGCAACGGCCTCCTCGCAGGCAAACAGATCCAGCAGTGGCGCCGCGAGACCGGCGCTGACCCAGCCGAGCCAGTCGGCCTGGGGGGTGTCGGCGCGGGTGACTGCCTCGCGGCCGAGGGCCAGCGCGCGCGCGTAGTCGCCGCGGCAGCGGGCGATCCAGCCGGCGGTGTCGCGGATGAGCATGCCAGTGCGGTGGTCGCCGACACGCTCGCCGATGGCGAGGGCCTCGCCGGCGCGCCGCTCGGCCTCGGGCCAGTCGCCGCGCTCCAGCGGCACGTACGCGGACTCGCACAGCGTCCACTGCAGATACCACAGATCCCCGCGGCGGCGCTGCACGCGCTCGAGCTCGGTGCAGATCTCGGCGAGGCGGTCGAGGTCGCCCAGCTGCAGCGCGGCCAGCTTGAGGCTGTCGAGGGCGCGGCTGACGGCGAGCTCGTCGCCGGCGCCGCGGGCGATCTGGAGCGCGCGCTCACCGACCTGCACGGCCGCAGCGAACTCCAGCTCGTTGGTCAGGCCCAGTGACAGGTGGCTGAGGGCAGCGACCTGGCCGGCCATGTCGCCGAGCTCCTCGGCGATTCCCAGCGCCGTTTCGTGGTAGCGCCGCGAGAGGGTCGGGTCGAGCACGTGCCAGTGCAGGCCCAGGGCGTTGCGCACGTGCAGCTCGCAGCTGCGGTCGCCCGCCGCGCACGCCCCCTCCAGGACGTGTTCGAGGTCGCCCAGCGCGCGCTCGGTCTCGCCGAGCAGTTCGAGCGTCCAGGCGCGGGCACGGTGGAGGTCGCGCATGGTTTCCTCGCCGGCGGCCGTCATACCGAGCTGCTCGCCCGCGGCGATCGCTCCGTCGAGGTTCTCGAGTGCGCTCTCCAGGGCGTGGACGCGTTCGGCCGCCACGGCGGCGCGGCGGTAGCAGTCAAACGCCCGGCGCAGCTCGCCGGCGGCGCGGTAGTGGTGGGCGAGCGTGCCGGCTAGCTCGTCGGGGCGATCGGTGGGCGTGGCCTCGATCGCGGTCGCGATGCGCCCGTGGATGGCGGCCGCGCGCGTGGCGGAGAGCTGCGCGTAGATCGTCTCGCGGAAGAGAGCGTGGGAGAAGCTGAGCCGTCCCACGGGCTGCCCGGGCTCGACGAGGATGTCGGCGTCGATGGCTTCCTCGACGAGGTCGACGAGGTGTTCGCGCGAGTGCCCGAGGACGCGTTCGAGCACGGCGAGCTCGAAGTCGCGCCCCGCGACGGCAGCCACGGACAGGGCCTGACGGCAGTCGTCGCCCAGGCCCCGCAGGCGGCGCAGCAGGAGATCCCTGATGCTCTCGGGCACGCCGCCGGCGGCCGCCTCCCAGTTGGAGGCGGGGCCGACGTCGTGCAGGAGCTCCTCGATGAAGAAGGGGTTGCCCTCGCTGCGCTGTGCGACGCGGGTCACGAAGTCGTGCGGCGCCTGCAACCCGGTGCGCGCAACGATCAGCTCGGCGACCTCGGCCTCACCGAGCCCCGACAGCGGGATCTGCGTCAGCGTGCGCGAGCGGCGCAGCTCTGCGAGCGCCTGGCGCGAGCGGGTGCTCCTCGCCTACCTCGCTCGGCCGGTAGGCGCCGAGGACGAGCAGCGGCGCGCCCGGCGCGGCGCGGGCGAGGTGGCGCAGCAGCAAAAGGCTTGACGGGGTCGCCCCAGTGCAGGTCGTCGAGGAACAGCACGAGCGGGCGCAGATGCGCGGCCTCGGCGAGCACCGCGCAGACGGCCTCGAACAGGCGAAAGCGCTCCTGCTCGGGCAGGCGCTCGTGCTCGGCGCCCAGGCCGATGGGCTCGCGCGGGGAGCGCCCGTCGTCGAGCTCGGGCACGATCGCGGCGAGCTGCGCGCGCCGCGGGGTGACCTGCACCGTCAGCTCGGCCGCGGGACAGCACGCGATGTAGTGGCGCAGGGCTTCCACGAAGGGCTGGTAGGGAGCGCGGATCTCCTCGTGGCAGCTGCCGGCGAGCACCGTGGCGCCCTGCTCGTGCGCCGTGCGGGCGAGCTCGAGCGCCAGGCGCGTCTTGCCGATGCCGGGCTCGCCCGCGAGCAGCGCCACGCGCAGCCCTCCCGTGCGCACGGCCGCCCACTGCGCCTGCAGCGCGTCCCCCGCGGCGGAGCGGCCGATGAAGGCGCCGCGGTCCTCGCCGGCGAGCGGGGCGGGCAGGGGGACGCGCACCTCGGTGGATGGTTCCCAGGTCACCTCACAGGCTGCCACTGGCTCGGCGACCCCCTTCAGCGCGACGGCCCCGAGCGCGCGGTAGGCGAACCCGCCGCGCGTGCCGGCCAGCCCGCGCACGAGCTCGGAGGCGAGGATCTGACCGGGCGCACCGGCGTCGCAGAGCCGCTTGGCGATGACCACTGGCGTGCCGAAGTAGTCGCCCTCGTCGCGGATGGGCTCGCCGACGTTCAGGCCGATGCGCACGGCGAGTTCGAGCGCGTCGCCGGCACGAGCGCGGTGCACGGCCTGCTGGATCGTGATCGCGCAGGCGAGCGCGTCGACGGCGCTCACGAACGCCACCATGAGCCCGTCGCCGAGGTTCTTGACCTCCTCGCCGCCGTGCAGCGCGGCGGCCTCGCGCAGCAGGCCAAAGTGCGCGCGCCGCAGCCGCTCGCCCTCCTCATCGCCCAGCCGCTGGAGGGTCTCGGTGGAGCCGACCTGATCGGTGAACAGCAGCGTGACCGTGCCGGCCCTGCGCTCGCCGGCGGGCCCCGAGTCGGCGGGGATGGGGAGGAGGGGCTCCGCTTCGCTGCGCCGTGTGGGCTCCGCTTCACTGCGCCGTGTGGGCTGCGCGCCGGGGCCTTGCGGTGTCGAGCGCTCCGCGCGGATCCGCTCCACGAGCTCCCGCGTGGCGGGCGAGGGCGCGATCCCCAACTCGGCCGCGAACCGGTCGGATAGGCGGCGGTATGTGGTGAGCGCGCCCGACCGATCCCCGACCAGCGCCAGACGGCGAATGAGCTCGCGGTGGGCCTCCTCGGAGAGCGGGTCGAGCGCGACCTGGCGGCGCGTGAGGGCCACGGCCCCGGTGAGGTCCTGTGCCGTCTCAGCGGCACCGGCCATCTGCTGCAGCAGCGCCACGACGCGCGCGCGATGAGCGTCGCGATACTCGTACACCCAGTCTTCGTCGAGGTCGGCGAGCAGATCGCCCCGTGAGAGATCGAGGGCGTCCTGCAACTGGCCCTCCGCGAGCAGCCGGTCGAACTCGCAGACGTCGGTCCAGACCCGGTCGGGGCCGGCGAGGGCGACTCCCTCGCGGGTGGCGATGAGGTAGCGGTCGGCCTCGGCTCCCAGCGGGCGGCGCAGGGCGGAGAGCGCGCTGCGCAGGCTGGTGCGGGCGCTCTCATCGAGCACGTCGGGCCAGAAGCGGGCGGCGAGCTGGCCGCGGGGGTGGGTGCGGCGCTCCAGGGCGAGGACGCCGAGCAGGGCGCGGGCGCGGCGGCTCGCGGGCAGCTCCAGACGCTCGCCGTCGAGCTCGAGCACCATCTCTCCCATCAGCTTGACGTGCAGCATCGGCGAAGCCTATGCGGATTGCGCGGCGATCCTGGGCAAGACTGCATGGATTCACGCGCCATTCGCGCTGGCGCCACGGGGGAGTGGGACAGTTGCTCGCGCAGGGCACAATGATCAATCTCGCAACGAGAGGCACAGCGATGACAACGGAGACGACAACAGTCCCACCGCCGCTCGACGTGAAGGCGCTTGCCGGTGCGCCCGAGCAGACCCGCGCCCGCTACCCCGACAGCGAGGGGTTCACCGAGCGCGACGGCCAGCGCCTCTTCTATGAGCTCTACGGCGAGGGCGAGGAGACGATCTTCCTGCTGCCGACGTGGTCGCTGGTGCACTCGCGCTGCTGGAAGCAGCAGATCCCCTACCTTGCGCGCCACTTCCGCGTGCTGGTGATGGATGGCCTGGGCAACGGGCGCTCCGATCGCTGCCGCGACCCGAGGCGCTACGCGCCGGCCGAATTCGCCCGCGACTGTCTGGCGGTGATGGACGCGAGCGGCACGGAGCGGGCGGTGATGGCGAGCCTCTCCACGGGCGGGCAGTACCAGCTGGAGCTGGTGCGCCAGGCGCCCGCGCGGATGCTGGGCGCGGTCTTCCTCGCCCCGACGTTCCCCTACACCCCCTCGCACATGTCGTTCCTGACGCACCCGCTGACCGCAGCCTTCTCCGAACGCTTCTCCCTGCCCACGCCGGTCTGGTGGGCGCACATGAGCGGGACGCACTGGCGCAAGGACTATGCGCGCAGCGCGGAGTGGTTCGTCTCGCGCACGCTGCCGGAGCCGCACTCTCCCAAGGCCCTCGAAGACGCGGTGGGGTGGGCGCTCGAAACCGACCCGGAGACGCTGAGCGCGAGCCTGGCGCACGGCGAGTTCCTACGCGGTCGGGCCGCATTGCGCGAGCTGGCTCAGCGCCTCGAGTGCCCGGTGCTGGTGATCTCGGGCGAGCGCGACAGGGTCAATCCGGTGCGCGACGCCCGCGCGCTCGCGCGCCTCAGCGGGGGGCGACTGGAGACGGTCCCCGGCGCGGGGCACTTCGTGCACGCGCGCAAGCCGGTGGGGTTCAACCAGGAGCTGCGCGACTTCGCCGAGGAGGCCTTCGGGCGGCGGCGCACGCCGTGGGACCCCACGGTATTCCGTCCGGACGGCCGCCCCCGCGCCCTGTTTGTCTCCTCGCCGATCGGGCTGGGTCACGCGCAGCGCGACGTGGCAATCGCGCGCGAACTGCGCCGGCTGCACCCCGATTTGCAGGTGGAGTGGCTGGCGCAGGACCCGGTGACGCGGCTGCTGGAGGCGGAGGGGGAGCGCATCCATCCTGCGAGCGCGCACCTGGCCAACGAGCCGCGGCACATCCAGTCGGAGTCCGCCGAGCACGACCTGCACGTCTTTCACGCCCTGCGCCGCGCCGATGAGATCCTCGCGGCCAACTTCATGCTCTTCCACGATGTGGTGCGCGAGGATCGCTACGACCTGTGGATCGGGGATGAGGCGTGGGAGCTCGACTACTACCTGCACGAGAACCCGCGCGAGAAGCGGGCGCCGTTCGCATGGCTGACCGACTTCGTGGGCTTCCTGCCGATGGACGAGGGGGACGCGCGCGAAAGCTTCCTGACGACGTGCCGCAACGGTCAGATGATCGACCACGTCGCCGAGCACCCCGAGGTGCGCGACCTGGCGCTGTTCGTGGGCGACCCCGAGGACATCGTGCCCAAGCGGCTCGGGCCGGGGTTGCCGACGATCCGCGAGTGGACGGAGCGCAACTTCGACTTCACGGGCTACATAACGGGCTTCACCCCGGCCGACCTCGCCGAGCGCACGCGGCTGCGCGCCGAACTGGGCTACGGCGATGACGAGCAGGTTTGCATCGTCACCGTGGGCGGCTCGGGCGTGGGCGCCGACCTCTTGCGACGCGTCATCGCGGCATTCCCCCATGCCCAGGAGCGGGTTCCCGACCTGCGCATGATCGTCGTCGCGGGTCCCCGCATCGACCCCGACTCGCTCCCCTCCCACCCGGGACTGGAGGTGGTTCCCTACGTGCACAACCTCTACCGCCACCTGGCTGCCTGTGATGTGGCGGTGGTGCAGGGCGGGCTGACTACCTCGATGGAGCTGACCGCGCAGAAGCGCCCGTTCCTCTACTTCCCGCTGCGCCACCACTTCGAGCAGAACTTCCACGTGCGCCACCGCCTGGAACGCTACGGCGCGGGACGCCGCATGGACTACGACGATTCACCACCGGAGCAGATAGCGGCGGCGATCGCGCAGGAGATCGGCAGTGAGGTCGCCTACCGCGAGGTGGAGGTCGATGGCGCCGCCAACGCCGCCCGGCGCATCGCCGAGCTGCTTTAAAGCACGTTCGAAAAGATCGATCGCCTGCTAGGCTGCGCGCCGTGCTGGCCTATATAAGGCGTCACCACATGGGGCTCATCGCGCTGTTCGTGGCGCTCGGCGGCACCTCTTATGCGGCAACGCAGCTGCCGAGCAACAGCGTTGGGAGTGGACAGATCCGGACCGGTGCCGTTACCGCCGCGAAGATCCGCAACGGAGCGATCAGCGCAGAAAAGCTCTCGCCGGGACTCCGGGCGCGGCTGGGGATCACGAGGCCGAACAGGCCGACTCCGGCACCGGGGCCGGCTCCAGCGGCCACATGGAGAGATCCGGGCATCATGGCCGCAATCGGATCTGCCGGCCAGACGATCGTCGCCCAGAAGATCGTGACGGTGAAGGTGACTGCACCCTGGGTGCCGACGGGTTTGTCGGTAACTGCTGGGCAGCACCTGTGGACCGACACACGCAATGACGGCAGGTGGAGCGGCAACCCCCAGCTCTTCCCCTTCTCCGACGCGAACGGCCTCGGCCCGTCCGTCTATCAGAACTGCTGGAAGATCGATGAAAATGCTCCGGTGGAGTCGCTGATCGGTTTCATCGGCGGCTCACCGGTCAACGTCTCGGAAGGATGTCGGGGCGGGACGAGCAATGCGGCATTCTTCGAGGCGGGCGACACGCTGAGGAACTACACGCCCCAGACGATGGGTCCCATCTGGCTGCGGACCAACGACAACACCAACCACATCTCCAACGTCGGTCAGCAGATCGTCAAGGTCATAGTCACCGGTCCTTGACCTGGCGACAAAGCGTCTTCGGCTTCACCTTGGTCACGGGCGGAGCTGGGGATCCCGCGTGGGTTGCATCGTGCCTGAACTCGGTCTCTCGCCGCCTGATAGCTTCAGAGCATAAGCAGCCGAACAAAGGGGAAGCGCGCAAAAGCGCCCATTTACAGGGCTCTTCAGGGGCGACGACCGGAATCGAACCGGTGTAGGCGGCTTTCTAGGGCTGCGGTGATCCGCGGTGAGAATGCGAGGATTGTCGGATGGATGCTGACGAGCGACTGCGCGCTGGCCGTCTGGCGGCGCAGCGGCTGACGCCGGCAACGGCGTGCAAGAGCGCTGAGGAAGCAGCGTTGGCTGTAATCGGCGTCCAGGCTCAGGATCTGCGCGCCGCGGCTCTTGCACTGCGCTCGCGCGTGCCCGGCCTCACCCGAAGCGCCGTCCGCGCCGCGCCGCTCCTGCGCACGTGGACGGTCCGCGGCACGGTGCACCTGATTGCGGCGTCCGATCGGCCCTGGCTGCACGCGCTATTCGCCAGGCGAAATGCCCGCGTGTTCGGCGCGCGTTTCGCGCGCTTCGGCATCGTGGAGGAGGTAAACGCCATGCGCGGGGACGTCGTTGAGCTCTGCGGCGAGCGTCCCCGCGACCGGCCGTCGCTGCTGCGCGCGCTCATCGAGCGCGGCCACCCGTCGCTCGAGCAGGGTCCGATCAACACATTCGTTCCGTGGCTCTCGACACAGGGGCTCATCGTCACCGACACCGCCGGCCTGCTGCACGCAGCCGATCCGCCCCCAGCGGTCGACCCCGACGAGGCACTCGCGATCCTTGGCGCCCGCTACCGCGCAGGCTACGGCCCCTGCGACGCAACCGACCTCGCGAAGTGGTCCTCGCTGCCCATCACACAGGCGCGCCGGGCGCTCGAAGCCGCCGGACCGCCGAGCGACGTTGACGTGTTGCCCACCGATGACACGCCGCCCTGTCTGCTGCTTGCCGCCTTCGACACGCTCATGCTCGGCTACCGCACTCGCGAGCCATTCGTCATCGCCGAGGACGACCATCACATCCTGAGGGGCGGCGGGATGCTCAAACCAGTCGTGCTCAATCGCGGAGCAGCAACGGGTACTTGGTCCATCAAGAAGGGCCGCCCCGAGCTGGCATGGTTCGCGCGGCCCACGCCCGCTCCGGCGCTGGCCCGCGAGACCGCGGACATCGAACGCTTCCTTGCATCGTAGCTGCCTGTAGCTCTCCATGGAGCAGGTCGCGCGGCTCCCACTTCCATCCCGATCTCGCGGCGGCGACTGCCCTTGCCGTGACGCACGAGCAGCGCCCCGCGGCGAGGGTCAAGGTCGGGCTCAGCGAGCTAGAGCGGCTCCTGGATGCGCAGCCCACCCCGCCAGAGCACCACGATCAAAGCGCGCAGCCGCGAGCCTTGACGGTTATCGGAGGCTTGGCGCATCACGGCGATGATCTCCTCGATGGTGGGCGGGTCGGCTGGGTAGTGCCTGCGCTCAGCCGAGCTCTTCGGCGAGCCCGATGAGAAGTCCGTCGGGCCCGCGGATGTAGCAGAGCCGATACGCGTCTTCGTACTGCACTACTTCGCTGCTGACAAGCTGCGCGCCTCGCTTGCTGAGCCTAGCGAGAGTCTCATCGATGTCGTCTACGGTGAACATGACACGCAGGTAGCCCAAAGCGTTCACCGGGGCATTCCGGTGATCAGCGACCACAGGCGGCGCGAGAAAGCGCGAGAGCTCGAGCCGGCCGTGGCCGTCTGGCGTGCGCATCATGGCGATCTCGACACGCTGGTCACCCAGTCCAGTGACGCGCCCAGCCCACTCTCCTTCCACCACGGCTCGCCCTTCCAGCTCGAGGCCGAGCTCGCGAAAGAACTCGATCGTCCCTTCGAGGTCCTCCACGACGATGCCCATGTTGTCCAACCTTTTCAGCGCCATGTTCCTCCTCTTAAGCACGTCGCCGACCTGCGCGACACGCCGCGAGCCAGGGGGCTCCCGCGACACACCTCGGCAATGACACCTTGCGTGCAGCGTCCTTCATCAGGCTGCTCGCTGACGGAGATACCCGCATCGTCGCGCAATCAACCGATCTGGGGAGTCGTGCATCCACACAACTCCGCCCCTCGGCCGTTGCTACGTCGACAGCTTCTCCGCTTCGCGCGGAAAGCAGGCGCGCCCCGTGTCGCCAGCGAGATGCCCGAGTTCGGACGACAAGCAAGCGCGGCCCATCGACGACGTCCGGCCGACGATCCTTTGCCCAATGGTCACCGTCAACGGCTTTTTGGCGCGGCACTGGAATCGACGAGTCGGACGCCAGACAAATCCCCTGCAAATGGGCACAAAAATCAAGCCGTGTAGACCGCCTTTGGGGAGAGTCCTGGGAGAGTAGACGATCTTCTGCGCAGCGACCGAGGGAAAAAGTCCCGATTTGCAGGGCTTTTTCAAGGCGACGACCGGAATCGAACCGGTGTAGACGGCTTTGCAGGCCGCTGCGTAGCCACTCCGCCACGTCGCCCAGAGACCCCCATAGGGTATCGGGCCGTGGCGGCGCCGAGGAACCCCTCAAGGCTGCCGGCGGAGCGGCGCCTTGCTGATCGTGCGTAGTCCGATGTCCTTGGCCTGAATCGCGAAATCTCCACGCCTGATGGTACGACGACCACCGGCGGCCATCCAGACCGACGCGGCGCTCAATCCGGGCAGCTCGGGCGGGCCGCTGATCGACGCTCAAGGTGAGGTGATCGGCCTCAATTCCCAGATCGCAAGCGACGCCCGCCAAACCGAAGGCTTCCAGCCCTGGGAGCACCGGCGCGGGGTTCGCAATCTCCTCCAACATGATCACCACGCCAGAATCAGGTGTCCTGAAAGTCCGCCAGGCCTCGTGGCGCCCCGAGGTTCATCACGGCAGCGCGGCGGTGCGCATTGATACGCTTGCTCTGCCCAGGGCGATTAGCTCAGCTGGGAGAGCGCCGCCTCGACAAGGCGGAGGTCACTGGTTCGAGCCCAGTATCGCCCATCGCGTGAGTTGGCTCTAGGGCAAGGATTTGAGGGCCCCGGAGAGCCGGTTTGGTAGCAATTTGGTAGCAAGCGCCGGAGTCCGACGTCGGGCATCTCTGAACTCGACCTTGGCCACGTTTGCGATGATTTGGGCACGATGCCGACTTGGACCACCTGGTATGTCACTGTCGTCCTTGAGATCGCCGGTAAGGAGAGGCAAATTCATGGTCCCGGTCATTCCGAGCAGGCGCCAGCGGAGGCTGATCTAAACGCCCTGCGCGAGCTGCTCGGGACAGGTACCTGGATCAACCTGAGTTGGATCTCCGCCAACCCCAAGAACGTAGTCGCCGCTTATCTCGATAGCAGCAGCGTGGGCATCGCGTAGTCGATGCCGTTCCACATCATGCTCGAAGCTGGGGCTCAACGCCGAGCGTTCGCGCTCAACGTTTCGGAGGAGTTTCTCCAAGACCGCCTACTTGGGCCTTGGACGAGCGGCGAGGAGTTCGTCCTCGCTGGTCAGCACTGGGATCCCCGACAGACCCGCACGACGATCTACGAGACCACCAGCCCCGTTGCGCTCGACGGCGGCGCGGAGTTGCAGACTTGGACTCTCTCTGTGCTCCCAGCCGGGAGCGATCGGACAGACGAGTTGCTCCAAAGGCCGGCTGGGCCCAAGGGGGATGACAGCGCGGGTGAGGCCACTTACGCCGAGGATCGAAGGAAAGTGATGGTAGTACTCGGCCGCAATGCTGCCGCCGGCAGGGCCGTCTTCGAGTTCCTGAGGGCGATCGACCTCCGCCCCCTCGAGTGGACGGAGCTGGTCGGCAGTGTCAATGCGGGCGCTCCATACATTGGCGAGGTGCTCGACGCAGCGTTCGCTCAAGCGCAAGCAGTCGTCGTTCTTGCGACACCGGATGATATCGCGTACCTGCGGAGCGATCTCCTGCCAGAGGGCGATCCCGACGACGAGGGGACACGGCGGGGCCAAGCTCGGCCGAATGTCTACTTTGAGGCAGGTATGGCCCTGGGGCGCTTCCCGACACGAACCATTCTTACTGAGCTTGGGACGCTGCGAGCCGCCAGTGACCTTGGTGGCCGCCACGCTGTGAGGCTCAACAACGATCCAGCCTGCAGAAAAGATCTTGCCCAGCGTCTTGAGAAGGCAGGTTGCCTTGTCAACACCTCTGGCGATGCGTGGCTAACCGCTGGCGACTTCAGTGCACCAGAGCCAATCGCGGAAGCGGGGCGCGCGGACCAAGCTACGGAAAGCGATCCTCTGGTGGCGCGTGCTCGAGCGATGCGCGAAGATCTCGGTGGCCGGAGTGGCTTTGTGGAGATCGGGATAGCGGATACCTATAACGATCTAGTCACGGAGTCGGGCATAAGCGACGTGCCGTTGGCCGAACGTCGAGAGCCGACAGGTCATGACCAACTCATGCGCGCTCCGAGGCGGGCGAAGATGACGGCCGAGGAGATGTACATACACCTCGGTCAGCTGATAACGCGAGTGACTACCTCGTCGAAGGGCTGACGGCCGGACGCGCGCCTTTCGTCTCACTCACTCGACGCGGTCGTGTCCGCAACCTGGCACGCAGAACGGGCTCGGGCGCGGGCTGAGCTGGCGTAGGTTGCAGGCGGCGTTGGCGAGGCCGTGCCTTTGGCCCTAATCACCGTCCATGTCCGGCGCCGCGGTCGGGTGTGTCGCGGGAGGACTGTCGAGTGAGCCAATGGGCGGGCCGCAGAATGTGTCGCAGTCGCAGTGGGTTTCGGCTGGGTTGCCAGCCGACGTCGGTGGCCTCTCGGTAGTCGAGTGATGGTGTTTGTCTGCGGCTGTGGCTCATGCTTTGGGCGAGTCGTTTGATGCGGTCGGCGTCTTGTCCGTCGTCGCCGAGTTGGTCACGGGCGATGAACCAGTCGGTACCGCAGCGAGCGCGTGTGGCCTCGACGTAGGCGGTCTCTTTACTGGCTTGCCAGCCGCCGGTGACGATGATTGAGCGCTCGACGGTCGCGCCTTGCTGACGGTAGACGTGGTGGGCGTAGGCCAGCCGTAGTGAGTCGAGGTGTTCGCTGGCGAGCTGAACTCGTCGCCCTGATCCGTCGAGCGTGATCGTCACACCGTGTTCGTCGACGTGGGTGATTTGGCCTCGTGTGCCGTTCTCGACCCTGGGTTGTCCGTGTGGCCTGTGCTGGGCGGTGAACGCGACGAGGTCGCCGTCGCGCAGGCTGTAGTGGACGTTGGGGAGGGCGATCTCGTGGTTACCGAGGTCGCCGAGTTCGACTCGTAGGTGCTGCGCGCGGGCATTGAGGCGGTCGATCTCCTGGTTGGAGGCGTCCGCGATCAGCGCCACCGAACGGATGTCGTCGTGTTCGCGGGTGAGCTGCCCCCATGCTTGGACAGCGTTCTCGGCTGCCTGGTCGCGGGTGTCCACGAGATGCAGCCGTCCAAGGGAGTGGTAGTGCGCCATCGCGCGCTCGGGTTCGCCGGCGCGTAGCGCTCTCCAGGCTTTCTGCTCGCCGGCGTCGCTGGTGCGGTGGATGTCCGCGAGTTCGGCGGTCGGCGCGTGGCCTGTGAGCCTGTCGAACATGCCTCCAGGGCCGATCGAGGGGAGCTGCTTGCCGTCACCGACCGCGATCAGCTTCGCCCCTGAGCGCTCGACAAGCTCGGTCAACGCATCGAGCCGAGCGTGATCGACCATCCCGGCCTCGTCCAAGACGATCGTCGTGTCCCGGTCGATCTCGACTATCCCCGTGTTTGCGCGCGCGACGAGCGCGTCGAGCGTGAGCGTGTGTCCAGTGAGGGCCGGGCTGTCCGCTCCAAGGCGCTCGGCAGTAGACCCGGACACAGCGACGCCGATCGTGCGGTGACCGGCGTGTTGCTCGGCGCGAGCGGCGGCGTCGATCACGACGCCCTTCCCGGTGCCGGCGGGGCCGACGAGGACGGCAAGGCGCTCCGATCCGGTGAGCACCTCCAGAGCGGCTCTTTGCTCGGCGCCCAATGGTGCGCCGATGCGCTCGGCGACCTCGCGTCTTGCGGCGGCGCGTGTTCGCTCGCCGATGTCTCGGCCGGCTCGCTGGGCAAGCAGCTCGGCGCGGCGTTCGATTGCCTGCTCCTGAGCGCGCACGGCAAGCGTGGTCATCCGCCCGCCTTCAAGCGTGAGCACTCGCCGGTCGCGGATCATCTCCCTCGCCACGGCGAGCGCCTGATCGGGTGCCATCTCTCCCGCAGTCTGCTCCAGCGCGACGGCGTGCAGATCGCGTGCGTGGAACACGGCGTGCTGCTCTGTGAGCCTCGCCTCGATTCGGTCCTCGATCGGCCGCTCGACCTTCGGCCGCTCGGGCGCACCGATCAGGCGCACGGTCTCGTCGGGGCCGAAGCCGTGACGCCGGCCCGTCTCGCTCCACACACGTTGCAGGTCGCCGCGTGTGGTCAGCTCCTTCGCCCGGCGGTTCTCGAGCGCGAGGTTGCGCAGCTCTCCGCGTTCCGGCGCACGGCCGTAGCGGGCACGAAACCGCTCGGCCGCCCTGGCGACCTCACGCGAGCGGCCAGAGAACTCCTCGATCAGTGTTCGTGGCACGCCAGCGATCTCGAAGTAGCGGCCGTCCTTGCCTGTGCCCCGCTCGATCTCGTAGCCCTCGCCGGCCAGCTCCTCAGCGAGCGCGGAGCGGTAGAACGCGCCCAGCTCGCGAGCTGACCGGAAGATCGGCCGCGATGCGACCGCGACGATCCGTTCGTCCTTCCTTACCGCGCCACTGATGACGACGTGACTGTGCAGTTGCGGGTCGGGTGCCCGCGCGCCGCTGACCCCTCGCGCGGTGGTGTGTCGGTACTCGGCGGCGATCACGTCCTTGGCGTGCTCCTCCACGACCTGGCCGTCGTAGCGGCGGCGCACGACCGGCACCTGCTCGCGCAGATACCGCACGGTGCTCTCGACGGCTCTGGCGTGCGCGGCCTCGATCTGCTCGCGCTGCCACGGATCACCGAGCGCCCAAACCGTCGAGACGGACTTCGGGGCGCTGAACGTCACATCGATCCCGCCACCCCTACCGCCGCCCGCGCCCTCCGGACGCAGCCACCTGCCCGTGCCTGGATGGCGACCATCCATCAACGCGATGAAGTCCGCACCCTCGACCGGCTCGCCGGCCCGCACCCCCAGCCGAGCCAGCGTCTCGGCGTCCGCGAGCCAACGGCCAGGGGCCTGCGTCATCTCCCCGTCCGGGGTCAGGTAGTAGTCGCCTCGCTCGGGTGCGACGGTCTTGCTCTCCAAGTAGCGCGCGTAGCCGCCACCTCCAGCCGCGGGGATGCTCGATGCGGTCATCACATGAGTGATGACCCCGAGCGGCCCGAAGCGGCCACGTAATTACACAGCGCTCGCACACCAGGGGCACACCCGTGCATATCGTCTGTACTGGCAGTTGGAGCGAAGCGACGCGATCAGTACAGAGCCGCGTGTGGGGCAGTCGTGGCCGGGCAGTGCGTGCGGTTCGGTGTGGCGCGAGCGCGGCAGATCGGACTGTCGTGATCGGCCGCACCTGGGCGTCGGTCAGACGTAGCTCGAAATTGGTTGGCCGCTCTAGCGGATCGGGGTCATTAACCATGATGGCCGCCATAAAGCCACCACAGAATGCGCCCGCGCCAGCGGCAGTGCCTCTCGCCGCTTCTTGATGCGACGGAGGCTGGGCGGTTGCTGTCGGTACCCGCGTCGTGGGTACTCGCTGAGGCACGAGCGAACCGGATTCCGCATGTGCGGCTCGGGCGCTATGTGCGGTTCAGCGCGGACGATTTGGAGGAATGGTGGCGAGCGCGGATGCGGGGTCCGTGGCGTGCGCGAGGTGCAGCCTCGCGTACCGCGCGCTCGCTGCTGGTCGACCGAGCAAGCAGAGGATGGGAGGCGTCCTGACTAACGAGACGACTATCGCGTTGAAGCAGCCGCAGCGCCCGCTACCTTTGGGCGGCCGATGGTGCGCGCGATCAGGGAGACGATGAGTGATGACCACAGCGAGGAAGATCACCCGACGTCCTTACGGCGCTGGCTCGCTCTACGCGCGAGGAGACGTCTGGTATGCGCATTGGCGTGCAGACGGTGGCCGACAGGTCAAGCGTCGTGTCGGCCCGATGCGCGTCGAGGGCTCGCGGGATGGCCTGACACGCAGCCAGGCCGAGGCAGAGCTGCGCAGGCTGATCGCGGAGACGAAGCCCGCTCGGATCGCCACTGGCGACGCGCTGACGATCGCCGAGCTGGGACGTCGTTACCTCGCGAACCTGGAACGTCAGAGCCGCAAGAAGGCGACGACGACGGCTGTCGAGTCGATCCTGCGCGTGTGGCTTGAGCCGTTCTTCGCGGAGCGCGATTTGCGTCGGATCACGGCCCAGGACGTTCAGGATTTGATGACGATGATGGAGAAGGGCGAGAGGCCCGGACCGAAGGCGAAGGCGGACCGTCGCTATGGGCGTCCTGTCGGCGCAAAGTCGGTTCGCAACTACATCGGCTACCTCTCGGCGCTGCTCGGGTTCGCCGAGCGCAAGGGGTGGCTGCCCATAAACGTCGCCCGGCATATCGAGCTGCCCGGCAAGCCCGAGAGCACCGAGATCAGGTTCCTTGAGCCGCTTGAGGTGCGAGCGCTCGCTGACGCCGCTGTCGATGGGCCTTACCGCGAGATCGACCGTGCGATGTATCTCACGGCCGCGATGACCGGTCTGCGGCAGGGCGAGCTGGTGGCGCTTCGATGGCGCGACGTGGACTGGACCGCCGGCCGGATCAGAGTCCGCCAGAACTACGTGCTGGGCGAGTTCGGCACTCCGAAGTCGCGCCGCTCGACGCGCAGCGTTCCGATGGCCGACGAGGTTGCGGGAGAGCTGGACCGCCTCAGCAGCAGAGTGGGGGAGAGCAGTGGCGATGCTCTCGTGTTCGCCGATCCCCACACGGCGGGGCCGCTCGACAAGGCGGCGATCCTGCGGCGCTTCCGCCGGGCGCTCAAGGCCGCGCAGCTTGAGCAGTCGCATCGCTTCCACGATCTGCGCCACACGTTCGGCACGGCGATGGCAGGCACCGGCGTTCCCATGCGGACCTTGCAGGAGTGGATGGGGCATCGGGACATCGAGACAACCCAGCGCTACGCGGACTACTCGCCGAGTGAGCACGAGTCGGCGTTTGTGGAGGCGGCCTTTGGTCGGGTAGCACCGGCCGAGCGGCTTGCAGCGCAGACGACGTGACGGCGCTCAAACATGCCTAAGGATCGGACTCGACGCCGCTTCTTGGCCTCCGATGTGCAGCTCGTGATAGAGCGTTCGAGCGAGCACCCCGTCGAGTACGCGATCGTGCTCCTCGTATTGCGGGATGGCCGCTGGCGCACGGTGCGCACGTTCGACAATGCCCACGATCCGAGCGAGCACCACGAGCACAGATACGTCGGCCTGGAGAAGCAGTCTCCCACCGTCACGTATGGTCCGGTGAACGATGCGATGTATGCCGCCGAACTCAAGCTGCTGCGCGACTGGCGCGATATCGTTCAGGCTTGGGAGCACCTGCAATGAGCGAGATCACCGACAAGACCGATGAGCTGTTCATGGCGGCGTCGCGAAGCGACGACGATCTCGGCTACCCAGCGGACATCGCGTTCGTCCCCAGCGATGAGGAGTGGACCGACGACGTTCTCTGGCGCAACCTGATCGAAGGGCAGGCGACCGTCCTTGTCGGCGAGGACACCGAGCTGCTGCTCGTGCCGCTGCGACGCGGCGTGATCGACCGGCTCAGAGGCCGTGTGCCCGTCAGCGTCGCGCCCCGAACGCATGGGCACGCCTCGTCCTACGCGACGTTGAGTCGCCTTGGACGTCACCCGGTGCGCCAGATGCGCGCCCTCGCCCACGCCTGACTTCCCGGCATGCACCTGAGCTGGTGCAGCGTTTCCGATGAGCGCAGGTGAGCCCGTCCGCCGGGTGATCTTCCGGGACTTCCCGCGCGCCACGAAATTGCTCGACACGGACGATCCTCGCGACGGGTGGAGGCTTTCGCGCCTGTGGGGCGGCTATCCGGACCTCGAATGGACCTTCGGCATCTTCCGCGAACGCATCTCGGCGCTCGAAGGTATCGCGCCCGCGTATTTCTACGAGGACCTGACATGGTTCGAGACGGCGCGACGGCTGATCCGTATCGGCAGCGTTCTGCTGTCGCGAAACGTCCCGACGTTCCCGTCGGTGGGGCTGGGCTTTGACTACTTCGATTCCGCATATCGCTCCATCGATGGCCGACTGACCGACGGAGCGCCGTTTCGGGGACGTCACGCGGTCGCGACTATCGATCACGAGGACGAAAACGAGATCAGGTTCCCCAACAGTTGGAATCCTCCATATTGGGGAGACAGTGGGTTCGGCTACATCACACGGGGCTACTTCGAGAAGCATGTTGATGCGGTTTTGACGAGGTGGTCCGCTGCTGGTGGCCCCTCACAAGCGCTCAATCGGTGCATGGAACGGGAGACAACACTGCGCCTGCCCGAGGAGGAGCGCTTCGTGCATTGCTGGGCGGAGGCACGCAACGTCTTCTGGACACAACAGGTCTCGACGGATACTCAGACCTTCACGATGCTCAACTGGGTCGTCTACTCGATGGACACCGGTGGTCCTGTAGAGGTCATTGAGGTTCGCGACGGCGACGAAGCAGTCGGACGTGCGCACTGCTTTCTCGGCGATGAGCCAACACTGCGGGAGTTGTTCGTTCTGCCGACGAGGCGGAGGGAAGGCATCGGGACGCTCATCACAGAGACCGCGGCGCAGTGGATGCGCGACATGGGATATTCCGATCTGCGTGCATGGCTGCGGGAGGCGGACGCGAGACAGCGCGTTATCGGCGGCCCGCTTGCCCTTGCTGCCAGTCTTGGAGCTTCGTGGGAGGATGTCGCGATGCGGCGCCCGAACGTGGTGAAGATCGCTCGGAGGCGACTGTGAGCGACGGTCCCAGGCTCCTCCTCGACCCTGCGAACCCTCACGACTTCGATCCTGGCGAGCTCGAGCAGCTTGCCTCCGATCTGGAGACGGCGGTCCAGGGCGTTCAGGCAGTCGCGGTACGGAGGCCGGAGGAGGGCTACGGCGGCCCGCTCATGGAGGTCTTGCACGTCTGGCAGGAATACAGCGGTGCGGTCGGGGGCGTCGCTCCGACCGCGGCCGGTGTGACATGGCTGATCAAAGCCCTTCAGAAGCGTTGGAAGCGCGACCGCGACGAACACCCTGCGCCGGAGCAGCCGAGGCCGCGTGTCTTCAACCTCTACAACGAAAACGAAGAACTGATCCGCAGCGTCCTCATCGATCTCCCCGATGGCGAGCCGGTCGAGTCGGAGATTGCATCGAGCGAACATGCACCCCACCAGCGCCCGTCTGTCGACCCAGCGACGAGACGGTGAGCGTTCGGCCACAATGGCCATGCGTGTGTCGGCGCGCGAGCTGTCGTTACTGCTTCACGAATCGTACGGGCTTGGTAGCAATTTTGGTAGCAATTTGAGCGAACCTGAGCTGATCTGAGGGCACCGAATCCCAATAAAACCAGGCAATCTGGCCCTACCTGAGCCCCAGAGGCGATTTCGAGCCCGGTTATCGATATGGGTCCACAGCCAGTATCGGCTCCCTCGGAATCTTCGCGCCTCAGAATAGCGCGGTGCCTCACTGATCGGCGGCTCCCGAACCTGGGCCACACCAAGCCGAGCCTAGAACGAATGCTTATATCCGCGGGAACGGCTGCTCGGTTGCGTGTCCGACGGCGGTGTTCGCAATCTCTCGATACAGCTTGTTGCGCACAGTAAGTAAGCCGCCTACCCTATGGGCAAAGCCCAGTGTTTCCAGATATTGCATGTCGATGTTGGCCGCCTCGTAGATGACATCCCCTGCGAGCAATCGTCGGACCAAGGCGAAGAGAGCAGCATCTTCTCGAATCCGTGCAAATAGTGCTAGAAAGTGGGAGTCCCTTCCAAGTTGGAGTCGTTCGGCGGCCTCCGCAAACGCTGCTGCTCGGCTGGTAATCGGGTGTCCAAGAAGAGCTCCGTAGATCCGCTGCAGAAGGTAGGGCTGTCCCCCCACCAAATCAAACGCACTGGACTCGACCGCGCCAGGGGTTTCCTCGGCCACTCCCCTCCACAGTATCTGGGCGTCCTCCAGCGAGAGGTCTTGCGTCTCGACACGCTCACAGACATTGAACGGCGAGTTGATAGGGTCCACAAGCCGCTCGGGGCGAAACGTGCCGGCGAAGATGCACGTCAAGCGGCTTGATATATCGTTGCGGCCCACCCGTGCTCGTCGATTTACAATTGCACGTAGCTGCGCAAAGAAGTTATTGCGAACGCGCTCGTCTTCGATCGCTCCGGCCTCGTCCACGATGACGACTACCCGAGCGTCGTCTAGAGGTAGTGCCGACAGGTGTGCGAAGATCTCGCCCTCAGGTTGGGTCGCACTCGAATAGTCCGCGAGCCTGAGATCGCGGGCTATAGCCGAACAGAACCAGGCAACGGCTCCGGAGATATCGCGTCTGGCCGGCATCGCCTGCAGATCCACCAATGCACACTTTAGCCCGGCAGAAATCAGATCCTTACGGACACGCAGCAACCCTGATGACTTTCCATGTTGCCGTGGGCCCAGCAAGAGCGTCCAGCGCGCCGCGTAAGTCTCGGCCAGCAACTGTCGCTCGAACTCTCTGGGCACGTACGCGGGCGAACTCAACGGCACCGCACCTTGCACATGAAAGCTGCTCATTTTGCTGATGCTGCGAGCCTTTGTCGCACGGACGCGATTCCGCCCTCAGCCTCAAGCGCTGTTGTGAGCCACTGGGCGCGAAGCTCGTAACCCTGTGCACACTCTTGGATCAGGCCGAGTAGCTCTAGGACTCGTAGAATCTCCTTTAGCCGCTCTTCGTCAACTGCGATAGCGTGCGTCTCAAGGTTGGCTCTGACATCTGCGGGAAGCTGCGGAGTGTCGGCTAGTAGAACGCCGACCAGCCGCTCCAACTCGTTGGTTTGACTCCAATATGTGTCAAGGTATAGTCTCCTAAACTCAAAGGACTCTGCAATCGCGTCAACATCCTCAGCCGCAACCTCAGTCCGGCGACTTCCGCTACGTCTTCCAAGCGCTCGCACCAGCTGATCGCCGAGAACCTGTGTTACCTGTGGATGGCCACTCGTAATTCGCCAAGCGGCCTCTTCAAACTGGGGCTGTGCCGAAACATGCACCTGTAGTGCCCGCAATGGCTGAACGAGTAGTTCGCCAGCGGCGGCACGTGTGAGCTGGCGAAGAAAGAGCGGCTCGCAAAAGTTCCAGTGAGGGGAGTGGGGGTCCCGCAGTCGCCGTGCGATGGTGCGCTCGCCAGCGAAGACAAATTGTGCTGTCTTCCGTTGCGAGACAGAACGAAACGCCCGAAATACTGGCTCACTCTTCTCGCCGGGGCCTGTCGCACGATCCCATGTAAGTAGTCGATCGATCTCGTCGAGCAGAATGACGACTTGTGAGGTGTCGGCTTTTGCCGCGAGCTGGGCGATGAGGGCTGCCACTTGCTCCGCCACGGAGCCGGTCGCAATTGAGACACGCCACTCATGTTCGCTCAAGCGAATGAAGTCGTCCCACGACTCGACGGACTGGCAGTCAGCGAGGAAGGGGGCATATCCGCCATGATGAAGAACATGGGACAGCCGGTCAAGAAACGATGTCTTGCCAATCAATCGCCCACCCAAGACCGCGAGGCTCCGCGAGCTGATCTTCGCAAGTACCTGAGCCTGCTCAGTATCGCGACCGTAGAACATCTGCTCCGGAGTGGCGGTACGAGTTACAAAGGGGCTAACCCTAGCGAGATCCGCCTGCTGGAGAATCGCTTGAACTAAGACATCACGCGGGCTCCTACGTTGGCGTGCCATTGAGCTGAGAATGGAAGGCGCAATAACTACGACGTTGACAGCTAGTGCGCGCTGGAGCTCAGGATCCGGACCCGCTGCGCTCCGTTCATCAACGATGTGGATCGCCACGCGTGCATCTGGAGTCGCGGCCAGCGCTTCCGTGCTTATTTCGTGAGCTACTTGATCATCGACACGACTACTCGCGCTAGTCACCAGTAGCTCCTCGGGGAGAACCGCATCGTTGGTGATGCAGAACACCCTACTGGTACCCTGCCTAGGCGACAAATGTGGGCGGATTTCTGCCTGCAACAGCTCCCCGAACAGCCTTACGGCTTGGTCAGGAACAAAATCATGAAAGAGATTGTCAGCCGCTACCACCAACGAGCCACGTGACCAGTGCAGTTCTCTTTCATCAGCCGAAAGCTCAAGCGCAAGCTGCGGTTTGGTCGCCAGATAGTGACGAACGGCGTCGGTGGGGTTCCGTCCCGGCACGGGCAGGTCGTCAATGCGCACGCTTTCGGCGGTTTCGAGCCTATACGACAGGACTTCAGCGACGAACTGATCACTTTTCCCTTCGTCAAGTCCAACCGCGTACCGTCGAAGGTTGTCAACATAGTCGCGGAGAGTTGCTATGGCGTGTTGATCGAATACGAGCGATAGGGTGACGAAGCCTAGCTCCGCAGCATCGCAAGTCAGGGCACATTGGTTGTCTACCAAAGTTATGCTTGAAGCGCGGGTGGGTATGTCGCGTGACCGGGCAATATCTCGCTGCTTATCGGGTGAAATCCAAAAAAGCGCCGTCCCAGCCCGTGCATGGAACTCGATCAGATGACGGAACGATGCTGGATCTATAATGTTGTGGTCATTGAGAGCGCTCATATCAGCCACGATGATGCGTGTGTCGTGGACTAGGCGAGACCGGATTGAGAGGCCAGATGACGCCTGCATTCTGGTTTCGAGATCCGTGAAGTGAAGACCATCAGACTCCTCACCCAGTCTTATGACTTCCGTCAACGACGAACTCACAGACGAAGAGAGACGCCGAAGCCACGCGGCCACGTCACCGCTACCAGATCGGAGTCCCTTATGTGTGGCATCGAGGACCTCCTCGGTGAAGCCCGCGAGCTGGATGTCGACGAACCGTGCATAGCTTTCGAACGATGTCCCGGGAGCCGCATGAAGGCTGTAGGCTTGGCGCGTGTGGCGAAATAGGTACGAAAGCGCAATGGCGCGTAGAGCGGCAAAGACGCCGACGATTATGATGAACGTGACTGCGAGCCCCTGCCAGGTGACGAGCTGCCGCTGAGATGCGGCGAGAACCCCAACGAAAGCGAGGCCCGCGAGTATGGCGGTGACCAATGGCGTAGCTGGCGACAGTGATAGTCGCGCGACGCGCGCAGATACGGTCTTTCCAAGGTGGAAGAGGCGCGTTTGTAAGAGCCACCACAGTCGGCGGCTCATGAGCCAGCGCCCGGTTTGAAGAAGACTGCCTGTATGTCTGCCCTTGGCAGGGCGATGCGCGTGCTGTGAGTGCAGGTCAGCGGGGGAACTGTGAATCGGACGAACTGAGAGGCGATGCTTGCAGTTTCGATCTCAACATTGAGGCGAAGGAAACGTGTGCCGCATGCCACCGACATGAGCTTGGTGCCGGATTGAGTGAAAAAGATCGTCGCGCTGCTCGTTGCTGGCGGGGGCGCCTTAAGTGATGAGAGCGCAGCGCCGAATGTCAAGGCGACTGCAATGCAAGCCACGATACGGGCGCGACCCTGCCATCTATCGACTGCTGCGGCCTCCGACACCGCATCGGAAAGGACAGCTCGTACGAACTCCTCATCATCGGACGCGTCGTCTGCCGCAGGCGCAAACGGGGCCGAGACTGCGACCGCGAATAGCCCGGCAGTTGTAAGCCAACTGATAAGCGCTGCGATCCCGAGAAGGAGGACCGCAGTGGGACTTCGGTCGATGTTGCCGAGGATCCCCGCTGCGGCCAGTGCGGTGGTGAGCGCCGCAGCGATTACGTATGCAGCTTGTGCTCGTTCGCGAGCAACATCCGGCAACTTAAGCGCGCGTCGGTAGTAGGCGTTTACGACGGCGTCTCGCACACCGGCTGGGAGGGCCATCTACAGGCCAGCGCGACTAGTCGAGGGTTTGGGAGTCATGAGCCTTTCGGGATTCTATATCGTGGGAAGCATCCTATGGTGTCATGCTGCCGTAGCGTCGGAGCCTGGCGCTGCCCGCTGCGCCTGTTCGCGATGATCTGGCGTCGGTCCGGCCACCGGCGGTGGTTCGCCACGTCCGGTAGAGAGCGTTGAGGTGTGGGGGCGTGCTCGGCGCGGTCCGAGACGTTGTCACGCACAGCCACGGCCGCATGGACGCCAAGGGCGCTTCTGCAGGCGCCGAGTCTCTCCGGCCGGTACGGCGAGGGAGACTTGGTCCTGCTGAGACGCCACGACTACAGAACCTACTCCGCGGCGATTCGGTGCTACGGATAGGATGTCGCGATCCGACCAACGCGATCCTGGCCGAGGTTGCCGATGCCCAGTTGCCCGACCTCACAGGGTGGCGCAGCTATTACAGACTGGCGTCTGACTGGCTGCAGCGTGAAGGAGTATCGTCGGTCCTCGGTCAGCAACGGAAGGCACGGCCTGATCGCATCTGCTCCAGCTTGCCTTCGCGGAGGGGTCGCGGGCAACGCGCTGCTGGGGTCGGCGCTGGTCGTGCTGGGCGAGTGGGGCGGTGGTGGCGATGGTGCCTGACGGCGAGTTCCTCGAAGCCGGGAAGTGATCGGTGCCCGCCTGCTCGCAACGACGACTCTCAGCAGCGTCGTGGATCGAGGTGGCGGCGGTAGAAGTGCTCGCGTCCTGGGATGCGGTCGTCGAGGCGGTGGTCCGGGTGGGCGATGGTGCCAAGGATGAGATCGACCTCGTCCATGGGCTCGGGGCGCCCGAGGGCGAGATGTAAGCGGGTGCCGGTGTCGAATACGACGAGACGACCATCAGGATCTCTTGTGCTGGGATGGTCTTCGGCCACGGTTGGAAGCTACGTGTTGTTCCAGACGCAGACTCTGCGGCGGAGTCGAGCCAGGAGCCATCAGCGCCCCCTGTCCGGCTCAATGATGTTCCCTGGGTTTCGTGGGCTCGGTGGTTGGGTCCACGGTTGAGCCAGCGAACAGCCCGCTAGAGGACCTGGAACGGCCTACGGGCTTCGCCGCCGGGCGTTTTCAGCACGATCTCGCCGACGGTCCCCGGGGGAGCGCTCTCGGGCACCGTTACGACCAGGCATTCGTTCGCGTTTAGTGCGCTGTGGGCGAGTTTGTCGCCGATTTCCACGGTTAGGCCTGGGAGGTTTGACCCAAGCCCCGCGACGCCTGTTGTCATGATTTCGACCACTTCGTCCGGGTGGCCTCGAAGGTCCGCGTCGGGTGTTGTGATTGTGGGCCGCACGGCGAAGCCCGACCAGCCTGCCTGTTTGCCGGTGGGGGTCGACACAGTGATGTCCACCTTGCCCGCCGCCTTGGGCGGGACGTATGCGTGGATCAGCACGCCGAGTGTCGTGGTCGTCGTGAGCGCCAGCCCGCGCCGATCCGCTGCGGCTTCGCCGAACTTCACGGTAAGCGCCGGGAGATCTTCTTCTGACTTGACAATGCCGGAGGTCGTGATCGTGACAGCCTCGCCTACCGCGGCTGCTTCGGGTGCGACTTCGCTAAGGACCGCTGGTCCCGCGAGTGCCTTCTTGCCGACGAAGCCGGCGGCAGCGACGCTTGTGAGGCCGACCAGGACGTCGGGGATCGTCGGCAGGCCCGCCTGCGGCATGCGGAACATCTCGCCGTAGAAGAACGCGAGCGCGACGATGTTGAACAGGAGATACTGGACGTCGCCGAGGTCTGTGCCGCCGCTATCGTTCTGGACGAGCTGCGCGGGGTTGGCGCCTTTCGCTTCCGGCTTGGCGGTTGCGCCGCTGTCCACCTGCGCGGAGACGATACCCTTCGCCAGGATCGCGGCGCCCGCAGTGCCGCCGATCAGCAACATGTACTCGGCGTTGATGCCCTGCGTGATCAGTACCTTGTAAGCGCCCTGATAGCCCATCCAGCGGGCTATCAGGAACGACAGCAGTGATGCCGCGAGCGTATACGTCCAGATGAACGCTGTGGTCTTCGAGGTGGAAGCGCGGTTGTCCATACCGATCACGAGCGAGCGCCCCCACCAGAGCTTCGGCAGCGCAACGCCCTCGCGTCTGCCCGCAAGCAGCCACCAGGCGCTGCGAATTCCCCACGCGAGCAGCGGAACGCCCGCCACCAGGAACACCAGCGCGATCGTCAGCGCCCAGCGTCCGGCCTCGCTCGCCTCGTGCGCCGACACTCGGTGCGCGGGCACGAGCGCTCCCCCGGCCAGTGCAACTGCGGGCGCAACCGCCAGTGCCACGAGCGCGCAGGCCACCAGGCCGGCGAGGCGGCACTTCCTAGAAAGGACTCGCCCCCGTCCTCCGAGACCAATCACGCATATGGCGGTATGATCCACTAATCTGAACCTTAGCGCGTCAATCGGCGGCGCGTGTCGACGATCCCTGCAAACCGACCGAGATGTGAGGAGGGGATGGGCCGCACCGGGGAGAGACAGTCACCACCGCGCGTGACGCTCGCGCAGCGCCCGCGCGTGTTGCTCGCGGCGCTGACGCTCATCGGGAGCCTCGCGGCGCTCGCCGCGCTGGCAGTCGCGTTCGCCGGTGGTGTTACTGGTGAAGGCGAGACCGCCGGCTCGGCCGCCGGCTGCCCGAAGCTGATCCTCTACTTCTCACGGGGCTCGTCGCAGGCGCTCAGAGGCCCGCAGCTGGGCTTGGCCACACCCGGCATCGAGCTCTATGAAGGACTGCTTGTGCGATACGGTGCCGGCAACGTGGGGGAGGTGGCCAACCCCTATCCCGCCGTTGCGATCTCGATCAGGTCGCTGGAACGCGGACTCCGAATCCCGAGCGTGGCCTTCTATAGGTACAGTGTTCACAGCGGGGTGGAAACCGCGATCCGCAACGTCGCCGATCTGCTCGACCTCTGCCCAAGGTCCAAGCTGGTGCTGGGCGGCTACTCACAGGGCGCTCAGGTCACCCGTGGCGCGCTTGCCGATCTGCTCCCAGACGAGCGCGAACGCGTTGCTGCGGTTGTGCTCTTTGGCGACCCCTACTTCGACCCAAACGACAAGGCCGTCACCTATTTTCCCACTGGAAAGCGCAGCCGACGCGGCCTGTTGCTGCACCGCCCGGGCGCCAACGCGATACCGATCGACCCCAGCCTGCGCGGACGCGCGTTCTCCTGGTGTCACCGCGGTGACTTCGTCTGCGAGGGTCCGGTCGGCTCGGCAAAGGGTCAGCACGAGTTCTACGCCGCCGACGTGCCCGCCGTCCTCCAGGCGATTACGCGCCCACTCGCGGAACGCGGCATCGAGCCGGCGGCGAAGCTGCACACGGCTCACGTCGTCGGTACCTGCACCGTCGACCTGTGTGCCGTCGGAGAGCGCAGCGGACCCCGCAACAAAGACCCCCTCGTCGGCTCCGCCTACAACGACGAGCCGCTGCAGCTCGTCTGCCAGACATACGGCGACGCGGTCACCGGTGCCAATGGCGACACCAGCGACATCTGGGACAAGCTGACCGACGGGGCGTTCATACCCGACTTCTACGTGAACACGCCCGCAATCGACAATCCCTCACCGGGAATCCCCCTGTGTTGAGAGCCATCGACCCATCGCCCGCGCGCATGCAGCCCGCGATGGAACGCACACCGACACCGAGTAAGGAGAGTGACCCATGGCCGCGCCGCTGAACCCAGCCCCAGCCGGAACCAGGCCGTTCCCAGACAAGCCGGTGGGCACCGTCAACCAGCAGATGCCATTCGACCACATCGTCGTGGTGATGATGGAGAACCACTCCTTCGACAACCTCCTCGGCGCGCTCCCGCTCACAAGAGGCGGCGTCGAGGGGTTGACGTTCGTCGGCGGCCAAGCGACTGACTCCAACCCTGGGGTCGGCAGCTCAGCCGCAGTCAGGTCCTTCCCGCTGGTGAACACCGCGCAGGCGAAGAACGTTACGCAGAGTTGGCAGGCGACGCACATGCAGATCGACGGCGGCAAAATGGACGGCTTCGTCAGGTCGGTCAACAACCCGGAGCCGATGGGCTACTACACGCCCACGGTGCTGCCGTTTGCCTACTCGCTCGCAGAAGAGTTCACGGTCGCCGACCACTGGTTCTGCTCGATGCCAGGGCCGACCTATCCCAACCGTCGGTTCCTGCTCGCCGGCACCGCGTTCGGGGGCACCGTCACGAATCTGGCCGCGCTGCTCGATCCTCCTCCTCCCCACGGCACGATCTTCGACCGGCTGTCCGAACATGGCATCAGCTGGGCGAGCTACTGCACGGATTTCCCGATGACGCTCACGATCCCGTCGATCTTCCTCAAGCACATCGACCACCACCACACGCGGAAGCGGTTCCTGCACGATTGCGAGGCCGGCACGCTGCCCGCGGTCAGCTTCGTCGATCCCGCGATGGGGCCGGTGTCGTCAATCGCCGCGTCTATCGCCGGGCTGCCATCGTTCATCAAGGACACGGTCGATTGGCTGCTTCCGCCGCCCCAGACCGAGGAGGACCCCGACGACATGTACTACGGCGAGGCGTGGGCGCATGAAACCGTGGAATCAGTGCTGCGCTCCCCGGCCTGGGATCGCACGCTGCTGATCTACACTTACGATGAGCACGGCGGCTACTTCGACCACGTGCCACCGCCGCGGGCGATCCCGCCTGACGACATCGCTCCCGTGCTGCCGGCCGGTGAATACGGCGCCTACGATATGTACGGTCCGCGTGTTCCAGCCATTGTTGTCTCTCCCTACTCGAGGCCCGGGGGCGTGTGCAAGACCGTCTACGACCACACCTCGATCCTCGCGACGATCGAGCACAAGTGGAACCTGCCGGCGCTGACCCGGCGCGACGCGAACGCGAACACGGTCATGGACTGCCTGGATCTCAACGCCTCCCCGCGGCTGGACTTGGGGCCGCTCCAAGCGCCGTCCCAAGTGGGCCCCTCCGGTCCTGTCGCCCAGACGGCGTGAGCGAGGAGGACGCGATGCGGGTGGCGGTCGAAGAGCAGCACGCCTCCCGTCGCTGAGTGCTACGCATCGTCCTGGACTGCAACGTCTTCGTCTCGGCGCTGCTCTCGCCGAACGGCTCGCCTGGGCGGATCCTCGACCGATGGGCCGATGGGAACTTCGACGTGAGCCCTCAGCCCGCTGCTGCTCGCCGAGCTGGAGCAGGTTCTGCGCCGCCTGAAGTTCACGGCGTCGATCGACAGGAGCCAGGTCGACGGGCTCGTGACGGGCTTGATGAAGGACGGGTTGGTGGTCGAGGACCCGCCGGCCGATTCTGGCCTGACGCCGGACCCCGGGGACGACTACCTCGTGGCGCTCGCCCGGGTGGCAGGCGCGCAGTACATCGTCTCGGGCGATGCGCACCTGCGGCAGCTCGCGGATGCCGTGCCTCCGGTCCTCTCGCCGGCGGAGTTCATCGAGCGGGGGAAGTAGGTCCCGTCTGGGACGGATTCGCCGTGGTACTTCCCGTGGTACTTCAGTGAGCGAATCTCAGCTGATCTCAGAGCACCTGAGTGCAGCGGGCAAACCGTATCTGACCTGAGCTGAGGTCCGGTGGCGATTTCGAGCCCGGTTATCGGTATGGGTCCACAGCCAGTATCAGTCCCCGTGGGTCCCTCGCGGCTGAGAATAGCGCGTCGTACCGGGGCCGAGGAACGGCCGCGAGCTGCGTGGAGCAAACGCCACCGTCACGACTGCTCGGATGCGCGAGCGAGCGTGTCAGGGTGTGCGCTCGTGCTGCTGGTTGTCGTCCGGAGTAGTTATGTCGTCAACGACATAATCGCTCTTCTGTTGCGCGTCTGATTATGTTGCGCGCGGCGCTCATGGACCGCGTTTGACCTGCCCAGGACGAATCTGGGCCTGGGTCACGCAACATAATCGGCGCCGGTCGTGGAGACCAGGCCGCCGGTTGGGTCTCTGGTATCGATGCTCGGCCGTCGTCGCGACGCGGTGCTCCAAGTCGGGCAATTCATCCCCAAACTCCCGCTACCTGAGAGACCACGGCATAAAGCGCCAGCCCACCGCTGACCGTTCCAGCCCTTGTGGCGTGGTGTCGGATCTTGGGTCTGGAAACGCGCAGCCTCGACCCGAGGGGTCCGATTATGTTGCCCAGCTCACGACCCTAAATCCCGCTGAGCAGGGAAAGCACACCCCGTCAAGACCCTCACGCCACATAATCAGACGCACAACAGAAGAGCAACAGCACCGGGTCTGGTCATGGAGGCGCTCGTTTTTTCGATCGAAAGCGCACGAGTCGATCCGCGATCCAGAGGGAAGCGACCGGGGGGCAGGACGCCCGACGACAAGTGAGCTGGCACTCTGTCTTGATGGCCTTCGGTCTTGACGATGCGCTATATGGCATCGCCGTCAACCTAGTGTCCTCCGCTATCTGGGACCTAGCACGTGATCCGGTCTATGCCGAGGAATACGATCCGGAGCAGGGAGGCTATGAGGCGTACGTCTGTGCGGTTGATACGGCAGTGTCGAAGCTTGAGCCCACCCTAGGCGCCATCCAGGAGGATGATCGCGCGACCGTCGAAGACTTTCTCGTATCGGATGAGCTTCGACAGCTCGTCATGCAGCTCTATCGGACGCGAGTGACGGAACCGCATTCGAGCTTGTCGACGATACGTGAAGGAGCGCGTATCGTTTGGATGGCCCGGAATCCTGGCCCCCCCGTGGTCGACATCGACGGAATCTTGGACGCGCTGGTTTCGGGCTGTGACGTCATGCTTGACCGAGGCATCAAGCGAAACGTGCTGTCCGCCCATGAGGCGATGAGTGCAGCACGACACGGCTTCATCGCGGAGCGGTTGGACAGCATCGAGCGACAGCTCGCGCTCATCGGCGAGGTGCCGGCCATTTCCGCAACCCAGATTGACGCGTTCGAGGCTGCGTTGCGAGCGGCGGCGGTCCGTACCTACAGCCTGATGTCAGTTGGGTTCATGAGCGGCATACGAACTTCGATTGCGGATGTCTATGTCCCTCCTCCATTCGATATCGAACCCGACACAGAACCGACATTCTACGAGCACCTTACGGGTCAGACATTTCGTATGGTTATTCTCGGGGGTCCGGGAGCTGGCAAGAGCACCTTCGCGCGGAAGCTGTGCCGAGACCTCGCATTGCGCGAGCGCACGCTGAGCGGCGGCCTCCGATCGGCTGGTGTCTTGCTGCGGCTAACCTGGCTCGCACATCACGCTAACAGCGAGATAACTGCGAGTGATCAGCTCCGTGCCGAGCTCGAGAACGTCGTTTTCCACGAGCTTCAGGTTACGCGCGATTCGACCGCGCTTGAGTATCTGCTAACCGCCGGCCGTCTTGCCGTGGTATTCGACGGACTCGACGAGCTGCCTTCAGCCGAGGGACGGCTGCAAGTACGTGCTGGTTTGGAGGGCTTTGCCGCCCGATATCCGTTGGTGCCGCTGATCGTCACCTCGCGTATCGTCGGCTACGAGAGCGCACCACTGGACAGGGATCGTTATCGGCATGCCCGATTGAGTGACTACACAGACGTTCAAGCAGGGGAGTTTGTGCGGCGTTGGTTTGCGGCGAATGGCGAGAAAGCTGACGTCGCACAGCGTCTGGCGTACGAGCTTATGGCGGAGACGCAATTCGTGAACGACCTACGTGCAAGCCCGCTCATGCTCGGACTACTCTGCCAGGTGTATCGGCGAGTTGGGCGAATCGCAGCCAACCGAATCGATCTATACGAGGCATGCACGACCATCATGTTCCACCAGGTACAGGTTTCGATCCGCGACGACCTGGATCTCCGCTTCTTTCGTCCCGCTTTGCGCCGGATTGCATGGTGGATGCTGACAACTCCATCGCTCGGGCGAGGAGCAACAGAGGGGCTACTCGTGGCAGAGCTGGAAGAGTTCTTGGACCGTCGGTTTTTCGCTTCCAGAACAGAGACAACGGCAGCGATAGCTGGCTTTCTTCAGCTCTGTCGTGGGCGACCATTCATATTCGCCGAGGTTGGCATGAGTGCTGAGAACGAGCCGATATTTCACTTCACGCACCGCACGTTCCTCGAGTTTTTTGCCGGCGAGCACGTCGCAACGACATCCGCCAGCTGCGTAGAAGCGGCGCAAGCCATACGGGCTCTCGTTCTTGGCGGCAACGAGACCGTGGGTGCCATCGCGACGGCTCTCTGCAGCCGAGCGGAACCTGGTGCCGACGAGATGCTGGCTGCGGCAATACTCGCCGACGCCGACACGGCTGCGGAGCGCGACACGCTCGCACGGTTTGTCCGGGTCGCCCTACCACCCGACGATTCCAGCGCATAATGGGGCAGAGGTAGCTTTCTAACTGGTGCAAGAACGGTCGCGTGCCACGGCCTCTCTGCGTGCTCGCTTTGGACGACTTCGAGCACACCGACTGAGCATCGGCACGCGCCCGCTTGCGTCAAGCGAAGCGGAAGCCGCTCGCATCACTCGTTTCAGACCCCGTCTTCGTCCATTGCGCAAGCGTGGCGTTGGGGTTGTCTGGCGCTCGCTTTCGTGCAGAGACAGAAGTCAGCCGAGGGGTAGTGGCCAGGGGGCACTGACCAATGCGTGCCTCATCGCAGCAACCGAACAAGACGACATGACACACAAGCGTCACTCCAGATGCCGGAAACAGCTGCGACGCAATCCGAATCTATGACACCGAACTCACTCCTCCGGTTACGCCTCCCGCCAGCATCAGCACCGTGCCGAGGATCATCATTTGGAAGCCCAGCGGCTTATTGCCAAGTGCTTCGGCGAGCTTCGCGAGCCCCTCTAGGTCAACCCCGGCGGTGGGCCGCGCCTCTGGTCGCTCCGCCGCCGCGAGGCGTTGCTTTCTATCCCTGAGGCTAACGATGACACCCCCGATAATCATAAGCGCGCCCATGCCCGTCAAGATAAGTGCGATCACTCCGGCAATCATGCTTATTTACTCCTCCTCGCTCGTCGCTCGATCAGAACACCTTCATCCATGAGTCGCGCTTCCATGAGTCGTCCAACGCTGTGCGCGAACAGGTGATGTGCTTCCCCGCCAAGGGTCGATTGTCCGACGAACATGCCGATCGTCTCGCCTGTTTCCCAGTCGACCACTGCCGAGCCTGAGTCACCCGGACCGAGGGCAGACGTTGGCCCGATAACCCAACAGTCTCGCCAGCACTCGGCGACTTTCATGCATGCGCCAAAGACAGTGGCTCGATCCACATCTCCGCTCACGCCGGCGAACACCCTCACCCGCTGTGCTTTCTCATAGTCGTGGGCTGGGCTCAGAGACGGAACGAATTCGTCGGCTTGCCACTCCGCTTGCGCAATGCCATCGAGCTCGACCACGGCGAAATCGTACGATGGGTCTGCGACTCCGAGGCCGAACGGCGACTCCTGGCAGACGACCCCCCCGACCCGATCGTCCGGGCGATTCCGCAGCTCGCGCCATGCCCTTCTGAACCGACTTTGAGGTCGCTTGACGGCGATCGTTCCCGGCCCGGTAGGGAATGTATGGCCGGTGGTCAGAAAGCCTGGATACCAGGCCCCGTCACGCAGACGTATCACACGAGCCCCCACGGTCCCGTTTTCGTGGCTGCCCCGAGCACGTACGAGTGCACCCATTTCCGGGCCGAACGTGGGGAGCGGCCTTCGTGTTGCCACGACGGTCAGGTCGGGCAGCTCGCGCAGGATGCCGGTTGGCTGCCACCAGTCGAGCACTTGCCACGGCAGGGGGGTCCAGATCTCTGGCTCGGGCGGCGCAGCCGCGGCGTCGATCAGGACCAGCGGTCTCCAGTCTTCCATTCGTGCGTAACCCAGCCCATACACGGGCGTGGCGTCGGACAGGGTATCGAGGCGCTCCGAGAGTTCGAGCATGCGACCGACCTCGCTCGGTGAGCGACCAGTCAGGGTGCTCCACCAGCGCAGACGATCGGCGGGCGGGGCCTCGGCGTAAGTGCCACGCCACGGCAGCGGACCGCGTGTCGGACGCAGCGGGGCAAGGCTCCACGAGGATCGTCTGCGTCTGCGAGCTATGCGGCGGAGCAAGCCGAACGGGCTCGGCTCCGTGCGTTTCCTCTCTGGCGGCCCAAGGCCGACTCCTCCCTCCATTCTGTCAGATAGCTCCCAACTCTTCGGTTGAGCGTGACAGGTGGATCATGGAGCGGCATCGGCGGCCGGAGACTCGGCGCCGCTTTGCGAGACACTGTCGGCGCTCATGTAGCCGGATTGAGGAGCGTCGCATTTCAGACTCAAGATTCCAATGGGTGCCGTCCGACGGTTCCCGGGACCAGTATTCCGGTTCTCAGGTGTGTTCAGACATCCTATAGAGAAGAGGAGAGGCCGGTCAATCCTGGGCACATCTAGGCTCCAGCACAAGACGGCGGACCGTCGCCGTATGTCCCAGTGGTTCTATTGGACGGGCCCGTGAAGGAGGATCGTGCTCATGAGCAAAGCGGGCGTCCCGACCGACCTTCCGCGCGGACTGTCGCAAGGGACGGTGGGTGTCGCGCAAACCCCGGCTCCGTCCGAGCAGATTAAGACACTTCAGGGCATGGCTATGAACTTCTTGGCGTGCGATCGTGAGCAGCCGTTCCTGATGCCTCCAGACCCGCGTGATTGGCTGCCGGAGGACCACCTGGCGTGGTTCGTGTTGGCCTCGGTCGAGGAGATGGATCTCTCCGCGTTCTTCGCTGTCTACCGGCGGGATGGGTGGGGCCGGGCGGCGTTCGAGCCGTCGATGATGGTGTCGCTTCTGCTGTACGCCTACGCGAGGGGTGAACGCTCATCGCGGGGGATCGAGCGCAGGTGCGTGGAGGATGTCGCCTACCGGGTGATCGCCGCCCAGCAGAAGCCCGATCACGCGACGATCGCGAGGTTCCGTGCCCGCCACGAGGACGCGCTGGCTGAGCTGTTCAGCTCTGTGCTCTCGCTGTGCAAGGAGGCGGGGCTCGTGAAGGTCGGGGTGATCGCGATCGACGGAACGAAGGTTCATGCCAACGCCTCGCATCACTCGAACCTCGACTACGAGCAGCTCGCCAAGGAGATCCTCAAGGAGGCTGGTGAGATCGACGCGGCCGAGGACGAGCTCTACGGAGAGGCACGCGGCGATGAGCTGCCCGAGCACCTGCGGACCAGCGAGGGGCGTCGGGCCGCTCTGAAGGAGGCGAAGCAGAAGCTCGAGGCAGAGCGCGCCGAGAACGACGAGCGCAAAGAGCGAGGCGGCCGCTGAGGTGAGCTCCCGCGGTGAAGATCGAGCTTGACGCAGAGGTGATCGTCGCCCGCACGGAGGGCCGCGACGCGTGGTTGCGCGAGGCTCGCCACCAGCTCGATGAGCACCGCCGCCGCGAAGCAAAGCCAATCCCCCGCTCACGCGCCGAGCGGTTGCTCGAGGCAGAGCGACGCCTTCAGCAGGACCTCGACAGTCGAGCGCTACGCGAACGAGGCCTATGAGCACTACCGCGCGCACGGACGGGACACCCAAGGCCGACGGCTCAGTCGCCCACCGAAGCCATACGAGCCACCCGAGATACCCGCGGGGAAGATCAACACGACCGATCTTGACTCGCGCAACGTGAAGACCCCGCGCAGCTACACGCAGGGCTACAACGCCCAGGCCGTCGTGAACGACGAGCAGATCGTGCTCGCCGCCGAGGTGACGCGCGAGCTCCCCGGACTTCGGTCACCTCGAGCCGATGGTCAAAGCCACGAAGCGGGAGCTCCAGGCGATCGGTGTGACAGAGACTCCCGGAGTCGCGGTTGCCGACTCGGGCTATTGGAACGAGGCAGCAGATGGACAACGTCGTCGCCAACGAGCATGTCCAGGTGCTGATCCCGCCCGACGCCGGCAAGCGCGACACGCCGCGGCCGGGATGGGATGGCGGGCGCTACACATCGATGCGCGAGGCACTTCAGACCGACTATCGGCGGCGGGCTCTACCGACGACGCAAGGCGATGGTCGAGCCGGTGTTCGCACAGACCAAGCACAACCGGCGCATCAATCAGTTTCAGCGACGAGGCAGATCCGCCGCACGCTCGGAGTGGCGGCTGATCACCGCCACCCACAACCTACTGAAGCTCCACAAGCACCAGATAGCCGTCGCAGCGGCCTGAAGGACGGCCCAACAGCTACAAACGCCACCCCACCGGCCTCAACGACACGCCCGCCGCCCGAGCGACCACCTCTACCAACGCGGCCACTGCCACGACCGCGAACCTTTACGCGACACCCACCGTCCATTACAGCAGCGGTGGTGGTGCCGGCCCGGACACCTGCAGTGCCTTGGGAGGAGGAGTGTCGTCGCGGCGCGCTGAAGGTGCCGCCTACGTTCGCGAGCACGCGCCTGATCCAGTCGAGCGGTGCGTTCAGGCTTTCGCATTCGAGGGAAGGAGCAGCGCCGCTCAAGCTGGCGATGCAGCAGCTACTTCAACCGAGACGACCCGGTTTGGGGCGGCAAGCGCCGATTGCGCCGCTGCATCGAGCGCTTCACGGTCGAGGTCGTAGCGATCGGACACTGCCGCGAGTGGCTCTGCGATCCCCATGTCTGGATAGAGCAACTGCACCTCGACGGGCCGGCCCGCAGAGAGGGCGACGATCGCCCGCGGATGAGCCTCGTCGCTGTGCTCGGCAGTCTGAGCATCGACGATCACGATCGAAATGGCGTTCGCGCTGGTGTCGTAGTCGGCTCGCATGTCAGCTCCGAAGAAAGACTGTGATCACAAAGCCAGGCTCGTCCCCGGCCGCCACAACAAGGATAGGACGGCCGTCGCCCGTCTCGCCTGCAAGCCGAAGATTGCCGCGTTCATCCAGCTCCCGACCGGAGGGGTTGGCGGCCGTGAACTCCACGTCATCGACGCTGATCCCGTAGAGCCGCATCGCGTTCTTAGCGTGCCTGCTGAGCTTCATCGTGGCCGTCAATCCTGACGTGCCCAGCGGCAGACAAGGGGGACCCCGACGCTCGTCGCTATCCGGCAAAGAAGCCGTTCTATCGCGTTGAGGGCTCTGCTCCCCTGGCGATGCAGTAGCCCGGAATGCTGGAGCCGGTGCGCCCGCCCGGAACGAAGGAGAGGTCTGATGGGCGGCGAGAAAGGACGCTTCTGCGTTGTCCTGCCTGAGCGGGCCTGTCTGACCCTTGAGCGACAGGTTCGGAGGTCGCGCGAGAGACCGGCTGCACCGACCCATCTGAACGGGATTTGGGGGTGTGGCGAGTTCATAATGGTCGCTGTGCGTGTCTTTCAAACTCTGCTGGCGTTCAGCGGCAACGCGCCGCCGCAGCTCGCGTTGACGCGTCGGCTCGTTGAGCGTGGTCACGAGGTTCGGGTGCTCGCGCACCGTGCTGCGCGGGAGCGCGTCGAGGGCACGGGGGCGCAGTTTGTGGGGTTCCGGCGGGCGCTGCCCGATATGGACATGTCCCGGCGCGAGAGCGACTCGCTGCGCGATTGGGAGGCCCGCACGAGGATCGGCGCCGCGCTGCGGGTCCGCGACAATCTGCTGGTCGGCCTGCTGCTCGACACCTGCCGTGAATGCGGCGAGCTGCTGGAGGGCTGGCCGGCGGATGTCGTGGTGTTTGACTGGATGCTGCCGGGTGCGGCAGTGGCAGCCGAGGGTGCCGGCGTACCGGCCGTGGCGCTCGTGCATTGTCCTTTCCCGGTGCCGATTGACGGTTCGCCGCCGCTCGGGAGTGGACTGCGGCCGATGGCGGGCCGGGTTGGTGTGATGCGCGACCGGCTGCTCAACCGCGCCGCCCGCCGACTATTCGCGGCCGGCCTGCCGGTGCTCAACCAGGCACGAGCAGAGCAGGGCCTAGAACCCCTGGAGGACTGGTACGCGCAACTGCTCGGCGTCGAGGCGATCTACGTGATGACTGCGCCTGAGCTGGATTTCTCCAGCCGAGGCGCTCTCCCGGCGAATGTGAGCTATGTCGGCCCCGCGTTCGAGCCCTTCGCGGGGGAGTGGCGCTCTCCGTGGCCGGATACAAACAACGATCCGCTCGTCCTCGTGAGCTTCAGCACGAGCTACATGGACCAGGCGAAGTCCGTGCAGCGGGTCCTCGACGCGCTCGCCCCCTTGCCGGTCCGTGTGCTGTTGACGGCAGGGCCTGCGCTCGATATCGAGCTTCTACGTATCCCTAGCAACACCGACGCCGTGGCCTTTCTGGCGCACCGTCTGGTGCTTCCACACACCGCGCTCGTGGTCACGCACGCGGGGTGGCAGACGGTCAACGCGGCGCTCGCTGACGGTGTGCCGCTGCTGTGCATCCCCGGTGGGCGCGACCAGCCTGATGACGCCGCGCGCGTCGTCCTCGCGGGCGCAGGCGTCCGGGCTCCGAGGAACGCCTCACCACGAAAGCTGCGCAAGATGATCGCAACGGCACTCCAAGACCCCGCGCTCAAGCACGGCGCGAGCGCGATGGCCACCGCGCTCGCCCGCCGCGACGGCGCCACCACAATCGCCGAACAGCTCGAGCAGCTCCCCATCCATAGCGACAGCGTCAGCCCACGCTCGTCATAGACGCGATGCGTCGACATAACAGTTGGTCCGTGATGGCGGCTCCGAGCACAAGAGCCAGCCATACGCGGAGCGTCCAGTTTGGCCCGAGAGTTGGCGAACACCTGGCGAACATCTCACCGGGAAACGCCCCGACATGATCGACTTGCCGCCGCTGGCGATATCCGATCAGGTCCCTCGGCGCGAGCGCTGTGTCGCCTTGCGGTGTGCCCGTAGCCCGGAGCGGGGTGCGACGGCGAGCCAGCGGCATTCGGCAGGTGCCCCGTCGGACGGGTCATTGCGGTAGATGAGCCGGAAGCGCGGCCTGCCTTTGTATGAAGGAACGTCGAAGCGGACCCGCCGGCAGTCCGCCAACTCGGGATGGCGCCCGGAGCCCATCAACTCACCGATGTAGGGGTTCGCTCTGCATTCGACCAGCAACTCCGAGATGCGGCGCTTCAGCGCCTCGACTTCGGACTCGCTGATCTTGTCATCCGCGGTGGAACTTGCAACGAGGCCCGCAACGTCCTCGCGTACTCCCTCCACGAAGGTGACCTGCACCTCGCGGCCACGCTCCTCGCTCATAGCTCAGGTGGTGCGGATGCCGAGTTCCGCCAGAACCTCGGCGCCGTCCTGAGCACGCTCGGCGGCGCCGCTCCTGACGCGCTCGGCGGCGAGCGTCTCGGCCTCGTCGTCGGCGCGGCTCTCTTCGACCGCCTCGAGCCTGGCGTTGACGTCGTCCTGCATCCTGCGCATCTGGTCCTTGAGGCGACCGAGCCGGTCCACGAGCTCGCTGGACTGCGTCTCTGATGCCGGGGCCATACGGCCAAGGATACCCTGCCCGGTCCCGTCTTCGCCGCGTTCTCTTCGCTGTCCTCCGGCCGTGGTCCTTCCCGTGGTCCCTAACCGCGCAAATCTCAGCGGACCTCAGCGCCGCTCACACGTCCCACATTGCCTCAGAGCACCCCGTCTTGCTCCTTCGAGTCCAGTATCGCCCATCGGCCTGCGGGGTGCGCGGCCAGGGTCCAACTCCTCGACTCTAGAATGGGGCGCGTGCATCGCCTCCTATTGATCCGCTCCAGGCCCGAGCACCCCGAGAAGTTCCTCGTCGCCGGCGACAGCACGCGCCCCGATGTCTGTGACGAGCGCCCCGTGACGTTCGCGGAGGTGGGCGCGACGCCGTGGCACCAGAAGGGCGCCACTCCCGGCTACGACGCGCCCTCGGCGATCCTGCCCTGCAGCGGGTCGCTGTTCGGTCTCAGCCTTTGGCACTGCAAGAAGACCGGGGTGGCGCTCGACTACGACTTTGCCGCCGCGGGGGTCTCGGAGATGAAGGTGATCACCAGCGGCGAGCTGCACGTCGAACACGAGGGCCGCGAATACGTTGCGTATACGGGCGACACGATGATGTATCTAACCGACCCCGAAGACCGCGACGCGGATGGTCAGCCGCGGCCGTTCGTGGTGCGGTTCCTCTCCGATCACGAGTGCACCACGGTGTGGAGCGACTTCGGCGTCGGCGAGTTGGCCGATCCCGAGCGGGGCTTCCTCACTTGAGCAGCGCGCCGAGGTCGACGGGCAGCGAGATGCCCGTGATGTAGCGCGCCTCCTCGGAGGCGAGGAACAGCGCCGCATTGGCGACGTCGAGCGCCTCCACCATCGCGACTGGGATCGCGTGGGCATCGCTCAGCCTCTGCAGCGCCTGCTCGCGGGTGCCGTCCTCGCGTCCTGAGAAACGGTGCAGCTGTGAGAGCAGGAGCTCGGTGGCGGTTGCCGTGGGCGCCACCATGTTCACGCGGATCGCGCTCGGTCCCAGTTCCAGCGCCAGCGCGCGCGTGAGGCCCAGCACGCCGTGCTTGGCCGCCGCGTAGTGGCCGTAGCCCGCCGTGGGGCGGTGGCTGTTCTCCGATCCGATGATTATCAGCGAGCCCGCGCGACGCGAGAGCATGTGCGGGATCACGGCCTTGGTGGTCTGCCACACGCCCGTGAGGTTCACGTCCACAACGGTGTCCCACTCCGCGCGGCTCAACTCCCACAGCGCCCCGAAGGACTCGAGGCCTGCCGCGGCAACGAGGACGTCGATTCTTCCCCACTCCGCGAGGGCGCCTGCGACCGCATCGTCCATCTGTTTCCCGTCGCGAACGTCGGCCACGAACGGCAGCGCCTGGCGCCCGAGCGCGCGCACCTCGGAGGCAGTGGCGTGCAGCTGGCGCTCGTTCGCACCGGCATAGGGAACCGTCTCGATATCCCGCGCAACGTCCACCAGCGCGACATCCGCGCCCTCTTCGGCGAAGCGGATTGCGCAGGCGCGCCCGATCCCGCGAGCGGCGCCCGTGATCAGCGCGACCTTCCCGTGCAGGCGTTCAGTCATCCTCAGGCGGCGAAGTGACACCAGGCGCCGTGTCCGTCGCCTAGCTCGACTCGCGGTGGGTCGATTGCGGCACAGATCGCCTCCGCGCGCGGGCACCTGCTCCTGAAGCGGCAGCCCGAGGGGATCGCCGCGGACAGCGGGGAGGGAATTTCCCCATGCAGCGCGGGGACCTTGCGCTGTCCGCGGCGGTGCGCGCCGGGCTGCGCCGCGAGCAGGGCCCCGGTGTAGGGGTGTCCTGGATGTGAGAACACGCGGGCCGCGGGGCCCGACTCGACGATCCGTCCGAGGTACATAACCGCCACCTTGTCGGCGATCTGGGCGATCACGGGGAGCTGGTGGGAGATCAGCAGGATCCCCACACCGCGCTCCTCGCGCAGAGCGGCGAGCAGCTCGAGGATCTGCGCCTGCGCGGAGACATCGAGCGAGCTGATCGCCTCATCGGCGATCAGCGCCTCGGGCGCCACCGCCATCGCTCGCGCGATCGCCACGCGCTGTCGCTGCCCACCGGAGAGCTCCTGCGGCCGGCGAGTTGCACACTGTGGCGAGAGACCCACCAGCTCGAGCATCTCTCGCGCGAAGGCATCCCGCCGGCGGCGCTCGATCAGGCCGTGCACCCAGGCCGGTTCGGCAATCGCCGGACCCACGTCCATGAGCGGATTCAGCGAGGCGTGGGGACTCTGGTAGATCAGCTGCACAGCACGGCGCAGCGCCATCAGCCGCGCGCCGCGCGCGGCGCCAACGTCAGCGCCTCGATACAGGATCCGGCCACCGTCGGGATCGAGGAGTCTCACGATGCACTTCGCAAGCGTGCTCTTGCCGCTGCCGGACTCGCCAACGAGGCCGAGAACCTGCCCCTCGGGCAGCTCCAGCGACACGCCATCCAAAGCGATCGCCCGCTGGGCGGCGCGAGGGTCCAGCGTACGGGGCCCCAGGCTCTTGACACCGAAGCTCTTGGAGAGCGTCTGCACCTGCAGCAGCGGCTCGTGCTCTGAGGACGGCGATTCGCCCTCCCACGATGGTGGCTCATGCCTCTGCCGCTGTAGCTCGGTCTCAGTTGACATGAGCGGGCATTCGTGGAAGGCAAGCCATGAGGGCTGCGGTGTGAGGATCCGTTGGGCTGCTCAGCACCTGGCCCGCCGTCCCCTCCTCGAGTACCCGGCCGGCGCGCATTACGAGCACCCGGTCTGAGTACTGGCCGATCACATCGAGGTCGTGTGAGACGAGGACGATCGCCATGCCGAGTTCCTCCTGCAGCTCGGCCAGCAGGCTGAGGATCTGATCCTGAATCGTGACATCGAGTGCGGTGGTGGGCTCGTCGGCCAGCAGCAGTGCGGGTGAGCGGGCGATCGCGAGCGCAATCGTCACGCGCTGGCGCATACCGCCGCTGAGCTGGTGTGGATACTCGCCGAGCGCTCGCGCGGCGGCAGGTATGTGAACGCGCTCGAGCAGGCATAGCGCCTCGCGCCGTGCCTGCGCCCTGGAGAACCCTGCGCGCAGGCGCAGGACCTCTCGCAGCTGATCTCCGATCGAGAACAGCGGGTCGAGGCTCTCCAGCGGATCCTGAAAGACCATCGAGATCTCCGCTCCGCGCAGCGCGCGCAGCGCGGAGCGGGACATGCCCAGCAGGTCCTCCCGCCCCCTCCAGCGGACCTCGCCCCCCTCGACCCTTCCCGGCGGGGAGATCAATCCCAGGAGCGCCTTCAGCAGCGTACTCTTGCCGCAGCCCGACTCGCCCAGCACGCCCAGCGTCTCACCTCTGCGGATCTCGAAGGAGACGCCCTCAACGGCCTTTACCCTCAGCCCGGAGGTTGGGTAGGAGACGCTCAGGTTCGCCACCGACAGCAGCGCGCTCACCGCAAGAGCCCCCGGCGCACGCGGAAGCGGTCGGCGAGGCCATCGCCGATCAGGATCAGTCCCACGCCCACGATCACCACCATCGCGCCCGGCAATGTCGATATCCACCACGCGCTCAGCAGATACTGCTGCCCCCCGAGATAATCGCTCCCCACTCCGGCGTTGGCGGCTGCACACCCAGCCCGAGGTAGGAGAGCGAGGCGATGAAGAGGATGTTGAGCACCATGTCTGCCGCCGAGTAGGTGAGACTCGGCCTGAGGATGTTCGGCAGGGCGTGGCGAAGGAGCACCCGTCGGCGGGAGTACCCGAGCGTCTGGGCCGCCTGGATGAACTCGCGCTCGCGCAGACTCAGCATCTCTGCGCGGGAGAAGCGCGCGTAGAAGGCCCATCCGGCGGCGATCAGGCCGATTGTGACGCCCTCGATGCCGGGACCGATCACCGCGATGATCGCGATCACGAGCACGATGAAGGGAAAGGCGATCACGAGATCGGTGAGGCGCATCACCAGCCGCTCGGGCCAACCCCCCAGAAATCCCGCCGCGGTACCCAGCAGCACACCGATCAGCAGGCCCGTGTACGTGGCCAGGAAGGCCACGCCCAGATCGAGCCATGTCGCGGCCAGGGTGCGGCTCAATACGTCGCGCCCCAGATCGTCGGTGCCGAACAGATGGTGAACCGAGGGGGCCTGCAGCGCCGCCCCGAGATCGAGCGCCCGCGGAGAGGGCAGCGCGAAGTGCCCGATCGCGCTGGCCAGCACCACCGCCGCGAGGAGCGCGGCGCCGGCGGCGCTCGACCCTCCCACCGCGCCCGTGCCCCGCCGCAGACCCGACAGGCGCGGGCGCAAGAGAGCCGCGCGTCCGGCCTGGTATGGGGAGCCGACGGAGCTCACAGCCGCACGCGCGGATCGAGCGCAGCGTAGGCCAGATCGGCGAGCAGCCCCACGAAGACGACCGCCACGCCAAAGAGAAGCGTGAGCGCCTGGATGATCGGGAAGTCGCGGGCGCTCACCGAACTCACCAGGAGTGAGCCCAGCCCGGGGATCGCGAACACGTTTTCGACCACCACAGAGCCGCTCAGCAGGACGGCAACGAGCATGCTGAGCAACGTGATCGTGGAGGTCAGCGAGTTGCGCAGCACGTGCTTGCCCAGCACCCTGATCTCACTCAGGCCGCGCGCTCTGCTCGCCTGCACGTGTTCGGCGCCCAGCGTGTCGATCAGGCTCGAGCGCAGTACGCGGATCAAGAGCGGCGAGAGCGATACGGCCAGCGTGAGGGCGGGCAGCGTGAGGCTGCGCAGGTGCTGGGGGAGGGTCGTGCCATACCCCGAGGGCGGCAGCCAGCCCAGCTCGAGGCTCAGCAGGAGCGTGAGGACCAGCCCCACCCAGAAGGTCGGCATCGCCAGCGCGATCGTCGCGCCGAGGCGAATGACGTGATCCTCTCGGCCCCCACGCCGGAGCGCCCCAACGTAGGCAAGCGGTAGGGCGATGAGGATCGATAGGAGCAGGGAGTAGGAGACGAGCATCGCGCTCACCAGGATCCTCGGCGCCACGATCGCGCCAACAGAGCTTCGATACTCGAAGGACTCGCCGAAGGAGAACCTCGCGGCTTCGCGCAGGAACTGCCAGTACTGCGCGGGCAGCGAGCGGTCCAGCCCGAGCTGATGCCTCAGAGCCGCGACGTTTGCCGGCGTGGCGTGCCCCTGCAGCAGAATCAGCACGGGATCTCCGGGGGCGAGGTGGATCAGCGCAAAGGAGAAGAGGGTGATCCCGATCAGAACCGGGATCGCATCCAGCGTTCGCCTGAGCAGGAATCCCCTCACCGATTGCCTCGCATTCGCTCGCTCGCACTCCTCAGTGGCTCAGCCAGACTCGCTGGAGGGGGTACCAGCCCACGAGCACGTAGCCGAACCCGTGGACGTTGCTCGCCACCGCGGCGCGGAAGGGAGCCCACACGAGCGGGATCGAAGGCGCCGCGGCCATCGTGACTTCCTGGAGCTTTTCGAACGCCGCTCGGCGCGCGCTTTCGTTGTTCGCGGTGAGGCCCGCGACAGCGAGCCTCTGCGCGACGGGGTTCTGGTAGTAGGAGTACAGATTCTTGTCTGCTGCGTAGTTGTCGAACAGGCCGTGCGCGTACTCGTCGTCGACCGGCAGGTCGCTCGTATCGGCGTCGGGGATCAGCAGCGTGCTCTGATACTGCCCTGCCGCCCAGCGACTCTGGATCGTGCCGTAGTCGTACTCCTGGATCTTCACCTTCACGCCGATCTGAGCCCAACTCGCCTGGAGGATCTGAGCGGTCTGCTGCGATGGAGTGTCCGATCCCACGATGCTCAGCGTGAGGTCGAATCCATGCGGGTAGGGCGAGCTGGCGAGCAGCTGCTTGGCGCGCGTGAGGTCATAGGGGTAGGCCTTGACAGACGCGTTCCAGTACTTCAGCTTGGGCATCACCGTATTCATCACAGGAGCCAATCCCGCGAACGCCGTCTTGGCGATTGCCTGCGTGGGTGTGGCGTAGGCGAGGGCCTGTCGGACCGCGAGGTTGCCCAGCGGGGCGAGCGAGTTGTTGAGGATCACGGTGTCGATCGCCGAGGAGGGCTGAACGAGCACCCTGATGCCATCGGCTTCCAGGTTCTTCACCTGGGAGAAGGGAATCTCATCGGCGATCTCAACCGAGCCCGTGCGGATGTTGAGGATGCGGGTGTTGTCGTTGGGGACGTAGAGCATTCGCACGGCGCCCAAATAGGGGAGTCCGGCCTGCCAGTAGCGGGGGTTGGGCGCGAGATCGAGTTCCTGGCCGTGCAGCCACCGCGATAGGACGAAAGGACCCGAGCCCACCGGATGCTGGCTGAAGGCCGCGTCTCCCTCGCGCTTCACGACGGCCTCGGGGACGATCGAGGCGGCGGGGAAGCCGAGCGCGTAGATGAGGCCCGGAGCCGGTGTCTTCAGCCGCAGTACGACGGTGCTGGCGTTCGGCGTTTCGATGCTCGAAGATCGGATACAGACCGCCGTAGGCCGAGGCCGGGCTGCTGGCCCGTGTGAGGCTGTAGCGGACATCGCGGGCTGTTACCGGTTCCCCATTGGAGAAGGTGGCGGCACGCAGGTGGAAGGTGTAGGTCCTGCCATCGCGACTCACGCTCCAGCTGCTGGCCAGATCGGGTACCGGCGGAGCGCTAGCGTCCGGCGTGGCGTAGCTCACGAGCGTGTCGAAGATCTCGACCATCACCTGCAGGGAGCCGTTGTCGCAGGCGCACGTGAGCGGGTTGAGGCTCTGCGGATCGTAGGATCGCGCAATCGTCAGCGTCCCGCCGTGGATCGGTGCTCCAGCGGACGCGCTCGTGGAAGGGGGATCGGCCCTCGCTGCGCTCTGCGTGGAGTCGCCCTGGCCGCACGCCTGCAAGAGGAGGCTTGCGAGCGCTCCAGCCAAGAGCGTCCCCGCGGCTCTTCCCCGCACCGCGCGGCGACGTCTTGACTTCATCCCCAATACCTCCATCCTTAGGTTGCGGCTGCTGCCGGACGCGGTCGGCGGGCGTGAGGGCGGCGTTTCCAGCCCGCGCCCGCAGGATCCTGAACATACCATGAATTCCGAAGAGACGGCGCTGCTAGTCATTGGTGGAGTTCGAGTGGATGGTTATTTCTGCGCGCGGGCTGTGCGGGAGGCGATGGGCTCGCCGTGGGGCGACGGCGAGGCGCGCCGGGGGGCTACAGCGAGGCGGCGCCGCGCACACGCACAGGAGCCCTCCGCCGCGGGAAATACGCTCCCTGAATGGGATCAAGCAAGCGCCTCGCGGTCATAGACCTCGGCTCGAACTCGTTTCGGCTCGTCGTCTTCACGGCCACCCGCGGCTGGTGGCGGCGCACGGACGAGATCTACGAGCCCGTGCGCATCGGCGAGGGCATGGCGGCCACGGGGCGCCTCGGCGAGGAGCCGGTCGAGCGGGCGCTGGCGACGCTCGACGTGTTCGCGCACTTCTGCAAGGCCAGCGGCCTGGGTCCGGAGGCGGTCGATGCGGTGGCGACCAGTGCGATCCGCGATGCCGAGAACGCAGAGGACTTCCTCGCGCTGGCGCGCGCGCGCAGCGGGCTGCCGATCCGTGTGCTCAGCGGCTCTGAAGAGGCCCACTATGGCTACCTCGCGGCGATCAACTCCACCACGCTGCGCGACGGCTGCATACTGGATCTCGGCGGAGGTTCGCTGCAGCTGGTACGCGTTTCCGGACGCCGGGCGCTCGAGTCGGATTCCTGGCGCGTGGGCGCCGTGCGGATGACCGAGCGTTTTCTACCGGGCGCCGAGCCGCCCAAGCAGAAGCACCTGGATGCCCTGCGCGCGCACGTGGCACAGGAGTTGGAACGAGCGGCATGGCTCCCCGCTGCGGGCAGGCGCCTGGTGGGGATCGGCGGCACCGTGCGCAACCTCGCCGCCGCGGCGCAGCGCGCAGCGGGGATGCCCTCCAACGGCGTGCAGGGGGTGAGGATCTCCGAGGGGGGTCTCGAGCGGCTTGTGGAGCGCCTGGCGGAGCTCCCCGCCGCGCAGCGCAGCCGCGTGCCGGGCATCAAGCCGGCGCGCGCCGACCTCATCCTGGCCGGAGCGGTCGTCGTACAGGAGGTGCTGCGGACGGGTGGTTTCCAGGAGTTGGAGAGCACCGAGGCGGGCCTGCGCGAGGGGATCTTCTTCGAGCGGCACCTCGCCGATCGCAACCCTCCGCTGTTCGAGGACGTCAGGCGCGCGAGCGTGCTGAACCTGGCGGCTCGCTACCACGTGGACATAGCCCACACGCGGCACGTAGCGGCGCTGGCGCTGGGCATGTTCGACCAGCTCGCGCAGCTGGGGCTGCACACGGGCGAGCCGCACGAGCGCGAGCTGCTGTGGGCGGCATGTGAGCTGCACGACATCGGGATGTCGGTGGATTACGACGACCACCACAAACACTCGCGCTATCTGATCCTCAACGGTGGGCTACCCGGTTTTTCCCCGCTGGAGGTGGCGATCGTCGCGCAGGCGGCGCGCTACCACCGCAAGGGGATGCCCGAGCCGGGTCCGCTTGCGGCGCTGTTCGGCGAGCAGGAGGTCGCGGTGCTGGATCGCTGTGCGGTGCTCCTGCGCCTCGCCGAGGATCTCGAGCGCTCGCGCGATCAGCTCGTGCGCGAGACGCGTCTCACGCTGATCTCCTCAGCGAAGGATCCCGCCCCCGAGAGCGGCACGGAGGCTCTCGGCGAGGTGCAGCTGCGCCTGATCGCCGATGGCGAAGCGGCGGTGCCGCGCTGGGCGGCGGGCCGCGAGAGCCCTCTGTTCGCGCGCGCCTTCGGGTGCAGGCTGCGCGTGGTGGCTTGAGAGCCAGAATCAGGCGCCGGCCAGCTGGCGTTCGCGCCCAAAGCAGTCGAACAGCACGAGGCTGTAACGGGTGAAGGCAGTCTGGCCCCACTCCTGCCCGGGCACCTGCCGGCAGGCATTCGGCACGGCGTTGATCGCGCGGTTGCCGCCACGGGTGGAGTAGGCGCCGCCGAGCGCCACGTAGCGCGCCTGTCCGCGCGCGATGAGTCGTGCCAGCCCCGCGCCGTTCATCGTGGGGTCGTCGGCGCTGTAGCCCCCCAGTGCGCCCGCGTGGCTACCGAGGAGGATCAGCGGCGCGGCGGTGTCGGAGGCCTCCGTGAGCACCGTCCAGCGCCGCGTTGCGCCATGGGAGGCGAGGTAGGCGATGAGCGAGCGATCGAGGCGCACGGTGGGGGCGATCACGTCGAGTCCGCCGTAGCCCGCGTTCTGTCGCGGGCCGGCCGCAGGGAAGGTGCCCTCGACGGGCGCTTCCCAGGTGGTGGCGGCGTAGGCTCCCGGCGCGATCAGCAGGACACCGAGAATCAGCGCCATCGCGGGCGCTACGTGGCGATGCAGCGCATGCAGGACGACGTAGCTCACAATGCCCACCGCAGCGCCAACCACGAGCGCGGGGAGGAACCACTGCAGGTAGTGAGCGCGGTTGAGAAGGATCGCCTGCACCACCACCGTGACGCCCACCGCGAGCGCCACGAGCACGGGAGAGGCGAGCGCCGCGCCCCGCGATCGCCCGCGGGAGATGTCCATGAACGCGAAGGCTCCCGCGCCGATCATCGCGGCGGTTCCGGGCCCCAAAGCCGACACGTAGTAGGGGTGCACGATCCCCTTGGAGAGGCTCAGCACGGCGGCCTCGAGCAGGAACCATCCGCCGAACACGAGCAGCCCCGCCAACCGCGCGTCACGTCGGCCCGACTCCACCGCTCCCGCGGCTAAAGAGCCCTCCTGCGCGGACCCGCGCCCAGGGATCAGAGTGAGAGCGATGGCCACGAGCCCGAGAAGCGCGAACGGCAGCATCCAGCTGCCCTGGTCGCCGAGGTTTTCATCGAACAGGCGCAATGGCCCGGTGGTCCCACCGAAGGACACCGGGTGGCGCAGGCGCCCGTTGGGCAGGTACAGCGATGGAACCAAATGTGGGCGTGCTGACACGCGCCGGGGCGCGAGCGGGCGCAGGGGAACCGCCGGGACCTCACCCGGCCCGCCGACCTCGCCGCCCACCCGCCCGAGACCGTTGTATTCGAAGGTCAAGCCAAGCTCGGTGTTGCTCAGCGAGCCTCCCACGTAGGGACGCTGCGCGGCGGGGGTGAGTTCGACAAAGGCGATCCAGGCGAAGGACACCGCGACCGCGAGGGCGCCGGCCGCGAGCAGTTGCAGGGCGCGGCGACGCGGCGAGCCAGGCGCGCACAGCGCATATGCCAGCGCGATCCCCGGCACGATCAGGTACGCCGCGAGCGTCTTGGTGTTGAACGCCAATCCCACCAGCACCGCGCAGGCGAGCAGCGCGCGCCAGCGTCCGCCCTCCACCGCGCGCAGCGCCGCGCCGCAGGCAAGGATCATCAGCAGGATCAGAACCGCGTCGAGGTTGTTGTCGCGCGAGACCGCCACGAAGGAGGGGAAGACCGCCAGCGCCAGCGCGCTCGCAAGCGCGGCGCGGGCGCCGAACGCACGCGTCATCGCCCAGTAGAGAGCCGCCACGCCGAGCACGCCCCCGATCGCCTCGGGCAGCAGCAGGCTGAGCGGGGAGAATCCGAACAGCTTGGCGCTTGCGACCTGCACCCACAGCCCGAGGGGGGGCTTGTCGATGCTCATCAGGCCCCCCGGGTCGAAGGAGACGAAGAGGAAGTTGTGCAGCGAGCCGAGCATCGATTTCACGCCGGCCGAGTAGTAGATGTTGGCGTAGCCGTTCTGGGCGAGACGGTGGGTGTTGAGCACCGCGGAGAGCGCCAGCACCGCCACGAGGCCCAGGCGCGGCGCGAGCACTGCGGCTGCGCTCCGCCTCGCGATGTTCGCATCCCCCTCGGTGAAGAAGCGACGCGGCCCCTCGCCGGCGGCGGCGTGGGGCGCGAGCGGAGCGCTCATAGAAGGGCGTCGAGAAGGCGCTCGATGTCCTCCTCGTCGTTCCAGGCCCCCACCGATGCTCGCAGCCACGGCCGTCCGGGAATGTCGCGTAGGACGATCTCCCGCTCGAGCATGTGGGCACGCTCGGCGAGGGCGTCGGGGCTCTCAAAGGACACCAGCGTGGTCTCCCCGCGCGGAGCCACCTCCCGCCCATGCTCGCGCAGACGTTCGGCTAGCTGGGCTGCGAGCGCGCGCGAACGTCGGTGCAGCGCGGGCCATCCGGCGCCCTCGGGCACCTGCGCGCTGGCGAGCACCTCGGCGCCCGTCAGCGCGCAGGCCAGCGTCTCGGCGCTCAGCGCGAAGGAATCGAAGCGGCGGGCGTCCCCGTGCGGCTGCGCCTGCAGCCCGGCGCCCGGGTCGGCAAGGTTGCCGTAGCCGCGCCTGCTCACCCCGAGCTGCTCGCGCAGCTCGGGGGTCGTGTGGAGAAGGCCCGCGCCATCGGGTCCGCACAGCCACTTCTGCCCGGCGCCCGCATAGGCGTCGCAGCCAAGCGCTGTCAGGTCGACGGGGATCGCGCCAACGCCCTGTGCGCCGTCGAGCAGCACGGGCACATCGACCTCGGCAAGCGCTGCGGGTGCGACGCTGCCGCTCATCCATCCCACGTGTGAGCAGGCAACCAGCCTCGTATGCGGGCCCACGGCGTCGGCCAGGTCGGCGAATGCGACCATGCGAATCGACACGCCCTGCAGCTCCCTCGCGGCCGCAAGGGCACCCAGCAGCCCTGGGTGCTCCTCGTCGCTTGTGAGGATCTCGTCCCCGCGGCCAAGCGGCAGACCTGAGATCACGTGCGAGATGCCCTCGCTCGTGCACGTGGTGAGCGCGATGTCCTCGGCGGTGGCGCCCACGATCGAGGCATAGGCGCGGCGCAGCCGGTCGCTCAGCTCTCCGCGCCGCTCGAAATGACTTTGCGCGCGTCCCAACTCGGCCTCGCGGCGCAGCTCGGCGGCGGCGGCGTCCGCGGCGGCGAGCGAGAGTGGTCCGTCGGTGCCGGCGTTGAGGTATGCCGTCTGCCTGAAGACCGGGAATTCGTCGCGCAGCACGGAGACGCCCACGAGCGGAGAGGATAGCCGCGCGGCGCTCGGCGGTGAGCCTGCATTGCGACGCTTTCGCGATAGCGGAACGAAGTGCTATGAATCTTTTACCTTGCGTTTATCGTAGGGGGGGTCTTTGGGCAGGTGTGGCTACCGTGGGGGGCCACTTATCGAGGAGGCACGTTGTCCAGAGCAGGCGAGCAGGACCTCTTGTGGAAGCCCTCTTTGGAGGAGATCGAGGGCGCCGCCATGACCCGCTTCATGCGCTGGGCGGGCGAGCGACACGGCCGGCGCTTCGCCGACTACGAGGAGCTGCGGCGCTGGTCGCTGGATGAGCTCGAGGACTTCTGGGAGGACATCTGGATCTTCTGCGGCGTGCGCTCCTCACGCGGCTATGAGCGCGTGCTCGACTCCCGCAAGATGCCCGGCACGCGCTGGTTCGCTGGCGCGGAGCTCAACTACGCCGAGAACATGCTGCTGCGCGATCGTCGCCCCGATGAGGTGGCTGTGCTGCACGCCTCTGAGCTGCGTCCGCTCGCTGGGCTCACCTGGGGCGAGCTGAGCGAACAGGTGGCGGCCGTCGCCGGCGGCCTGCGCGCGCTGGGTGTCGAACGCGGCGATCGCGTGGTGGCCTACATGCCCAACATCCCCGAGACGCTCGTGGCGTTCCTCGCGGTGGCGAGCATCGGCGCGGTGTGGTCGAGCGCCGCTCCGGAGTTCGGCGCGCGCAGCGTTATCGACCGCTTCGCGCAGATCGAGCCGAGGGTGCTGCTCGCGGTCGACGGCTACCGCCATGGGGGCAAGGACTTCGATCGCACGGAGGTGCTGAGCGGCATCCTCGCGGAGCTGCCCACGGTGGAGCACGCTGTGCTCTTGCCCTACCTGGATGGGGAGATCTCCAAGGCCCCTCGCACCTGGCCCGGCGGCCTCACATGGGGTCAGCTGCGAGAACGTGGCGCGGGGGCCGAGCTGACCTTCGAGCAGGTCCCCTTCGAACAGCCTCTGTGGGTGCTGTATTCCTCGGGCACCACGGGTTTGCCCAAGGCGATCGTGCACGGCCACGGGGGGATCCTGCTGGAGCAGCTAAAGAAGAGTCATCTGCACCTGGATCTGCGCCGTGGGGATCGCATGTTCTGGTTCAGCACGACGGGCTGGATGATGTGGAACTTCCTGATCGGCTGCATGTTCACCGAGGCGGCGATCGTGCTCTATGACGGCAGCCCCGGCCACCCCGATTTGGGGGTTCTGTGGGAGCTCGCCGAGCGTACGGGGATGACGTGCCTGGGTACCAGCGCGAGCTTTCTCACGAGCTGCGAAAAAGCGGGACTGAGGCCGGGCAGCGAACACGATCTGAGTAGGTTGCGCAGCATCGGCTCCACCGGATCGCCGCTGCCCCAGGAGGGCTTTCGCTGGGTTTATGACCAGGTCAAGCCCGATGTGTGGCTGTTCTCCACAAGCGGCGGCACCGATGTGTGCACGGCATTCGTCGGTGGCTGTCCGCTGCTGCCCGTTTACATGGGCGAGCTGCAGTGCCGCGCCCTCGGCTGCGCGGTTGAGGCATGGGACGAGCGGGGTCACAGCCTCGTGGACGAGGTGGGGGAGCTGGTGCTGACCGAGCCGCTGCCCTCGATGCCTTTGTTTTTCTGGGGAGACGATGATGGAGGACGCTGCCGCGAGGTGGGCGAGCGCTATCGCGAAAGCTATTTCTCGATGTATCCCGGGATCTGGCGCCATGGCGATTGGATCCGCATTACACCCCGTGGTGGCGCGGTCATCTACGGCCGCTCGGATGCAACCATCAACCGCCAGGGCGTACGCATGGGCACGAGCGAGATCTACCGCGCGGCGGGGGCCGTTGAGGAGGTCGTGGATGCGCTCGTGGTGGACCTCCCGCACGAGCAGCTGGAGCTGCGGATGGTTCTGTTCGTGGTGCTGCGCGAGGGTGCGGTGCTGGATGACGAGCTCAGGAAACGGATCGCCCGGCGGATCCGCGAGGACTGCTCGCCGCGTCACGTGCCCAACGAGATCATGCAGATCGAGGACGTGCCGCGCACGCTCTCGGGGAAGGTGCTCGAGGTGCCCGTGAAGCGCATCCTGATGGGCGCCGCGCCCGAACAGGCGGCGAGCATCGACTCCCTGGCCAACCCGCGCTCGCTCGATTACTTCGTGGAACTGGCCGATAGGCTCAACAAAGTCTCCGCGGGCAGCACCTCGGAGCGGTAGCCGGGCTTGGCCAGCAGCAGCTGCACGTCCTGGATCCGCCGCTCGCGAAAGCCGCCCTCGCAGTAGCTCAGGTACAGCTCCCACAGCCGGCGGAAGCGCTCGTCGTAGCCGAGCTCGGCGAGGCGTCCGGCGGCGCCCAGGAAGCGTTCGCGCCAGCGCGCGAGCGTGCTGCGCGTAGTGGGCGGTGATGTCCTCGAGGTGCGACCTGGCGCAGGTCGGTGACGCGCGCCACCGAGCGCGCGATGACCTCCAGCGAGGGCAGGCAGCCGCCGGGGAAGATGTGGGTGTTGATGAAGCTCTTCGCCGGCCTTCTCGACGTCGTAGGCGCGGTCGTCGATCACGATCGCCTGCAGCAGCATCGCGCCGTCGTCGGCGCCAGCAGCTCCGAGCAGCGCTCGAAGAAGGTCGGGAAGTACTGCCAGCCGACGGCCTCGATCATCTCGATCGAGACGAGCTTGTCGTAGCGGCCGTGCAGGTCGAGCTGCGCGGTCGCGTAGTCGGCCAGCAGCACCGTCACGCGGTCCTCCAGGCCGGCGGCACGCACACGCGCTGCGGCGTAGGCGTGCTGTTCGCGGGAGATCGTCGTGGTCGTCACGCGGCAGCCGTAGTGCTCGGCCGCGTAGACCGCGAAGCCGCCCCAGCCGGTGCCGATCTCCAGCACGTGGTCCTCGGGGCGCAAGCTCGAGCTTCGCGCAGACCCGCTCGAGCTTCGCCAGCGAGGCCTCTTCGAGGCTCGCCTCCGGCGGCTCGAAGATCGCGCAGGAGTACATCATCGTGGGGTCGAGGAACAGCGCGAACAGCTCGTTGCCGAGGTCGTAGTGCGCGGCGATCTGCCGGCGCGAGCGCCGCGGCGTGTTGCGCGCCAGCCAGCGCGCCCAGCGCTGCACGGGGATCAGCACCGGCGCGAGCACGCGTCGCAGCGGTCGAGCGCGCGCACGTTGAGCGCGGCGATCCGCGTCAGCGCGACGAGGTCCTCGCAGTCCCACAGGCCGTCCATGTAGGACTCGCAGAGGCCGACGCTGCCGCGCAGCAGCGGGCGGTAGAAGCGGGGGGAGCGGACCTCGACCACCGCCCGCAGCGGGCGCCGGGGTCGGGGTGCCCGAGCACGCAGCCGCTCATCGCCCTCGACGATCTCGAGCTCGCCGCCGCGCACATCGCCGAGCACCCTCAGCACGAGCCTGCGCGCCAAGGCTCGGCCCACTTCACATAGAACCGACGCGCCTCTGTGCGTGAGCGGTGGGTGCTCACGTAGGCCCGTCGTCGTGCGCGGGTATGTGAAGCGCTGCTGGCCGATGTCGCGCTGGGCGCCCTGTGCGGGTGCGCGAACGCAGCTGCGCTCCGCGCAGCCGCAGGCGCAGGGCATGGACGTAGATGCGCGCGAGGATGCCGAGCGTCAGCAGCGGGTAGCGCAGCAGCGCGCGGCGCAGCGCTCCGCGGTCGATCTCGCGGCGCGCGCAGCGACAGCGTGGCGTCGAAGACGCTCGCGCCGTCGCTGCGGTGGGACTCGATGTGCACCGAGCAGCCGCTCGCCGGGCTCGGTCAGGCGCCAGTCGTAGACGTGGTCCATGCCCATCAGCGGCGAGACGTGCAGCTGCTTCTCGAAGCGCCCGCGCATGAGCGTCGCGCTGCCGTGGTCGGCGGCGTCGGCGACGGCCATCACGTAGGCGGTGGCGCTCGCCCCACGGCGTGTTGGTGACGTCGGCGACGACCGCCTGCACGCGCTCTGCCGCCCGCGTCGAAGCAGTAGTAGAAGCTCACCGGGTTGAAGCAGTGGCCGAAGTAGCGCAGGTGCGTGAGCAGCCGGATCGGCCCGTCGGGGCGCATGCCGGTGCGCTGCGCCGACGAGCTCGCGGACCGCCTCGCGCAGCGGCGTCGCGCGGGTCGCCGAGGTGGTCGGCGCGCCGAAACCACGCCGAGCGCCGGACGCCGCGCCGACCACAGCGCACCGCCCGTCGAACAGCTCGGGCAGCTCGTCGAGGTCGAGGTAGGCCATGAACAGGCGGTAGCGGAACTCGTCCGTGCACGGCGCCGTGCGGCGGTGGCGCACCGAGCCCTCGTAGCAGGCAGGAGGCCTGCGCCGGCGGCGCATGCTCACAGCGCCACCCCGAACGGCTCGCAGGCGCGCAGCGCGCTGAGCGCACGCCGTCCTCGTGAAAGCCCCAGCCCCAGTAGGCGCCGCAGTAGTGCGTGCGCCGCTCGAGCGCGCTGATCGCGCCGTGCTGGGCCTGCGCGGCGACGCCCGTCGGGCGTGTAGACCGGGTGGGCGTAGGAGATCGTGCGGATCACCTTCGCCGGGTCGATCGCCTCGGTGCGGTTCAGCGTGACGCAGAAGTCGCGGTCGGCGCGCAGCCGCTGCAGGTGGTTCATGTAGTAGGTGACGGTGCTCAGCGGCTTCGGCTCGCGCAGCAGGTGGAAGTTCCACGCCGCGCGGGCGCCGCGCCGGCGCGGCAGCAGCGTGCTGTCGGTGTGCAGCACCGCCTCGTTGCGCTGGTAGGGGATCGCGCCGAGCAGCTCGCGCTCGCGCTCGGAGGGGTCGCGCAGCATCGCGAGCGCCTGGTCGGAGTGGGTGGCGATCACGACCTGGTCGAAGCGCTCGATGCGCGCTCCCCGGGCCGGCGCGACGACTCGACTCGACGTGCGTCCGCGCTGCGCGCGCGATCGAGCTCGCACCGGGCGAGTGCAGGCGGATGCGCTCGCGGAACGGCGCGTGAGCGCCTCGCACGTAGCGCGCCGAGCCGCCCGCTGACCGTCGACCAGCGCGGGCGGTCGCGAAAGCCGAGCATGCCGTGGTTGGCGAAGAACTCGGCGAGGAAGCGCACCGGGAAGGTGTGCATCTGGCGCGGGTCGGCCGACCACACGGCCGAGACCTGCGGCACGATCAGCCGCTCGACGAACGCGCGCGAGAAGCGGTGGCGCGCGAGGAAGTCGTGCGAGCGACTCGCCGTGTCCTCGTCGGCGCCGTCGAGGACCGGCGCAGCTCGCGGTTGAAGCGCAGCAGGTCGACGATCATCCGCTGAAAGCGCGGGCTGAGCGAGGTTGCGCGGCTGGCAGAACAGCCCGCGCGGCGTGCCGGCGTACTCGAAGTCCTCCTCCTCGCCCTTGACCGAGAAGCTCATGTGCGTCGGCTGGCGCGCGACGCCGAGCGCGGTCGAGCAGGCGCGTGAAGTTGGGGTAGTTGCGGTCGTTCATCACGATGAAGCCGGTGTCGACGTGATGGGTCTCGTAGGCGCGTGTCCACGCGGATCGTGTTCGTGTGCCCGCCCGCGTAGGCGCCGGCCTCGTACACGACGATCTCGTGCTCGCGGTGCAGCAGATGCGCGGCGACGAGGCCCGAGACCCCGGCGCCGACGATCGCGATCCTCATCGGTCTCGACTCTGGCGCGTTCAGCTCCTGCGACTGTGCCCAACGTGCTGGATCACCTCGCGAGCGTCGCGCGCGAGTCCGCGACGATTGCGCGCAGGCGTCGAACGAGAGGCCGCGATGACGCGTCGAACAAGCACCGCCGATGAAGCGCACCGCCACGCCGATGACACCGCGACCGTGCGCCCGCCGGCGAACGGGCACCAGTCCGAGCACCAGAGCCTCTCCAAGTACATCCAGGCCCGCTTCGACGAGTGCTCGCGCTCGCAGAAGGACGTCGCGCAGTACATCGTCGACCATCTCGACGAGGCCGCCTTCCAGACCGCGGAGGAGCTGGCGCGCCGCGCGAACACCTCGAGCTCGACGGTCGTGCGCTTCTCCCAGGCGCTCGGCTTCGAGGGCTTCCCCGAGCTGCAGGCGGCCGCGCGCGAGGAATACCGCCGCGTGCACGCCAGGGCCGCCGAGCCAGCGGGAGCGCGAGCGCCCTCGAGCAACGGCTCCACGCCGCTGTTCTCGCTCGACCAGAACGAGTTCGAGACGGCGCTCGCCGGCCGATCACCTGAACGTCGAGGAGACCGCGCGCAAGGTCTCGCGCAGCTCCGTCGAGGCGCTGATCGAGGCGATCGTCGAGCGCCGAGAAGGTGCTCGTCGCCGGCACCGACCAGATGGCCTTCTTCGCCAGCTACCTGCGCCATCTGCTGATGCTGCTCGACCTGCGCGTCGACGTCGTCGCGAGCCCCTCCCAGGAGGCGCTCAGCCGGCTCGGGCGGATCGACGAGGCGACGCTCGTGATCGGCCTCTCCGCCGGGCGCCCGCACCCGCTGGTGGTGCGCGCGATGAAGCTCGCGCGCCACCGCAAGGCGCAGACCGCCGCGATCACCGACGCGACCCTCTCGGAGGTCGCGAAGCTCGCGCAGATCAAGCTCTACTACTCCTCCAACAGCCCCGCCTACGTGCGCTCGCACACGGCGCTGCTGAGCCTCATCCAGGCGCTGGCCTACGGCGTGTACGCGCAGGACACCGCGCAGTACGACGACCGCATCAAGGCCTTCCGGCTGAAGTAGCCGGCGCCGCGCCGCTGGTAGACTGGGCGCCATGCGCGACGAGGCGACATTCCGGGTCAAGAGCGGCCTTGCGGAGATGCTCAAGGGCGGCGTGATCATGGACGTGGTCACCCCCGAGCAGGCGAAGGTCGCCGAGGACGCGGGCGCCGCCGCGGTGATGGCGCTCGAGCGCGTGCCCGCCGACATCCGCCGCGACGGCGGCGTCGCGCGCATGTCCGACCCCGAGATGATCGCCGGCATCCAGGAGGCCGTGAGCATCCCGGTGATGGCCAAGGCGCGCATCGGGCACTTCGTGGAGGCGCAGGTGCTGCAGGCGCTCGAGGTCGACTACGTCGACGAGTCCGAGGTGCTGACGCCGGCCGACGAGAGCAACCACATCGACAAGTGGGCCTTCAAGGTGCCGTTCGTGTGCGGCGCCACGAACCTCGGCGAGGCGCTGCGCCGGATCGGCGAGGGCGCCGCGATGATCCGCTCCAAGGGCGAGGCCGGCACCGGCGACATCGTCGAGGCCGTGCGCCACATGCGCTCGATCACCGGCGAGATCCGCCGCCTGGGGACGCTCGACGACGCCGAGATCGCGACCGCCGCCAAGGAGCACGGCGCGCCGCTGGATCTCGTTCGCGGCGTGGCCGCCGAGGGCAGGCTGCCGGTCGTGCTGTTCTGCGCCGGCGGCATCGCCACGCCGGCCGACGCCGCGCTGATGATGGCGCTCGGCGCCGAAGGCGTGTTCGTCGGCTCGGGCATCTTCAAGTCCGAGGACCCGCCCACGCGCGCGCGCGCGATCGTGGAGGCCACGACCCACTGGCAGGACCCCGAGCGCGTCGCGCCGGCCTCGCGCGGGCTGGGCACCGCGATGGTGAGCCTCGAGAGCTCGAAGCTCGAGGGCGAGCAGCTCCTCGCCCAGCGCGGCTGGTAGCCTCGGCGCTCGAGGTGCCGCCTCCGCTGATCGGCGTGCTCGCCCTGCAGGGCGACTTCGAGGCGCACGCGAAGGTGCTGCGGCGGCTCGGAGCGCACGTGCGCGAGGTGCGCGTGCCCGCCGATCTCGACGGTCTGGATGGGCTGGTGATCCCCGGCGGGGAGTCGACCACGATGACGCTCGGCATCGAGCGCGAGGGGCTCGCGGAGCCGCTGCGCGAGCTCGCGCAGGCCGGCATGCCCGTGCTCGGCTCCTGCGCGGGGCTGATCATGCTCGACCGCGAGCACCTCGGGCTGATGGACATGCGCGCCGAGCGCAACGCGTTCGGCCGCCAGATGCGCAGCTTCGAGGCCGATCTCGATGTCGCCGACCTGGAAGGCGGGCCGCTGCGGGGCGTGTTCATCCGCGCGCCCTGGATCGCCGAGCACGGTCCTGCGGTCGAGGTGCTGGCGGAGATCGACGGGCACCCGGTCGCGGCCCGCGAAGGGGACCGGCTGGCCGTCGCGTTCCACACCGAGCTGACGGGCGACGACCGTATACACGAGCTGTTCCTGGCGGCCGTGGCGCGCAGGCGCACGGCGGGTGCGGTCTCCTCGTAGCTCGACCGAGCTCAACCCTTGCCGGCGCCGGCTGGGGTGCGAGCGGCCGGACTCCAGTTGGGTCGGGGTCGCCCCGCGATGGCTGCTTGCGCCTCGGCGGGCAATCCCCCATCGGTGGGCGGCAGCGGCGGCTCCTCCAGCAGGCGCAACACCTCGGCGATCGCGGCGCGCACCTCGCCCGCGAGGAGGCCGGCGTCGTCGAGCTCCTCGGCGTGCTCCAGCGACCAGAAGCGCTTGACGTGCATCCCCGGGCGCAGGTGCGCGAAGCGCCGGCCCAGCGAATCCACGAAGCCGCTCACCCCCTCGAGGTCCCCCGGCGAGGCGTAGCCGCGCGCTAGCAGCCAGGGCCAGAGGTCATCGAGGATGTGGTTGCGGTGGTGGGCGCCCACGCGCTCCCAATCCTCGCCCTGCCAGCGCTGGGCGTAGGTGGCGGCGGAGAGCGTGCACGTGAGGTAGACGCGCGAGCGCACCGGGGCGTTGCGATAACCCAAGAGCGGCTGGGGCTCGACACTCCAGGGCTGCCCCGGCCCGGCGAGCGCGCTCAGCGCGAGCGCGTGCTTGGCGGCGTAGAGGTGCTCGGCCTGGTGCTTGAGTTCGCCGGGCCACACGTGCAGCACCAGCTGGTCGGCGACCAGATCGAGGGCGACGCGCTGGAAGGAGACGACGCCCAGTGCGGTGTCCAGGCGCACATGTACGAGCGAGCCTCGCTCGACGGGCACGCCGGTGGCCTGCGCGAGCAGCGAGCGCAGGCGCCTCAGGCGACGCGTGGGATCGGAGCCCGCGCGCCGCAGGCTGCCGAAGGGGAGGAGGTGGGCGAAGTCGCGGTGGGCGTAGTCGAGCATGTCGTGCACGAGTGCGCGCTCGGCCGTGGAGAGCACGTCGAGCTCGATCAGCCGCATCCACGACTCGAGCAGATCGTGCCACGGCAGAAGACAGGTGCGCTGCTCGGCAAAGCGCACGCCCTGCAGGTTGAGCTCGGCCGCGCGGTGTCCATCGCGGCGCGCCCAGCGCTGGCAGACCTTGCTCTCGACGACGACCACGAGCTCGGGATCGAAGCGCAGCACCCCATCGAAGCGCTGCCCGCGATCGGTCTCAGAGACCTCCTCGGCGAGCGCGAAGGGCTCGATGTCGGGGGTGAGGAAGACGCTCACGAGGCGCCCCCGCGCGGGCGCCTCCTCGCCCGCCGGCGCCTCGGGGTCGACCACATGCGTTGCCTGCATATCCAGCGAACACTCGGGCAGCCCGCTCTGCGACCCCTCTCCAATCGCCGTCAAGAGCGTCTCGCGCGCGAGCGGCACCATCCGCAACACGATCATCGCGGCACGCGTGAGCTGATCCTCGTGATGGCTCGCGAGTTCCCGGTAGGGCTCGAACACGTTCAGATGCGGATTGGCCTGCGTGGCCTGTCCATCCATGTACATCCGCTAGACCACTCCCTCCTACACCCGGTACAACATATCAAGGACTCTACTGTACTTCGATGTTTTTTCCTAGGGCAGGAGCGAAGATACCGTCGGCCGGGCGGAGTCTCGGCGCGGAGAATTCTTAGAGGGCCGGCAGAGCCGGCCCTGCGAGGGGTCGCGTCGTCAGCTGCACCCCGCACTATCTGCACGGGCGCAGCGGGCGCCGCCGTACGCGTAGAGAGCGCGATACTGAAAGCCATGCGAATCGCCACAGCGGCGGATGAGATGACGGGCATCGCCAAAGCGCTTCCCGAGGCGCTGCGCAAGCGCGGCCACAAGCTACGCCTGCACGGCGTCTTCGCGGAGAGCGAGCGCGACGATTGGGCCTGGGCGTCCGAGGCCGCCGCGCGTGATGTCGCCGACGGCCGCGCTGAGCAGGCCATCGTCTGCTGCTGGACGGGCACCGGTGCGTCGATCGCCGCCAACAAGGTGCCCGGAGTGAGGGCGGCGCTTTGCGCCGACGCCGTCACGGCCGCGGGCGCGCGGCGCTGGAACGACGCCAACGTGCTCGCGCTCAGCCTGCGCGCCACCTCCGAGGCCCTGCTGGAGGAAATCCTCGACGCGTGGTTTGCCGGAGAGCTCAGCGCCGAGGATAAGGACAGAGCCAACATCAAGCATTTGGGAGACCTGGACAGCCGGCAAATTTAGCGGATCGTCTCTGGGATGAGATGGTCGCGCACGATGCTAGGTTGGCTCAATGCTCTACTTCGTGGACGAGAGCGGGATCGACCTGAAGAAGTCGCCATGCTTGGTGCTGGCCGGAGTCGGTATCGAGGAGGCTTATGTCTGGCCGTTTGCGCAAGCATTCATGAAACTCAAGCATGAAGTGTTGCGCTTTCCGGCGGAGCAGCGCTACGAGATAAAAGGTTCAAAGCTCCTGACAAGGAGGGTCTTCCGCCATGCGGCGTTTACTGACTCGATGTCTGAGGCCGACCGCCGCAAGGCGATCGACGGCCTGCTCGCCAAGAATGCACGCCGCGAGCGTGTCGACCCGCGTGAGCTGGCAGCTCTCGGGCAGGCAAAGCTGGCATTCGCGGATCAGGCTTTGGATCTCGCCAGCCAGTTCGAAATCACGGTCTTCGCGTCGATCGTTCCGCGCGATGCACCACAGCAACACGATCGATCTGTCTTGCGTAAGGATTTCGCCTATCTCTTTCAGCGCATTCACTGCCACGTGTGTGACGCGAAGGACGACGCTCACGGGGTTCTGATTTTCGATGAGCAGGACAAGGCGCTCTCGCAGCGCCTCCTGGATCAGATCCAGCGGTATTTCCTTGAGACGGAGCGAGGTCAGCAGCGTGCTGAGCGAATGATCCCTATGCCCTTCTTCGTGCATTCCGATCTTACGCCGCCCATTCAGCTTGCCGATCTTGTGGCCTACATCGTGAATTGGGGTCTGAGAATGCCCCGTATGCACGAGCCGGTTCGCAAAGAACTCAGACCTTTCGCCGATAAGGTCTTCGATCTTCGATACTGTGGACGCGAGGTTCCACTGGGGCCTCTCGTTGCCAGGACAGAGCGCATCTGGGGCATTTCGTATATAGACGACCTCAGGCCGCGCGGCGAGAAGCTTCAGGGTGCTGCAGATGCCCTCGATCTAGATCAAAACGAGTTGTCGGTAGCATAAAAAAAAGGGAGTGCCCCGTCGCCGAGGCAAACCCTTCGACTGTGGATGATAGCGGATTGCTGTGCGACAGCAAAGCGGAACCCAGCCTCACACCGCCGCGAAGCGCACGACGCCGTCCTGCTCGATCTCTTCGACGATCCCGGCGTTGAGGAGCATGTCGGTATGGCCTAGGACCTCGGAGAGGGTTAGGTATGCCTGGGTCACCGCGATGTCGCCCCACATCTCGCTTGCGAGGTCGTGCGCGGAGCGGGGCTGTTTGGCGATCAGGCGGTGGATGCGCTTCGCGCGGCGCTCGTGCATCCGCTGGCGCAGCTCGATCAGCTCCGCGTGATCTGCGATCGGCGGGCCGTGGCCGGGGAGTACCACCTCGACATCCATCGCGCGCGTGGCCTCTAGCGATTCGAGGTACCTCACGAGCGCCTGCGGGCGCGGGCCGGTGAAGTCCTTCTCGGCGCCCAGCGGGCGCGCGAGCAGGGGGTTGGAGGAGATGTGCTTGAGCAGGTGATCGGCCACGAACAGCTGCGAGCGCCGCTCGTCGAAGAAGAGGGTGTCCGAGGGGCTGTGGCCGGGGCGGTGCAGCACGCGCAGCGTGCGGTTGGCCAGCTTCAGCTCCTCGCCATCGGTGAGCGTGCGCGTCACCTCCACGGTGGAGCCCCACGCGCGGAAGCTCGCGGAGACCGCACGCAGCGCGCCCACCACTTCGGCGGGGATGCCGTGGCGCAGCATCGTGCGCTCCGCGAACACATCGTCGAGTTCGGTTTCCTCGCGGAAATTGCCCAGGTAGGCGTCGAGACCCGCGAGCGCTGCGACCTCCGCGCCCGAGCGCCGCGCGAGGATCGAGGCGAGCCCGAAATGATCGATGTGCTGGTGGGTGATCACCAGCAGCTTGATGTCCTCGATCGTGTGGCCGAGCGCCGCGAGCGCCTGTTCGAGCTCGTCCATCGCCTTCGCCGAGTTGGGACCCGAATCGATCAGCGTGAGCGGCTCGTCCTCGATCAGGTACGCGTTCACGCGCCCCACCTGAAAGGGGGTGGGGATCGCCAGGCGGTGCACCCCCTCGGCGGCCGCGCTTGCGAGCGCGGCGTGGTCGGCGCGGCGTTCGCCCTCGGTGGGCGAGAACGGGCTCACGATGCGGTCGTCGCGGACGACCGGATCAGCGCGAGCACCTCGTCGCGACGGCGCTCCATGTCCTCGGGGCTCTCCAGCGACTCCAGGCACAGCCGCAGCAGAGGCTCGGTGTTGGAAGGGCGCACATTGAAGTGCCAGCGCTCGTAATCCACTGAGATGCCATCAAGATGCTCCTGGCGGGCGTCTGAGTAGCGCTCTTCGATCTCCCTCATCTTCGCCTCCGGATCGGCGACCTCGGAGTTGACCTCGCCCGAGATGAAGTACTTCTCGTGGTAGGGCCTCAGCAGCTCCGAGAGCTTCCTGCCCTTTCGCGAGAGCAGCTCCAGCATCAACAGCGCCGGGATCGTGCCCGAGTCCGCGCAGTAGAAGTCGCGGAAGTAGTAGTGCCCCGAGACCTCGCCGCCGAACAGCGAGCCCTCCTTGTGCATGCGCGTCTTGAAGAACGCATGCCCCACGCGGTTCACATAGGGCGTGCCGCCCGCGCGCTTCACCGTATCGGGGACCGCCCACGACGCGCGCACGTCGTAGAGGATCGCTTGTTTGGGATCCCCACCCACCCGCTTTTCCAGCAGCGACTCCGCGAGGAGCGCTGTGAGGAAGTCGCCATCCACGAACGCCCCCGTATCGTCGATGAAGAAGCAGCGATCGGCGTCTCCATCCCACGCGATCCCGAGGTCCGCGCCGCTCTCGCGCACCTTCGCGATGATCGCCTCGCGGTTCTCCGGCAGCAGCGGATTGGGCTCGTGATCGGGGAACTCCCCATCCGGGGTCCAGTACATCTCGATCGTCTCCAGTCCCAGGCGCTCGAGCAGGGGTCCCACCACCGGACCCGCCATGCCGTTGCCGCCATCCACCACCACCTTCAGCGGCTTCACGACCGCAGGGTCGATGAACTTCAGTGCCGCCTCCTGGAACTCCGCGTACACATCGACTTGCTCGACAGTTCCCGATGTCTGAGCCGGCTCGCCAAGTCCAGCTTCGATCGTGCGCCGCACGTCCTGGATGCCCGCATCGCCGCTCAGCGCAATCGCCCCCTCGCGCACGAGCTTCGCGCCGGTGTAGGCCTTGGGGTTGTGCGAGGCCGTGCACATCAGCCCCCCATCCAGCCCCCTCGAGCCGACGAGGTAGTAGAGCATCTCGCTGCCCACCATCCCCGCATCCACCACATGCGCACCCTCGGCGGTCATCCCCGCGCGGTAGCGCGCCGCGAGCTCGGGTGCGCTGAGGCGCATGTCTCTTCCCAGCCCAACCTTCAGTTCGCTCACAGGTTTGCCCGCGAGCTGGCCCAACACACGCACGAACGCGCGGCCCACGGCCTCGGCGACGTCGCCGTCGATCTGCTCGCCATAGAGCCCGCGCACGTCATAGGCCTTGAATATCCCGGGGTCCAGGGTTCCCTTCATGGGCGCTCATCCTATGTGTTCCCCATGGGTGCGGCAGTCCAGATAGCTCCGCACAGCGCGGCCCGCTAGGCGTAGCGGAGCGGAGCCTCTCCCTACTCAAGGGCCTCAAAACACTATCTTTAGAGCATGTCCGGTCACTCCAAGTGGGCATCCATCAAGCACAAGAAGGCGATCGTCGACTCGCGTCGAGGCGCCGCCTTCACGAAGCTCGCGCGCGCCATCACCGTCGCCGCGCGCGACGGTGGGGGGGACCCCGATACGAACGCCTCGCTGGAGAACGCCGTCGCGAAGGCCAAGGCCGCCTCGATGCCCAAGGACAACATCGAACGCGCCATCGCCAAGGGCACCGGCGCCGGCTCGGACGCCGAGTCGCTCGAGTCGATCGTCTATGAAGGCTACGGTCCCGCCGGCGTCGCGCTGATGGTCGAAACCGTCACCGACAACCGCAATCGCACCGGCGCCGACGTCAAACACCTCTTCACCAAGTTCGGCGGCTCGCTCGGCGAGCCCGGATCGGTGGGTTATCTCTTCGACAAGAAGGGCGTCCTGCTCGTGGACTCCTCGCGCTACACCGAGGACGACCTCATGGCCGCGATCGAGGCCGGCGCCGAGGACATCTCCGGCGAGGACGGCGTCTTCGAGGTCATCACCCCGCTCGCCGACTTCGCCGCCGTGCGCGGCGCGCTCGAGGAGACAGGCGTGGATCTCGAGAGCGCCGAGCTCGTCTATCGCCCCTCCTCGCTCGTGGAGATCCAGCACGAGGGCCAGGTGGGCAAGCTCATGCGCCTCATCGACGCCCTCGAAGACAACGACGACGTCGGCGCCGTCTACGCCAACTACGACATCCCCGCCGAGATGCTCGAGCGCGTTGCGGGGTAGCTCGCTTCCTCCAGTTGCGATCCTCTGCGGGGGTCGCGGCACGCGCTTGCAAGAGCACACCAGGGAGCTGCCCAAGCCGCTCGTCGAGATCGGCGGCCTGCCGATCCTCTGGCACGTCATCCAGCTCTACGCTGCGCAAGGATTCGAGCGCTTCCTGCTGGCGACCGGCTACAGAGGGGATCTCATCGAGCGCTTTGCCGCCTCGTGCGATTGGCCTCCGGGGGTGGAGGTGCGCAGCATCGACACCGGGCTCGACACCCCCACGGGCGGACGCGTTCACCTCCTGGGCCCGCATCTCCGCGGCGAGCGGTTCTGTCTCACCTACGCCGACGGCCTCGCCGACATCGACCTCGAGGCGCTGCTCGCCTTCCACGACGCCCACTCCGCGCTTGCGACGATGACCGTCGTGCGTCCCGAGCTGCAATTCGGGGTCACCGAGCTCAACCCTGCGGACGGTCGGGTGCTGGGCTTTCGCGAGAAACCGCGCTCCGAGCACTGGATCAACGGGGGGTTCTTCTGCATGGAGGCCTCCGCGCTCGACTACATCGAGCGCGATTCAGTGCTCGAGCGCCGCCCGCTGAAGCGCCTCGCAGAGGACGGCCAGCTGCACGCCTACCGGCACGAGGGCTTCTGGGAGTGCATGGACACCTACAAGGACGCCATCGCCCTCAACGACCTCTGGGCCGCTGGCGCGCCTCCATGGGGTCTGCCCACAGCAGTGTCCTCTTGAGCTGACGAACACATGTTCTGGGCAGGCGTCCGGTGGGATGCGCAGAATCCCTCCCTGTGATCGTCCTCGGCATCGACCCCGGCCTGGCCTCCACCGGCTACGGCGTCATCACGCGCCGCCGCGGGCGCATGGCTGCGCTTGACGGCGGCGTCATCGAGACGCGCGCGGGCATTCCGATCGAGCGGCGCCTGGTGGATGTCTTCGCCGGCGTGGATCGCCTGCTGGAGGAGCACTCCCCCGACGCCGTCGCGCTGGAGGAGCTCTACTTCGGGCAGAACGTGCGCACCGCCTTCGCCGTGGGCCATGCGCGCGGAGCTGTGATGCTCGCCGCCGGGCGCCACGGGCTGCCCTGCACGAGCTACACCCCACAGAAGGTCAAGTCCTCGGTCTGCGGGCACGGCCGCGCGCAGAAGGACCAGGTGGCGCGCATGGTGCAGTCCCTGCTCGATCTCCCCGAGCTGCCCACGCCCGACCATGCCGCCGACGCCCTCGCGGTGGCGCTGTGCCACGTCAACTGCGCGCCCATGGCCAGCGCGCTCGCGGGAGCGCTCGCGTGATCGCGCTGCTGCGCGGGGAGGTGGCGGTGCGGCGCTCCGACCACGTTGTGATCGTCTGCGGCGGCGTTGGCCACCGCGTGGCCGTCTCCTCGGAGACCCTCCACCACGTCCCCGCCGTGGGCGGCGAGACGACGCTGCACACACATCTGATCGTGCGCGATGACGCGCTCTCGCTGTATGGCTTTCACTCCGAGCCCGAGCGCGACCTGTTTCTGATGCTGCTTTCAGTGCAGTCCGTGGGGCCGAAGGTGGCCCTGGCGGTGCTGTCCGGCGGTCCCCCGCGCGAGCTCTTGGGCGCGATCGCCGCAGGCGACGCCGCACGCTTTCAGGCGGTGCCCGGCATCGGCAAGCGCACGGCCGAGCGCATCATCGTGGAGCTGCGCGAGAAGGTCTCCATCGCGGACTCCCCGATCGCGAGCGCCTCCGGTGGGATCGTGGCGCGCAGGGGCAGCGGACCCCGCGGCCTGGCGCGCGAGGGGCTGTTGGAGCTCGGCTACGCCCCCGGTGAGGCGGAGGAGCTGCTGCGCGAGGCCGAGGGCGAGAGCGCCGAGGAGCTGCTCGCGGCGGCGCTGCGCGGCGCGCGGAGCGGCGGGCGATGAGCCGCATCCAGACCCCCTATGCGATCGAGGATGAGAACGAGGAGGACGAGCTCGACCGCTCGCTGCGGCCCCGGCGCCTGAGCGACTTCGTGGGCCAGGATGGGCTGCGCGAGCAGCTCTCGGTCGCGATCGAGGCCGCCGCGGCGCGCGGGGACGCACTCGATCACCTGCTCCTCGCGGGCCCTCCCGGACTGGGCAAGACCTCGCTCGCGCAGATCGTCGCGAGCGAGCTCGATGTGCCCTTCGTGCAGACCGCCGGCCCCGCTTTGGAGCGAAAGGGAGACATTGCGGCCTTTCTCACCGCGCTCGAGCCGCGCAGCGTTTTCTTCGTCGATGAGATCCATCGCCTGCCGCGCACGCTCGAGGAGACCTTCTATCCCGCGATGGAGGATCGGCGCCTGCCGATCACCGTCGGGCAGGGCGCGGGCGCGCGCGTGGTGACGCTCAAGCTGCCGCCCTTCACGCTCGTGGGCGCCACCACGCGCACGGGCCTTCTCACCACGCCGCTGCGCGACCGTTTCGGCATCCAGGCGCGCCTGGAGACATACTCCGTAGAAGACCTCGCAGCGATCGTCTCGCGCTCCGCGGGCATCCTCGAGATCCCTTTGGAGGGCGGTGGGGCGGCCGCGATCGCCGCGCGCTCACGGGGCACCCCGCGCGTGGCCAACCGGCTCCTCAAGCGCGTGCGCGACTACGCCGAGGTGCGCATGGGCGGCGTTCTCAGCGCCGACACCGCGCGCGCCGCGCTCGAGCTGCTGGAGGTCGACGAGCGCGGTCTCGATCGCCTCGACCGCGAGATCCTCCGCGCCGTCTGCGTCAAGTTCGCCGGCGGCCCCGTGGGGCTCTCCACGCTGGCGGTCGTCGTGGGGGAGGAGCAGGACACCCTCGAGGACGTGTATGAGCCCCATCTGCTGCGCGAGGGGCTCCTCAAGCGCACCCCGAGGGGGCGCATGGCCACGCCCGCGGCCTTTGCCCATCTGGACCTGCCGGCGCCCCAGTCGCTGGCTGAGCACGCCACCGACCCTGCCCTTTTTTAGTTTGCAGCGCTCTCCTATTTGGGGCGCGGGCCATCCTTCGGCCCCGTACCCTCGCTCCCACTAATCTGTGGGCTCATGGCTCACCCCTTCATCTGCCCCAACTGCGGACACCGCACCAGCGAGCTGGACCGCAACATCGGCTTCACGCGCCAACCGAAGGGTTGTGCGAAGTGTGGCTTCGCCTTCCTCTTCGAGCTGCTCGACGACTACTACCCAGCGCCCGATGCGGCCTTCTTCGTGTGCGATCACGAGGGGCGCGTGATCGGATGCGGGAAGAACTCCTTCGCCTTCACCGGCCTCGAGGAGGAAGCGGTGATCGGCCAGCGCGTGGAGCAGGCGCTCGGCCTCAGCTTCGCCGATGACGAGCAGCCCGTCTCGACCGTGCTGGAGTGGGGGGTGCGTGCGCTGGGCAAGCCCGTGCGCGTCAGCGGCGAGCGGGATGTCGTGGCCAGCGCCAAGGCCGACATGTTTCCCGCCTATGACGAGGACGGCGGTCTTTTGCTTGTGCTTACCCCGGACAAGTAGTCTGATGTACGCATGACCGATCGTCGCCGCAACACCTTCGTGCTGATTGTCGTGCTCGGGCTCGCGATCGCCTCGCTGCTCGTAATCGTCGGTTTGCCGGGGGCCGTGAAGCCCAAGAAAACCCGCCTCGGCCTCGACCTCAAGGGCGGCGTCGAGCTCACCTACCTGGGCAAGGCCACGGCCCAGTCCAAGGTCACCGCCGAATCGCTCGACCGGGCGATCACGATCATGGAAAAGCGCGTCAACCAGCTCGGCGTGGCCGAGCCGGAAATCCAGCGCACCGGCGAAAACCAGATCAACGTGGCGCTGCCCGATGTGAGCAACGCCGCGCGCGCCCAGGAACAGGTCGGCAAGACCGCGCAGCTGTTCTTCTACGACTGGGAGCCCAACGTGATCGGTCCCAACGGCAAGCCCGCGGGGCCCAACGAACCGACTGTCACCGGCGGCACGAACGCCGGAGTCGCCACCGCCGGCCTGCCCGAGTACGAAGCGGTGCTGCGTGCGGCCAAGCGCCCCGCGATCCTGCGCAAGAACGACACAACGCTCGCCGAAGGCTGCACGCCCCAGCAGATCCACAACTGCATCTACGGGCAGTGGTACCTGCTCGACACCAAGAACCACAAGGTGCTGCGCGGTCCGGAGGACACCGTCGAAAACCTCTACGCCGACGGCTACAAACCGCCGCCGGGCGCGAAGACGAAGACGGTGCGCGTGAATCCGGGCACCGTGCTCGCCCAGGCGCACCCTGAAGAAAACTCCTCCGGCAAGGTCACGAAGGTCTCGCCGGAAAGCTGGTACGTGCTCAACGACAATCCCGTGCTCAGAGGGGAAGACATCAAGAACCCCGCCCAGAGCTTCGAAAGCGGGGCCGGGGGAACGGGGGCGCCCGACGTCACCTTCAACTTCACCTCGCACGGCAAGGGGGTCTTCCAGAAGGTCACCAGGGAAATCGCCCAGCGCGGGCAGAACGCGGCGCTGCCGGGCGCCGGCAAGACGCTGCAGCACTTCGCGGTGGTGCTCGACAACCAGATCATCACCGCGCCCTCGATCGACTACAGCCAGTACCCCGACGGCATCGATCCCAACAGCGGCTCGGAGATCACCGGCGGCTTCACCATCACCTCCGCGCAGAACCTCGCCGACGAGCTTCAGTCCGGCGCGCTGCCGATCAAGCTGGAATTGATTTCCCAGTCGCAGGTCTCGGCGACGCTCGGCAAGCAGGCGCTCGAACAGGGTCTCCTCGCGGGCCTTATCGGCTTCGCGGTGGTGTGCCTGTTCCTGCTGACCTTCTACCGCGTGCTCGGCGCGATCGCGGTCGCGGGCCTGCTCATCTACAGCCTCTACTACTTCGCGCTGATCAAGCTGATCCCGATCACGCTCACGCTGCCCGGCATCGCCGGCCTGATCCTCACGATCGGCATCGCGGCGGACGCCAACATCGTGATCTTCGAGCGCGTCAAGGAGGAGATCCGCGGGGGGCGCTCGATCATCTCCGGCATCGCCATCGGCTACCGGCGCGGGTTCGCCGCGATCGTGGACGCCAATGTGGTGACGTTCATGACGGCCTTCATCCTGTTCGCGCTCTCCACCTCCGAGGTCAAGGGATTCGCCTTCACGCTGGGCATCGGCACGCTGCTCACGCTGTTCACCGCGGTGCTCGCCACGCAGGCCGCGCTCGGCACGATGAGCCGCTCGCGCGCGGTCTCGCATCCCTCGATGCTCGGCGCCGCTAGGCGCGGCAAAGGCTGGACGTACGACTTCATGGGCGCCTCCAAGTGGTTCTTCTCACTCTCGGGCACGATCCTCCTGATCGGCGCGCTGGCGATCGGCGGCAAGGGGCTGAACCTCGGCATCGACTTCAAGTCGGGCACGCGCATCCAGACGGCGTTCGTCAAGGCCGTCAACGAGAACCAGGTGCGCTCGACGCTCAGCGCCGCCGGCTTCGGGGACGTCGAGGTGCAGAAGCTCAACAACAAGGCGATCGGCGCCAACGGCTTCCAGATCTCCACGAGGAACCTCAAGCAGAACGAGGTGGTGAAGGCCGAGGCGGCGCTGCGCGCCGCCTATGGCCTGCGCAACACCTCCAGCACCTCGATCGGGCCAACGTTCGGCAAGACCGTCGCCAAGAGCGCGATCATCGCGATCATCGCCTCGCTGCTGGTGATCTCCGTCTACATCGCCCTGCGCTTCGAGTGGAAGTACGCCGTGCCGGTGCTGATCGCCTTGATGCACGACCTGTTGATCACCGCGGGTGTCTACTCGCTCACCGGAAGGCAGGTAACGACCGCCACGGTCGCCGCCCTGCTCACGATTTTGGGCTACTCCCTGTATGACACGATCATCGTGTTCGATCGTGTGCGCGAGAACGTCCCGCGGATGCCGCGCGCGGCCTTCTCGCAGATCGTCAACCGCTCGATGTCCGAGGTGCTCACGCGTTCGCTGGCCACCTCCTTCTGCACGCTCCTGCCGGTGCTCGCGCTGCTGCTGTTCGGCGGGGAAACGCTCAAGGACTTCGCCTTCGCGCTGCTCGTGGGGGTAGCCTCGGGCGCGTACTCCTCGATCTTCATCGCCTCCCCGGTGCTCACCCACTGGAAGGAGCGCGAGAGCGTCTACCGCAACCGGCGCATCCGCATCGCGCGCGACCTCGGCTACGTGCCCGCCTACGCCACCGAAATGGGAGAGCTGCGCGCCGAAGTGGAGGCCGAAGAGGCGCTCCCCGGAGGCAAGGCCGGCGGGCGCGGCGGGCGCGGGCGGGGACGCCGCACGCGGGGTGGGCGGGATTCCAGGTCCGGGCTGCTCACGCCCGAGGCGCCCGGCGAGCAGATCTCCAAGGACGAGTTCCAGGAACTCGTCGAGGACCTCGACATCGAGGGCGTCGGCGCCCAGCCCGACGTCGATCCCGCCGCCGACCTCACGCCCGAGGACGTGGTGATGCCCTCCCAGCGCCGCGGCAACGGCGCCGGCGACGGCGCGCAGAGCTCACGCAAGCAGCGCAAGCCGCGTAATCGACGACACGGGAGAGCAAGGTAATGGGATTACTCGCCTGGGTGATGATGGGTCTGGCGATCTGGCATTACACGATCTTCCTGCCCGATCGCTTCTGGGGCGGCATCGTGGGCGCCTTCGTGGGCTCCCTGCTGGGCGCCGTGATCGTGGCGACCTTGATCTACAGCGTCAAGAGCTCGGGGTTCGGCTTCCCCGGCGAAAAGCAGACCGACATCGCGGTCGTGCTCTACGCGGTCCCCGGCGCGCTGATCGGGATTGCGCTGGTGTACTTCGAGGGTGCCCGGCGCGAAGGCGCCAAGGCAGCGCCCACACCACTGGACGCCTGAGCTCCTCCGCTTTCCGTCTACCCCGGCCCGTAGTGTGGCGGGCAATGGGGGAAATCCGAGAGTTTCAGATCGCGGCCTGCGTCGCAGAGGATGTCCAGCGTCTGGAGCGCGAGTTGGGTGTTAGCGGCGCGATGGCACAGGTGCTCGTGCGCCGGGGCCTCGGGGCGCCCGCGGATGCGCGGGCCTTCCTAGTGGCCTCCGAGGAGCACCCGCCGAGCGCCTTCGCCGAAATCGAGCGGGCGATCGAATCGATCCTCGCGCACGTGCGCTCACGCGTGCGGATCACCGTTCACGGCGACTACGATGTCGACGGGGTCTGCTCCACGGCGATCCTCGTGCGCGTTCTGCGCGCACTGGGAGCCGACGTCGATTGGTACCTGCCCGATCGCGCCACCGATGGGTACGGGCTCAACCCGAAGACGGTTGAACGGCTGGCCGCGCGCGGCACGCGCCTGCTGGTAACGGCCGACTGCGCGATCACCGCCGTCGAGGAGGTGGCTGGCGCCCGCGCGCTGGGCATCGAGGTGGTGGTCACCGATCACCACGCCCCTCGCGCCGATGGACTGCTGCCGGATGCGCCGATCGTGCACCCCGCGGTGTGCGGCTATCCCTGCACAGACCTGTGTGCCACCGCTGTGGCCTACAAACTCGCGCAGGGGCTATGGGAGGCGGCAGAGCCCGGGGGCATCGAGCGCGGGGCCTACCGCGTGCAGGACGACCTCGACCTCGTCGCGCTCGCCACGATCGCCGACGTGGTGGCGCTCACCGGCGAGAATCGCACGCTCGTGCGGCGTGGCCTGCGCGCGCTGGGCGCCACGAGCAAACCCGGTTTGCGCGCGCTGATGGCGGTCGCGAGGGTCGATCCCGGCAAGGTCGGCGAGCGCGCCGTGGGCTTCGCGCTGGCGCCGCGCCTGAATGCCGCCGGGCGCATGTATCGCGCCGACGCCGGCCTCGAGCTGCTGCTAACCGAGGACTCGCTCCGCGCGGGCCAGATCGCGCAGGAGCTCGATCGCGCCAACCAGGAGCGCCGGCACACCGAGACGCGCATCCTGTTCGAGGCCCAGGCGCAGGTCGCGGCGCAGAACGAGAGTCCCGCCTACGTCCTCGCCGGCGAGGGCTGGCACGCGGGCGTGATCGGGATCGTCGCCTCGCGCCTCACCGAGCTGCACAACCGTCCTGTGGTGATGATCGCGCTCGAGGGCGACACCGGCAGGGGCTCGGGTCGCAGCGTCGAGGGCTTCGACCTGCTCGCCGGCCTGCAGGCCTCGGCCGCGCACCTTCGCCGCCACGGTGGCCACGCTGCGGCGGCGGGCCTGGAGATCGAGCGCTCGCGCATCGATGCCTTCCGGGATGCCTTCCTCGCACACACCCGCGCGGTGCGCGGCGAGGAGCCTCCTCCGCGCGCCGAGCGCGTGGACGCGGTGCTCGATGGCGCCGAGCTGGGCATGGCGCTCGCCGAAGAGCTCCAGCAGCTCGCGCCGTTTGGTCGCGCCAATCCGAGCGTCTCGCTGCTCGTGCGCGAGGCCACGCTCAGCGATCGCCGTCCGATGGGCGAAGGCAAGCACCTGCGCTTCACCGTGCAGGCCGGCGGCGCGCGCGCCGGCGCGGTTGCCTTCGGCAACGGCGGGCGCCTGCCGGTGACCGAGGACACGCCCGCCGACGCCACCTTCACGCTCGAGGTCAACGAGTGGAAGGGGGTCTGTGAGCCCCGTCTGGTGCTGCGCCACGTCCAACCCTCACGGCAGGAGGTCACATCTTCGGGGGAGGACGCGGGCGCGTCCCCTACTCTTATGCAATGGCCACTCCCCAGAATCGACCGAGTGCCCCAACAGGCCCACCAGCAGCTGGAGTTGGCGAGCTTTCCGTGAGCGCTCCGGCGAGTCGCGCCGAGCTCAACGACTTCGAGCGCCGCCTGCTTGCTGACCTGTTCGCGATCGTCTCCGAGCACGCCGCCGACTCGGCCGTGGAGATCGACCGGGCGCGGGTGGAAGACGCGTTCGTGTTCGCCTGCGAGCACCACGCCGCCCAGCGCAGGCGCTCGGGCGAGGACTTCATCGTGCACCCCGTCGGCGTGGCGCGCATCTGCGCGGGCATGCGCCTGGACACCGAGACGCTGTGTGCGGCGCTGCTGCACGACACCGTCGAGGACACCTCTGCGTCGATCGACGAGGTCTCCGAGCGCTTCGGCGAGGAAATCGCCGCGATCGTCGACGGCGTGACCAAGCTCACCGGGATCGTCTTCCAGTCGCGCGATGAGGCACAGGCGGAGAACTACCGCAAGATGATGGTCGCGATGGCCACCGACGTGCGGGTCATCCTGATCAAGCTGGCCGACCGTCTGCACAACATGCGCACGATCGAGGCACTGCCCAAGCAGAAGCAGGTCGACAAGGCGAGGGAGACCCTCGAGATCTACGCGCCGATCGCCCATCGCCTGGGTATCCACGCGCTCAAGTGGGAGCTCGAGGACCTCGCGTTCGCGACGCTTCACCCGCGCAAGTACCAGGAGATCAAGGGACTCGTCTCCCAGCAGCGCGACGATCGCGAGCGCTACGTCTCAGAGGCCGGCGACTACCTTTCCTCCGAGCTCGGCAAGCTCGGCATCGATGCTCAGATCGCGGGGCGCGCCAAGCACTTCTACTCGATCTACTCGAAGATGACCAAAAAGGGCCGCGAGTTCAATGAGATCTACGACCTCACCGCGATGCGCGTGATCGTCGAGTCGGTGAAGGACTGCTACGGCGCGATCGGCGTGATCCACTCGCTGTGGAAGCCGCTGCCGGGGCGCTTCAAGGACTTCATCGCGATGCCCAAGTTCAACATGTACCAGTCGCTGCACACCACGATCATCGGGCCCGAGGGGCGTCCGCTGGAGATCCAGATCCGCACGCACGAGATGCACGAGATGGCGGAGTTCGGGGTCGCGGCTCACTGGATGTACAAGTCGCGCAGCCCCGGCCACGCCAAGGGCGCCGCCCGGCCGGGGGAGTCCGCGCGGGATGGCGGCACACCTCACCCCAAGTGGCTCGGCTCGATGATGGATTGGCAGAAGGAGCTCTCCGACCCGCACGAGTTCATGGAGAGCCTCAAGATCGACCTCTTCGAGGACGAGGTCTACGTGTTCACGCCCAAGGGCGAGGTCAAGTCGCTGGCCGCCGGGGCCACGCCGCTGGATTTCGCCTACGAGGTGCACACGGAAATCGGCCACCGCTGCGTCGGCGCGCGGGTGAACGGCAAGATCGTGCCGCTGCACTACGAGCTGCGCAGCGGCGACATCGTTGAGATCCTCACCGCCAAGCGCGAGCGCGGTCCCTCGCGCGACTGGCTGGCGATGGTGAAGACCACACGCGCGCGCAACAAGATCAAGGCGTGGTTCAAGGCCGAGTCGCGCCAGGACACCGAGCACACCGGCCGCGAGGTGCTCCAGGAGCACCTCAAGAAGCAGGGCCTGCCCGCGCAGAAGATCACCGGCTCGGCGCTGCTCGCGGACGTGATCCGCGAAATGGGCTACCGCAAGGCCGATGACTTCTACATCGCGCTGGGCGCCGCGAAGGTCTCCCCCAAAGTGGTGGTCAACAAGGTCATGCAGCGCCTCAAGCAGGGCGAGGCGGCCGACAGCGAGGCCACCGCCGCCGCCGATCTGCTCAAGGTGGGGCGCCCACGGCGGCGGCCCACGAGCTCCTCCGCGCAGTACGGCATCCGCGTGGAGGGCGTCGATGACGTGATGCTACGCCTTGCCAAGTGCTGCCGCCCGGTGCCCGGCGACCCGATCCTCGGCTACATCTCACTCGGGCGCGGCATCACGATCCACCGCCAGGACTGCCCGAATTCGGCGCTGTTGCGCAAGAACCCCGAGCGCTTCACCGACGTCTACTGGGAGGGCGAGCAGACGACCGCCTTCATCGTGGAGATCCAGGTCGACGCCTGGGATCGCCACCGCCTGCTCGAGGACCTCTCGCGCGTGTTCAGCGAGTCGGGCGCCAACATCATGGAAGCGCGTTGTCTGTCAAATCCACCGATGGTGAAGAACCGTTTCGTGGTGGAGGTCGCCGATACGCACTCCCTGAAGGGCGCCATCAACCGCCTGCGCAACACCGAGTCGGTGTTCGACGCATACCGGGTCACGCCGGGGGCGGGCTAAGAGATCACGGTCAGCGCCAGCGGTCGGATCGAGTAATCCGCGCGCGTAACCTCGCCGAGATAATCGCCGTCGACCTGCAGCGGCAGCGGCTTACCGTCGGCGGACTCGATGCTCAGCTCGGTGAGGCCGGCGAAGGGGGTGATGTGACGGTGCCTTGCGAGCTGCACGCGACGCGAGAAGGCGCGCCAGGCGATGAAGGGCATGTCGATCGGGCGCGCCCGGTGCAGCACACAGGCCGAGAGGGTCCCCGAGTCGAGCGTCGCATCTTCGGCGATCTCGATCGGACGGCTGAGGAAGTAGGTGAAGGGCGAGCCGTTCTGAACGATCGCGGTGACGCCCTCGACCTCCTTGCCTGCGACGTGGGCGATGAGCCGTGGCGGGTGCAGCAGGTAGCGCCGCGTGAAAGTGTTCACGGCGGCCCAGGTGAAGAAATACGGCCCGAAGCGGGCCTTCAAACGCGGGTTGGAGTCCGACGCGTGCCACCACGCTCGCATCGAGCCCAACGCCCGATGAGAACGCGAAGCAGCGTCCGTTGACGACGCCCACATCGACCTGGCGGGGGCGCCACCGGTCGGCCATTGCGAGGATGTGCTCGGTGGCGTCGATCGGATCGTTGGGGATCCCGAGCATCCTCACGTACACATTCGTGGAGCCGCCCGGCAAGCAGCACAGTGGGGTGGGGGAGGGGTTGGCGGATTGACCTATCAGGCCGTTGGCAGCCTCGTTGACGGTGCCATCGCCGCCGAAGGCAACCACCACGTCATAGCCCTCGTGCGCGGCCTCGCGGCAGAGCTCGGTGGCGTGCCCGGGCGCCTCCGTATCGACCGCATCCACCTCGTAGCGGGCCTCCAGTGCGTGCAGGATCAGGTGGCGCAGACGGTCTGAGACTGTGGTCGCGTAGGGGTTTACGACGATCAGCATCCGCCGCTTGGTCGCCGCCTCCGCTGGCTCGAACTCCTCGCCGGCGGTGCCCGGCTCGAACTCGCCTGCGGCGGTGGCCGCCTCGAGGGCGGGGGCGCCCATCGCCGCCGAAGGCGGGGATGGGTCCCGGGATGAGAGGATGCCCATGCAGGGGCGTACACCGTGCCCGCAAGCGCGTTACCGGCCGATCTCGAAGTCTTGAGATTTTCCGCCGCGCATCCGATATAGTGCTCAGGCAGCAAACAGCAGTGCACATCCAGAGGGGTGGAGGGACTGGCCCTACGAAGCCCCGGCAACCACCGCGCCGCACGCGGGAAGGTGCCAATTCCAGTCAGATGTGTGGCGGGCTTCGTGTTCTTCGCCACACCGCGGTAAACGGCGAAGACGACATAGGAGGCCCCAATGGCTGTCACGAATTTGAAGTGCCGAGAGTGTGCAACCGAGTACCCGCTGGAGGCGCTCTACGTGTGCGAGCGCTGCTTCGGCCCGCTGGAGGTCGTCTACGACCACAGCCATCTGCTCTCCGGTGGAGGTCGAGACTCCACTCGCCCCGGTGGCGATCCGAACTCGACCCTCCCCGGCGGCAACGATGTCGACGGACTGCGCCGCCGCATCCAGGCCGGCCCGCAGAACATCTGGCGCTACGCCGATTTCCTGCCGGTCGTGGAGGGCCCCCCGGCGCCCTCGGGGCGTCTGGCATCGCGCGCCGGACTGCCCGCGGGGTGCACGCCGCTGATCCGCGCCGACCGCCTCGCCCAGCGGCTGGGCCTCAGGGAGGTGTGGGTGAAGAACGACGCCGCCAACCCCACCCACTCCTTCAAGGATCGCGTCGTGTCGGTCGCGGCGGCACGCGCCCGTGAGCTCGGCTACAAGACGATCGCGTGCGCCTCCACCGGCAACCTCGCCAACTCCGTGGCCGCCCATGGGGCGGCGCTGGGCCTCGAGTCCTACGTGTTCATCCCCTCCGATCTGGAGGAGCAGAAGGTGCTCGCCACCGGCGTCTATGGAACGAAGCTGGTGGCGGTGAAAGGCAACTACGACGATGTCAACCGCCTCTGCACCGAGCTCTCCGCCGAGCGCGAGTGGGCGTTCGTGAACATCAACCTGCGCCCCTACTACGCCGAGGGCTCCAAGACGCTCGCCTTCGAGATCGCCGAGCAGCTCGGCTTCGAGCTGCCCGACCGCTGCATCGTGCCGATCGCCTCGGGCTCGCTCTTCACGAAGGTCGGCAAGGGCTTCTCGGAGTGGCGCGAGCTGGGGCTGATAGAGACCCCCCCCGCCCATCCCGCCCGCCCGCTCCCGCGCATGAACGGCGCGCAGGCCGAGGGCTGCTCGCCGGTCGCCAGCGCGTTCGCCGATGGCCACGACGTGTGCCGTCCGGTGAAGCCCAACACGATCGCCAAGTCGCTGGCGATCGGCAACCCAGCCGATGGCCCCTACGCGCTGGACCTCGCACGCCGCACGGGCGGTGGCGTGGACAGCGTGAGCGACGATGAGATCCGCGCCGGCATCGCTCTGCTCGCGCAGACCACCGGCATCTTCACCGAGACCGCCGGCGGGGTCACCACCGCGGTGCTCGCCAAGCTCGCCGCGCGCGGGGACATCGACCCCGAGGAGCGCGTCGTGCTCGTGATCACCGGCGAGGGCCTGAAGACGCTCGACGCGGTGCGGGGCACGTTCGAGAGCTACGAGATCGATCCGACCGTCGAGTCCTTCGAGGCAGGCGTTCCCGAGGAGGCCGAGGCGAAGTTCGCCGCCCCGCGCACGTCGTCTGCCGTGGGGGCTGCGTTCTGATGGCGGTGACAGTGAAGATCCCCACGCAGCTGCGCGCCGCCGCCGAGGGCGCCAGCGAGACGCAGCTCGACGGCGCCACTGTGCAGGAGGTGCTCAACGGGTTGTACGAGCGCTTCGGAGAGCTGCGCGAGCGCATCTCCGACGACGATGGCTCACTGCGACGCTTCGTCAACGTTTACGTCAGCGGTGAGGACATCCGTTTCCTCGATGGTCTGCAGACCCCCGTCACTGACGGCGCTGAAGTTACGATCCTGCCCGCCGTCGCGGGCGGCTGAGCGGCCCTCCAAGCGCTGGCGCAGCTCCGGCCCCCGTCCTGCGGCGACCGCGCGCGCGGCCCGCGCGTCGGTCAACTCCAGGCCATGGGCCGAGGCGAAATCGAGCAGCTCCTGGCGTTCCTCGCCCTCGCGCGCGGCGCGCAGGAAGAGCCAGCACAGCAGGCCCAGCGTGAGGATGCTCTCCTCGACCATCATGATCGCGCCCGCGAGGTTCTGATCGGCGATCGGCGAGACGTGCCAGACGGCGTCGCCGTGGGTGTAGAAGGGATAGAAGGCGCTGCCCGACCACAGAAAGATGTTGCCTAGCACCGTGCCCGTGAGGCGCACCGCGACGATGTAAATGAGCTTGCCGAGGTTGCCGAACCAGGAGGGCATCGGCAGCGGCCCGAATAGACACATCCACATGTTGATCCCCAGCCCGAGGAACATTGCGTGCTCCAGTGCGTGCACTCCCGGGTGGCGCAGCGCAGCCTGATAGAGCACCGGCAGGTGCCACACATACAGGTCCACAGCCCACAGCGGAAAGGCGATCAGCGGATGGGCGAGCACGCGCAGACGATCGAAGAAGCGGATACGCAAAATCGGCGCGATCAGCGGCCCTGTGAGGCCGAGCACGATCAACAGCGCCGCGACATCGCCGAGCAGCAGATGCTCGACCATGTGCGCCGAGAGCAGTTCCTGGCTGTCGTCGCCAAGCGAGGTGAGCGCCGCGCCGATCGTCACGAAACCGGCGTAGAACGACGCCTGGCGCCATCCGGGCACCGGGTGGTTCTGGAGGGCGAGCGTGCGCACACGACGCGCATAGAGGACGCCCACCACCAGCAGCGGGCCTAGCTGGAGCGCGTCCTCCAGTCCGATCGCGGCTGCGAGCATCGGGGCCGGCAGCGCCGCGGGCGCAGGGGACAACAGGGATGCGAAGGGGGAGTGGAGCACGTGCTTGCAGCGTAGACTGCCGCGAGCATGAGAGTCCCGCGTCGCTCGCCGCTCCCGCTCATGGGCGGCCTGGTCATCGCGGCGCTGATGTGCCCAGCCGAGGCGGCCGCGCACGGCATCGTCGGCAAGGCCAACCTGCCGATCCCTGTGTGGCTGTTCAGCTGGGCCGCGGCGATCGTGCTGGTGGTTTCCTTCGTGGCGCTCTCCACGCTGTGGAGGAGCCCTCAGCTGCAGGAGCAACACCGCCGCCGGCTGTTCGCGCTGCCGCAGGCACTGCAGTGGCCGGCGGGCATATTTGGCGTGGGGGTCTTCGCGCTCGTGCTCTACAGCGGCTTCGCCGGGGCGCAGATAGGACCGTTCAACTTCTCGGTGACCTTCATCTACGTGATCTTCTGGGTGGGCCTGCCCATCACCAGCGTGCTCTTGGGCGACGTTTTTCGAGCGCTGAACCCGTGGCGCGCGTGCGGGCGGTTGCTGTGGTGGGTCGGCAGGCGAATCGCGCCGCGAGCGCTGGCGCAGCCGCCGCTGCGCTACCCGCGGTGGCTGGGGATGTGGCCCGCGGTGGCCGGGCTCGTGGGCTTCGCCTGGCTCGAGCTCGTGTATGTCAACCGCGATACGCCCTCGGTCCTAGCCGCCCTGTCGCTCGCCTATTTCGTCGCGATGCTCGCCGGGATCATCATGTTCGGGGTGGAGGACTGGAGCGAGCAGGGGGATGCCTTCGGTGTGTACTTCTGCCTCTTCGCCCGGCTCTCGGCGCTCGTGCGCGACGGGCACGGGTTCCTCTGCGTGCGCCGGCCGCTCAGCGGACTCCCCGATCTCCCGATTCGCCGCGGCACAATCGCGTTGATCTGCACGATGATCGGCACGACGACCTTCGACGGCTTCAGCAACGGCGGCATCTGGCGCAACAACGAGCCAACCGTGGAGGGGCTGGTTCGCCGATCTCGGATTGCATTTGGTGCCCGCTCAGGAGCTCGCCTACTCGCTCGGGCTGGTGCTGTCGATTCTCCTGATCGCGGGCGTCTACCGGCTGGGCGTCCTCGGTGTGCGCAGCGTGAGCGCCCGCTATGACAGCGATACGCTCACGCGCGCCTTCATCCACACGCTGGTGCCGATCGCCTTCGCGTACGTGCTCGCCCACTACTTCTCGCTGCTGCTGTGGCAGGGCCAGGCGCTCGGCTTTCTGATCTCCGATCCGCTCGGCAACGGCTCGAACGTCTTCGGCACGAGTGGCGCGCAGATCGACTACAACGTGATCTCCTACGCGGTCATCTGGTACGTGCAGGTCGCCGCACTCGTCGCCGGTCACGTGGGTGGGTTGGCGCTTGCGCACGACCGGGCGCTCGTGCTCTATGAGGATCCGGTGGAGGCGGTTCGCAGCCAGTACTGGATGCTCGCCGTGATGGTGGCCTTCACGAGCTTCGGGCTGTGGCTGCTGTCCTCGGTGGGCACGTGAGCGCTCTGTGAGTGGGTTCGGCGGAGGCCTGTCGCGAATATCGTTGCCGGCGATGCGCACGACTCCTCTCGTCATCTCCGCCCTGCTCGGCATCCTCGTCATGACGGCGGCGCTCGCTCCGGGCGCACATAGCGCCACCCAGCCGGCCGCCCAGAGCACGGCCCAGCCGAGTTCCAGCCAGGAGAGCGGCAACCCGATCGCCGATCAGGGGAGCAGCTACAACTATCGCTCGAACATCACGAGCGTGGCGCCCGATGTGCCCGGCCTGAGTCTCGAAGTGCTCGAGTTCGCCGATCGGCTGGTGCTGCGCAACCACACGGGCAGGACGGTGACGGTGTACGGGTACGAAGGCGAACCGTATGCCCGCGTGCAGGCGAGCGGCGCTGTTGAAGTCAACACGAGCTCCCCGGCCTACTTCCTCAACCAGAGCTTCTACGCGCAGGTGGCGGTACCAGCCTCGGCAAGCGCGCACGCCACGCCCCACTGGACCGTCGTGGATCGCACTGGTCAGTTCGAATGGCACGACCACCGCATCCACTGGATGTCGCCCGTGCCGCCCCCGCAGGTGAAGGACAGGAGCAGGCGCACGAAGATCTTCGACTGGCGCGTGCCGATCCTGGTTGGCAGCAGCACGGTAGCCGTGAATGGCCAGCTGTTCTGGGTGCCCGAGGAAGGCACGAAGACCCCGACCGCGGCGATCGTGGCGCTGGTCGCCATCGTGCTTGGGGGTCTAGCGTTCGTACTGTTCGTGCGCAGACGCCGCCGCAACGACCCGGGGGCTCCACCGAAAGAGCCGGCCAGGGAAGCTTGGTGAGCGCGCACCGCATCGGCGTCGTGCTGGCTCTCAGCGCGCTACTTACGCTTGCGGGAGCCGCGCCCGCGGCCGCTCACGCACAGCTACTCGAAACGACACCGGCCAGCGGCGCGACACTGCCCGCTCAGCCGGCCGAGGTGATCTTCAAGTTCAACCAGGCGGTTGGCGGGACACTGGGCGCGGTGCGGGTGTACGACGCGCAGGGCAACGAGGTGGACGACCTCGATGTCTCCCATCCAGAAGGCCGGCAGCGCTGGATGGGCGTGGGTCTGAAGACGCACCTGCCCGACGGTACGTATACCGCGACATACCGGGTGATCTCGGCCGACACGCACATCGTTTACGGCGGCCTGGTGTTCAACATCGGCCACGCCGGAGCGCCGCCGAGATACACGGTCGCCGGGCTGATCGGACGCAACGAGAGCGGCGAGGCGACGAAGCTCGCGTTCGGGGTGGTGCGCTCGCTCGATTACCTCTCGATCGCGCTGCTGCTCGGCGGACTGGCGTTTCTGCTCGTGGCGTGGCGCCCGCTGCTCGTCGATGGCCGCTTTGCATCCATACCCGAGCAGCGCTGGGCGGACGCCGAAGATGCCTTCGGACGGCGTATACGCACGCTGCTCGCCGCAGCAATATGCCTTGGCGTGATGGTGAGCGTGCTCGGAGTCCTGCTGCAGGGCGCGAGCGCCGCCGGGGTGTCGCTGTGGTCTGCGCTGCGGCGCGCTGTCGTGAGGGACACGCTCGAAAGCCGTTTCGGCGAGGTGTGGGGGTCAAGGGCGATCGACTGGCTCGTGCTGGGCGCCCTGCTCCTGCTTGCAAGGAGATGGCGTGCGCGCTGGCCGCTCGCGTTCGTGGGCCTCGGAGCTGCCTATCTGGCCGCGACCCCGGCACTGGCGGGCCACGCGAGCGTGCAGAGCCCAACGGCGGTGTTCCTACCGTCGGAGATCGTGCACGTGCTTGCGGCGAGCGTGTGGGTGGGAGGCGTCGCGTGCCTGCTGCTGGTGCTGCCGGCGGCGACACGCCGGCTGGAGGGCCCCGAGCGCAGCCGGCTGCTGCTCGCGACGCTCACGCGCTTCTCGCCGCTGGCGCTGGCCGCGGTGCTGGCGATCGCAGTAACGGGCGTCGTGCAGGCTTACATCGACGTGCGCAGCCTCCACGCGCTGCTGAACACGACCTACGGAACCCTGGTGCTGGTGAAGACCGCGCTTCTGCTGTGGCTGATCGGCTTTGGCTGGATCAATCGCGCACGGGTGATCCCGGCGCTGGGGCGGGTCGTCGGAGCCGAGCAACCACCAGGAGGTGCGGGCGTGCTGGCGCGCCGCTCGCTGCGCGTGGAGATGGGGATGATGCTGGGGGTGTTCGGGGTAACGGCGGCGCTTGTGAGCTACGCCCCGCCGATCGACGCGGCGAGCGGACCGTTCTCGATCGAGACGACGCTCGGTCCGGCTGCGCTCAAGATGACGGTCGAACCGGCGCGGGCGGGACTGAACACGATCCACCTGTATCTGATCGACGCGAAGGACGGCGCCCAGTTCACCGCAACCAAGGAACTTGTCGCCAAGGCCGTGCTGCCCGCGAAGGGCATCGGCCCGCTTGCGTTGAAGGCCAATCTCTCGGGGCCAGGCCACTACACGCTGAACTCCGCCGTGCTGAGCCCGGCGGGAACGTGGGAAATACAACTCACCGATCGGGTGTCGGAATTCGAAGAGTACTCGCGCACAGTGAAGGTGCCGATCGGTTGACATGACAGGGAGATGCACACATCACAGCGGAACATCCTTCACCGAGGATCAATGTCACCGCGAAGGGCGGCGCAATCGAAGAGGCACTCAGTAGAGGCCGGCGAGCGTGGTAACTTATGCGGCGTGTTTGCCTGCCTGACGCACTGGTACACATCGATGCTCTACGTGGTGCCCGTCGCCGCCGTGGGCGGCTGGGGCTGGTGGAGCTCGCGGCGAATCTCGCGTGATCAGCGTCCGCCGTCGCCGCCCGCGAGCCGCCACGCGTAGAGCAGCGCGGCCACCGAGGCGGCGAGGTTGAGGCTGGAGACGCCGGGGCGCATCGGCAGGCTGACGCTCGAATGCGCCTGAGCAAGCAGCTCCTCGGAGAGTCCGTGGCGCTCGGTGCCGAAGGCGAGGATGGCGCGCGGGGGCAGCTCGCGCGGATGCACCGTCTCTCCGCGGGTGTCGACTGCGATCAGCGGGCGGTCGGCTTGCAGCAGCTCCTGGGCGACCCCGCTGTGCGCGGCGTCGGCGATGCGCGCGACGGGAAGCGCGAACTGGAGTCCCACGCCAATGCGCACCGCCGTGGGACTCCAGGGGTCGTGGATGCCCGTGGTGAAGAGCCCGGCGAGGTCGGCGGCGGCGGCGGTGCGCACGCACCAGCCGATGTTGCCCAGGCCGCGGGGACGCTCGAGCAGCACGACAGGCGCGGGGCGCGGATCGGCGAGCGCCGCGGGCACGTCGACGATCGGCCGGGGCGCCACGGCGAGCACCCCGGTGATGGGAGCCTTCAGTCCCGCGGCGCGCATCCGCTCGGGTGAGACCACAGGAGTGTCGGCGGGTAGGCGCTCGAGGATGTCGGGCGCGAGGGTCCCGGCCAGCTCGCGAACCTCCTCGGGGTCGGTGATCGCGGCACGAAGGATCTCCGCGCCGAAGCGCAGCGCGTGCTTGAGCGCGTGAAAGCCCTCGATCAGCACGAGGTTGGGGTCGCGGCGGGCCTGGCGCAGCGCGGCGAGCGGGTCGGAGGGGAGAGGCACCGCCCCAATCCTCTCAGGAGAGCGATACTTCAGAGGCTCGCGCGGCGCGCGAGCAGATCGCCGTCGGCGCGGTGGATGAGCTCCTCGGGCGTGTCCTCGCCGTCGAGCTCGGCGAAGCCAACGGTGATCGAGCCCCCGGCGTGGCATTCGCCGAGCGCGCGGGAGACCTCGGCGAAACGTCTGCGCACGTCCTCGATGTCGCTGCTGGAGAGGGCGCAAACGAACTCGTCGCCGCCGAAGCGCATGATCAGGTCGTAGGTGCGCAGGCAGCGCCGCAAAGAGCCGGCGACGGCGCGCAGCAGTGAGTCGCCGGCGAGGTGCCCGCGGGTGTCGTTGACGAGCTTCAGGCCGTCCACGTCGACGAAGGCGACGGTGAGCTTCTCGCGCGCGCGGTGTGCGCGGGCGATCTCCCGCTCGAGCTGTTCCATCCCCGGCTTCCGTCGGCGCACATGCGTGAGGTCGTCGATCTCGGAGGCGGCGCGGTCGATCGCCGCCTGCGCACGGTCACGTGCGGCCTGGATGCGATCGTAGGCAGCCAGCGCCCGTTCTTCGGTCGCCTTCAGTCGATCCTCGGCGGCCTGCGCGCGCTCGGCGGCCACGCTCGCCCGCTCGTCCGCGGCCAGCCGGGGCTCTCGCGGCGTGCCGAGCGCCTGCTCGTATCCTCTTGCCGGCCGTCGGTGCTGGAGGTCCATCACAGATGCGCCCGGCAATATACCATAGAACGGAATAATCGCCAACAGTAGACTATAGGGCCGAGCCCCCAAGCCGTTCGGGCTGGGGGCTCGGCCCTGGTTGGGGGACGAGAGCTCAGGTGGCTGTGATGTAGCCGGACATGAAGCCGATGTGGGTCATGGCCCAGGGGTCGCATTCGAGGATGCAGTCCCAGGTGTAGTGGCCTGCTTCGCGCACGAGCAGGGTGTAGGTGTGGGTGCCGGGCTGGATCGTGATGTTCACGCCGGCCTGCGGAGAGGTGATGCTGTGGGGGGCGCTGTCGGTGTTCTCGATGCGCAGCTTCAGCGGCTGGCCGGCCTTGACGGTGAAGTTGGTCTGGGTGAAGGCGTCGTGCTTGTCACCTTCGGGACCGCGCTTGTAGTCGGGAATGATCTTTAGGTCCTCGGTCTTCACCGGCAGGGCAGCGCTCGCCGTTGCGGCCGCGGCGCCGGGTGCGGTGAAGGCGACCGATGCGAGTGGCGCCTTGGCGGAGGATCGCATCATTGTGGTGCTCCCACCGGAGCGCACCAGCGCGATGCTCGACATCAAGAGCGCGGCGAAGATGCCCACGCCGGCGAGCACCTCCAGCACGACCTTGCCCTTCCTGATGACTTCCTGATCGAAGATCTCCTGGTCGGTGGGCTGCTGTGAGTAGGCCATCTCAACACCTCTTTCTCGTCGTCCCTTACCTGAACGATTGTTACCCCACGAGGAGCTCCAAACATGCGAGGGAAAGGGAAAGCCATGCAAATCGCGGTGCGAGGGCATAACCTATAGCTATGTCAACGAACGAGCCAGGGCCCGGCGCCCCGCCGCTGGAGCAGCTGCGGACGTTCTGCGCGGCGGCCGATCTGGGGAGCATTGGCCGCGCGGCGCAGCGGCTGCATCTGAGCCAGCCCGCGGTGTCAAAGCGCCTGAAGGCCCTGGAGCAAGGTCTCGGGGTGGCGCTGCTGGAGCGCTCGCCGCGCGGGGTGAGGATGACGCCCGCGGGGGAGCGGCTGTATCCCCACGTGCGGCGGCTGCTGAGCGATATGGAGGAGCTGAGCGCGGTGGTGGGGCAGCTGAAAGGCGCGCGAAGGACCGTGCGCCTGGCGATCAGCCACACGGCGGCGGAGTTCATGATGCCCCGCGCGCTCGTGTTGATGCGCCGCCATACGAACGCGGCGGTTGAGGTGTTCATCGCCAACTCGCGGGTGGTGAAGGAGATGGTGCTCGCCGATCAGGCGGAGGTGGGGGTGGCGGCGTGTTTGAAGGGGGAGAGCATTGCGGGTGTGGTGAATGTCGCGCTGCAGGAGGATGAGATCGTGCTCGCGGTGCCGCTCGGGCATCCCTGGGCGAGACGGCGGGAGGTGGCGCCGAAGGAGCTGGCAAGCACGCCGATCGTGCTGCGCGATCCCGGTGCGCACACGCGCCAGACGGTCGATGAGGCGTTGCAGGAACATCGCCTCGGCGCGCTCACGGCCGCGTGCGAAGTCGGCTCGACGCAGGCGGCCAAGGATGAGGCGCACGAGCTGGGGCTGCCGACGCTGATGTCGCGTTTGGCGCTCGCGCCGGCGGACCGGCTCGAGGTGGTGCGGGTGGAGGGTTTGCGCTTTGAGAGGCGCTTCTGCGCGTTTCATCAGCGGGGGGCGCTCTCGGAGGCCGGCGCGCAGCTGATCGATGGCTTCCGCGAGGGCGCCTCGAGCCTGTCCGGACTCCCGCCCGATGCCTCCGGTGGCTACTGAGCGCAGATCGCGTCGCGCCGCCGCTTGGAGTGAAGGACGCAGAGCACATAACTACTGAGTGAAAGCCCGCAGCTCCCACCGATGACGGTGGCGCGCGTGGGGGGTACGGTCAGATTCATGACTCCCCCCAGCTCACTTTCGAGCGTGCTCCCGGTGGCCGAGCGCATCACGGGCGCCACGACACTGGGTCGGATGGTGCTCTCCGCAGCAGGAGCGCGGACGAGGAGGTGGCACTGCGGTACCAGACGGCAAGTGGCGAGGCGACGGTCACTTATGCGGAGCTGGGCGAGCGCAGCCGCGAACTGGCGCGGGGACTGATCGCGCTGGGGATCGAAAGCGGCGACGTCGTGTCGATCCTCTGCTCGACGCGCGCGGAGTGGACAGAGTGCGAACTAGGTGCGGTGTGCGCGGGCGCGGTGGTGGCGCCGATCTACCACACGAACTCTCCCGAGGAGTGCCGCCACGTGCTGGCGGACTCGCGGCGCGGCTCGTGTTCTGCGAGGACGCGGTGCAGGTGGCGAAGATCGCGCAGGTGCGTGGCGAGCCTACCAAAGCTCGAGCACGTGATCGTGATCGAGGGCGACGCGGCGGGCGACAACGCTCGAGCGCACTGCGCAGGGCGCGCCGCGGAGGTGGAGCCGAACGGCGTGGAGGAGCGCGTGCAGGCGGTCGCGCCCGAGGATCTGGCGACGCTGGTGTACACGTCGGGGACGACGGGGCCGCCGAAGGGCTGCATGCTCACGCACGCGAACTTCCTGGCGGCGACGGCGATGTACCGCGGCCAGCTGAAGCTCGACGACGTGCAGCCCACGATCTACATGTTCCTGCCGCTGGCGCACGTGCTGGCGCGCCTGGCGCAGACGGTGGTGCTGGATGTGGGCGGGCACGCTCGTGTACTGGTCGGGCGATCCGAAGAAGATCCTCGAGGAGGTGCAGGCGGCCGCCCCGACGCACTTCGTGGCGGTGCCGCGTATCTACGAGAAGGTGCACACGGGCGTGGTGAGCGCGGTGGAGAGCGGCGGGTCCGCACGCGCGCCTGGCGTTCGCGTGGGCGCTGGAGGTGGGACGCAGGGCGCGCAGCACCGAGCGCGCGGGCAGACCGCTGGGGCCGATCGGAAGGACACGGCTGGGATCTGGCCGATCGGCCTCGGGCTCGGCGAAGGTGCGGGAGCTGTTTGGCAGACGCCTGCAGATGGCGCTGGTGGGCGCGGCGCCGATCGACCACGAGCTGCTGGAGTTCTTCGACGCGTGCGGCGTGAGGTACTGGAGGGATATGGCATGACCGAGAGCTGCGCGGCGGCGACGCTCAACCCCCCGGGCGCGCCGCGCTTTGGGACCGTCGGCCGGGCGCTGCCCGACAGCGAGGTGATGGTGAGCGCGGATCGCGAGATCCTGATGCGCGGCCCGCACGTGTTCGCGGGCTACCACCAGCAACCCGAACGGCCACCAAGGAGGTCTTCAGCGACGGCTGGCTGTACAGCGGCGACCTCGGCGAGCTCTCGCGCGACGGGTATCTGACGGTGACGGGACGCAAGAAGGACCTGATCATCACCTCCAGCGGCAAGAACATCACGCCCGGTGAACATCGAGAACGCGCTGCGCGAGACGCGCTGGATCTCCGAGGCGGTGGTGTACGGGGACCGACGGCCCTACCTCGTGTGCATGGTGACGCTCGACCCCGACGAGGCGCCGAAGCTGGCGGAGCAGCTGGGCGTGAGCGCCGAGCCGGCGACAGATGGCAAGCGACGAGCGCGTGCGCGAGGTGCTGCAGGCCGACATCGACGCCGCCAACGCACGCTTCGCGCGGATCGAGCAGGTCAAGCGCTTCGGCGATCCTCGATCACGATCTGAGCGCAGGCGGAGGGCGAGCTGACACCGACGCTGAAGGTGAAGCGAGTCGTTCGTGTACGAGCGCTACGCGGAGTTCTTCGCGGCTATGTACGACGAGGAGACTCAGATGATCAGGGCCGGCAAGCCGGCCATGCGCGAGTCGGCGGTGAGCGCCGCCTGTGGTGCCGAATTCGTGGCGGGATCGGGCCCAGGCGGTGAGGGGCGAGACGGCGACAATGGGAGCGCAAGTCTCGCGGGCGAGCATCACCGCCTGCCGAGCGCCGATGCGGCGTGGCTGCACATGGATCGGCCCGACGAACCTGATGGTGATCAACAGCGTGATGCTGTTCGACGAGCGCCTGGACTGGGAGCGCCTGCGCGAGGTTATACGCGACGCGCTTGGTGGAGCGCTATCCGCGCTTTCACGAGCGCGTGGTCGAGAGCAGGCTGCCGCTGCTCGGACCGTCCTTCGCGCACGATCGCAACTTCGACCTGGATCGCCATATGCACCGTCGCGGGCTGCCGGCGCCTGCCGATGAGACTTGCGCTGCGCGAGCTGATCGGCGATCTGATCGCGGCGCCGCTGGATCGCGGAAAGCCGCTGTGGGACATCTACATGATCGAGATGCCAGGGGGCGCGGCGCTGGTCGTGCGGATGCACCACTGCCTCGCCGATGGAATCGCGCTGGCGCGCGTGATGCTGTCGCTGACCGATGCGGCGCCCGAGGAGGATGGCTTTGCGAGCGCGGTGGCGCCTGCCGGGGACGGGGCGCGCGGTGGCGTGCGTGGAGTGGTGGGCGGCGCCGTGGAGGGCGGTATCGGCGCTGCGAGGGGCCCCTGAGCACCACCGCTGCGGCGGCCCGTGTGGTTGGCGGCGGCGCGGTGCGCGAGGGCAGGGAGGTGCTCGCTCGCCCGGCGCACGCGCTCGAGTTGGTGGATCGCGCGGCGGCCGATACGCGCACGCTGGCGAAGCTCCTGCTGTCCGCACCCGACGCACCCACGGCGTTGCGCGGCGAGCTGGGCGTGGCAAGGCGCGTGGCATGGACCGGGCGGCTGGATCTGGAGCGCGTGAAGCGGGTTGCGCACATGCACAGGGCGCGACGGTCAACGACGTGCTGCTGGCATGTGTGAGCGGGGCATTGCGCCGCCACTTGCAGGATCAGGGCGAGGAGCCGAGGGCGATCAGGGCGATGGTGCCCTTCAACCTGCGCGCGCTCGACGCGCCGATCCCACGCGAGTTGGGCAACCGCTTCGGCCTGGTGTATCTGACGCTGCCGGTGGACGTGTCCGGCCGCCGCGAGCGCCTGGAGGAGCTAAAGCAGCAGGATGGCGGCGATCAAGCGCTCGCCCGAGGGCCCGATGTCCTACGCGATCCTCGAGGCGGTGGGCCTGACGCCGCCGCAGGTGGAGAGCTGGGTGGTGGACCTCTTCACGGCGAAGGCAAGCGCGGTGATGACCAACGTGCCGGGACCCCGCGAGGTGGTGTACCTGGCGGGCTCCCCGGTGCGCACGGTCCTCGTATGGGCGCCGACCTCGGGCAGCGTGGGCATGAGCGTGAGCATCTTCAGCTACCGCGGCGAGGTGACGATCGGTCTGCTGGTGGACGCGGGCCTCGTGCCCGACCCGCAGAGCGATCGTGCACCACACCGAGCAGGAGCTGACGGCGCTGGCGCGGTTGAATGCCTCCGCACGCTGACGCCCCCGTCGCGTCTGACGTCAAACTCAAAGCGCGGGGTCCGTCAAAGCGCGGGGTCCGCTGTTAGATCAGAAATGCTCGTACCGGGTAGCGCGCGACCATCGGGTCGGCGGTCAAGATCGGCACGTCGAGCAGGCCGGCCTGCGCAACGAGCAGACGGTCGAAGGGGTCGCGGTGAAGCGGCTCCAAATCCACCACGGCAAGTGCATGGGGATGCTCGACCGCGAGCCCCTTGGCGCCCATCGCGCGCATGCGCGCGGGTACATAGCGTTGCGGGGCCTCGGGCAGTGGCAGCCGGCCGAGACGGTGCTTGATCGCGATCTCCCACGAGCTGGCCGCCGAGAGGAGCAGCTCGGTGCCCTGGTCTTCGACGAGCGGCAGATGCTCACCCAAACGCTCGGGCTCCGTGTTGAGCCAGAGGAAAACATGCGTGTCGAGCAGCAGCCTCACCGCTCGAATGCGTCGAGCACGTCCGCGGACAGCGGCGCGTCGAAGTCCTCAGGCACGGTAAATAGTCCTCGATCGATCCCCAGCCGCCGAACGGGAACCTGGCGGGCGGGCACCAAACTGGCGACCGCCTCGCCACGGCGAGTGATCAGCACCTCTTCCCCGGCCGCAACATCCTCCAACAGCCGCGACAAATGGGTCTTCGCCTCATGCACACCTACAGACTTAGTCATGGACTTAGTCTAGCAACCTCTTGGACCGCCGTCACGCCGGAGACGGACAGTAGACTTGGCTCATGAGCACTCCCCGACGCGCCACGCTGATGGAGCCAGGCCACGAGGCCGAGTGGGCCGCGCTCAACGAGGAAAAGCGCCGCGCGCTGACCCCGCCCCCCGAGACCCCGATCGCCGAGATGCTGAGACGCGGACAGCGTATCTCGGCCCAGGCGGCAGCGTTGCTGCGAGCGGTCGAGCGAGCGGATGGACAACCTCGAGCCTGAGCTGGATGTCGCCGCGGCCGCAATGGTCGCCGCGCAGGCTCGCTTTGTTGTGATTGGCGGATTCGCGGTCATCGCCAACCGCTTCATCCGGGCGACCGAGGACATCGACTTCCTGGTTCCCGACGACCCCGAGAACGACCGCCGCGTGCTGGGCGCTCTTCTCGCCCTCGACGGTCGGCGACTTCGCGACAACGCGCAGCTGGGCGATGAGCATCTGCTCGACCAGACACACCTACGTGCGAGGACGCGTGCAGGAGTTGTGGACATCCTGCGCGGCGGTCTTCCTCCACTCGACTACGAGACCGTGGAGGAGCGCGCTATGCGCGCCGACTACGGGACGGTCGAATTCCTCGTCGCCGGCCTGAGCAGCATCGTCGGCTTCAAACGCCTCGCCGATCGTCCGCGAGACCGGAACGACCTGATCGGCTTGGCTGAGATTCACGGCGAGTTGCCGATTGACCCGATTCCGGGGCTGGATCCTTAGTGGTGTCGCCCCGGCTTTGGCGATGTCGCCACGCCCTTACGCCGCTTGAGCAGGCGCCGTTTGTCGATGAATCAACGACGCGCGCCGAGGATGAGGTTGCACGCCAGGTGGTGGCGCACGCTTCAGCAGCTCGCCAAGGGCATCCTGGGCCTCAACCTCGGAAAGATCGTCGACTGTCAGCCGTAGCCTGTCCTTCGCGGTCATGCGTCAAACGGTAGCGCTAACGCCAGCGCGATCCGCGCCGCTCCCGGCCCAGATCGCCTGAGTGTGAGCAGTGGCTGGACCGGCGAGAGCGGATCGCGACCCAATGCCTTGCAGCCGCGACAAGGAAGGCTTGCGTCGCTGAACCACGTTGAGCCTAGGAGGGTCGCATCCGGGTCGATAGCCATGCTTGACGACCGTGGAGGACAGACCGCCTGCAGCTGAGACAATCGACCCGACGGGCAGTCGGGTCGTGCTCGATGCTCGTGTATGGGACGAGAAGATCGTTTGTGATCACCCGGAGGTAGCTTCCTACAAGGCCGACGCTTTGCGGGCGGTGTCTGGGCCAGACCACGTCGCGTCCGACCCGAGTTCTGCAGATCGCAGGCGCTTCTACCTACGTGGCGCCGGCCCAAGTCGCTGGCTGCTCGTGGTCGTAAGCTATGAGCAGACACCGGCACGGATCATCTCCGTGTTCGCCAACCGGAAGGACCCCAAGACATGGAGCGTGTGAACATCACGATCGGGCCGCTGACGTTCGACCGGGCCGACTACGACGCCGACAGCGATGTGCTCTACCTGCACCTCGGCGAGCCGCAGGGCGGCGAGGGTGAGGAGACACCTGAGGGCCACGTTCTGCGCTACGCGCCGGGAACCAGCCAGGTGATCGGTCTGACGGTGCTAGGTGCCCGGCGAACGCTGGAGCGCGACGGGCACCTCTCCATCACCGTCCCTGAGACGATCGAGACGACCGCCGAGGACCTTGCCCCCGCTCTGGCTGCTGCATAGCGACAGGGCTCGACCGACGCGGCGCCTGCTGAGCTGATCGAACATCTTCCCCTGGAATGAGTTCTACAGGCGTGAGCACCGACCAGATACAAAATGACCCGCCGAGGTCGAGGCCGCAAAGGTGGATCTTGCTGCAGGAGCCGGCGACACGTCTGATAGTCAGTTCGCCGTCGTCGTCGAGAAAAACAAGGCGCTCCGCCGGAACCAACTGCTGCAGCTGATCAAGGCGCGCCAGAGTCTGCTCGACAAGGTGATCGGAGCGGTGCACCAGTACGTGGGCGAGCGCTACCAAGAGCTGCGTTTTGGTTCCGCGGTGGAAACCGCATTCACGGTGGTTCGGCGTGAGGTCGACGGAAAGATCGCTGCGCTCGTGCCTGACGCGCTGCCAATGCTCAGCGCGGCATTTGAGAACGCCTCTTCGGATAATCCTGAGCAGTGGCAGAACGCCGCGGGCACTTGTCGTCGTTTGCTGATGGCGGCGGCGGACCGCCTGCGCCCACCCGGACCACATGCAGACGGCCACAAGATGGGTCATAGCAACTACATCAACCGCTTGGTCAACTGGATCGTTCAACAGACGACCAGCGACACCGCCGCCGCAATGGTCGTGGCGGACCTGCAGCACCTCGGTCTTCGCCTAGATGCCGCCGATCGCGCGGGTCAGAAGGGGGCCCATGTGGGCGATAGGCCAGTAACGCGGCTTGAGGCGTCGCGTTACGTTACCGGTACATATCTGGTGCTCGGTGATATTTTGGGGCTCGTCACGGTTGAGTCACGCCCGGGCGGATTCGACGCTCAAGCTGAGGTTGACAGCGTCGGTACAGCGCTCGCGGATAGCTAGGGCGGAGGCACTTCACGTAAGCGCGCCCGGCGCGATTCGAACGCGCGACCTTCCGCTCCGGAGGCGGACGCTCTATCCACTGAGCTACGGGCGCAGGCGACGCCGGGGAACGGCGCCTTCGGTCTTGGGAGCTTAGCGCCAGCGCCGTGCGTACCCACGGCGAGAGGCGCGCCACCGCTACCGTTGGCCCTATGGATCTCTCCCTGTTCTTCGCCGGAACCGGCGGCTCCGTGCCAGGCCCACGCCGCGGGCTGCCCGCGGTCCTGGTTCGTCGTGGCGCGGAGCGGCTGCTGTTCGACTGCGGCGAGGGGACGCAGCGCCAGCTGGTGCGCTCTGTGGGATTGGCCGATCTGGACTGCGTCTTCCTGACGCACTTTCATGCCGACCACTGGCTGGGGCTACCGGGGATGTTGAAGTCCTTCGGGCTGCGCGACCGCGAGCAGCCGTTGACCATCTACGGGCCGCCCGGCCTGGGGCGGCTGATGGACGATGCGCGCTTCATCTATGGGCGCCTTCCGTATCAGCTGAGCGTGGTCGAGTTGGCGCCCGCAGAGTCCGTCGAGTACGACGGATACAGGGTGGCCGCCGTGCCGGTGCGCCACCATCGCGGTACGGCCTTCGGTTACGTGATCGTCGAGGACTCCCGCCCCGGGCATCTGGATCCGGCGCTCGCCGAGCGTCTGGGCGTGACGCCCGGCCCCGACTTCGGGCGCCTGCAGCGTGGAGAGACCGTCGATGGGGTGGCGCCCGCGCAGGTGATGGGCCCAACCCGCGAGGGGCGCAAGCTCGTGATCTCGGGAGATACCGCGCCGTGCGAGGCGCTTGCGATCGCCGCGCATGAGGCCGATGTGCTGGTGCACGAGGCGACGTTCACCGAGGAGGACATCGCGCGGGCGCGCGAGACCGGCCACAGCACCGCCCGCCAGGCGGCGCGAGCTTGCACTCGATGCGCATGTGCGGATGCTCGCGCTCGTGCATCTCTCCACGCGCCACTCCGCCGCCGACTGCAAGCGCGAGGCGCGGGCGGTGTTCGCCGCGAGTGAGGTGCCGCGCGACTTCGACATGATCGAGGTGCCCTTCCCCGAGCGGGGGCCTGCGCAACTGGTGCGCTGGTCCGAGCGGGTGCGCGAGCGGGAAGGGATAGGGCCGCAGACCCCAGCCGCGGGCGAACGCGGCAAACGGGAGTCCCTGCAGCGGCAGCGGAGTCGGACCCGTGCCAGCGGACGTGGAGCCTGTCGCTCCGCATTGAAACGTCGCCCTCGCGCTGGAGACCGTCGCTCCGCGCTGATACATTGCTCTGCAAGAGCGATCCTTTAACCCGGTCCGGCGAGGCCAGGAAGGAAAAAGACGGTGACGACAGAGAAAATCGTCCTCAACGAGGACGACGTGCGGCGGGCGCTCGTGCGCATCGCCCATGAGATCGCGGAGCGCAACCCGCAGGCCGAGAACCTCGCGCTCGTGGGCATTCACCGTCGCGGCGCCTTCCTCGCGCGGCGCCTGCAGGGGCTGCTGGTGGAGTTGCTGGACACGGAGATCCCGCTGGGTGATCTCGACATCGGCTTCTACCGCGACGATGTCGCGAGCCGTCCCGAGGCGCCGGTGGTGCACGCCTCGCACATCGACTTCGATGTCAGCGGGCGCACGGTGGTGGTCGTCGACGATGTGCTCTTCACGGGGCGCACGGTGCGCGCGGCGATCGAGGCGCTGTTCGACTACGGACGCCCCGCGCGCGTGCAGCTGGCGGTGCTCGCCGACCGCGGCCATCGCGAGCTGCCGATCCGCCCGGACTATGTGGGCAAGAACCTGCCGACCTCGCGCGAGGAGCACGTCAATGTGCGCGTGCGCGAGCTCGACGACGTCGACGAGGTGGCGATCGCGCTCGCCGGCGGAGGCGGTCGGTGAGGCCGCCGACCGATCGCGCTGGCCTGCCGGGCCAACGTCTCCGTCGAAGACGCCGGCACGGGCTGTCCGCGGCTGGATGAGGCCATGAACCATCTCCTCTCGATCGAGGACCTCGATCGCGCGGCGATCGAGCGGATCGTCGATCAGGCCGAGCGCTTCGCTGAGGTCTCCGACCGCGAGATCAAGAAGGTGCCGGCGCTGCGCGGGCGGATGGTGCTGAACCTGTTCTACGAGGCCTCCACGCGCACGCGCAGCTCATTCGAGCTCGCCGCCAAGCGTCTGTCGGCGGACGTGGTGAACTTCGCCGCCTCGGGCTCGAGCGTCGAGAAGGGCGAGTCTCTGAAGGACACGGTGCTGACGCTCAGCGCGCACAAGCCCGACGCGATCGTGCTGCGCACGCCGTGGGCGGGTTCGGCGGAGCTCGTATCGCGCTGGTGCTCGGCGGCGATCGTCAACGCGGGCGACGGCAAGCACGAGCACCCCACCCAGGCGCTGCTCGACGTGTACACGCTGCGCCGCCGCCTCGGTGCGCTCGACGGCGCGTCGATCTGGATCGTGGGCGACGTGGCGCACTCGCGCGTGGCGCGCTCGAACATCCTCGCCTTTCAGAAGATGGGCGCGAAGGTCACGGTGGCCGGCCCGCCCACGCTGATCCCGCGCGGGATCGAGGCGCTGGGGTGCGAGGTGCGCTTCACGCTGCGCGAGCTCTCCTCGGCGGATGTGGTGTACGCGCTGCGGATGCAAAGAGAACGGATGACCGAGGCGTGGGTGCCCTCGCTGCGCGAGTACGTCGCCTGGTATCAGATCAACGGACGGCGCCTCTCCCCGCGCCAGGTGCTGATGCACCCCGGGCCGGTGAACCGCGGCGTGGAGCTCTCCGGTGAGGTCGTGGACTCCCCGCAGGCGGTCATCACCGCCCAGGTCGAAGCCGGCGTCGTCGTGCGTATGGCGGTGCTGTATGAGCTGCTCGCCGGAAGCCCCGTGCCCACGCCCGCCCCCGAGCCCCAGCTCGCGTGATGGCCGCCGCGCCGCTCGTTCACGGGCCGCACGTCGCGGTCGAACTGCTGCTCAGCGATGTGCACGTGCTCGACCCGCGCACGGGCATCGACGCGCGCCACGACCTTCGCCTGCGCGAAGGCGAGGTGGCCGAGCTGGCGCCGCCCGGTACGCTCGCCCGCGGCGATGGCGAGGAGGCGATCGAGGGCCGCGGCAGGCGTCTGCTGCCGGCCTTCTTCGACCCGCACGTGCACCTGCGCACGCCCGGACAGGAGCACAAGGAGGACCTCGAGACCGGAACCCGCGCGGCCGCCGCGGGCGGCTTCGGCGCGGTGATCGCGATGCCCAACACGGCGCCGGTGATCGACTCGGCGCCGCTCTTGCGCTCGCTGCGCGACGCCGCCGCGCGCGAGGCGCGCGTGCCGGTGGGCTTCCTGCCGGCGATCACACGCGGCCTGGAGGGCAGAGAGCTGAGCGAGATGGCCGAGCTGCGCGAGCAGGGCGCGCTCGGGTTCACCGACGACGGGCGCCCCGTGGTTGACGCGGGGATGCTGCGCAAGGCGCTGCGCTACCAGCGCCTGTGCGGTGGGCGTGCTGGCGCTGCACGAGGAGGACCCCTCGCTCTCACACGGTGGCGCGATGCACGAGGGGCCGGTGAGCGCCGCGCTCGGCATCGGCGGGATCCCGAGCGTGAGCGAGTCGACGATGGTCGCGCGTGACGCGACGCTCGCGGGGTACGAGGAGGGGACGCGTTCATTTCCAGCACCTCAGCTGCGTCGACTCGGTGCAGGCCGTCGCGGCGGCGAAGGCACGCGGGTGTCGAGAGTGAGCGCCGAGGTGACTCCGCACCATCTGCTGCTCACCGAAGAGGACGTGCGCACGCTCGATACGCGCATGAAGATGAACCCGCCGCTGGCGACCGCCGAGGATCGCGCCGCGCTCGTGGAGGGGCTGCGCGATGGGAGCGATCGACTGCGTGGCGAGCGACCATGCGCCGCATGCGCGCGACGAGAAGGAGGTGCCCTTCGAGCAGGCGCCGATGGGCACGACCGGCCTGGAGACGGCGTTCGCGGCGCTCTACACCGAGCTCGTGCTTCCGGGGACGCTCACGCTGGAGCTGCTCGTGGAGCGCATGACGGCGGGCGCGGCGCTGTATGAGCTGCCGACGCCGCGCATCGCCGTCGGAGAGCCGGCCAACCTCACGTTGATCGATCTCGACGCGGAGTGGACGCCCGGAGAGCACGGCTGGGAGAGCCGCTCGGAGAACTGCTGCTTCGCCGGACGGCGCCTGCGTGGGCGGGTGCTGCTGACGGTCGCGGCCGGCGCCGTGGCATACAGAGAGCGGGCGTTCTCGGTGGTGGCTGCGTAATGGGTCTGCTCTTCCGCCCCCAAACGATGCTCGTCGTGGTGGACGTGCAGGAGGCCTTTCGCGGCTACACCTCCTTCGCCCCGGTCGTGGCGGCATGCGCGAAGCTCGTGGCGGCCGCGCGCATCCTCGAACTGCCCACGGTGGTGAGCGAGCAGTACCCGAAGGGGCTCGGGCACACCGCGCCCGAGCTGGGGCTCACCGATGAGCCCGTGCTCGAGAAGACGGCCTTCAGCGCCACGCGCGCCGAGGGATTCGATGTCGAAGATCGCGATCAGATCATCGTTTGCGGGATCGAGACGCACGTGTGCGTCTCACAGACCGTCCACGATCTGATGGCGCAGGGAATGGAGGTGCACGTGCCCGCCGACGCCGTCGCCTCACGCCACCAGCTCGACTACGAGCGCGGCCTCGAGCGCCTGGAGCGCGCGGGCGCCGTCGTCACCACGGTCGAGTCCGCCCTCTTTGAGCTGCTCGAACGCGCGGGCACGCCCGAGTTCAAAGCAGTGCAGGCGTTGATCAAGTGAAGGCCCCCACGGCATACGTGCTGCTCGCAGACGGCACGCGCTTCGACGGCGAGGCCTGCGGATTGACGGATCCCACCCACCCCGCGGTGGGGGAGGTGGTGTTCACGACCGGCATGTCCGGCTACCAGGAGTCGATGTCCGACCCATCCTTCGCGGGACAGCTGATCACCTTCACGTACCCGCACATCGGCAACTACGGCGTGAGCGCGCGCGCGATGGAGTCAGAGCGCCCCTGGGCTCGTGCGGCGATCATGCGCGCGGCCACCAACCGTGAAGACGCTCCCGAGGCGGAGCGCGGCTGGCTCGATTGGCTGGAGGACTGCGGCGTGCCGGGGATCACGGGCGTCGATACGCGAGAGCTCGTGCGCCACATCCGCGAGGCCGGCGCGATGCGCGGCGGGATCTTCCCCGCGGAGATGTCGGAGGCCGAGGCGCGCGCGCTGATCGAGGCCGAGCCGCCGATGGACGGCCAGGATCTTGCCGCCGTCGTGACCCCGCGCGAAGTGACCCACCACGGCGGCCAGCCCAACGGCTCGGGCGCCGTCGGGAGCGGGGGCGGGTGGGGTCCCAGAATCGCCGTGCTCGACACCGGCATCAAGGGCTCGATCGTGCGCAACCTCGTAGCGCGCGGCGCGCGGGTGAGCCTCTATCCCTGCACGACTCCGGCACAGGAGCTGCTCGACAGCGATGCGGACGCGATCTTCCTCTCAAACGGCCCCGGCGACCCCGCCGCGCTCGACTATGTGGTGGACACCGTGCGCGAGCTCGTGGGCAAGCGCCCGGTGTGGGGCATCTGCCTCGGCCACCAGCTGCTCTGCCGCGCGATCGGTCTCGACACCTTCAAGCTGCCCTTCGGCCACCGCGGCGCCAACCATCCGGTGAAGGACCTGCAGACCGGGCGCATCGAGATCACCTCCCAGAACCACGGCTTCGCGGTGGTGGGCCCCGGCGGCGCGCGCACGATCGACGCCGACGAGCCCGTGCGCTGGGAGACCGACTTCGGCGCCGCCCAGCTATCGCATGTCAACCTCTACGACCGCACCGTCGAGGGCCTCGAGCTGCTCGACGTGCCCGGTGGCACCGTCCAGTACCACCCCGAGGCCGGCCCCGGCCCCCACGACAGCCTCTACCTGTTCGACCGTTTTCTTGAGCGCATTGCCACGGCGTAACGACATCCACAAGATCCTGATCCTCGGCTCCGGTCCGATCGTGATCGGCCAGGCCGCGGAGTTCGACTACTCAGGCGTGCAGGCCTGCAAGGTGCTGCGCGAGGAGGGCTATGAGGTGGTGCTCGTCAACTCCAACCCCGCCACGATCATGACCGACCCCGAGTTCGCCGACGCCACCTACGTCGAGCCGCTGCTACCGGGGCCGGTGGCGCAGGTCATCGAGCGCGAGCGCCCCGACGCGCTCCTGCCCACCCTCGGCGGGCAGACCGCGCTGAACCTCGCGAAGGCACTCCACGACGACGGCACGCTCGAGCGCTTCGGCGTGGAGTTGATCGGCGCCAACTACGACGCCATCTCCTGTGCCGAGGACCGCCGCCTGTTCGGCGAGGCGATGGCCGCCGCCGGACTGAAGATGCCCGCGAGCGCGATCGCCACGAGCCTCGCGGGCGCGCTCGACGAGCTCCCCGAGCTGGGCCTCCCCTGCATCGTGCGCCCCGCCTTCACACTCGGCGGGCGGGGCGGGGGCATCGCGCGCACACCCGAGGAGTTCCGCAAGATCGTCGCAAGTGGCCTGGATGCCTCGCCGATAGGCCAGATCCTGCTCGACCAGTCCGTCCTCGGCTGGGGCGAGTTCGAGCTCGAGGTGATGCGCGACGCCGCCGACAACGTCGTGATCGTCTGCTCGATCGAGAACATCGACCCGATGGGCGTGCACACCGGCGACTCCGTAACCGTCGCCCCCCAGCAGACGCTCACCGACTCGCTCTACCAGCAGATGCGCGACCAGGCGATCGCCGTCATCCGCGCCGTCGGCGTCGAGACCGGCGGCTCCAACGTGCAGTTCGCGGTCAACCCGCTCACCGAGGAGATCCTCGTGATCGAGATGAACCCGCGCGTCTCGCGCTCCTCCGCGCTCGCCTCCAAGGCCACCGGCTTCCCGATCGCGAAGATCGCCGCGCGCCTCGCCGTGGGCTACCGCCTCGAGGAGATCGACAACGACATCACCGGCGTCACCCCCGCCTCCTTCGAGCCCACGCTCGACTACGTCGTCGTGAAGTGGCCCCGCTTCGCCTTCGAGAAGTTCCCCGGCGCCAACCCCGTGCTCTCCACGCACATGAAGTCCGTGGGGGAGGTCATGGCGATCGGGCGCACCTTCACGCAGGCCTTCGCCAAGGCGCTGCGCTCGCGCGAGCTCGACGACGCGCCGCGCCTGGCCCGCGCCGCGGACGGTGAGCTGCTCGAGGGCCTCGCCGAGCCCACCGCCGACCGCTACGAGGCGATCCTCGAGCTCTTGCGCCGCGGCGCCGAGGTGCAGGCGGTCCACGAACGCACCCGCATCGACCCCTGGTTCCTGCACGAGCTGCGCGCGCTCGCGCTCGATCCCGACGCCCCCTTCCAGGGCGAGCGCTCCTTCAAGTCCGTCGACACCTGCGCCGCCGAGTTTCCCGCGCGCACCCCCTACTACTACTCGGGCTGGGAGCGTCGGCAGGCGCACGAGGTCCGTCGCGGAGAGCGCCCCTCGGTGGTGATCCTCGGCGCCGGCCCCAACCGCATCGGTCAGGGCATCGAGTTCGACTACTGCTGCGTGCACGCCGCCATGACCGTGCGCGAGTCCGGGCGCGACGCGGTGATGATCAACTGCAACCCCGAGACCGTCTCCACCGACTACGACACCTCCGACCGCCTCTACTTCGAGCCGCTCACGCTCAAGGACGTGCTCGGCGTGATCGAGGTCGAGCGGCCGGAGGGGGTGATTGTGCAGTTCGGCGGGCAGACGCCCCTCAAGCTCGCCGCGGGTCTCCAGGCCGCCGGCGTCCCCCTGCTCGGCACGAGCGTCGACGCGATCGACCTCGCGGAGGACCGCGGGCGCTTCGGCGCGCTGCTCGGCCGCGTGGGCCTGCAGGCGCCGCCCTACGCCACCGCCTGCTCGGTCGCCGAGGCGCTCGAATGCGGTGATCGGGTCGGCTACCCGCTGCTCGTGCGCCCCTCCTACGTGCTGGGGGGCCGCGCGATGGAGATCGTCTACTCGCGCGAGGGCCTCGCCGACTATCTCGTCCGCCAGCACCACGGCGTCGAATCCGACGACGCAGCCTCCGCGACAGATCGAACTGCTGAGCGCTCTGGCTCGGCAGCCGAGCTGGCTCCCGGCGACGCGACCCGCTGGGCCGCCTCTGGCGGTCCCTCCAAAAATGACGACGCCTCCACTCCCAGCGGCGCGATCTTCCTCGATCGCTTCCTGGAGAACGCAATCGAGGTCGACGTCGACGCGCTCTGCGACGGGCGCGAGGTGTGGATCGGCGGGATCATGCAGCACGTCGAGGAGGCCGGCGTGCACTCCGGCGACTCCGCCTGTGTGCTGCCGCCGCACTCGCTCGGCGGGGAGATGCTCGAGCAGATTCGCGCCGCCACGCGCGCGATCGCGCTCGAGGTCGGCGTCGTCGGGCTCTTGAATGTTCAGTTCGCGGTGCACGGCGAGCGCCTCTACGTGATCGAGGCGAACCCGCGGGCTTCAAGGACGGTACCGTTCGTCTCCAAGGCCGTCGGTCTGCCGCTGGCGAAGCTCGCCTGCCGCATCATGCTCGGCGAGCCGCTCGCCGCGCTCGGCCTCCCGCGCGAGCGCGAAGGGCTCGGCTTCGGCGATCACGTCTCCGTGAAGGAGGCCGTGCTGCCGTTCGATCGCTTCGACGGCGCCGACGCCGTGCTCGGCCCCGAGATGCGCTCCACCGGCGAGGTGATGGGCATCGCGCGCGACTTCCCCACCGCCTTCGCCAAGGCCCAGGCGGCAGCCGGCGTGCCGCTGCCGCTTCAGGGCACCGCCTTCATCACCGTCACCGACTCCGACAAGGCCGGCGCCTTCGCGATCGCGCAGATCCTGCACGACGCCGGCTTTCGCATCCTCGCCACGCGCGGCACCGCCGAGGCGATCGCGCGCATGGGCGTCCCCGTCGAGCGCCTCAACAAAATCGGCGAGGGCTCACCGCACGTGGTCGACTGGATCGAGCGCGGCGACGTCGACATCGTCGTCAACACCCCCACCGGCTCGGGCGCGCGCACCGACGGCTGGGAGATCCGCCGCGCCGCCGTCGCGCGCGGCGTCCCGTGCCTCACTACGCTCTCCGCCGGGGTCTCCGCCGCGCGTGCGATCGCCCGCGCGCGGCAGGGAGGCGAGGGTGGGTGGGGCCCAGTCCTGTGCCTGCAGGAGCTTCATGGCGGGCGGGCGGGCGCCGAATCCAGCGCCGCGCGAGGATCCGACGCCGCACGGGTGGCGTGAGCCGCAGGACGGCCCCCTTCGGCCGCCGACTGCTGACGGTCACCGGCATGGACGAGCTGGGCGCCTACCGTGTGCTGCGCGTGGCCGACGGCGGCCCCACGCCCCAGCCCGGACAGTTCGCGATGCTCGCCGCAGCTGAGGCATGGGGGGCAGGGGATGACGAGCGGCCTTTCTTGCCGCGCGCCTTCTCCCTCGCAAGGTGGGCCGGGGGAGAGGCCAGCTATCTGCTGGAGGACGTCGGCCCCGGCACACACCGTCTATGTGAGCTGCGAGTGGGGGACGGGCTCTGGACACTCGGCCCGCTGGGGGTCGGATTCACCGCGCCAGCCGACGGCCGCCGCGCGATCCTTCTCGGCGGTGGCGTGGGTATCGCGCCGCTCGCCATCCTGCAGGACGCGCTGGGCGAGACCGCAACGGTGCTCCTGGGCTTTCGCGACGCCCTCCGAGCCGTGGGAGCAGCGCTGTTGAGCGGCGCCCGCGTGGCCACCGACGACGGCTCCGTCGGCCACCACGGCCTCGTTATCGACCTGCTCGCCGCCGAGCTCGACCGCGACGCGCATGCCACCGTCTACGCCTGCGGCCCCGCGCCGATGCTCGAGGTCACCCGCGCCCTCTGCGCAGCGCGTGGGGTGCCCGCCCAGCTGGCGCTCGAGTCCGGCATGGCGTGTGGCTTCGGCGCGTGCTTCGGCTGTGTCGTGCCCATTCGCGGCGGCGGCTACGCGCGTGTGTGCGTCGAGGGCCCCGTGTTCGACGCGGCGCGCTTGGAGCATGTCGACGCGCACGCCGGAGCGTCGGAGTGAGCGTCAACTTCTGCGGGCTGGCGTTGGTGCACCCCGTGATCAACGCCTCGGGCACCTTCGACCTGCTCGCCGCCCACGCCGCCTTCGGCGACTCGCTGCTGGAGGACTTTCCATTCTCGGCGTTCGTCTCCAAGACGATCACCCTCGCTCCGCGTAATGGCAACCCTCCGCCGCGGCTATGGGAGACCCCGGCGGGGATGGTCAACTCGATCGGCCTGCCCAACAAAGGCCTGGAGGGCTATCTCGCGCATGACCTGCCGGCGTTGAGCGAAATACTCGCGAAGGTCAAAGCGCCGCTCATTACCAACGTGATGGGCTCCACGGCCGCCGAGATCGCCACTCTGCTGGACGCCTGCGAGGAGCGCCCGGAGATCGCCGCTGTCGAGCTCAACGTGTCCTGCCCGAACGTCAAAACGGGCCTCGACATCGGCGCCGACCCGGCGCAACTGGAGATGGTCGTGAACGAGGTGCGTCCCCACCTGTCCAAGCCGCTGGTGGTCAAGCTGACCCCCAATACCGCCGACGTCGCGACCTGCGCGCAGGCATCTGAGGCCGGTGGCGCCGATGCCGTCTCGCTGATCAATACGCTCCGCGCCACGGCGCTTACGCCGGGCGCCGCCACCACTTGGCTCGGCGGCGGCACCGGCGGCCTCTCCGGCCCGGCGATTCGACCGGTTGCGCTCGCTCAGGTCGCAGCGGTTGCCGCCCGCGTCGCGATCCCCGTCGTGGGCATGGGTGGGGTGCAGAGCGCCCGCCACGCGCGTGAACTGTTGGACGTCGGCGCGACTCTCGTGGCCGTCGGCACCGAGAGTTTTCGCAATCCCAGTGCTGGCCAACAGATCTCGCGCGACCTCGCCAATCCATACTGAAAACCCCTGCAAACAGGCGTTCCCACCATCCACTACCCTCGACATTACTGAACCTCAACTTCAGGTGCAGGTCAATTCGGGACTTTCCTTTGCTCGCGACGCGCGGGTGTGTAGACTCGCCGCCCATGGCGATGGCGACGGGCACGACGTCCCCCCCTCACGCGGCGGCTCCCGAGCGCTCCCTCAATCAGCGGATGGACGCCCTCGCCCGAGCGAACCTCATTCGCACCAAGCGCGCCCAGCTCAAACGCGATCTGCGCTCTGGCCGGCTCTCGATTCACACGCTCCTTCTGAACCCCCCCGAGTACATCGAGACCGCCAAGGTCTGCGACATGATGCTCGCCGTCCCCAAATACGGCCGCGTCAAGGTCAACAAGATCCTCGCCCACTGCCGCATCTCGCCGAGCAAGACCATCGGCGGGCTCTCCGAGCGCCAGCGCTCAGAGCTCGTTTCGCTGCTTCGACGCTAGTGGCACGCGTCTTTGTGATCACAGGCCCCTCCGGGGTGGGCAAGGGAACGTTGATCCGTGGACTGATGGAGCAGCTGCCAGAGCTCGAGCTGTCGATCTCGGCCACCACACGTCCTCCACGTCCCGGCGAGGAGGACGGGGTCGACTACTACTTTCTGTCCCCAGAGGATTTTCAACTACGGGTCGAGGCCGGCGAGTTCGTCGAGCACGCCGACTACGCCGGACGCAGCTACGGCACGCTGCGCAGCGAGCTCGAACGGCGCATGGAGCACGGCGCCGCGGTCGTGCTCGAGATCGAGGTCGAGGGCGCGCGTCAGGTGCGCCGCTCGGTGCCCGACGCAGTGCAGGTATTCATCGCGCCGCCCTCGCTGGATGCTCTGCGTACACGATTGATCGGTCGCGGCACCGATAAATCCGAGGAGGTCGAGCGACGCCTGCGGGTGGCCGAGCACGAGCTGGAGGCGCAGCCCGAGTTCGAGCACGTGGTCACCAACGACCGCCTCGAAGAGGCTCTGGGCCGTCTGACCGAGATCGTCGCACTACACTTAGGGCCTGATCGAGAAAGAGGGGCCCGGCTCGCCGGCCTTCGGCCGGCTGCGCCACCCTCTAACCACGAAAGGCCGACCCTAAAGTGATCTCCCCCCGCATCGACCGTCTGCTCGACAACGTCGACTCCAACTACGCCAGCGTGCTGGTCGCCGCGAAGCGCGCGCGGCAGATCAACAGCTACTACCACAACCTCGGTGAGGGCACCTTCGACGAGTTTCCGCCGCCGATGATCGAAACGGTCTCCAAGAACTACCTCACGATCGCCCTCGAGGAGGTAGCCGCAGGGAAGATCAAGTACCACTACCGATAGGGTCGATAGGGCCTCATGCCCCGGATTCTGCTCGGCGTCAGCGGTGGTATCGCCGCCTACAAGGCGCTCGAGTTCGTGCGCTTGGCGACTGCGGTGGGGCACGCGGTGCGGGTGGTGCAGACGCCCACCTCGCTGCGCTTCGTCGGTGAGGCTTCGTTTGCCGCGTTGACCGGCGCGCCGGTGCTCAGCGATGAGTTCGAGCGCGACCCCATGCGCGGTGCGTTTCCCGACCAGACGCAGCCGGCGCACGAGCCGCTCAGTCATCTTCGAGCTGGTCGCCAACGCCGACCTATATCTGGTGGCGCCGGCCTCGGCCAACACGCTGGCCAAGCTCGCGAACGGGCTGGCCGACAATCTGCTCACCACTTCGGCATTGGCCGCCACCTGTCCGCTGGTGGTGGCGCCGGCGATGAACAACGCCATGTACGAGCACCCCGCCACGCAGGCCAACCTGCGGATCCTGCGCGAGCGCGGCGTGCACGTGATCGAGCCCACAGTGGGTCGCCTTGCATCGAAGGGTGAGGAGGGTGTCGGACGCTTGGCAGAACCCCCGCAGCTGCTGGAGGCATGTGAGGCGCTGCTGGCTGCGGGAGAGTGGAGCGGCCTGAACGTGCTCGTCACCGCCGGCGGCACGCGCGAGCCGATCGACAGCGTTCGCTATGTCGGCAACTGCTCCTCCGGGCGCATGGGGCTCGCCCTCGCGCAGGCCGCGCACGCGCGCGGCGCGCAGGTCACCGTGGTCGCAGCCAACGTTTCGCTGTCCCGTCCGCCAGGGGTGGCCTGGCGCGAGGCGCCCACCGCCGCTGAGCTGCAGCGCGCCTGCGAAGAGGAGTTCCCCACGTGCGATGTCCTGCTGATGGCGGCGGCGGTGGCTGACTTCCGGCCCGCGGCGCCGAGCAACGGCAAGATCAAAAAGGCCGGCCAGGAGCGTCTGCGCCTCGAGCTCGAAGCCACGCCCGACGTGTTGTGTGGCCTGGCGGCCCATCGGCGCGAGGGACAGACGCTCGTGGGGTTCGCCGCCGAGCACGGAGAAGGCGCCCTGGAATACGGGCGCGGCAAGCTTCGAGCAGAAGTGCCTCGACGCCGTCGTCGTCAACGACATCTCCCGCTCGGACATCGGCTTTCAAGCGCTCGAGAACGAGGTCACGATCATCACCGCCGCCGGCGATCGTAACGTCCCGCGCGCAGGAAAGGAGAGCGTCGCCGAGTCGATCCTCGATGCGGTCGCAGCGCTGCGTGCAAACGCCTGACGGCGCCGATGCTATTCTCGACCCACAGCTTTCGTGCCCGCGTGCAGACGCCGGCAGTCGTACCGGGAGTGGGCGGTGAGCCCGCTCTTTTAATGTCAGGAGGAGTCCATGAGCGCATTGCAGACAGAGATCGAGCAGCTGCTGGCCGAGGGCGAGCCCCTGGTCGAGGTGCTGCTCGCCGAGGTCGTCGGCGGCAGCACCCTGCGCGTGTTCATCGACCACCCCGACGGCGTCACGCTCGCGCTGTGCGAGCGCGTCACGCTCGCGCTGGCACCGTTGCGCGAGCGCTACGCGCTCGAGGTCTCCTCTCCCGGCGCCGAGCGTCCGCTCACCAAGCCCGACCACTTCCGCCGCTTCGTGGGGCGCCGCGCGCGGGTGCGCACGCGTGAGCCAAGGGGGCGGGTGGGGACCTATTCTTTCGGGCGGCGCAGCTTCACTGGGGAGCTCGTTGGGGCCACCGACAGCGAGGTCACCCTGGCCGCCGACGGGGGCGTGATCGCGATCCCCTACGCGGAGATCCGTCGTTCGACCCTGGTTGAGGAGTAGCCCATGTCACGCGAAATCCTGGAAGCCATGCACGCGCTGGCGCGCGAGAAGGGCATCGAGCCCGAGAAGCTGATGATCGCGCTCGAGGACGCGCTGCTCTCCGCCTACAAGAAGCAGCCCGGCTCGGCCAAGTACGCGCGCGTGGAGATGGACCGCGAGACCGCCGACTTCCGCGTGATCGAACTGATCATCCCCGAGCGCCTGGAGGCGCACCTGATCGTCGAGACGATCGACGAGGGCACCGTCGTGGACCCCGAGACCGGCGAGCTGCGCGAGCCCGAGGACCCCGAAATCGACCCCGCCAAGTTCGCCGAGTACCGCGACCAGATCGGCGAACGTGACGTCACCCCCGACGACTTCGGGCGGATCGCGGCGCAGACCGCCAAGCAGGTGATCTTGCAGCGCATCCGCGAGGCCGAGCGCGACATGATGTTCGAGGAATACCGCGATCGCGTGGGCGAGCTGATCACCGGCATCGTGCAACAGTCCGACTCGCGCTACACGCTCGTGCAGCTGCGCGAGCGCGTCGAGGCGCTCTTGCCCAAGTCAGAGCAGGTCGAGGGCGAGCGCTACGACCACTCCCAGCGCATCAAGGCCGTCATCAAGGAGGTCTCGCCCTCCACCAAAGGCCCCTCGATCATCGTCTCCCGCCGCGACCCCGAGCTGATCAAGAAGCTCTTCGAGCTCGAGGTGCCCGAGATCGCCGACGGCCTCGTGGAGATCGCCAACGTCGCCCGCGAGCCCGGCTACCGCTCGAAGATCGCCGTGATCTCCCACACCGACGGCGTGGACCCGGTGGGGGCCTGCGTGGGCCCGCGCGGTTCGCGCGTGCGCATGGTCGTCTCCGAGCTGCGCGGCGAGAAGATCGACATCATCCCCTTCAACGACGAGCCCGCGCGCTTCGTCGCCAAGGCGCTCTCGCCCGCCCGCGTGCGCGAGGTGCTCGTCGACGACGAGGCCAAGCAGGCCACCGTGATCGTGCCCGACGATCAGCTCTCGCTGGCGATCGGGCGCGAGGGTCAGAACGCGCGTCTGGCCGCGCGGCTCACCGGCTGGCGCGTGGACATCCGCTCGGAGACCGAATTCGCCGCCGAGGAGGCCGAGCACGGCTATGAGGAGGAGGAGGTCCAGGGCCGCTGCGCGGCGATCCTCTCAAACGGCCGCCGCTGCCCCAACGCCTCGCTGCCGAACTCGCGCTACTGCGGTCTGGAGAGCCATCAAGCGCTCGCCGGAATCGCCTCAGACAACATCGCCGACCTCGCCCCGGAGACCGCGCCATAACCGGCCATGTGCCCCGGCGCAGGTGCGTCGGCTGCGGGCGCATCGCGCCGAAGCCCGAGCTGGTGCGCCTCGCCGCGAGCGGCGGCGCTCGTCGCCGCGTCGCGGTCATCGACCGCAGGGGCGTGCTGCCCGGGCGCGGGGCCTACCTGTGCCGCTCCGCGGATGGAATCAATCCCGAGTGTTTAGTGCTTGCCGAGCGACGCGGAGGTGTTGCTCGCGCGTTGCGCTGCAAGCTGAAACTGGACCCTGAACTCGTAGAATCATTAATCCGATGAAGAAGCGCGTACATGAGATCGCCAAAGAGCAGGGCCTTACCAGCAAGGATCTGCTCGAGAAGCTGCATGCCGCAGGCATCGATGCCAAGGCGGCTGCTTCGTCGATCGATGAGGCAGCCGCATTGAAGGTGCTTGGCTCAAACGGTGCGTCCGCGCCCGCGCCGGTAGCGGCGCCATCACCGCCCTCGCCTTCGCCTGCAGCGAGCGCTCCAGAGGCTTCCGCCGTGCCCGTAGCCACGCCATCCGCCGATGGCGCGCCCTCCGCTGATGGCTCACCCGGCGGCGAGACGCCAACGACCGACGCCGCCAAAGCCGAGGCCGAGCGGGTGCGCCCGACGCGCGATTCGCGCACCGGCGAGCGCGCTCCCGCGGCCGCCGCGGGACCGGGCGGGCGCCGTCGCGTGGTGATCGACTCGCAGGCCTCGCGCCGCCAGCAGGGCGGACCGGCCAATCAGCCCCAGCGCCGTCCGCGACGGGGTCGGCGCCGGCGCGGGACCTACGACGAGACGATCGCCCCGATCGACACCGCCGCGATGGAGGCCACCGACACGATCCGCATCAACTCGGGCGCCACCGTCAAGGATGCCGCCGAGTACATGGGCGTGCCGGTGCCCGAAATCATCAAGAAGCTGATGTCGCTGGGGGAGATGGCGACGCTCACCCAGACCCTCTCCGACGAGGCGCTCCAGGTGCTCGCCGAGGAGTTCGGCAAGGAGGTCGAGATCCTCCATGCCGCCGACGACGTCGAAGTCGAGCCCGTCTTCGAAGACGACGAGGCCGACATGGTCGACCGCCCGCCGGTGGTGACGATCATGGGCCACGTCGACCACGGCAAGACCTCGCTGCTGGACGCGATCCGCGAGACCGAGGTCGCCGCCGGAGAGGCCGGAGGCATCACCCAGCACATCGGCGCCTACCAGGTCCACCACGCCGGCAAGGAGATCACCTTCCTCGACACCCCCGGCCACGAGGCGTTCACCGCGATGCGCGCCCGCGGCGCGCGCGTGACCGACCTCGCCGTGATCGTCGTCGCCGCCGACGACGGCGTCAAGCCCCAGACCGAGGAGGCGATCGACCACGCCAAGGCCGCCGAGGTTCCGATCATCGTCGCGGTCAACAAGATCGACAAGGAGGGCGCCAACCCCGAGCGCGTGCGCACCGAGATGACCCAGCGCGGCCTGCAGCCCGCCGAGTGGGGCGGGGAGACCGAGTTCGTCGACGTCTCCGCCAAGACGCGCGAGGGCCTCGAGCACCTGCTCGAGACGATCCAGGTCGTCACCGATCTGGAGGAGCTGAAGGCCAACCGCGACGTCGAGGCATCCGGCACGGTGATCGAGTCAAAGCTCGACCCCGGGCGCGGCCCCGTCGTGAGCGTGCTGATCCAGCGCGGCACGCTGCGCGTCGGCGACGCGCTCGTCGCCGGAGCGCACTTCGGGCGGGTGCGCGCGATGCACAACTTCATCGGCACGCGCGTGAAGGCCGCGCGGCCCGGCGAGCCCGTCGAGGTGCTCGGCTTCGACGGCGTTCCCGAGGCCGGCGAGCTCGTGCGCGTCGTCGAGAACGAGCGCCGCGCGCGCCAGCTCGCCGGCGAACGCGCCAACCGCCTGAAGACCGAGGCCCTCGCCCGGCGCTCGGGCCGCAAGATGTCGCTCGAGGACGTCTTCAAGCTCGCCCAGGAGGGCGCAATCAAGGAGCTCGGGCTGGTCGTCAAGGCCGACGTCGCCGGATCGCTGGAGGCGATCGAGGACGAGATCGCAAAGCTCCCCCAGGACGAGGTCACCGTCAACATCATCCACCGCGGCGTGGGCGGCATCAACGAGTCCGACGTGATGCTCGCCGCGGCCTCCGACGGGGTGGTCATGGCCTTCAACGTGCGCCCCGTGGGGGACGCGCGCCAGCTCGCCGAGCGCGAAGGCGTCGAGATCCGCTCCTACTCGGTCATCTACCGAGCGATCGAGGAGCTGCGCGCCGCGATGCAGGGCATGCTCGAGCCCGAGCAGGTCGAGTCCACGCTCGGCCAGGCCGAGGTGCGCCAGCTGTTCCGTGCCTCGCGCATCGGCGTCATCGCGGGCTCCTACGTAACCGAGGGCAAGGTCACGCGCGGCTCACACGTCCGCGTCGTGCGCGAGGGAACCGTCATCTACGACACCACGATCGCATCCCTGAGGCGTGTCAACGACGACGTGCGCGAGGTCGCCACCGGCTTCGAGTGCGGCATCGTGCTCGCCAACTTCCAGGACCTGCGCGAGGGCGACATCCTGGAGACCTACGAGACGCGCCAGGTGGAGCGTCAGCTCGCCTAAGGCGCACTCAGAACGCCGGACCCTCCGTCAATTGCCATTGAAACACCCAACCCCCTCGGCGGGACCCGAGGGGTAGGATGAGTAGGCAGGGATGAGTTCAGAACGTATGCGTCGCGTCGACGAGGCGATCCGCCAGGTGATCGGCGAGGCCGTGGCAGGAGAGTTGAAGGACCCAAGGGTGGGATTCATAACCGTGACCGATGTCAGGACCAGTGCCGACCTCAGCCACGCTCGCGTATATGTGAGCGTGCTGGGCGAGCAGGAGCAACGCGAGGCCAGCATGGCGGGCCTCAACAGCGCGCAAGGGTACCTGCAGGGCCGAGTGGCCTCGCAGCTGCACCTCAAGCGCACGCCCACGCTGAGCTTCGCCTATGACGAGACACTCGATCGCGCGCTGCGTGTCGAGGAGTTGCTGGAGGAGATCGAGCAACCGTGAGGAACGCACTCCTATGAGCGAGAACAACGGCTTCGGGCACAGCCGCGCCCTGGTGCTGGAGCGCATTCGCAGCGACTCCCGCTTCGTGCTCGCCACCCACGAGAACATGGACGGCGACGCGCTCGGCTCGCTCGTTGCGATGCAGGGCCTGCTCACCGCGCTCGGCAAGGACGCGCCGATGTTCATCGCGCCCAGCGAGTTGCCGCTGCCGCACGAGTACCGCTTCTTTCAGTTGGAGAACACGATCCAGTTCGCGCCCGCCGACATCGCCCAGCGCACCGTCGTGTTCCTCGACTGCGGCAACATCGACCGCAACTCCGCCGAGGTGCTGCGCGCCGGCGCGCACCTGCTCAACATCGACCACCACCACGACAACACGCGCTTTGGCACGATCGATCACGTCGTGCCCTCCGCCTCGTGCACAGCGGAGATCGTGTGGGAACTGATGGGCGAGCTGGGCGTCGCGCCGAACCCGGCCGTCGCGGAGGCGCTGTATGTCGGGCTGATCACCGACACCGGGCGCTTCATGTACGAGAACACCGGCCCCCGGGCACACGAGATGGCCGCCGCCCTGATCGCGGCTGGCGTCGACGTGCAGGGTGTCTACCGGCGCCTGTTCGAGGAGATGCCCTTCGCGAAGCTCACCCTGTTCGCGCGCGCGCTCGCGCAGGTGTGTCGCCACGACGACGGCGAGCTCACGCTCGCGTGGCTGAGCGCTGAAGATTTCAACGAGGCCGGCGCCGAGGCGAGCTACTCCGAGGGGATCGTCGACATCCTGCGCGCCGTGCAGGGCACGAAAGTGGCGGGGCTCGTGCGCGAGCTGCTCGACATCGATCGCCGCGGCCACTACAAGGTCTCGCTGCGCGCCACCGACGACGACGTCGACGTCTCGCTGATCGCGCGCGCCCAGGGTGGCGGTGGGCACCGCCGCGCCGCGGGCTTCTCCACGACGCTCGAGCTGGAGGAGCTGATCGCCTTCCTGCGCAGGGAGATCGCCGCACAGCTGCATCCTGCGCCGGCCCACGTGTGAGTCTCTCGGCGTGGACGGTGTCTTGCCGATCGACAAGCCCGCCGGCGTCACTTCGCACGATGTGGTCGCCGCCGTGCGCCATGCCCTGGGAGGCGTGAAGACCGGGCACGCCGGCACACTCGACCCGTTCGCCACGGGGCTGCTGCTCGTGCTCGTGGGCAGGGCCACGCGCATCCAGCGCCACCTGATGGAGCTGCCCAAGCGCTATGTCACGGTCGCACGCCTGGGAGCGCTCTCCAGCACTGGCGACACCGAGGGGGAGATCACGCAAACGGGGCGCATCCCACCGGACCCACCCGACCTGCCGATTGGGGAGATTCGCCAGCGCCCCCCGATCTACTCGGCGGTGAAGATCGGCGGCGAGCGCGCCTACCGCCGTGCGCGTCGCGGAGAGCAGTTCGAGATGCCCGAGCGGATCGTCACGATCCACCGCTTCGAGCAGCTGTGGCGCGAGCCCGAGAGCGCGAGCTTCCTGATCGAGTGCTCCTCGGGCACATACGTGCGCTCGTTGATCGCCGAGTTGGGCGACGCCTATTGCGAACAGCTGCGACGCACCGCGATCGGATCGTTCGAGGTGCGGGACGCGATCGCGCCGCCTCAGCGAGGAGAGCCGTGGCAGGAAGTGGCCGAGAGCCATCTCATCTCCATCGAGGACGCGATGGCGGCGCTCGCGCCGTAGGCTTCCGCTCCGATGCAGATAACTCGCCTACCCGAGGTGGAGCGCCGCGAGCGCAAGGTCGCCGTTGGCACCTTCGACGGCGTGCACCTTGGCCATCAGGAGGTGATCCGGGGCGCCGACAGCGTGCTGACTTTCGAGCCACACCCCGTGTCCGTGGTGGCGCCCCAGCACGCGCCCAAGCTGCTCACTCCGCTCGAGACGAAGTCCGAGCTGATCGCTGCACTGGGAGTGCAGGAGCTGATCGTGATCCCCTTCGACCGCAGCTTCGCGCAGCGCACCGCCAGCGAGTTCATCGACGGAGTGTTGGTCGACGCGCTCGGGGCGACCCACGTGTCGGTCGGCGAGAACTTCCGCTTCGGTCACAAGGCCCGCGGCGACACACGCCTGCTGGCCGCGGACCCGCGCTTTCAGACCGTCGTGCATCCGCTGCTCGAGGTCGACGGGGAGATTGTCTCCTCCAGCCACATCCGCGGTCTGATCGCGGCCGGCGAGGTGGAGGAGGGCGCACGTCTGCTCGGCGCCCCCTTCCAGCTGCGCGGCGAGGTCACACACGGGGACAAGCGTGGGCGCGAACTCGGCTTCCCGACGGCCAACCTGATCCCCGACGACGCACTCGTGTGCCCCGGACACGGCATCTACGCGTGTCTCGCCGACGGAGGTCCGGCCGCGGTCAGCATCGGCGTGCGCCCCACCTTCAAAACCGGGCGCATCGAGTTGATCGAGGCCTACCTGCTCGACTTCGAAGGCGACCTCTACGGACACACCCTACGGTTGGACTTCCTCGCGCGCATACGCGGCGAACGGCGCTTTGACAGCGCCGAAGCGCTCGTCGAGCAGATGCACCACGATGTCGAGCAGACGCGCGCGGTAGTGCTAGCCTATCCGACCCAATGACCCTCACAACTGAGCGCAAGCGCGAGATCGCCGCCAAGTTCGGCGCCAACGAGCGCGACACGGGCAGCACCAAGGTGCAGGTTGCACTCCTTACGGAGCGCATCAACCACCTCACCGAGCATCTGCGCGAGCAGAAGCGCGACCACCACTCGCGCCGTGGCCTCTTGATGCTCGTCGGTCAGCGTCGTCGCTTCCTCGACTACCTGCGCCGCAACGACCTCGAGGGCTACAGAGCACTCATCAAAGAGCTCGGCCTGCGCAAGTAGTCAACCGTGAGCGTTCTGGACCCCGGCGCCCCGGCGCCCAGCTTCAGCCTGGGGACCGAAAGCGGCGAGCGCTTCACCGAGCAGGACCTGCAGGGCAAGACGACCGTGCTCGTCTTCTATCCCTTCGCCTTCAGCCCGGTCTGCACCGATCAGCTGGGGGTGTATGAGACGGAGCTTGCAGAGCCGCGCGCCGAAGGCGTCGAGATCTACGGCGTTTCATGCGACTCCAGCTGGGCGCAGAAGGCGTTTCGCGAAAAGCTCGGTGTGAGCATCCCGCAGCTCTCGGACTTCGAGCCCAAGGGCGCCGCCTGCGCTGCGTTCGGCGTGCTCCACGAGGGTGGCTTTCCTCAGCGGGCGTTGGTCATAACCGGCCCCGACGGGGTTGTTCGCTGGAGTTATCAGGCGCCTTCACCTGCCGATCTACCCGGCGCGCACATGGTTCTCGGCGGCCTTCTCCGCTAAGCTCCTCTGGTTCGGATACAGAGATAAATAAAGATCGCGCCGCCGACCGAAGGGCGAGCGCCGAGAAGGGCAGGAAATATGAGCAGCAACGCCGTGACGCGGGTCTCCGTGGAGATCGCTGGTAGTGAGATCTCGTTTGAGACCGGCAGGATGGCCAAGCAGGCCTCCGGCGCAGTGGTCGTCCGCCAGGGCGACACGATGGTTCTCTCCACCGCCACTGCCGGCGGTCTGAGGGATGTGGACTTTCTTCCTCTGACGGTTGACGTCGAGGAGCGCATGTACGCCGCGGGCAAGATCCCCGGCTCGTTCTTCAAGCGCGAGGGACGCTCGGGTGAGAAGGGCACGCTGACGGCGCGCATGATCGACCGTCCGCTGCGCCCGCTGTTCCCCAAGGGCTGGCGCTTCGAGACGCAGCTGGTTGCGATCCCGATCTCGGTGGATCACGTCAACCCGTATGACATCCTCGCGATGAACGGCGCCTCCGCGGCGCTGATGATCTCCAACGTCCCCTTCGCCGGCCCTGTGGGCGCGGTGCGGATCGGCAAGATCGACGGCAACTTCGTGGTGAACCCCAACGAGGAGGATCTACTCGAGAGTTCCGATCTCGACCTCGTCGTGGCGGGCTCCGAAGACGCGATCCTGATGGTCGAGGCGGGCGCGAACGAGATTTCCGAGGCGGAGATCCTCGATGCCCTGGACATCGCGCACTCGGAGATCAAGAAGCTCTGCCAGCTGCAGCGCGACCTCGCTGCGAAGGTCGGCAAGGAGAAGACGGTCGTGGAGACCCCCGGGCTCGATGAGGGGCTGCTCGGCGAGATCCGCTCCTCGCACGGCTCCGCGCTCGACGCGGCCACGCAGGTCGAGGACAAGCTTCGAGCGCCAGGACGCCTGCAAGGCCGTCGAGGGCGAAATCCTTCGAGCGCTACGCCCCCTCCGCAAGTGAGGGCGCCTCCGAGGAGCAGTTCGCCGAGGCCAAGGCACGGCGCGCCGCGGTGCAGATGGCCTTCGACAAGCTCGAGAAGTCGACCATCCGCCAGCGCATCGCCGTGCACAAGAAGCGCCCCGACGGCCGCGCGGAGAACGAGATCCGCGAGATCACGATCGAAGCGGGGGTCACGCCGCGCACGCACGGCTCCGCGCTGTTCACGCGCGGGCAGACGCAGGCGCTGAGCGTCGCCGCGCTCGGCACGCTCAAGGAGGAGATGCGCCTCGACACGCTGGGGCTGCAGAGCAAGAAGTACTACTTCCACCACTACAACTTCCCGCCGTTCTCGGTGGGCGAGGCCGGCCGCATCGGCCCCAAGCGCCGCGACATCGGTCACGGCGCGCTGGCCGAGCGTGCGCTCGTACCGGTGGTGCCCTCGATCGAGGACTTCCCCTACACGATCCGTGTCGTGTCGGACATCTTCGAGTCAAACGGTTCCTCCTCGATGGCCTCGGTGTGCGGCTCCTCGCTGTCGCTGATGGACGCGGGCGTGCCGATCAAGCGCCCGGTGGCGGGTATCGCGATGGGACTCATCAAGGAGGGCGACGACTACATCGTGCTCACCGACATCGCCGGTGTGGAGGACCACCTGGGAGACATGGACTTCAAGGTGGCCGGTACCGACCAGGGCATCACCGCCCTGCAGATGGACATCAAGATCAGCGGCGTCACGTTTGAGATCCTGCGCGACGCGCTCACGCAGGCCCACGCGGCACGCACGTTCATCCTCGGCAAGATGGCCGACGTGATCGACGGCCCGCGCGAGTCGCTGAGCCAGTTCGCTCCGCGCATCCAGACGATCCAGATCGACCCCTCGCAGATCGGCCTCTTGATCGGCAAGGGCGGAGAAACCATCAGGGGCCTCTCCGAGGAGTTCGAGTCCCAGATCGACGTCAACGACGACGGCCAGGTGCTGATCTACTCAGCCAACGGCGAGCTCGGCGACGCGCTGCTCGAGCGCGTGCGGATGATGATGAAGGAGGTGGAGGTCGGCGACGAGTACCTCGGCAAGGTCGTCAAGACGACCACCTTCGGCGCCTTCGTGGAGCTCGCCAAGGGAACCGACGGACTCCTGCACATCTCCAACGTCTCGCCCGGCCAGCGCGTGGACACCGTCGAGGACGTGCTCAACAAGGGCGATGAGATCAACGTGCGCGTGGTCGAGGTCGACCGCGAGCGCGGTCGCATCGGCCTGCGTCTCTCCGAGGACCCGGAGATCGCCGGCAAGAGCGTCGAGGAGCTGGCCGGCGTCGGCTCCGGCGGCGGCGGTGGTGGCGGACGGCCTTCGCGCAACGGCAGCGATCGCCCCGAGCGCGAGCGCGGTGGCTCGCGCGGTGGACGCCCCCGCGGCGGGCGCGATCGTTACTGATCGCGCCGTCCCGCGGCAGACGGTCTGACCGTTGCACGATCTGAGCACCTCCGAGCACCGCATCACCACGCTGCCCTCCGGGGTGCGTGTGGTCACCGAGCGCATGCCCTCCGTGCGCTCGGTGGCGCTCGGCTTCCTGATCGATGCCGGCTCGGTGGGGGAGACCCACGATGAGGCGGGCATCTCCCACCTCTTGGAGCACATGCTGTTCCGCGGCACCGAGCGCTACGGCTCGCAGGAGATCGACCAGATCTTCGATGCGATGGGCGCCGAGCTGAACGCCGGGACCGACAAGGAGAACACCTCCGTCTACACCCGCATTCTCGATCAGCACCTGGAGAAGGCATTCGACGTGATCGCCGACATGATCTGGCGCCCCCGTTTCGAGGAGCTCGAGACCGAGCGCGAGGTGGTGCTCGAAGAGATCGCGATGTACGAAGACGACCCGCAGGACTTGGTCTTCGACGTGCTCGGCGAGGCCGTCTACGGAGCCCACCCGCTCGGGCGCCCGGTGATCGGGCGCGCCGAGGTCGTCGGCGCCGTCACCGAGGAGCAGCTGCGCGCATTCCACGCGCGGCGCTATCACCCGCACAGCATCGTGATCGCCGCCGCCGGCTCGTGCAACCACGACGCGCTGGTCGAGCTGGCGCTGGCGGGCGGTCCGCAGGCAAGCAACCCGACCTCCGCGAGCGACCCCGTGCCGCCGTTGGCGTACCCGACCTTCGAGCCGCGCGTGCACTTCCTGCGCAAGGACACCGAGCAGTACCACGTCTGCCTGGGAGCCCCTGGGCTGGCGCGCGACGACGAGCGCCGCTACGCACTGCGCGTGCTCGACAACGTGCTCGGCGGCTCTTCCTCCTCGCGTCTCTTCCAGGAGGTGCGCGAGCGCCGCGGTCTCGCCTACGCGGTCTTCTCCTTCGCCAACCTCCACGCCCACACAGGTGATGTGGGTCTCTACGTGGGCACGCGCCCGGAGAACCTCAGCGAGGCGCTCGCGGTGCTCGCGCACGAGCTCACCCGTTTTGCCGCAGAGCCCGCGGATGAGGCCGAGCTGCAGCGTTCGCGCGAGAACACCAAGGGCCGCATCGCCCTCTCGCTCGAGTCCACCGGCGCGCGCATGAACCGTCTTGGCGCCTCCGTCCTGCACGGGTTGCCGATCCTCACCGTCGAGGAGGTCATGCAGAAGATCGACGCCGTCGGACAGGATGAGCTGCGCGCGCTCGCCGGCGATATGTTCGCGCCCGAGCGCCTCTCCGCCGCCGCGATCGGCCCGGCCGAGGAGGCCTTCGGCGCGGCGCTGGAGCCGCTGCCAACGCTGAGTGCGTTACCGGTCGCCGTAGCCGAGATAGCCCTCGGCGGAGCCGTACAGTAGGTCGTAGATGTCCGAGACCGAGGAGCAGAAGATCAAGGTCGCCGTGGCCGGCGCCGCCGGGCGCATGGGGCAGACTGTGTGCGCCGCCGTCGAAGGCGCGGAGGACATGGAGCTGACGGGCCGTGTGGACCCGGTGCTCGGCGTCGCACTCGCCGAGGTGCTAGACGCCGCCGATGTGGTTGTCGACTTCACGCGGCCCGATACGGCTTTGGAGAACGCGCTGGCGTGCATCCAGGCGGGCGTACACGTCGTGATCGGCACAACAGGCTTCGAGATCGAGCCACTGCGCGCCGCCCGCACGCCAGAGGGGCTGCCACAGGCAAAGGTCCTGATCGCCCCCAACTTCGCGATCGGCGCCGTCCTGATGATGCGCTTCGCCGCCGAGGCCGCGCGTCACATGGAGAAGGCCGAGATAATCGAGCTCCACCACGATCGCAAGCTCGACGCCCCCTCCGGCACCGCCGCGCGCACGGCGCGGCTGATGGCCGAGGCATCCGACGGCCCCGAACCACCGATCCACTCCGTGCGCCTGCCGGGTCTTGTCGCTCACCAGGAGGTGATCCTCGGAGATCTCGGAGAGACACTCACCATCCGCCACGACTCGATCGACCGCGTTTCGTTCATGCCGGGCGTGCTGCTGGCCGTCAGGCGCGTGGGGGAGCTCGAGTCCTCGCCCGTCGTCGGGTTGGAGAACCTCCTCTTCGCGAGGTAGCAGCCTCGCCGCCGAGCGCGCTACCGTGTGTCATGTGAGCGAGGCGCTGCGCCTGACGATTGTTTATGAGGATGGTGGCGATGGCTGGATCGTCGCGTCGATACCCGAGGTCCCCGGCGCCCATAGCCAGGGTCGAAGTCGTGATGAGGCGCGCGAGAACGTGATCGATGCGTTACACGGCATTCTCGAATTGCGCTTTGGCGAGCACGCGCTCAGCGAGCCCGCCTCCGACAGCGAGCCGCTGCAACTGACGATCGCTGCGTGAAGCGCCGAGACCTTGAACGCCACCTGCGCGAGCACGGCGCGGGACCACTGCGCGAGGGTGGTCGCCACAGCTATTGGGGCTTTGACCCAGAGCGTTCCACTGCCCTTCCGCGTCATCGTGAGATCGGCTGGCCGCTCGCCCGCAAGATCTGCAAGCAGCTCGGCATCCCGCCGCCCTCCGGCCCGCGCTGACGCGCCTTCGAGATGCCCTCCAAGACCGGCAAGTGGCGAGGCGCGTCTGCGGCGTGGGATAATGGCCTTCGATGCTTGAACTAGGGACCATCCTCACAGCGATCGTGACGCCCTTCGACGCCGAGTTGCGCGTCGACGAGGAGGCGTTCGTGGCGCTGATGCACCACCTCGGCGAGCACGGCTCGGATGGGTTCGTCGTGTGTGGGACGACCGGGGAGGCCTCGACGCTCACCGATGAGGAGCACCTGGGGCTGATCGAGCTCGCGGTCAAGGAGAAGCCCGCCGGCAAGAGCATCGTGGGGGGGACGGGCTCGAACAACACGCTGCACGCCGCGCATTTGACAGAGCGGGCCACGGAAATGGGCGTGGATGCGACGCTCAGCGTGACGCCCTACTACAACCGCCCCAGCCCGCTGGGCCTCAAGCGCCACTATGAGGAGGTGGCCAGGGCCACCGATCGCCCGGTGCTGCTCTACAACATCCCGCACCGCACGGGCACGAACATTCCGCCCGCGCTCTTGGCGGAGCTTGCACAGATCGAGCACATCGCGGGGGTCAAGCAGGCCAACGCCGACGAGCTGCAATTGATTGATGGACTCGAGCTGTTCGCAGGGGACGATGGAACGTTCGCGCGCACGCTCGACATGGGCGGTACGGGCGGCATTCTCGTGGCAAGCCACGTGGTTGGAGACGAGATGCGGCGGATGGTGGACGAGCCCGAGCGACGCCATGAGATCGATGCGAGCCTGCGTGACGTGTATAAAACACTGTTTATGACCGCCTCGCCCACGTGCACGAAGGCCGCGCTGAACCTGCTCGGTCACCGCGCGGGGGGAGTGCGGCTGCCGATCGTCGAGGCCACCGCGCAGGAGCTCGCCGAGGTGTGCACGGTGCTCGAGCGCCACGGACTGCTCGGCGCCGGCGCCTCGTCCATGCAGGTGCCCCAAGCGTGAGCAAGCTGCGGGTCCTGCCCCTGGGAGGGCTCGGCGAGATAGGCAAGAACATGACCGTCGTCGAGTACGACGGGCGGATCGTGGTGGTGGACGTGGGGCTGCGCTTCCCCACGCCGGAGATGGTGGGGATCGATCTGGTGCTCCCCGACTTCACCTACCTGCGCGAGCGCGCGAGGGACATCGAGGCGATCGTCGTCACGCACGGCCACGAGGACCACCTGGGCGCGCTGCCGTGGGTGCTGCGCGAGCTGGGCTCAGAGCGCGGGGACACCCCTCCCGTGTATGGGGGGGCGTTGACGGTGGCGATGGCGAAGTCCAAGCTCGAGGAGCACCGCCTCAAGGACGTCGATCTGATCGAGCTCGCGGCGGATGACACCGTCGAGCTGGGGCCCTTCTCGGCGGAGCTCGTGCACATGACCCACTCGATCCCCGACTCCTCCGCGGTGGCGCTCGGAACCGAGTTGGGGACGGTGCTGATCACCGGCGACTACAAGTTCGACCAGACACCCGTGGATGGGCCGCCCGCCGACGTGTCAAGACTGGCTGAGCTTGGGCGCGAGGGGGTGCTGCTGCTGTGCGGAGACTCCACCAACGTCGACCGCCCCGGCTTCTCACCCTCGGAGTCGGTCGTGGGTCCGCACCTGGAGGAGGCCTTCGCGCGCTGCGAGGGGCGCATCGTGGTGACGAGCTTCGCCTCGAACATCCACCGCGTGCAGCAGGTGATGGACGCCGCGCACGCGCTCGATCGCAAGGTCTCGCTCGTGGGGCGCTCGATGCGCAAGAACGTCGCGATCGGGCGCACGCTCGGGCACATCGAGGTGCCCGACGGGCTGATGGTGGGTCCGCGCGAGCTCGACGACTTCCCCGACGAGCGCGTGGTGATCATCTCCACCGGCTCCCAGGGCGAGCCGCTCAGCGCGCTGCGGCGGATGGCCTACCGCGACCACCGCCAGGTGCAGCTGCGCGACGGCGACACGGTGATCTTCTCCGCCACGCCGATCCCCGGCAACGAGCGCGCGGTGAACGAGACGATCGACCGCCTCTACCACATCGGCTGTGAGGTGGTGACCCCGCGCGACGCGCCCGTGCACGCCTCCGGGCACGGCTACGCCGAGGAGGTCAAGCTGATGCTGAACCTCGTCAAGCCGCGCTACGTGATGCCCTTCCACGGCGATTTCAAGCGCCTGCGCCTGCACGCCAAGCTGGCCGAGGCGGTGGGGGTCCCGCCAGAGGACATCTTCCAGGGCGACAACGGACTGCCGCTCGACATCGACTCGCGTCGCGCGGGCTTCGGCGAGCGCGAGCAGGCGGGCATGGTGTTCGTCGACGGCGTGGAGATCGGCGACATGGCCGATGTCGCGCTGCGCGATCGGCGGATGCTCTCCGCCGATGGCATCTTCATCGTCGTCGCCACGATCGCCGAGTCAGACGGCTCCTCGGTGGCCGACCCCGAGGTGATCTTCCGCGGCGTGCCCTTTCTCGATGAGGCCGGCGAGCTCGTGGAGGAGATCCGCACCACCGTCGCCTCCACGCTCAAACGCGCGGCGAAGGAGCAGATCCACGAGGTCGACATGCTCCAGGAGGCGCTCCACGACGATCTAGCCGAGCTGGTTTACAACCGCCTGCGCCGCCGGCCGATGGTACTCCCGGTCGTCGTTGAGGTCTGAAGCCAGCGGTAGCCGCACGGTGAACCGCGCACCGTAGGGCTCCTCGCCCGGGTGCGTGTACTCGAGCGTGACGCTCCCGCCGTGGGACTCCGCCACGGCGCGCACGATCGCAAGCCCCAAGCCGAAGGAGCCGCCGCGATCCCCGGCGCCCCGCACGAAGCGCTCGAACAACGATCCACTCAGCTCCGGTGGGACGCCCGGGCCGTCATCCTCCACGACGAGCACGGCCACGCCCTGCGCGGCTCCCGCGGCCCCCCTTGTGGGGGCCTCTCCCTCCCTGCCTGTGCACACCCGTATCTCGGTGCCAGGGGGCGTGTGGCGCAGCGCGTTCTCCAAGAGGTTGATCGTCACGCGGTGAAGCTCGTCGCGTGCCGCCTGCACAGGCGCCGCGTGCACGTCGAGTGAGATGTCGTGCTCGGTGCTCACGGGCCCCAGCTCGGCGGCGGCCTCCACGACGATCTGCGCGAGGTCGCAGGGCTCGTGCGCGACCACACGGCCCACGTCGGTGCGCGCGAGCAGCAGCAGGTCGGCCACGAGGCGGCGCATGCGCTGCGAGGAGCGCAATGCACTGCGCGCCGCGTCGCCCTGTTCGCCGTGCAGCGAGTCGGCCAGCAGCTCGAGGTTCGCGAGCACGCTCGTGAGCGGTGTGCGCAGCTCGTGCGAGGCGTCCGCCACGAAGCGTCGCTGGCGCGCGAGCATCGCCTCGGTTTCGGTGTGCGCTGTGTCGAGCTCGCGCAACATCCCCTCCAGGGTGCGCGAGAGCTCGGCGACCTCGTCTTCGGCCTTGGGCTGGGGGATTTTGCGGCTGGAGTCGCGCGTGCGCGCGATCTGCTCCGCCGCGCTCGTGAGCTCCGCGATCGGCGCCATCGCGCGGCGCGCGATCATGATGCCCGCGAGCAGCGCGAATGCTGAGCCCGCGAACGTGCCCAGCAGCAAAAGCAGCTCCACGCGCGCGATCGTCGCGTCCACATCCGAGACGCGTCTTCCGTACTGCACGATCACCTGTCCCAGCGGGCGCCCGCTGCCGAGCACGCGCACCACCGCGGGCTCGCTCACGATGCGGTAGCCGTTGGCTTCTCCCGTCTGCGAACCCACCTGGGGCGGGGGCGGCAGCGCGGGGGCGTGCGTGGCGGGCGTCTGCGCGAAGGGCGCCGCGCCGCCGATCGTGTAGAGCTTGATCACCGAGTGCGGCGGCACCCCCGGGAGATCGTCGAGCGCCGGCTGGATGCCCACGATGTTGTGCGTGACGGGGTTGATGTACACGTTCAGCTGCGTGGAGAGCTGCTGCGCGGTCTGCGCCACCTGGCGGTTGAAGTCCGAGCGGATGCGCCGCACCGTGAGCCCGCCCACCGCGAGCGCGAACGCGCACAGGATCGTGAACGTGAGCAGCGCCGAGACGCCCGCGAGGCGCACGCGGATGGGCAGCCCATCGAAGGCGCCCGAGAGGCGCTCCACAGCGCGCCGCGCCGCGCCCTCGACCCTACGCGCGTAGGACGTAGCCAGCCCCGCGGATCGTGTGCAGGAGCCGCGGCTCGCCCTCGGCCTCGAGCTTGCGGCGCAGGTTCGAGACGAAAACCTCGATCGTGTTGGTTGTCGAGAACGGGTCATACCCCCACACCTCATCGAGCAGGCGCTGGCGGGAGATCACGATCCGCTCATTGCGCATGAGGTATTCGAGGAGTTCAAACTCACGCTGCGTGAGGTCAATGGTGCGCTGCTCGCGCGAAACCTCGTGCGTATCGGCGTTCAAAGACAGGTCGCCCACGCGCAGCGGCGCCGAACCGCGCGGCGGACGCCGACGCAGCAGTGCGCGCATCCGCGCGAGCAGCTCCTGTCGCTCGAAGGGCTTCACGAGATAGTCGTCGGCGCCCGCATCGAGGCCCTCCACGCGCGACTCCAGCGCATCGCGCGCGGTGAGAATCAGGATCGGCACATCGTCGTTCTCGCGCAGGCTGCGCGCCACATCCAGGCCATCCACGCGCGGCAGTCCCAGGTCGAGGATCACCAGATCGGGGGCGAAGTGGTGCCCATCTTCGATCGCCTGCTGGCCGTCGGAGGAGGCACGCACCTCATAGCCCTCCATCCGCAGCGAGCGCAGAAGCGCCTGGGCGATGTCGTCATCGTCCTCGACTACAAGCACGCGGGGGGCTCTGGAGAAGTCGTTCATGTCTTTATGTTCGCGATGGGGACTAAACAGATGGTAAGGGTTTGCAGGGAGGTTCCTAAGTGCGCGCGTCGAAGTTGCCGGGTGGATGCCCGCCACCAAAAAGCGCCCCACCCGCGCGCGCACGACCCGCCGACCACCTGCCGATCGAAGATCGGCCAGCAAGCCGACGCGTGGGAGGGGAGGGAAGAGGACCGGCCGAGCCGGTCCGCGAGGGTTCGCGCTGCGCATACCCCAGCTGGACGAGCGCCAGCGCGATGTGCTCGCACTGGGGTTGATTGCCCTTGGCGTCTTCATGGGTTTCGTCCTGTATGGCGGGTGGGATGGAGGCCGCGCGGGCCACGGCCTCGCCGTTGCCCTCGGCTGGGGCGTCGGCCGCGCGCGCGGGTTGGCGCCGATCGCGCTGATCGTGGGCGGCGCAGCGATGCTGATGGCTCCGGTCCTTCCGGCTCTGCGTCCCCTGCGCACGGGCGGCGCATGCGTATTCGCCGCTGTGACATTGGCGCTCGCCGCCGGCACGCTTGAGGTCAGCGCGGGAACGCCCGATGGCGCGCAGTGGAGCACGGCATTCCTCAGCGCCCGCGGCGGCGCGGTGGGGCAGCTCGAGTACGTCGTCGCGCACCGGCTGGTGCAGCAGGTGGGCGTGGACATCCTCGTTGTGTTCCTCCTGATCGTGGGCATCGTGCTGCTGACGGGCGCCTCGCTCGCGAGCGCGATCCGCGCGACGGGCGGCGGCGTGATGGACACCACGCGGATGCTGCGCACGCTCGCCACGACCGAGACGAAGCCAAAGAGAGAGCCGATCAGACCGCCCGAGCCACAACACGATGAGCTGATCGTGCGGGCCACGCCCGTCGGTGAGCCGGTTCGGGAGGAGTTTCTGGAGCCGATCGATCCCTGGGGGGCCGAGTCGGACCCCGTTGTGGATGACGTGGTGGCGCCTGACCCCGTCGTCGACGAGGTCGTGGGCGAGGACATCGAAGACGAAGAGCTCGAGCCCGAGGAGCCGGTGCCCGGCGTAGCGGCGACCGAGCCCGAGCAGCTCACCCCGCAGGGGCGTCTGCGCGACGCGGTGACCAACGATCCCGACTTCGAGTGGTACCTGCCCGAGGCTTCGCGTCTTCTTGCGCGCTCGAGCGCCGAGCAGACGCGTCCCGACACAGCCGGGCAGGCGCGCACCGCAACGAGCCTCGTGGAGGCGCTCGGTCACTTCGGCGTGCAGGCGAAGGTGATCGGCACGGTCGCGGGCCCACACATCACCCGCTATGAGCTGCGCCTCGCGCCGGGCACGAAGGTCGCGAAGGTGGCGCAGCTGAAGGACGACCTCGCCTACGCGCTCGCGGCCACCGACATCCGCATCCTCGCGCCCATTCCGGGTAAGCAGGCGGTGGGCGTGGAGGTCCCCAACGCCAAGCGGCGGATCGTGCGCCTCGGCGACGTCTTCCAGGCCCCGCCCGCCGATTGGAGTCCCTTGACGGTGTGGCTCGGCAAGGACGTGGCGGGCAAGGCAATCGGAGCGGACCTCGCGAAAATGCCGCACCTGCTTGTCGCCGGCACCACGGGCGCGGGCAAGTCGGGCGCGATCAACGCGATGCTCTCGAGCGTGCTCTTGCGAGCAACGCCGCATGAGGTGCGTCTCGTGCTGGTGGATCCCAAGCAGGTGGAGCTCAACCACTACGAGTCGATCCCGCACCTGCTCACCCCGGTGATCACGAGCCCAAAGATGGCGGCGAATGCTCTGCAGAACCTCGTGCGCGAGATGGAGCAGCGCTACGGGATCATGTCGATGGCACGCACGCGCTCCTTGATCGAGCTCAACCGCGCGCGCGCGGCGCGCCAGGAAGCGCCGTTGCCCTACATCCTCTGCGTGATCGACGAGCTCGCGGACCTGATGATGGTCGCCCCCGCCGATGTGGAGGATTCGATCATCCGCCTCGCGCAGAAGGCGCGCGCGGTGGGCATCCATCTGGTGCTCGCCACGCAGAGCCCGCGCGTGGATGTGATCACCGGCATGATCAAGGCCAACGTGCCCAGCAGGATCGCCTTCGCGGTCTCCTCGCAGACGGACTCGCGCGTGATCCTCGATCAGAACGGCGCCGAGTCGCTGCTCGGGCAGGGCGACATGCTGTTCTCTCCCGTGGGCACCTCGCGCCTGCAGCGCATCCAGGGCGCCTACATCGACGAGGCGCAGATCGCGAAGCTCACCGACCTGTGGCGCAAGCAGGGCGAGCCCGAACTGCGCGAAGAGCTCTTGGAGGAGGTCGAGCCCGCGGATGATGAAGAGGCCCACCCCCCGACGAGTTCGACCCCGACGAGGACCCCCTGCTGAGCGATGCCATCCGCCTTGTCGCGGAGATGCAGACGGCCTCCACCTCGATGCTCCAGCGCCGCCTGCGCCTCGGCTACACGCGCGCGGGCCGCCTCATAGACATGTTGGAGCGTCGCGGTGTGATCTCCGGCTACGAGGGCTCGAAGCCCCGTCAGGTCTTGGTGACCGAGGCCGACCTGCCGCGGGTATTGGCGGCGCTGAGCGAGCGCGGCGGCTCGAGCGCGGAGCCCGTACCCGAGCAGATCGCGCTGCCGAGCACCGAGGGCGCCTGAGCGCAGCGGGTCGCCGCACGGCCCGCTGTCGAGCAGGCCGCGTTGCAAGGATCGGAAGAGACGCCGCGCCCGATAGCCTTCCCAGCCGATGCCAGAGATCGGAGCGGCGCTGCGCGACGCGCGGATGCGCGCCCGCATAGACATATCGGAGATCGAGGCCCAGACGAAGATCCGGGCCAAGTACCTGCGCGCGCTGGAGAACGAAGAGTGGGACCTGCTGCCCGGACCGACCTTCGTGAAGAGCTTTCTGCGCACCTACGCCCAGGCGCTTGGCCTCGACGACAAGGCGATCGTCGAAGAGTACCGCCAGAGCTACGAGCGCCCCAACGAGGCCGAGCTGCAGCCGATCGTCTCAACCGCGCGGCGGCCATCGGGCCAGCGGGGGGGTGGGCGCGGCGTCTCGGCGCCCTCGCGCGGCTACACGATCGCGATCGCGGTGGTCAGCCTCCTGATCGTCGTGTTGATCGTTGCGCTGCTGAGCGGCGGGGGGTCCTCGAACAACACGCCAACGACCACAGCGCGCGTGACGACGCCCACGCGCCACCACGCCCACCGCGTGACCCGTCACACCTCCACGAGTACGGCAGGGGTGACATCTGGCGTGGTCGCCCTCTCGGTGCAGCCTACGGGGCCGGTGTATGTGTGCCTGCTTGGCGAAGGTGCAAAGAAGCTGATCCCGGGCCTGATACTCAAGCCCGGCTCGACGCAGCCCACCTACCACGCAAAGCACTTCCTGCTGACGCTCGGCAACAACTCGGTGAAGCTGACGATCGACGGCAGCGTGCGCGCGATTCCCGCCTCGAGCCAGTCGATCGGCTATTCGATCACGAGGGCCGGTGGACGCCACTCGCTGCCCAGCACCCAGCAGCCCACCTGCAAGTGACCCGATCGTCGACAGCCGAGTTGGGGCGGTCGTGACCCTCCGCGGGGGCATCGTTGTCACCGGCACGGAGGTGCTCACGGGGGTCATTTCAGACCGCAACGGCCCGTGGCTTTCCGACCGCCTGCGCGACCTCGGTGTCGACCTGGCTCACATCCTGATCGTGGGGGACCGCCGCGAGGACATGCTCGCGGCGCTGCGGTTCATGGCGCGCGAGGGCCTCGGCCTGATCGTGACCAGCGGCGGCCTCGGGCCGACCGCGGACGACCTCACGGCCGAGGTCGTGGGCGAATTCCAGGACCGCCCGATGATGCTCGACGAGCCGCTGGAGGAGCGCATCGCGGAGATCCTGCGCCCGCTCGCCGCGCGCTTCCCGCACCTCGACATGGAGGCGATCCGCGCGGGCAACCGCAAGCAGGCCGTGATCCCGCAGGGCGCTACGATCCTCGAGCCTGTAGGCACGGCCCCCGGCCTGGTGGTACCGCCACCCGAGGATCGCGAAGGCCCCACGGTGCTGGTCCTCCCGGGCCCCCCACGCGAGCTGCAGCCGATGTGGGAGGCGGCACTGGGAACCGAGGCGATGTGCGAGGCGCTCGCCGGTGCGGGCGAGTACCGCGTGCGGATCCTGCGTATGTTCGGCATTCCCGAGTCGGAGATCGCCGAGACGCTGCGCATCGCCGAACGCGAGGGCGTGGAGCTGGATCGCCTGGAGATCACCACCTGCCTGCGCAGGGGCGAGATCGAGGTGGTGACTCGCTACGAGCCGGACGCCGACGAGGTCTACGCGGCATTCGAGGCGGTGGTGCGCCGACGCCACTCAGACACCCTCTTCTCCGATGACGGCTCCACGATCGACGAGCAGGTCGCGGCGCTCTTGCGCGGCGAGGCGCCCCTCGGGGTGCGACCGCCCGGCCCCAACCAGGTGCCAGGCCCCCCCGCACGATCGCCGTGGCCGAGTCGTGCACCGGCGGCATGATGGCGGCGCGCCTCACCGACCCGCCAGGCGCTTCGCAGTACATGCGCGGCGGGATCGTCGCGTACTCCAACGAGGTGAAGACCGCCCAGGCGGGCGTGGGCCCTGCGTTGATCGAGGATCACGGTGCCGTCTCGACCGAGGTGGCCGAAGCGCTGGCCGACGGCGCGCGCACGCAGCTCGGGGCCGACATCGGCGTCGGCATAACCGGCATCGCGGGGCCTGGCGGCGGCACCGAGGAGAAGCCTGTGGGCCTCGTCTGCTTCAGCATCGCCGGGCCTGGCAAGGAGCATCTGACGCGCTCGGTTACGCTTCCCGGCGGACGCCCCGACATCCGCGACCGCGCCACCACGGTCGCGATGCACCTGATCCGCCGCGCGCTGCTTCAGCGGTCATAAGCCCGCCCACGGGGGAGTATGTGATTGACGAAGATCACCCGCGCGTCCACGTCTCGGACGAAGCGTACGCGCCAGTCACTTACTCGGATGCGCCATTCATCCAGTCCTGTCAGCTTGCGTTCTTCGATGGTGGGGTCGTTGGCGGCGAGCCGCTCGAGCGCAGCGACCACCCGGGCACGCACCGGCGGATCCAGGCGGCGTAGATCTCGCCTGGCACGCGCAGCGAAGTCAAGGCGCCAAGGCTCGTCTGTCACGGAAGGTCGAACTCGCGCTTGATCTCCTCGAGCGAGTAGACACGTCCGGCGGCGAGGTCTTCGCGAGCTTCCTGCACCGCGGCCTCCTCCTCGGGCGTGATCTCCTCGTCCTCCAGGGGCGCAGCATCGAGTCGCCGCACGAGGGGGTCATCGTGGCGGGTCGCGATGTATCGCAGCGCGTCGTCCGCCTCGGGCTGGGAGAGCTCGTCCACGAGACGGTGCAGTCGTTCCTTGGTGGTCACCGTTGCGATTGTAGTGCCGATATCTTCTACTCCGACAATGCGCGAGGAGCGGGACACACCGCCATCGCGACGGTCTTCTCATGGGGCGCTAGAGTTGCGCGGCCGCGAGCCGCGGGCTGACCATGAGCGACGCCGTCCCCTACGCCAACTACCAGTACGAGATCTACCTGCGCGGGATGGCGGGGCAGCGCCCGGCGCGCACGCTGGATTGGCGCAAGCTCGAGGCCGACGCGTATGCGCTGCTCGCGCGCGGGCCCGCCGGCTACATCAAGGGCGGGGCGGGGCTGGGGGAGACGATGCGCGCCAACCGCGAGGCGTTCGATTCGTGGCGCATCCTGCCGCGGATGCTGCGCGACGTGTCTGAGCGCTCGCTTGCGCGGACGGTGCTGGGGACCGAGCTGCCCGCGCCGGTGCTGCTGGCGCCGATTGGCGTGCAGACGCTCGCGCACCCCGAAGGGGAGCTGGCAGTCGCGCGCGGCGCGGCTCAGGCGGGGGTGCCGCTGGTGGCGTCCTCTGCGGCGTCGCACACGGTCGAGGAGATCGCGCAGGCGTGCGGGGATTTGGCGCGCTGGTATCAGCTCTACTGGCCCAAGGATCGCGAGCTCGCGCGCTCGTTCGTGGCGCGCGCCGAGCGGGCGGGCTACGGCGCGATCGTGGTGACGCTCGATACGTGGCTGCTCGGCTGGCGTCCGGCCGATCTGAGCGAGGGGTTCCTGCCGTTCCTGTGGGGAGAGGGCAACCGCAACTATCTCGCCGACCCGGTCTTCCAGAGTCTCCTGGAGGTCCCGCCCGAGCAGGACATGCAGGCCGCGATCGGGCAGTGGGCGTGGCAGTTCGCCAACCCCTCGGTGACGTGGTCGGATCTGGCGTTCCTGCGCGAGTGCACCGAGCTGCCGATCGTGCTGAAGGGGATCCTGCACCCCGGCGACGCGCGCCTGGCGGTGGAGCATGGGGTTGAGGGCGTCCTCGTGTCCAACCATGGCGGGCGCCAGGTGGATGGCGCGGTGGGCGCGCTCGATGCGCTGCCAGACGTCGTGGCGGCCGTCGAGGGACGCTGTGAGGTGCTGTTCGACAGCGGCATCCGCTCGGGCGCCGACGCGCTGAAGGCGCTCGCGCTCGGCGCGCGCGCGGTGCTGCTCGGGCGCCCCTACATCTGGGGCCTCGCGCTCGGCGGCGAGCAGGGCGTGGTCGACGTGCTGCGGTCGTTTCTCGCCGACCTGGATTTGGCGATGGCGCTGAGCGGATATGCGAACATCGATGAGGTGGACGCCGACGCGCTCGTAGCCGGGGAGAGGTAGGTGGATCTCACCTTCAACGAGCGCGAGCGCGCCTTCCGCGAGGAGCTGCGCGGCTGGCTGGCGGCCAACCCGCCTGCGCCCGAACCGGCGGAGGGCGGCGAAGACGCGCACTACGCGTGGCGGCGCGACTGGCAGCGGCGGCTGTATGACGCGGGCTGGGCGGCGCCGAGCTGGCCCGCGGAGTACGGCGGGCGCGGGGCGAGCCTGACGGAATCGGCGATCTACTTCGAGGAGATCGGCTCCGCGCGCGTACCGATGGCGGCGAACGTGCTGGGGCTGCTGCTGGGCGGGCCGACGCTGATGGTGTGGGGAACGGATGAGCAGAAGGAGCGCTACCTCGCGCCGATCCTCTCCGCTGAGGAGATCTGGTGCCAGGGCTTCTCAGAGCCCGACGCCGGCTCGGATTTGGCCGCGCTGAAGACGCGCGCGGTGAGAGATCCCGCCCACCCCGAGGAGTGGGTGGTGACGGGACAGAAGGTGTGGACGAGCGGCGCGCAGTACTCGAAGTGGTGCATGCTCGTGGCGCGCACCGACAGCGAGGCCCCCAAGCACAAGGGCTTGACGTACTTCCTGATGGACATGGAGCAGGAGGGTGTGCAGGTGCGCCCGCTGCGCCAGATCACGGGCGAGGCGGAGTTCAACGAGCTCTTCATCGAGGAGGCGCGGATCCCGCAGGAGAACGTGCTCGGCGGCGAGGGCAACGGCTGGAAGGTCGCGCTGACGACGCTGATGAACGAGCGCGCGGGGTTGGGCTTCGCGCTGCAGGTGCGCCTGCGCCAGCTGCTCGACGACCTGATCGCCGCGGCCGCCGAGCGGGGGCTGCTGGAGAACCCACTCTATGCGGATGCGCTCGCGGAGCTGCACGTGCGCTGCGAGTCGATCCGCCTGCTCGCGTGGAAGGGCCTCACCGATGTGGAACGCTACGGTCAGCCCGGCCCGGAGGGCTCGCTGGTGAAGTGGCTGTGGTCGGACACCAACCAGCGCCTCACGCAGCTCGCGGCGGATGTCGTCGGCCCACAGGCGCTCACGGCGGGCACGAGCTGGAGCTACGAGCTGCTGCGCGCGCGGGGCAACACGATCGAGGGTGGCACCACGGAGGTGCTCAAGAACATCGTCGCCGAGCGTGTTCTGGGCCTGCCGCGGATGAAGGTGGCCTGAGTGGACTTCGGGCTGAGCGAGGATCAGCGCGAGATCCAGCGCACGGCACGCGAGCTGCTGGCAGAGCGCGCACGTCCCGAGCGCGTGCGTGAGCACGCGGAGGCGGGGCGAACCGACGAGGTTCTCTGGCGCGAGCTGTGCGAGCTGGGCTGGCCGGGGATCGCGGTGTCCGAGCAGTACGGCGGCCAGGGTCTTGGTCGCGTGGAGCTGTCCATTCTGTGTGAGGAGCTGGGACGCACGGTGGCGCCCGTGCCGTTCCTGCCGAGTGCACTGGCGGCCACCCTGATCGAGCAGGCAGGCAGCGAGGAGCAGCGCGCGCGCTGGCTGCCCGGCCTTGCCTCGGGCGAGACTCTGGGCGCGGTGGGAATCGCGCGCGAAGGCGTGGCGGAGCTGGTAGTGGGCGGTGCGGAGGCCGAGGTTCTGTTGACGATCGACGAGGATGGGGGCGCGCGCGTAGCCACGGCGTCCGAGACAACCCGCGAGCCCGTGCAGAGCATCGACCCCACGCGTTCGGCCGCGCGTGTGAGCTTGGAGGACGGAGCGGGGGAGACCCTCGACGGCGACCTAGGCGGCGGCCTCGACCGTTGTCTGGTGGCGGTCGCGTCCGAGCTCGTCGGCGCGAGCGAGCGCGCGCTCGAAGATGACCGTGGCCTACGTGAAGGAGCGTCGCCAGTTCGGCGTCCCGGTGGGGGCCTACCAGGCGGTGTCCCACCGCTGCGCGCAGATGCTTCTGGAAACAGAGCAGGCGCGTTCGTTGAGCGTCTACGCGGCATGGACGGCAGACGCCGACCCCGCGCGGCTGGCGGAGGCGGCGGCGATGGCGAAGGCTGCGGCGAGCGACGCGGGCAGGGAAGTCACGGCAAGCGCGATCCAGGCGCATGGCGGCATCGGCTTCACATGGGAGGCGGACGTGCACTGGCTCTACAAGCGCGCGCAGCTCGATGCGGCACTGCTGGGCGGCGCCAAGGAGCAGCGCTCGCGCCTGGCGGTGATGCTGGGCGAGCTCAGCGCCGCAGTCCCCACGTAGACGCTCGCGCGACACGTGGCGCCGCGATCCCTCCGCGAGCGGAGGCTCAGCGTCGTAGTCCCCACATGACGCCGTTGACCCTGCCCTCGCCGGGCGGCTCCTCGCTGTCGGTCTCGATCGCCGCGTAGCCGGCGGCTTCGAGCAGCTCGCGCGCGGTGCGCCGTGGGTGAAGCGCCGGACACATGCGGCTGTGCCACTCGAGGACGATCGCGCGGGCAGGATGGGAGGCGAGACGGGCATCGCCCAAGATCGCCCACTCCGCTCCCTCGATGTCGATCTTGAGCAGATCGGCAGGGGGCTGGGCGAACAGGTCCACGACCGGCACATCGATCCTCCGCGCGGCGCCGATGTCCACACCGTTGGCGACAGCGCTGCCGGCAAACGCGATGCCGGTGGAGGGTTCCGCGCGGACGGCAAGGCGGCTCTCGGAGAGCATCCCCGTTTCGAAGGTGGCGGTGGCGTTGGTATCCGACACGGCCACCGGCGCAAGGTCCCAGTGGCCGTGGGCTTCGTTCGCGGCGATCGTGGCGCGCAGCAATGCGGCGTTCGCGGGATCGGGCTCATAGGAGCGCATCGAGGCCACGGGCCACCGCCCGAGCGCAAAGACCCCGAACAGCCCGATGTTGGCGCCGAGGTCGCCGATGCGAAGTGGCCCGAACGAGTCGAGCACCGCGGCGACCTCCGGCGGCGGCTCGTAGGACTCCCGCCCGGCAGCGAAGATCTCGTTGAAGATCTCCACGTCGCGGCTGCCGTGGCGCAGGTGCACCTTCAACCCGGTGCCCCTGATCTCATAACGCCCCAGTGCCCCGGCGCGCGCCTCCAGCGCGAGGAAGCGCATCGACGGACGCAGCGAGCGCACCGCGCGCTGCGCGCCGATCGCGCGGCGCAGGGGAGGCGAGGCGACGATCGCCCGCGCAGTGCGCGAGGAGCGGATCGCGCGGCGCGCGAGCGTGGCGGGTGAGGTGCTGGCGCTCACGGGCGGACACTCCATGAACGGGCCGGCGGGCCGGGAAATTACGGTGCTAGGGCGTCAATGGCCGCAAGCCCCGAGCTGCAGGCCGCTGTTGGAGCCGCCGAGGCGCTGGCCCGAGACGGAGCCGGGATGGCCTCCGGAGGGTAGCTCCGAAAGCGGATCGCTGAGCTTGGCGCGCAGTTCGCCCGGAGCGACTGCGCGATCGCAGTGGTGGCAGCGGACCTCGACATCTACATCGTGTTCGCAGCGATCGTGGAGGACGCGCACCGGTCCACGCGCGCCGTCCCAGGTCCACTTGTCGCCCCAGCGCATCAGCGCGAGCAGGGCGGGAATGAGGTCGAGGCCCTTCCCGGTGAGGCGGTACTCGCTGCGCTCGGGGCGCTGCTGGTAGACGCGGGTCTCCAACAGCCCCTCGCCCACCAGCGTCTCCAGGCGATCGGAGAGGACGTTCGCGGAGATCCCGAGGTCCTCCTGGATCTCGCGAAAGCGCCCGATTCCGTAGGCGACGTCGCGCAGGATGAGGGGGGTCCACCACTCGCCGACGATGTCGAGTGTGTGGGCGATGGAGCACGGCTGGGCGCTGAGGGAGGTGCGTTTCATTCAGCGAGTCTATCGCTTGCATAAGCGAAGCGACCCTAGTGGGCGTTGCTCCCAACGGAGAGAGCGGCTCTGGCGGGAGGCGGCCGCCGCGATGCCTGCCGCAGCGGCCCGGCGCCCGCGACGGCCGTCCCACGCGCGAGGGATTCAGCCGACGATCAGAAGGTTGTTCGCGTCCTGGTCGCGGAAGAAGAACATCGGCGGTATGGGGTCGCCCATGCGCATGACCTCCGCATCGACATCGACCCCGCGCGCCTTCAGCGTCGCATAGTCGGCGTCGATGTCCTCGCTCGCGAATGCCACCCGCGTGGCGATCCCCGCCGATTCGCCCGGACGCGGCGTGACCAGCGCGAGCGTGCTCGCCGCGCCGGCCGGAGCCACTTCCACCCACCGATCGCCGTTGCCGAAGGGTGTGTCGCTGCGCTTCTCGAACCCGAGCTTGCCGACGTAGAACTCCAGCGCCTTGTCCTGATCGTTCACGGGCACCATCACAGTCGACACCTGCGTGATACGGGTGCTTGTCGCGGTCTCGGTCATTTCGATCCTCCTGCTGATAGGGGGTTTTCAAGTTGAGACGGCCGGTCCAGGCCAAACTCATCGGTCTTGGGGCCTGTTTCTTATACCGCAGTCAGAAACAGAATGTTGGCGATCCGGGCGATCTCGGGCGACCTTGGCAAGCAACTGGAGGCCGAATGCCAGATTTCTGGACTACTTCCAATCTACTGTTGCTAGACGGCGGCCTTTGCGCGATCCTGGAGAGACCCTCTCTGTCTCTGGAAGATCGAGGGCGCCTGAACATCAATACAACTCATTGCGAACAGGAGGAGCATGATGGTCAAGAAGAAGATAGCTGTGCTGCTGGCGGTGACAGGCGCGACGATGGCGCTGTGCTCGCCCGCATTCGCGGCCTACCACATCGAAGCAAAAGGCGCAGAAGCAAAAGGCACAAACGCCGTGTTCACCCTGGAAGGATCCGGGTCTTTCACATGCGCGACAGCTGTCGCGAAACAACCCAACAGCACAGGAAAAGAACTGATCACCGAAGAACAAGATTTGATAACGACGTTCAGCGAATGCAAAGGGAAATTAGGTACCGCAGCGGTCGAAGTCACGATCAAACCGGAAGTGGATTTCAAAATCTCTGCCGGCGAAAAAAATGGCTCCGAAACAAAATGGAAAGGGATAAAGCTCTCGATAGCAAAAGAAATGGTCGTCAAAGCAGTCAGTGGAACTATGGAATGCACCATGACCATGCCTGCTGAAGTCAATCAGAGCCTCAAAGAAATAAAATGGGAAGACACGAAAATCACCAAAGGCGAATACCAGTCGCAGTTCCAGGTGGGCGTAGCCGGTAAAGGCACCTCGAGCGGAGGCAAAGGGTGCGAAGCGATGCAAGTACTGAATCTGCTGGCCTGGCAATGGGGCGGCGGACCCATGGGCCAAGGCGGGGAGGTCATTATTGGTTAGTCGCGCGCGACGCCGCATGCAGCGCTAGATTCATCTCCCGGTGCTCAGCGAACCCTCGCAGCTCAGCGTGGCTCACCTCGATGCAGACGCCTTCTACGTCTCGATCGAGCTGTTGCGCCACCCCGAGCTGCGGGGCAGGCCGGTGGTGGTCGCGGGGAGCGGGCCGCGGGCGGTTGTGACGACGGCGAGCTATGAGGCCAGGCGCTATGGGGTGGGCTCGGCGATGCCCGCCGCGCGGGCGCGAACGTAAAGCCCGCCGCGCGCATCGAGCGCAGGTCTTCAGTTCTGACGCTTCCTACTCGCGTGCTTGTGCGATGTGGTGTACCTCGCTTTGGCCAGCTTCGCGCAGATCGCTCGCCTGCTCTTCGGCTTCTTCTTACATGCCTTCAGCGCCTTGGATAGCTTCTGCGCCATGGTCAGCGTTCTTGGCGTGATTGTCTGTCTGAGCGAAGAGACAAGGGACGACACGCTAGGCATCGGAGGAGACTCTTCCGATCCAGTCGGAGGCAGCAGTTGACCCGGCACGCCATAGGCGAGAGTGAAATCCTCGCCGCCGGCGATCGCCGTCACGTGGCCCAGCCCGGTTACGGCGATCGGCGCGTAGCTGCTTTGCACCGTTCCGTCGCCCAACTGACCGTCCCAGTTGAGACCCCACGCCATCACGGCGCCATCACCCACAAGCGCCAGGCTCTGTCCACCGCCCGCCGCGATCGCCGTCACGTGTTCGAGGCCGCTCACCGCAACCGGAGTCGTGCTGCAGAAGTTCAAGGGAAAACATTCATTTGGACCCATGTTCGTGCCGCCACCGAGCTGTCCGGAGATGTTGCTGCCCCAGGCCATGACAGTTCCGTCATCGAGCAGGGCAAGACTGGCCCCACCCACGGCGATGGAACTGACGCCGCTCAGTCCACTCACTGCTACGGGCACGTCGCTATGGGTGACGGAGCCATTGCCGAGCTGTCCGAATTCGTTTGCGCCCCACGCCATCACGGTGCCGTTGTCCAGTAGGGCGAGGCTGGTGTCGCCGCCCGCTGCGATGGCCGTCACTCCGCTCAGGCCGGTGATCGGCGCGGGCACGGCGTCTGGCCCACTGCTGCTGCCGTTGCCGAGTTCGCCCATGCTGTTTGACCCCCAAGCCATCACCGTCCCGTTGCGCAGCAGCGCAAGACTGTAGTTCTGGCCCGCCGCGATGGCTGTCACTTCGCTCAGTCCTCCAACCGGCACCGGACTCATGCTGCACTGGGTCGGTTCTGCTTCGGTGTAGCAGTGATCGGGGCCACTCGTGGTGCCGTTGCCCAACTGCCCATCTTCGTTATCGCCCCACGCCATCACCGTCCCGTCACCCAGTAAGGCCAAGCTGTGCTGCGCGCCGGCCGCGATCCCGACGACCCCGCTCAACCCGCTGAGGGCAACCGGCTTGGTGCTGCATCCAACGGTGTAGCCCGCCCCGGCCGCAAACGCCGCATGGCAAGTGCTTGGCCCGGTGTGGGTGCCGTCACCGAGCTGCCCCCAATCGTTGTCGCCCCAGGCGGCGACGGTACCGTCGCTCAGCAGCGCCAGACTGTGCCGGCGGCCGCCCGCGAAGGCGCTGACGCCGCTGAGGCCGCTGATCGCCGAAGGCACGTCGCTGTTGACGGTGGTGCCGTTGCCCAGCTGTCCGACTTCGTTTTCACCCCACGCCATCGCGCTGGGGGACGCCGCCCACGCTGCTCCCGTGAGCACCAGAACGCCAATGGCAACGAGTAGGCCGCCGAGCAGGCAGCGCAACGGGATGGACCCAGACATCGCACTGCCGATGGCCACCGGAGGCACACGAGCACCCGAAGGCACGTCGCTGGTTTGCCGCGTCTCACGAGTCCTCATACGAGCGGCCCCCCCTTACTGCCCTTGTGCATCTCAAGACACTATACAAGCTGTGCCGAACGAGTCTGCGGTTCGGGATTCGGTGAAGCCCCCGAGGACGCCATCGGGACGACCGGCGAAGCGCCTGCGCATTGCGCGAGGCGAGCCGCAGGCGTTCAGGCTCGGCACCGGGAGGCGGAGAGGGATGCTAGTCTCTACATAGAAAGCTATGTAGGAGGCCCTTGAGGATGGCGAGCAAAAGTCGAGAGAAAAAGATGCAACCGGCCGTGATGCGCAGTCGAGCGTCCGGTCGGAGCGCGGTGGCTCCGTGGGGTCCGACTGAGATCCAGCGCGACTATCGGACGCTGTTGGATTGGGCCAAGGACAAACCGCAGGAGGTCTTGGACTCCGACGGCGAGCTGCTGGTCATCCAGGGCAAGGGCGTCGCGGATTTCCAGCGACGCCTGCGGGAGCAGATGGCCGAGGCGGGTCGGTTTCTGGCGGTCTTCAACGAGCATCGCGACGTGGCACCGGCTCGATGGGCGATGCAGACCGCCTATCCGTGGCTTGCTGCCTTCTCGGGAGAGGAGTCTGCCGAGTTTGCTCGGGAGCTTGTGGCCTACGCCTTCGACGCAGCTCAGCGAGGCACCTTGGAGCAGTTCGAGGGCAATCTGCGCGCCTGGGAGTCCACCGCCGGCATCTACGCGCAGCCCGACATGATGCAGACCCTGAACGCTCCCGTGGACGCCGCTAGGCTCATGGAGATATTTCCTCCGTCTGAGGGGCAGGTCCAGGCGGCCGAGGCGTGACACGTGAAGTCCATGCGCCAAAAGGGCGCTACAAGGGACGTCACAGAGTTTTCTCAACCGTCTATCGCGATTGGAACAAGCTCTGCCAGAACAGGCCAGGTCCGATGCGCCGCTGCTACATCGAGCTGGCCGACAACCCCTTTCCAGCGATGCCGACCAATCGCCATCACCAGATGAAGGGCAGCCTCAGGGGCTTCTGGGAGTACGAGGTCGACAGCGGCGCTCGCGTTCGCTACAAGCGCGGCCCCAACGACGAGATTGTCGTCCTCGTCGTCTATGCAGGCTCGGCTCCGTCGGACACCCACCACTAAGCCTGTCCACCCCGCCGCGGGTACGGTTAGATTCGACCACAGATGTCCATCGAGCCGGCTCAACTCAGCGTCTCGCACGTGGATTGCGACGCCTTCTACGTCTCGATCGAGCTGTTGCGCCACCCCGAGCTGCGGGGCAGGCCGGTGGTGGTCGCGGGGAGCGGGCCGCGGGCGGTTGTGACGACGGCGAGCTATGAGGCCAGGCGCTATGGGGTGGGCTCGGCGATGCCCGCCGCGCGGGCGCGCAGGCTGTGCCCGGAGGCCGTGGTGCTGGCGCCGGACTTTGCCACCTATCGCGCGACCTCGCAGCGCATGATGGAGATCGTGCGTTCGCACGTGGAGCGCGTGGAGGTGGTGGGTCTCGATGAGGCCTATCTGGATCTCCAGGGCCTGTTCAGCCCGCGCGCGGCGATGCGCCGCCTCGTGGCGGAGATCCAGAAGACGCTCGGGCTCACGTGCTCGGTGGGGATCGGGCCCAACAAGCTCGTCGCCAAGGTCGCATCCGATGCGGAGAAGCCGGCGGGCTTCGTGGTGCTCACGCGCGAGGATGCGTGCGCGCGCTTTGCGCAGGCGCCACCCGGGCTCGTGCCGGGCATCGGGCCGAAGACCGCCGCGCGGCTTGCCGAGCTGGGGCTCAACACGCTGCAGGCCGTGGGTGCGGCGCCGCAGGCGCTGCTCACCGAACGCTTCGGGCCCAACCTGGGGCGGGAGTTGGGGCGCCGTGCGCGCTTTGAACACGACGGCGAGGTGGGCGCTGCGCGCAAGGTCGTCTCCGAGTCGCGCGAGCGAACCTTCGACCACGACATCCACGACATCGCACAGCTGCGCGACGCGCTCCAGCGGATGGCGGGAGAGCTGTGCACTAGTCTCGCCGCGAACGAGCGCCGGGGGCGCACGATCGGGATCAAGGTGCGCTTGGATGACTTTTCCACGGTAACGCGTGCGCACACGCTGCCCGAGCCCACGTGTGACACCGCGCTGGTGAGCGGCGTCGCGCTGAGGCTGCTCGAGGACTTTGCCCCCTCGCGGCCCGTGAGGCTGCTCGGGGTGCGGGTGGCGGGGCTCGCCGAGGTGCGCAGCGCCTCGCCCGGCGTCCGAAAGGGAGCTTCGGATGAGGACAAAGACCCAGCTCGAGGCTTCCGGTGTAGGGTTCAGTCCAGCTATGCCCGTCATCGATGCTGGCAACGTGCAGTTGAGCTATGAGCGCAGCGGCTCCGGTCCACCGCTGCTGTTGATCATGGGCCTCTCGGGCACGTTCCTGCATTGGGGCGAGCCCCTCATGGAGGAGTTGCGGGGAGACTTTGACACGATCGTCTACGACCACCGCGGGGTGGGTGCGAGCAGCCGCGTGGAAGCGCCCTTCTCGATCGCAGATTTGGCGCAGGACGCGGCGGGCCTGCTCGATGCTCTGGGCCTGGAGTCCGCGCACGTGATGGGCATTTCGATGGGCGGGATGATCGCCCAGGAGCTGGCGCTGGCGCGCCCCGAGCTCCTCCGAACGCTCACGCTGGGGTGCACCTACTGTGGCGGCCCGGGCAGCTCGCTTCCCCCGCAGCCAGAGCTCGGCGCTGCGATCATGTCGGGTGACCGCGAGCGCGCGGTGAGGGCTATGTGGGAGGCCAACGTCTCCACGCGCTTCGCGCAGGATGACGAGGCATATGCGCGCTTTCAGGCGATCGGGCTCGAACGTGCGGTGGCGGTGGCCGTGACGATGGAGCAGCTCTCTGCCATCACCCGCCACGACACGAGCGCCCGGCTGGGGGCCCTGGAGATGCCCACGCTGGTGATTCACGGCACCGAGGACGCGATCATCCCCGTCGAGAACGGGCGCATGGTTGCCGGCTTGATCCCTGACGCGCGCCTCGAGATCTGGCCCGACATCGGCCATCTCTTCTTCTGGGAGCTGCCCGAGCGCTCGGCGGAGCTCGTACGTGAGCACGCGCTGGTTCATGCTTAGAAGGTGAACGACCCTCGCCACTTCGAGATCGCTGCTCGCGGGGTGACGCTCTCCGGCGAAGAGGCCGGAGAAGGACCTGCGGTGGTGCTGCTGCACGGGCTCACAGCGACCCGCCGCTATGTGGTGATGGGCTCACGCACACTGGAGCGCTCGGGGTTGCGCACAATCGCCTACGACGCGCGTGGGCACGGTTGCTCGAGCCCGGCGCAGGACCCCGCGGCATACACCTACCCGCTGCTGGCCGACGATCTGGAGGCTGTGCTCGATGAGCTTGGAATCGAATGTGCGCTGCTCGCGGGCGCCTCGATGGGGGCGCATACGGCGCTCCGCTTTGCGCTGCTGCACCCTGAGCGGGTGGCGGGAATCGGGCTCGTGACACCGGCATTCGACCCATGCACCGATGATTCCGCCTCCTACGACGCGCTGGCCGAGGGCCTGCGCGCCGACGGCGTGGAGGGGTTCGTGCGGGCATACGATTTCTCGCGCGTGCCCGCCGAGTGGCGCGCGACGGTCGAGAAGGTTGTGCGCCAGCGTCTATCGCTGCATGAGCACCCGGAGGCCGTCGCGGATGCGATGGAAGCGGTGCCCCGCTCGCGGCCTTTTCAGAGCATGGAGGAACTCGCGCGCATCGCAGTACCGACGGTGGTGGTGGCCAGCCGCGATGAGGTCGATCCCGGTCACCCGCAGGCGCTCGCGGAGGAGTACGCGCAGCGCATTCCGGCTGCGGAGCTGAGAGTGGAGGAGGGGGGGCTGCCCGCGCGTTCTCCGCTCGCATGGCAGGGTGGTCAGCTGTCGAAGATTCTGCTCGAGCTCGCCGGCCGAGCAGACCTCAAACGCCGCTGAGCAGCCGAAGCGGCCCGCGAGGCCATGTCCGTCCCACAGTCACGGTACGTGATAACGTACGCTCGTATGTCAGTACGCGAGTGGGATGGAGCGAGCTACGACCGCATTTCCGGCGTGATGGTGGGCCTCGGCCTGAAGGTCCTCTCGCGGCTGAGCCTCAACGGCGATGAGACGGTGCTCGATGCCGGCTGCGGCTCCGGCCGCGTCACCGAGGTCTTGATCGAGCGACTTCCGTGGGGGAGGGTGATTGGAATGGATGCCTCCTCCTCGATGATCGCAGCGGCCAGGCAGCGCCTTGGTCCCAACGTCGATGTGCGTGTGGGCGATCTGCTGGAGCTCGAGCTCGAGCAGCCTGTCGACGCGGTGCTCTCAACCGCCACGTTCCATTGGATCGCCGACCACGACCGGCTGTTCACGCGGCTGCGTGCCGCGCTGCGACCGGGTGGACAGCTGGTGGCGCAGTGTGGGGGTGAGGGCAATATCGACACGCTGCGCGGTGTGGCAAACGAGATACTCGCGCGCGCCCCCTACGCAGAGCACTTCCGCGACTGGAGCCCCCCGTGGCACTACGCCGCACCCGCGCGCACACGCGAGCGCCTGCTGGCGGCGGGGTTCACGAGTGCGGAGTGCTGGTTGACGCCCGCGCCCCAGAGGCCCGAGGACCCGCGTGAATTCCTCGCGACGATCGTGCTCGGCCCGCACGTGCAGCAGCTGCCCGAGAGCCTGCGCGACCCGTTCATGGACGACGTGCTCGACGCACTGGGCGAGCCGGTGGTGGTGGACTACGTGCGGCTCAACATCGACGCCACCGCCTGAGCGCCGTTCGAAGCCGGCTCGTCCACCACCGCGCCGCGCAAGAGCGCGGCATAGCGCCCGCCGCGCTCCACCAGATCATCGTGGGTGCCGCGTTCGACCAGGCGCCCGCCGTCGAGCACGAGGATCTGATCGGCCTCGCGGATCGTCGAGAGGCGGTGCGCGATCGCGATCGTCGTGCGCCCCCGCGCGAGCTCGTCGAGCGCCGTCTGCACCGCGCGCTCGGTCTCGGTGTCCAGGGCGCTCGTCGCCTCGTCGAGGATCAGCACCGGTGGGTTGCGCAGGACGGTGCGCGCGATCGCGATGCGCTGCTTCTCTCCGCCGGAGAAGCGGTAGCCGCGCTCGCCGACCATCGTGTCGTAGCCCTGGGGCAGCGAGGCGATCAGCTCGTGGATCTGCGCGGCGCGCGCGGCTGCTTCGATCTCCTCGTCGCTCGCCGTGGCGCGCGCGAAGCGCAGGTTCTCGCGGATCGAGGCGTGGAACAGGTAGGTCTCCTGGGAGACCAGCCCCACGGTCGCGGCGAGCGAGCCGAGCGTCATCTGGCGGATGTCCACCCCGTCGATCTCCACGGCGCCGCGCTGGGGCTCGTAGAGGCGCGCCACGAGGTAGGCCATCGTGGTCTTGCCGGATCCGGTCTCTCCGACGATCGCGGTGCGTGTGCCCGCTGGGATGTCGGCGTCGATTTCGCGCAGGGTCCAGGGAGCGCCCTCTTCGTAGGCGAACCACACGTCGCGCAGCCTCACGTCCCCGCGGACCCCATCCAAAGTGCGCGCATCGGGCGCTTCCTGGATGTCCACGGGCAGGTCGAGGTACTCGAAGATGCGTCCGAACAGCGCGAGCGATGTCTGCACTTCCACGCCCACCGAGAGCAGCGACTGGATCGGGAACAGCACGCGCGTCTGCAGCGTCGTGAACGCCACCACGGTGCCGATCGAGATCGCGTTCGAGCCGTGCGCGAGGCTCCATCCGGCGAACCAGTAGACGAGCGCGGGCATCACCGCGAAGCTGATCTGCACCGAGGCCATCCGCCAGCGGCCCGCCATCCGCGCGCGCACCTCCAGGTCCGCCAGCTGGCGCGACTCGCCGCCGAAGCGCTCCACCAGCTCTGGCGAGCGTCCCATCGTCTTGCCCAGCAGAATGCCCGACACCGACAGCGACTCCTCCACCAGCGTGGAGATATCGGCCAGGCGGCCCTGGCGCACGGCGGTGATGCGCTTGCGCTCCTCGCCCACGCGACGCGTGAGCCACACGAAGAAGGGCAGCAGCGCCAGCGAGAATGCCGCGAGCTGCCAATCGAGCAGCACCATCGCGACGACCACCGCCACCACCGTGGTGACGTTCTGCACGATCGAGGTGGCGGTCGAGGTGACGACGTTGTCGATCCCGCCGATGTCGTTGGCGATCCGCGACTGCACCTCGCCCGTGCGCGTGCGCGTGAAGAAGGCGAGCGACATGCGCTGCAGGTGGGCGTAGACGGCGGCGCGCAGGTCGTGCATCACCTGCTGGCCGACGAGGTTGGAGATCCACGTCTGCGCGACCCCGAGCGCACCGGTCATGATCGAGAGCGCGATCATCCCTGCGACGAGCAGCGTCAGTTCGTGGGTGTCCTTGTTTGGCAGCGCGCTGTCGAGGATGCGCCGCAGCAGGAATGGACTGATGACCCCGAGCCCGGCGGCGATGAAGATCAACGTCAACAGGCCGCCCAGGCGTGCGCGGTAGGGCCTGAACAGCGCCGCGATCCGCCTCAGCGAGGCCGGTGCGGCGGGCAGATCCTCGACATCGGGGCCCGTGCGCATCGCGCGGCGCCCATCGCCAAGGTCTCCTCCGCGTTCCCCATGGTGGCTCATGGTCGACCATTTCCTAGGTCGTCGGTCGCGGGGCGGGCGATCATCAAAGACGACTGTATCGGCCTCATGCGAACGCTCCGGCTCGCCCGCAGCGCTCGGCGTCACTACGCTTATGACGTGAACCTGCTGGCGAGCGAGATCCGCGTGCTGGGGTGTCTGCTGGAAAAGCAGCGCACGACGCCCGACGCCTACCCGCTTTCCCTGAACGCGCTGCGCCTGGCCTGCAACCAGTCCACGAGCCGCGATCCGGTGGTGGACTATGACGATGGTGTCCTGCGCGACGCGCTGCACCGCCTGGAACGGCGCGGCTACACGCGCCTGGCCTCAGGCGCCGGGTCGCGCGCGCCGAAGTACCGACACCTGCTCGCCGATGCGCTGCCGCTGCCCGAAGACGAGCAGGCGCTGTTGTGCGTGCTGATGCTGCGCGGCGCGCAGACTCCCGGCGAGCTCAAGCAGCGCGCCGACCGGCTGCATCAGTTCGGCGGCCTCGACGAGGTTCACGAGGCGCTTGCACGGTTGATCGAGCGTGGGCTGGTGGCGGTTTTGGAGCGCCGGCCGGGCCAGAAGGAGGAGCGCTATCGGCAGCTGCTGGGGGAGGGGGCGGAAGATGCGTCGGAGCCTGTGCCCCTGAGCCGCTCCGTGGGCGCCGCGCCGGTCGGTGTGCCCGCGTTGGCGGCTCCCAGCGCGGCCGGCCTCGAGGAGCGGGTCGCACGCCTCGAGCGCGAGGTCGCAGAGCTGCGAGCGATGGTGGGCGCGTCGTGATGGGCCTGCTTGCCTCCGTCTCGGACACCGCCACCGGTGTGGGAATCCCGGTGGCGATCGTCGCGGGGCTCGTGTCGTTCCTCTCGCCGTGCGTGCTGCCGCTGGTGCCGGGCTACCTCTCGACGGTGATCGGCGTGGCGCCCGCGGACATCAAGGACACAAGCACGCGGCGGGTTCTCGTGCCGAGCCTGCTGTTCATCGCGTCCTTCTCGCTGATCTTCATCCTGCTCGGGCTCTCGGCCACAGCGCTCGGGTCCACATTGAACACCCACAAGACGACGCTCGAAAAGGTTGGGGGCGTGCTGATCGTGCTGATGGGCATGGTCTTCCTCGCGACGCCCTTCGTGGACCGGCTGAACTTCCAGTGGCATTCGGAGTCGCTCATGCGCCTGGCGGGCCGCGGCGGTCCGATGGTCGCCGGCGCGGCGTTTGCGATCGCATGGACGCCCTGCACGAGCATCACGCTCGGCGCAATCCTCACGCAGGCGGCGATCTCGAGCTCCGCTGCGCATGGGGCGCTGCTGCTGGCCTTCTACTCGATCGGCCTGGCGATCCCGTTCCTGTTGATCGCGCTGGCATTTGAACGCATGAGCAATGCGTTGACGGTCGTCAAGCGCCATTTCCCCGCGATCATCGCGACGGGGGGCGTGGTGATGATCGCGCTGGGGCTGCTGATCCTCACGGGCGAGTTCACGGTGCTCAACGCCAAGGCGAATCTCCTGCTTCAGGGGACAGGCCTCGACGTTTCGAGCATCTGAAGGCGCGCGGTGCGGACGGCTTGATTAGCCGCCCGCACCAGTCACACGCCTTACGCAGCCTCTCGGAGGGCGGCCAACTCGGGGCTCTCCGCGAGCTTCTTCAGCGCGCGCTGCTCCAGTTGCGAGGCCCGCTCGGCGGAGAAGCCGAGGCGCTTGCCGATCGCGGTGAGCGTCTGGGGCTCCTCGCGGCCGGTGCCGAAGCGCAGCGTCAACACGGTCCGCTCGGTGTCGGGCAGCGAGGCGATCGCGCGGTGCACGATGCGCTCGCGCTCGTTCTCGTAGGCGATTTCCTCTGGCGCCTCCTGCTCGGCGGGTAGGAGATCGCCCAGCGCGGTGTCCCCGTCTTCGCCGACCTGCTGGTCGAGGCTGACGAGGGCGTTGCGCTGGTGGCGCACTTCTTCGACCTGCTCGAGCTCGAGGCCCGTCTCCTTGGCGAGCTCCTCGTCGGTGGGCTCGCGGCCGAGGCGCACCGAGAGCTCGCGCTCGACGCGGCCCACCTTGCGCGAGCGCTGCGCGACGTGCACGGGCAGGCGGATCGTGCGCCCGGAGTTCTCCAGGCCGCGCTGAATCGCCTGGCGGATCCACAGGGTGGCGTAGGTGGAGAAGCGAAAGCCCTTTCGCCAATCGAACTTCTCGCTGGCGCGGATCAGGCCGAGCATGCCCTCCTGCACGAGGTCAGCCAGAGGCAGCCCCTGGTTCTGATAGCGCCGCGCGTTGGAGGCGACGAGGCGCAGGTTGGAGTTGATCATCAGTTCCTTGGCGTGCAGATCGCCGCGCTCGATGCGCTGCGCGAGTTCGAGCTCCTGCGCGGGCGTGAGCAGGGGATAGCGCCGCGAGTGCGCGAGCAGCTGGTCGACGGACTCCGGAATGAAGCTTTCGGCGGCCGCGGCAGCCAGTTCAACGGCGCTGGGGCGCTCCGCGCGGGGCTCGGAAGCCTCGGCGGCGGGCTCGGCGACGAGCACGGGGGACTCCGGCGCCGCGTTCTCGGCGGCGTCCACGGGGTCGAGTGGGGGGAGATGGGTGATGTTGTCTGCCATGAGGGGTCTTTCTGACTTGAAACGTCTGGGAGGTGGGGCACTGCCTGCCGGCCTATCAGCGCCCCGGCTATCGGGGAGCGGCGAGCCAGCCTGCGGAAAATCTCTAATCCGATGCTTGGAGTCGGGATTCTAAACCATATTAGTTGCGTTGTCAATCATTCCTGCTGGAGCAGCATCGCCGGTCCGGCCTTCCAGAACGTATACGCGCGAAAATCGCCCGCGGTGCTTAATCGGGTGCTTTTTGCGTGTACCCGCTTTCTCCTTCCCAAAGCCCACGAATGGCCCAGAAGTTGCTGTATCTTGCGGCCATCCTGCGGGTGATTGCGCGAGAGTGGGGACGCATCGGCTGCCTGGGGTTCGGCGGCCCGCCGGCGCACATCGCGATGCTGCGGCGCCTGTGCCTGGACAAGGGGTGGCTCAGCGAGGAGGAGTTCGAGCACGCGGTGGCCGCCTGCAACCTGCTCCCCGGCCCCGCCTCAACGCAGCTGGCGATCTTCTGCGCATGGCGCGTCGCGGGACCCGCGGGCGCGCTGGTGGGCGGAATCGCGTTCATCGCGCCGGGCCTGATCGCGGTGCTGGCGCTGGCTGGCGTGTTTCTGGCGCCGCACCCTCCCAACTGGGTGCTCGGCGCGGGCGCGGGCGCGGGGGCGACTGTGGCCGCGGTGGCGATCCGCGCCGGCATGGGGCTTGCGCCTTCGAGCTTCGCTCGCGCGAGCGCAGATATCTCGCCGATGCCGCCCGCCTCGGGAGCAGTACCGCCCGCAGCGCGGGCGGCTGGTCGGCAGGGACGCCGTACGCGCTGGGTGCTCTACGCAACGCTGGGAGCGCTCGCGGGGGCCGCGCTCGGCGCGGGGGTGGTGCTGGTGCTGCTCGGATGCGGCGTGCTGGAGTTGACCCTGCGCGGCGGGTTCGCGCGGGGCTTCGCCGCGGCGCTGGCGATACACCCCGCGCAGCGTCTGCGACTGGCACTGCCGCAGGTACCGCGGCTGCCGCTCGCTCTGGCGGGCGCTGCGGGCGCCGGCGGCCTGGGCGCGCTCGCGTGGACCTCGCTGAAGGTCGGAGCGCTGTCCTACGGCGGGGGGTTCGTGATCGTGCCGCTGATGCGCGCCGACGCCGTGCACGTCTACCACTGGATGAGCGGCTCCCAGTTCCTCGACGCGGTGGCGCTCGGCCAGGTGACCCCGGGTCCGGTCACGCACACGGTCGCGGTCGTGGGCTACGCCGCGCACGGCCTCGGCGGCGGCCTGCTGGCCGCACTGATCGCCTTCACGCCCTCGTTCGTGTTCATCCTGGTTGGCGCCCGCCACTTCGAGGGGTTGCGCCGCGACCCCCGCGCGAGCGCCTTCCTCGACGGCGCCGGACCGGCCGCGATCGGCGCGATCGTGGGTTCAGCCGTGCCGCTCGCGCTCACCATCGCCGAGGGCTGGCAGGTGGCCGTGCTGGGGGCCTCGGCGGTGGCGCTGCTTGGACTGCGCCGCTCGGTGCCCCTTACGATTCTCCTCGCCGGCCTAGCGGGTGTGGTGCTCGCGCTCGCGGGCGCCCCCGTTCCCCACTGAAGGCCCGGTTCAGTGCTTCTCCGCCGCGTCGGCCCCCGTCTGCGTGGTGAACACCGAGGATCCGCCACCGCCGAGGACTCGCCGCGTGAGCCCCGGAAGCAGCAGGCGCGCGCAGGCCGCGAGGTAGTAGGGGCGAGGGACGTAGCGCTCCGCTCGCCCGTGCAGCCCGGCATCGACGATCGCCTTGGCGGCGTGGTCAGGGGTGGAGACGATGCGGCGGGTGCTGCGGTTCGCGAGCAGCTCGCGCGCAGGGAAGCCCTCGGTGGCGATGAAGCCCGGAAGCACCACGCCCACGTGCACGCTGTGGGGGCGCTCCTCGGCGTAGAGCGCGTCGCTCCAGCCCGCGAGGGCGAACTTGGCGGCCGAGTAGGCGCCCGCGCCTGGTCGGGCCACGCGCGATGCGGTCGACGCTACGTTTACGATCGCGGAGGGAGCGCTCGCGCGCAGCAGCGGCAAAAGCGCCTCGGTGAGACGTACAACTGCATCGAAGTTGAGCTCCATCGTGCGCTTCACGTTGGCGTAGCCGCCGTCGGCGAAGGTGGAGCGCCACGAGGCTCCGGCGTTGTTCACGAGCAGCGAGAGGCGCTCGTGGTGAGCCTGGACGTGATCGAGCACCCGTGCGGGGGTGTCTTCAGCGGTGAGGTCCACGGCCAGATAGGTGGTGGGCGCCGGCAGCTCATCCGCCAGGCGCGCCAGACGCTCCTCCCGCCGCGCGAGGAGGATCAGCTGAGCGCCGGGCTCGCGCGCGAGGCGGCGAGCCGTCGCCTCGCCGATGCCGCTGGAGGCGCCGGTGACGAGCGCGATGAGCGGCCGTGCGGGCGTCGCAATCGGAGCGTCGGGACTCGAAGAAGATCGACGAAGCACGACGCTCGGCCCGCTTGGTCTCGGCGAGTGGCCGCTACTGCTCGCGCAGCGCGCTTGCGCCCAGTGCGGCGGCGGCGAGGGCGGTGCCCGTGACCATCACGCTGGCGAACTTGGGCAGGTATCCGCGGCGCCCACCCGCGATGCCGGCGACGGCGTCGGCCACGTCGCAGGCAAGACCCGCGGTGAGCCACTGGCGCTGCGTCTCGCCCTCGCTGCTCATCGCGCCATACGCCAGCGCGATGTCGCGCGCACCGAAGAGACGCGCCAGATAGGGCGCCTGCGGGTTGGCCTTGGAGTCCAGCCCGAACAGCTTGCCTGCGGGGCGCGGCGTGAGCCACGAGGCGGCGCCGACGGCGATCCGCAGGCCGGCGAGTGCGTTGATGACGTTCGAGCGATTCATCTGGCGAACACTATCGCAAAGCGGGCGTTTCATAGAACCAGCTGCCCGCACATCCACGTTGGCTCGTAGCTCCACCAATTCGACGCTCGGCGCTGGCTCTATGTTCCGTAGCCATTTGGCTCTACATCACAGAGCCAGTGATGGAATCCGTTCAGCGTTCTCAACCCGCCGCGGGGGTCCCCACGGCCACGACGTGGAGCACGCCTGCAAGCGGCGCGAAGTCCTCGGGATTGCGCGTGTACAGCGCGAAGCCGCCGGCGAGGGCGATGGCTGCGATGAGGAGGTCGACGGCGCGCTGCCCGCGCGCCTTGCGTCCGGTGCTCACCGCGGCGGCATAGATGCGTCCATAGGCCCTGGCCGCGGCGACGTCGAAGGGCAGCGGGTCGAAGGTTGCTTCGGCGCGCTGCAGGCGTTCCTGGCGGCGCGCTCGCTCGTGGGGATCGGCTGTGGCGTGGGGGCCGGCGGTGAGCTCGGCCATCGTGATGCTCGAAACGGCGAGCCGCTCGGGGAGGTCCGCGGGGGTGAGTCGATCGAGGTCGATCACCACGGAGGTGTCGAGCAGCCCGCTGCGAGAGCGAGGGGATCTCCCGCCAGCTGTGTGTGGCTGATCTGGCGCGTTCTCAGGCACGGGGTGTGGCGTCCTGATCGAGCGCGCTATCGACGTCCTCACGGAAGCGGACCGCATCGATCGGTGCGGCGCCCGCGAAAGCCGCCAGTGCTACGGCCGCCGGAACCAGACGCCGACGGGGAATCGGCGCGAGCTCGCCAACGGGGGTGCCGTTGCGGGTGACGAGGAAGCTCTCCCCGCCATCGAGCTCCCGCATTATCTCGCCGCTGTCGTTGCGCAGCTGGCGCTGGGTGATCTCACGTGCCATGAAGTCCAGTGTAGCACCCGTGCGACGGACGTCTTTTGAAAGAGGCGGAGCGAACGGAATATGTCCCATGTGCTCTACTCCGACCGGCGCCCACGAGCGGGACACCCAGTCACCCAGCGGCGACTCCCACCACGCGACCCGCGAAGGCGGCCGGATGGCCGCCTCTTCTTGTCCTTTTCGCGAAGCTCGCGCGAGGCGGTAGTCTCGGCTGATGGAGCCGACCTCCTCACAGCTGCCCGCGGAGGGCTACCAGCTGAAGGGGATCTCGCCGCGCGCGTTTCAGCATCCCGCCGATCGCGCGGCGACGGCGGCGCTGGGCTCGATTCCGTATCTGGATACGGTGGTGCGAAAGCTCGTGGAGCTTGGCTATGAGCGCGCGCTGCGCCAGAGCTACCTGGGCTCCTCGGTGCGGCTCTCCGAGGAGCAGCTGGGGGATGTGTGGCGCGAGCACGCCATCGCCTACACCACGCTCGACATGAGCGAGGTGCCCGATCTGTATCTCACCCAGTACCCCTCGCCCAACGCGCTCGCGATCGGCTCCAAGCGCCCGATCGTGGTGGTGCAGTCAGAGCTCGTGGGGCTCCTCGACGCGGGGCAGCGCCGCGCGGTGTTCGCGCACGAGGCCGCGCACATCCTCGCCGATCACCAGCTCTACCGCACGGCGCTCTACATCCTCCTTCTGCTCACGCGCTCCTCGCGCCTCTTGCTCCCGCTCGCGCCGGTGCGCACCGCGCTGTTGGAGTGGGAGCGCGCCACCGAGCTCTCCGCCGACCGCGCCGCGGCGCTCGTTACGCGCGATCCGCTCACGGTGTGCCGCACGCTGATGTGCCTCGCGGGCGGCGCGATGGTGGACGAGCTCGACCTCGATGCCTTCATGCGCCAGGGCCTCGACTACACCGAGAAGGGCGGCGGCCTCGAGCGCCTCACGCGCCTCTTGATCGACATGGGCGTGAGCCACCCGATGCCCGTGAAGCGCACGCACGAGCTCATGGAGTGGGTGCGCTCGGGCGAGTTCGATCGCATCGTGAGCGGCGAGTACCCCACGCGCGATGAACCCCTCGATCCGCGCGCGGAGAGCAGCGAGGCCGTCTCCCACTACTCCGAGCGTTTCCGCGAGGCATTCCGCGACGCGGGCGAGTCGATCAACTCGGTCGGCCAGGAGCTCGCCGGCTGGCTGCGCGGGAGCGGCAAGGACGCGGAGGCGCCGGCGGGAGAGGAATAGGAAGGCTCCGGCCGGGTCGCTCCGGGCGGTCCGCAGCGGGGTCGCGTACGTCCTAGGACGGCGGGCTGGGGTGGGAGTGGGGGACCACTTCCCCTTCCCATAGCGCGCCAACTCCAGGCGTGCGACGACGCCGCGGTGCACCTCGTCGGGTCCGTCGGCGAGGCGCAGCGCGCGCGCCACGATCCACGCGGCCCCCAGCGGGAAGTCGTCGCTGAGTCCCGCGCCGCCGTGCAGCTGCATCGCCATGTCGACCACGCTCTGGGCCATGTTGGGGACGGCGACCTTGATCTGCGAGACCGCGCCGAGCGCCTGGGGTGACTTCTGATCGACCAGCCATGCCGCGTGCAGCACGTGCAGGCGCGCCTGGTCGATCGCGATGCGCGCGTCGGCGATCCGTTCGCGATTGCCGCCGAGGTTGGCGAGCGGCTTGCCGAAGGCGTTGCGCTCGGTGGCGCGCCGGCAGGCCAGTTCGAGCGCCAGCTCGGCGAGGCCGATCAGGCGCATGCAGTGGTGGATGCGCCCGGGCCCCAGGCGCGCCTGCGCGATCGTGAACGCCTCGCCGGGTCCGCCGATGATCGCCTCGCGGGGCAGGCGCACGTCGGTGAAGCTCACCTCGCCGTGACCCCCGGGCGCGTCGAGGAAGCCCATCGTGGTGAGCATTCGCTCGACCTTCACCCCCGGCGAGTCGAGCGGCACGAGCACCATCGAGTGCTGGTGGTAGCGATCGGCGCTCGGGTCGGTGAGGCCCATGAAGATCCCCACCTTGCAGTTGGGGTGCCCCACGCCGGTGCTCCACCACTTGCGCCCGTTGAGCACCACCTCCTCGCCCTCGAGCGTCGCGGTGGCCTGCATGTTGGTGGCGTCCGAGGAGGCCACGCCGGGCTCGGTCATGCAGAAGGCCGAGCGGATCTCGCCGTCGAGCAGCGGCGTCGAGCCAGCGCTCGCGCTGCTCGGGCGAGCCGAAGTGCAGGAGCACCTCCATGTTGCCCGTGTCCGGCGCGTTGCAGTTGAAGACCTCGCTCGCGATCAGCGAGCGGCCCATGCGCTCGGCGAGCGGCGCGTACTCGACGTTCGCAAGGCCCGCACCGTGCGTGGGGTCTGGCAGGAAGAGGTTCCACAGACCCTCCGCCTTGGCCTGCGCCTTGAGCTCCTCGACCAGCGGCGCAACCACCCAGGGGTCCTGCAGCGCGAGCTGCTCGCGGTGGTGGGCCTCCTCGCGGGGGGTTATGCGCTGGGCGATGAACGCATCCACCCGCTCCAGCATTTCCTGCGTGCGGGGGGAGGGGGCGAAGTCCATCAGCCCAGATCCAAGTCCAGCACCACCTTGCCGGTGGCTGTGCGGCGCTTCGAGCGCGAGCAGCGCCTTTGCGGCCTGCTCAAAGGGAAAGCGCGCGCCCACGATCGGCGCCACGATGCCGCGCTCGATCATCGCGTGCAGTGCCGCGCCGATCTCGCGCGTCTCCTGCGCATGGCTCATCGCCCAGTGCCCCCAGCCGGCGCCCACCACCTCGGTGTTGTTGAGCAGCAGCCGGTTGACCTTCACCTCGGGGATCGATCCGCCGGTGAAGCCCACCACGACGACGCGTCCGTTCTCGCGCAGCGAGCGCAGGCTGTCGGTGAAGCGATCGCCGCCCACCGGGTCGAGCACCACGTCGACGCCCCCATCGGAGATCGCCTTGGCCTCGTCCTTCCAGGGACCATCAGAGCGCACCACGTGGTCGGCGCCGGCCTCTTCGGCCACGCGCTGCTTCTCATCGCTCGAGACCACCGCGATCGTGCGCGCGCCGAGCCCCTTCGCGACCTGCAGCGAGGCTGTGCCCACGCCTCCTGCGGCGCCGTGCACGAGCACCGTCTCCCCCTCCTTCAGGCGCCCGCGCATCGCCAGCGAAAAGTAGGCCGTGTGGTAGTTGAGGATCAGCCCCGCTCCCTGCGCGAAGTCGAGCGCGGGGGGGAGGGGGAAGGTGAAGAACTCCGGCGCCACCACCCTCTCCGCGAAGGCGCCCAGCCCGCAGAAGGCCGCCACGCGGTCGCCCTCCTTCACCGCGGCGCCGGCGGGAGCACTGCGCACGATGCCCCCGACCTCGCTTCCCGGCACGAAGGGGAGGGGCGGCTTGAGCTGGTAGAGGCCGCGAGTCTGCAGCAGCTCCGGGAAGGAGACCCCCGCGGCGTGCACCTCGATCTGCACTCCCTCGCCCGGGGTGAGGGGGTGCGCGGAGTCGGGCTCGGGCGCCTCCTCGAAGCGCAGGGCGCTCTCGGGGCCCGAGAGCTCGACGATCTGGATTGCTTTCACGCGCTTTGCGGTTTCAGGTGGCCTGCCAGTTGGCAAGGGTGAGCAGCGTTCGCGAACTCACCCCCGAGCCGGCAAGTATGCACGTGTGCCCGGCGCGACGCCACGTCACCACCGTCGCACTTCCGGAGCGGAGCACCTGAAAGCGCACCCCATGCCAGCTCGTCGCGTGTCCCGCGGTGGGGATCGCGAGCGCCGGTCCGCCGACAATCGCATACCCGATCCGCCGCGTGGCGCCCGAGCTGGTGGAGGAGTAGAAGACGGTCGTCACCGTGCGCCCGCCCACCGTGTCGGTGCGCGCGCCCGCGGCGTGCCAGCCGAAGCGCCTGCCCCAGTAGGGATAGGCGATGCCCTCGGCGGAGATCGCGAGGCGCCCCGGTGCGCTCGCGGACTCCCGCGGAGCGCTCTGCGTGGGCGCCCCCAGCGCGAGCGCCGATGCCTGCTGCACGCTCGGTGCGCCACCCCCGCCGCCGCTGCTCACGAGCAGCACCAGCACGAGGATCATCGCCGCGAGGCTCGCCACGGCGCCGGCCAAGAGCGGACGCCCAGACCAGTTGCGCTGCGCGCGCGGCGAACGATCGGTGAGCTCGCGGATCGCGTAGTGAAGCGAGGCGGGCGCGCGCACATCCAGGCCGCCGATGAGCGTCGCGGTGGCGCGCTGTGTCTCCTTCTCGGCGTCTGTGGGGGTTGGCATATCGCTCATATCGCGCGCTCCTCATCCATGAGGACTCCCTTGGGGGCCGGAGCTTCCCTGTTGGGTGCCGGAGCCTCCGTCGTGGCGCCCGCCAGCTCGCGCGAGACCCGCTCGCGGGCACGAAACACGCGCGTGGCGATCGTCGCCTCGCGCGTCTTCAGCGCATCGCCGGCCTCGCGATAGGAGAGTCCGAGCACGTCTACCGCCACCAGCGCCAGCCGATAGCTCTCGGGCAGGCGGGAGATCGTCGCGAGGACCTCGCGCGCCTCGAGCACATCCTCGGGGCGATCTCGGGGCCGCGGATCGGCGGGGTCGAGATCCTCCAGCGCGGCGCCCGAGGCTCGCGGCCGGCGCCCCGCGTCGCGGCGCTGGGTGAGGAAGGTGTTGCGCAGCACCCGCATCAGATACGCGAGCTCGTCCTGGCCGCGCAGCACACGCGGACGGGCGAGCACCCGCGCGAAGGTCTCCTGCACGAGGTCCTCGGCGTCCTGAGGGGATCCGCACAGGCCCCACGCCGCCCGGTAGAGACGGTCCACGTGCTGGGGCAGCGACTGGGGATCCAGGCGGGGCAACTCTCACTCCCGCACGCGATGCGTGCGTGGATGCGTGGCATACCGCACGACTGTAGCGCCGGAAGGTTTGCGGTGTTGGGGCGTCCTCGCATTTGAACAGTCCCATAACTCAACCCCAGGAGGTCCGGTGAGACACCCTTCCGCCCCCGCTCGCGTTTCCAATCCCGCTTCCCGTTCCGTTTCCACTCGCGCATCGCTCTTTGCGGCAGCAGCGCTCGTACTCCTCACGTCGGCGCTCGCCGGCTGTGGCAGCAGCAGCAGTACGAGCACAACCAGCGCCGCCAACTCGGCGACCGCGAGCACAGCGGCGCAGAACTCGCCCTACGGCGCGCCGAGTTCCACGAAGTGCCGCCTCTCGCCACCGCCACGAGCGCGGCCTCGCCGAGCGCCACGGCGGTGGTGGTGTAGCGACCAAGCACGGCAAGCTCGGCACGATCCTTTCGGCCGGTGGCAAGCACCTGACGGTCTACATGTTCGAAGGCGACAAGGGCGCAGCCTCGAGCTGCACGGGCGCCTGCGAACACGTGTGGCCCCCGGTTACCACGAGCAGCTCGGCCGCGGCAGGCGGCGCGGCGGTGAGCGCCGACCTCAGCACGATCACACGCGCCGACGGCACCAAGCAGGTCACCTACAAGGGTCACCCGCTCTACTTCTTCGCCCGCGACGGCGACTCCGGCGACGCCTACGGTCAGGGCGTGGTGGGATTCGGCGCCTCCTGGTACGTGTTGAAGCCCAGCGGCGCGAAGGTGGACAACTCGTGAGGAGCGGCCTATGAGAACAGAGGAGATGCCTACAGAACAGCCGCTGTGGGAGCGAGCTGGCTCTCGCGCCGCGCGCGCAGCCAGCTCGTGAACTCCTCGCGGGGGAGGGGCCGGGAGAGCAGGTAGCCCTGCGCGGTGTCGCAGCCCAGTTCCGCCAGGCGCCCCCACACCTCTGCGCGTCTCGATGCCCTCGGCGACGACGTGCAGATCGAGGTGGCGCGCGAGGTCGATCGTGGAACGCACGATCGCGTCCTCGCGCGCGCTCTCGCACATGCCGGTGATGAACGAGCGGTCGATCTTCAGCTCGCTCACCGGCAGCTGCTCGAGGTATGCGATCGAGGCACTGTCGGAGCCGAAGTCGTCGATCGAGATCCCAACTCCCAGCGCGCGCAGCTCCCCGAGCACGGCTGCGGCACGCTGGGGGTCTGACATCGTCGCGCCCTCGGTGACCTCCACCGTGAGGCGGTGGGCGGGCACGGCGTGGCGGCCGAGCAGCGTGCCGGTGCGCCGCGGCAGCTCGGGGTCGAGCAGGTTGCGCGCGGAGAGGTTCACCGACATCGTGAGGTGCACGCCGTGATCGCGCCAGCGCGCGAGCTGCTCCAGGGCGCCGTCGATCACGTGCATCGCGACCGGCCCCACCAGCGCCGTCTGCTCGATCAGCGGGATGAACTGCAGCGGCTGCACAAGACCACGCTCGGGGTGCTGCCAGCGCAAGAGCGCCTCCACCCCGGTGACCTTTCCGCTGCGCAGATCGGCCTGCGGCTGGTAGTGCAGGACGAACTCGCCCCGCTCCAACGCCACCGCGAGCCCCTCCAGAAACAGACGCATAGCCTCGTAGTCGGCAGCTCACGCCGCTTTCTGGAGCTAAGCCTGAGTTTCACCCTCGCGGGGGCGGCGTGTGAGGTTGCCCACCAGCAGCCCAATCACGGTCACGAGATAGATCTGCCCGAGCAGCATCTCCAGCACCGCCAGTGCATGGCCGACGTTCGTGGCCGGCGTGAGATCGCCGTAGCCGGTGGTGGTCATCGTGGTGAAACTAAAGTAGACCTGCTCGCTCAGCGCTTCGTGCGGGCCCTGCGCGAAATATGTGGGGCCGATGCGCGCGAGCAGGCTGATCACCATCGCGAAGGCAAGACCGAGGAGCAGGTAGATCGAGAGCGCTCCGGCGACCGCCTGGAGGGTCACCCCGCGGGTGCGGATCAGTCGTGCGACGCCGCGTACGAGCACGACCAGAACGATGCCCACCACGACCACCGCGGTTGCGGAGGCGACCCAGCGCGGAGCGATCGACAGCGCCACCGCGAGGGCCAGTCCAAAGATCACGAGCGCGGCAAGCGCCCCCTTCACCCCCTGCACAAGGCGCCCCTCACGCGTGGTGGCGATTACCGCGAGCAGCGTCCCGCCCTGCACGAGCAGCGCGATCCCGCGACTCACTGGAGTGTCCGGCGCGACGATCACATCGATCACGGCGACGATCGTGAGCAGCAGCACGAGGCCATAGCGGTGCTGTGCCGATATGCGCGGCGTGGTGGCTGACACCGCGAACAGCATGGCGCAGGCTGCGGCGGAGACGCCCCCAGCGGCCAATAGTCTCTCCCAATGGCGCCCGCCACCAGGAGGATCGTTCTCCGGCCATGACCTCCCACGCCGGATCCGACCACGCGCACGTGCAGCGCCGCACCACGCTCGTCTCGATCCTCGCGGCGAGCGTGCTGGTGGCGCTCAAGCTCGGCGTGGGTCTCATCACGGGCAGCCTCGGTTTGATCTCCGCGGGAATCGAGTCCAGCGGCGATGTCGTCGCGGCGGTGTTGACGTTCTTCGCCGTGCGCCTGGGTGGACGCCCGGCCGATCCCGAGCACCCCTATGGACACCGCCGCGCGGAGAACCTGGGGGCGCTCGGCGAGGCGGCAATCCTGCTCGCCGGTGGACTGCTCGTGGGGGGCGAGGCGATCGCGCGCCTGCTCGGAGGCGGCGAAGCGCCCGCAACCCCCTGGTATGTGTTCGCCACGATCGCCGTCGCGCTCGCCGTCGATCTCACTCGCACCGTCGTCTCGCTGCGCACGGCGCGCCGCTTCGAGAGCGCGGCGCTGCACGCCAACGCGTTTCACTTCGCGGGCGACATGGCCGCGTCGGTCGCGGTGCTCGTCGGGCTCGCGCTCGTGCGCGCCGGCTTCGCGCAGGCCGATGCTCTCGCCGCGCTGCTCGTGGCGGCGATCATCCTGATGGCCGCCACGCGGCTGATCGTGGAGAACGCCAACGTGCTGATGGACCGCACGCCCACCGAAGCGCAGGAGGCTGCCGAGCGCGCGATCGCCGATCTCGGGGCGGACATCGAGCTCGGCCGGCTGCGCCTGCGCGAGTCCGGCGGACGCTATTTCGCGGATGTCGTCGTCACCGTCCCGCCGGGTCAGGCCGTGATCGAGAGCCACCAGACCGCCGATCTGATCGAGGAGGCGCTCCACGATGCGCTGCCCGGCAGCGATGTCGTGGTGCACATCGAGCCGCGCCTGCGCGGCCTGGAGCTGCGCGAGCGCGTGCTCGCGATCGCCCTCGCCGAGCCGCTTGTGCGCGAAGCGCACGACATCGCGATCTACGACCGCCAGGGGGCGCTCAGCGTGGCACTGCACCTCAAGTTCCCCGCCGACCTCGATCTGCGCACCGCGCACGAAATTTCAGAGCGCATCGAGCGGGCGATCGGCGCGCGGCCGGGCGTGGTCGAGGTGCAGACGCACCTCGAGCCCCTCGAGCAGCCGGTGGCTGCGCGAGGCGCCGACGGCGAGGAGGAACGGCGGATGCGCCTGGAGATCGAGCGGTTGGTGCGCGAGCGCGCCGGCGCGCCGCCGCGGATGGTGCGCCTGCTGCCCACACAGGCCGGAAGGGTTGTGCTGCTCACGCTCGGGGTGGGGCCCAAGCTCACCCTTTCCGAGGCCCATCGCCTGGCGGGCGAACTGGAGGAGGAGCTGCGCCAGCGGCTCCCCGACATCGCCGATGTGGTCCTCCACACCGAGCCTTGACGGCAGGCGCCAGACCCACCTCGCTGATGTCAGCTGGACTCCGCGGGCTCTATCCCGCGCGTTCGGCGGCGCGCAGGCCGCTGACGGACCATGCTCCGAGGAGAACGATCAGCGCCAGCGCGCATCCGAACGCCAGCAGCGTGTGGCTGTGCACGCCGGAGATCAGCCCGCGCCCGGCGCCGAGGAACGCGGTCGCGGGGTTGACGCTCGCGACCGCGTGGATCCAGCCCTTGAGCAGCCCGAGCGGAACGTAAACCGGCGCGAGGAACAGGATCAGGAAGATCGGCGTCTGCATCAGCGGCCCCGCCTGGATCGTGCGGAAGCGGAAGGCCACACCGGCGGCCCACCCGTAGCCGACGATCACCAGCATCAGCGCGAGTGCGTAGAGGCCGAAGATATCCACGCCGCTGCCGGTGATCTGCATCCCGCTGAGCAGCGCCACGACGGTGACCACCGTGAGGGTGAGCGCCCCGCGCGCGAGCCCCACAAGCGCGTAGCCGAGGACGATCCCGCGACGATCGCCGGCGGCGAGCATCAGGCGTCGCGCGAACCCGCTTTCGAAGTCGATCGCGAGCGAGAAGCCGGTGAACAGGCCGCCGAACATCGCCGCCTGCAGCAGCACGAACACGAACTGAAACGCCGTGTACCCGGCGGGGAATGTGAACCCCGGGACCGTACCGAGGGCCGAGAGGCCACCGGCGAACGCCGCGAGGAAGACGAGCGGGAAGATCAGTGAGGGGAAGATCAGATCCGGCCGGCGAAAATAGGTGTGCAGACCGCGCCACGCGATCGCTCGTGCGGTGTTCCAGACGCCGCCGCTCATGTGCGCTGCAACCTCATGCGCAGGGCGGCCGTTGCGGCGAGCAGACCGATGAGTATCAGCGCGAGCGCCACGGCGAAGCCGCGCGCCAGCGCGGCGCCATCCCAGCCGAAGATGAACAGGCTGCGAAACGCCTCGATCAGGTAGGAGATCGGGTTCCACGTCGCGACCGTGTGAAACCAGCCAGTCTTCAGCAGCTGCCGGGGGAGGCTGCTCGAGGAGAGGAAGATGAACACGAAGAAGAGCGGGAACAGACCCCTGCACGGCCTCGCCCGAGCAGCTGCGCAGCGCCACTGCGCAGCCCAGCGCGCCGAAGCCCAGGGCGACCAGCGCGCCGAGCGCGATCACCACGAGCGCACCCGCAAAGCCCGCCGCGATGTGCGCGCCCGCGATCAGGCCGATCAGGATGTAGACCGCCGACTGCATCGCCCCCAGCGCGCCGACGCCGACGAGCAGCCCCGCGAGCAGCGAGACGCGCCGCAGCGGGGTCAACGAGAGGCGGCTGAAGAAACCGCTCTCGATGTCTTCGGCGAGGTTCGTGCCGGTGTTGATGAGCGAGAACATGCCCCCCTGGATGAACGCCACAGCGATCGCGAAGGAGACGTAGGAGTGCGTGGGAAAGCCCGGCAGCAGCGTGGCCGCGCGCAACCCGCTCGCGTTCACCGCAAGCAGGATCGCGGGGAAGAACACGATCGGGAACAGCTGAAAGGGCTGGCGCAGCGTCTTCAGCAGCGAACGGCGCGCCAGCACGCCCACCTGGGTGAACAAAACCGGGCTCATGTGCTCTATGCGGATACGGCCTCGGCCGGGGTCTCGTCGGCGCTTTCCTCGGCGCCGTCGGCCGCGCCCTCCAGCGAGCGCCCGGTCTTGGCGAGGAAGACATCGTCGAGCGTGGGGGAGTGCAGGCGCAGATCGGCCACGCGCAGGCCCTCGGAGTCGAGCACGCGCACGATCTCCGCGAGGTCGCCCACGCCCTCGGGCAGCCTGCACCGCCACTCCGTTGCTGGAAGCGGCGGCCTCCTCGCCGAAGCGTCGCAGCGCCGCGGCCAGACGCTCGCGCTCGCCGGGATCCTCGGGAATCGCCTCCACGCTCGGGCGCCCGATCTCGGCCTTCAGCTCACTCGGCGTGCCCTCGGCGACGATCTTGCCGCGATCGATGATGCCCACGCGGTTGGCGAGCACGTCGGCCTCCTCCAGATACTGGGTCGTGAGGAAGACCGTCACACCATCGCCCGCCAGCCGGCGCACCTCGTCCCACAGCGCGGCGCGGCTCTGTGGATCGAGGCCCGTGGTGGGCTCGTCGAGGAACAGCAGTTGCGGACGGTGCACGAGCGCCAGCGCGAGATCCAGGCGGCGCTTCATGCCGCCCGAGTAGCCGCCGACCTTGCGCTCGGCCGCGTCGGTGAGCCCCACGCGCGCGAGCAGCTCCGCTCCCCGCTTCTCGCGCTCGGCCTTGCCGATGCCGTGCAGAGAACTCTGCAGGCGCATGTGCTCGCTGCCGGTGAGAAAGGGATCGAGCGCGGACTCCTGCAGCGATGCGCCGATCGCCCTGCGCACCTCCGGACCCTGGCGCACGACGTCCAGGCCGGCGACGCGCGCGCTGCCCGCGGTGGGCGGCAGCAGCGTCGTGAGCACGAGCACGGTGGTCGACTTGCCCGCGCCGTTGGGACCGAGAAAGCCGTAGATCTCGCCGGGGGCGACGCGCAGGTCGATCCCGTCGACCGCGCGCACGCCGCCCTTGAAGTCGCGGACCAGGCCTTCGACCTCGATGCCGTCACCGTGCTTGTCGATGCTCGTCATGGCTCTCCTTCCTCTCCGCGGAACCCGCTAACCGGGGTTCTCGCTCGCGAGCGCGCGCGGCGGCAGCGAGGGCTCGACGCGCAGCAGCCGCGCGGGCAGCTGCGGCAGCCACCAGTTCCAGCGCCCGAACAGCGAGACGACCGCCGGCACGAGCAGCGCGCGGATGACCGTCGCGTCGAGCAGGATCCCCGCCGCCAGGCCCGGTCGCGAGCACTTTGATTTCGGTCTCCGGGCCCGGAGGCGAGCGAGACGAACGCGAGGAACAGGATCAGCGCGGCGCTCGTCACGAGCCGCCCGGTGCGCCCGATGCCCGCGCACGACCGCGGTGTCGGTCGAGCCGGTGGCGTCGTACTCCTCGCGCATGCGGGCGAGGATGAAGACCTCGTAGTCCATCGACAGCCCGAACAGGAACGCGAACACCATCAGCGGGATCCACGCGGTGATCGAGCCGGTCGCCGGAGATGCCCCAGATCAGCGTCCGAGCCGTGGCCGTGCTGCCAGACGAGCGTCGAGCACGCCCCAGGCGGCGGCGACGCTGATCACGTTCAGGATCACCGCCTTCAGCGGCAGCAGCAGCGAGCGGAACGCGCGCGCGAGCAGCACGAACGTGATCAGCGCGATCAGCGCGATCATCAGCGGGAAGTTGCCGTAGACGGCGTCGATGAAGTCCTCGTTCTGCGCCGCGCAGCCCGCCGAGGCGCACGTCCGCGCCGGACGCGCGCACGGTCGGCGCGCACGCGATCGAGCGTGTCGCGCCCGGCCGCCGAGGAGCCGTCGGCGACGGAGAAGGCGTCGACGACCGCCGCGCCGGCGCGGCGCCACTGGGGCAGTCGGGCGCGACCGCGCCGTGCACGCCGGGGACCGCCGCCAGCGCGCGCGCGACCGCGTCGGGCGAGGTCGAGCCTTCGACGAGCACCTCGTGGGGCAGCAGCGCGCCCGAGCCGATGCCCGAGCGCTCGAGCGCGAGCAGGCCCTGCTTGGCGTCGCCCTGCTTGGCGACCGTGTTGAGCGTTGGAGACGCCCGAGCTGCAGGCTCGTGGCCGCGAGCACGAGCGCCGCGAGCACGAGCGCAGGCGCGCGAGCGCGGCCGACCCAGCGGCGGCGCACGACCAGCTCGGCCCAGCCGGTCCACGAGCGGCTGGCCTTGTCGTCGTTGCGCACGTGCGGCCAGTCCAGGCGCGGGCCGAACTTGCTCAGCACGACCGGCAGCAGCGTCATGCGCGACGATCACGCTGATCAGCGGGATCAGCATGCCGCCGTAGCCGACCGAGCGCAGGAACGGCAGCGGCAGCGCGACCAGCGCGAGCAGGCCGATCGCGACGGTCGTGCCGCTGAACACGACCGCGCGGCCCGGCGGTCTCCATCGCGCGCTGCGACCGCCGCGTCGCCCTCGAGGCCGTGCGCGCGCTCCTCGCGCCAGCGCACGACGACCAGCAGCGCGTAGTCGATCGAGACGCCGAGGCCGATCAGCGCGATCAGGAACTGCACGATCGGCGAGACTTCGGTGACCGTCGTCAGCCCCCACACCACCAGGAAGGTGGTCAGGATCGAGACGATCGCCATCATGATCGGCACGAGCGCGAGGAACGAGCCGAACACGAACGCCAGCACCAGCAGCGCGCCGAAGCCCGCCGAGCAGCGCCTCGACGCAGCACGCCCGGCCCGTTGCCGCCGCCGCTCTGGACCGTCAGCGCGTCGATAGCCGGTGAGGTGCACCGGCGCGCCGGCGACGGTCGCGCCGGCGAGCGCGGCGATCGGCCGTCTTGGCCGCTTCGGGGTTGTTGCCGAAGGATCTGTTGGGGTCGGGCGGCGGGTAGGCGACGACGAACGTCGTGCGCCCGTCGTTGGAGAGCGAAGGCGGAGTTGCGCGTGCTCGCGTAGCCCGCCACGCGCGTGCCCGGCAGAGCGCTCTGCGAGGCGCGCTTCGACGCCGCGCAGTTCGCGCGCTGCACGCCCGGCGAGTCGACCGACTTGCCCGGCCGGCAGCGTCACGACCGGCAGCAGCGGCGACGGTGTTGCCGCCGGTGCCGTGGAAGTCGTGCTGCGATCTGCTGGTTGGTGATCCAGCCTTCCTTGCCGGGCACCGAGAACTTCTGTTTGAGCGCTTTGGTCGCCGAGCCGGCCGAGGCCATGCCGACGAGCGTCAGCACGACCCAGAAGATCGACGACGATGCGCTTGTGGGCGAGGACCCAGCGTGTGAGCGATGCCATTTGCATTTCCTTTCCACGCCGGTCGGGGCGCCTGTGTGGTGCAAGAACTGTTCCTAAGACGGCGAGCCGGCGCGAAACTCATCGCCGCGGCGAGCGAGTCGAGCCAAGGGCCCTTCGCTCGGCGGGGACGGTGCGCCCAATCCTTCTGGCTCTGCCTCGCTGCGAACTCCGGGCACTGCATACGGGCCCTCGTGGGCCTGCGGCCGAGCCCGATGCCGACCATGTTAGCCGCCTTCTGAGTAGTTCCTACGGGCTGATGAAGGAGGTGGCCCTTGAGCCCTGTCGTCGGCCACCTGAAGCCCGTCGTCAGGCCGCCTGAAGGCCATATTTTCGGCGGCCTGACGATTGGTGGAGGCGATGTACATATTACCTATGTTGGTGCTACACTGGCTGGTAGAAAAACGCGGGTATGGGGATCTCGGATACTGAGAAGGGACGCGCGCTAAAGGCACGCGAGCGTGAGCGCCTGAAGACAGACGCCGAACGTGAGCGACTCCAGAATCAGCTGCACCAGGCCCAGCGGCTTGAGAGCCTCGGACAGCTGGCAGGGGGCATCGCGCACGATTTCAACAATCTGCTGGCGGTGATCATCAACTACGCAGCGTTCGTCGCAAACGATCTCGACGCAGCATCGGGGGTCGACGGCGACGAACGTTGGCGAGGCACTCGCGAAGACGTAGAGCAGATCCGCCGGGCGAGCGAGCGCGCCGCGCACCTGACTCATCAGCTGCTGTCGTTCGCCCGCCGCGAGGTGGTCCAGCCCGAGGTCGTCGCGGTCAACGATGTTGTGAGCGACATCGAGCAGCTTTTGCGGCGCACGCTCGGGGAGCACGTCGAGTTGCAGAGCTCACTTGCTCCCGATCTGCGCCCCGTGCTGATCGACCCTGGACAGCTGGAGCAGATCCTCGTGAATCTCGCTGTAAATGCGCGGGACGCGATGCCCGATGGCGGCATGTTGAAGATCGACACGGCAAATCTCGACGTAGACGAGGAATACGCGGCATCGCGACCCGAGCTCTCACCAGGCCCACACATCCGACTGCGCATCAGCGACACCGGTGTGGGAATGCCACCGGAAACGGTGCAGCGCGCGTTCGATCCATTCTTTACAACCAAACCCCCTGGGCAGGGAACAGGTCTTGGGCTGGCCACGGTGTACGGGATCGTTCAGCAGGCGGGCGGACGCTCGGAAATCTACTCCGAGCCTGGCATCGGTACGACGTTCACGGCACAGCTGCCGGCAACCGAGCGACTGACTCCAGCGGCGGTGGGGCCTGCGGACCCTCCGACCCCGCGAGGCGAAGAGATGATTCTGCTCGTGGAGGACGAGCAGGAGCTGCGCGAGGTCACCCGCCGCATCCTGACAGGGGCGGGCTACCGGGTGCTTGTCGCAGCAAACGGCCCCAAGGCGCTCCAAGCGGCGGGCGAGCACGCCGGTGCGATCGACCTGCTGCTCAGCGATGTGATCATGCCGCAGATGCCAGGACCGCAGCTGGCCGAGCATCTGCTGCTGGAGCGCCCAGCGGTGCGTGTGCTGCTGATGTCGGGCTTCGCCCAGCCGATCCTCGACTCCGGAGGGCATCTGGAAGCCGGTATGGCGCTCATCGAGAAGCCATTCTCAGGGCCGAGGCTGCTCGCGAAGGTCGCCCAGACCCTCAGTGATAGTGCGTGATGGTGTGCCCGAGCTGCTGATCGCAGACGACGACGAGGCGCTCCGGCGTTGGGAGGAGCGGGTCGTGCGCGACCAGGGCTATTCCTGCGACAGCGCCTGCGACGCAGATGCCGTGCGTGAGCAGCTGCGAAGAAACCCCTACCGGCTTGTCCTGCTCGATGTGAACATGCCGGGGGAGTCCGGGATCGAACTGCTCTCCCACATACGCTGCGATTATCCCGAGACGGCGGTTCTGATGGTCACTGGCGCGGACAGCACGCAGCTGGCGCTGTCCGCGATCGAGCTCGGCGCGTATGGCTATCTGGTCAAGCCGGTGGGATCCGGAGAGCTCTTGATCAACGTCGCCAATGCACTTCACCGCAGGCGACTGGAGCTCGAGAACAGCCAGCTCGTGAGGCGCTTGCGAGCCACTGTGCAGGAGCGTAGCCACGAGCTCGAGGAGACGCTCCAAGATCTCGAGCTCTCCGAGACAAAGGTGTGGGCCTCCCAAGCCGAAACGATCTTTCGCCTGGCGCGCCTGGTGGAGTTCCGCGATGAGGAGACCGGCCATCACCTGCACCGCATGAGCTCCTATTGCGGGATTCTCACTCGCCACGCCGGGTTCTCCGAGGAGCGCTGCGAGCTCGTGCGGCTGGCGAGCCAGCTGCACGATGTCGGCAAAGTTGCGATCCCCGACAGCATCCTGCTCAAACGCGGCAAACTGACCCCCGACGAGTTCGATGTCATCAAAGGCCACGCCGAGACGGGGTTTAGGATGCTTTCCGGCGCGGGCTCGGAGGTCGTGCAACTCGGAGCTCTGATCGCCCATACCCACCACGAGCGCTGGGACGGCAGGGGCTATCCCCAGGGGCTAGCGGGTCAAGCCATCCCAGCAGAGGGACGTATCGCCGCGATCGCCGACGTGTTCGATGCGCTCACCAGCGACCGTGTGTACCGCCCTGCGTTTCCCGTCAAGTCCGCGATCGAAATGATGCGCGAGGAGCGGGGCGGGCATTTCGATCCGGAGCTGCTCGACGCGTTCTTCTTGGCGCTGGCCGAGGTCGAGGCGATCCGAATGGCGTACGCTGACTGAAGATGGCTCTGGGGGTTGCCGAAGCTGCTGGATCGTGTCCGAGACGCCCGTCCTGAGTTCGCGGCGCCAGCCGCTGGACAGGCGCGAACTGGCCGCCATCTTCCTCGGCGGTGCGCTCGGCGCGCTGGCGCGCGTGGGACTCGAGGAGGCGTTTGCAACCGGTGCGGGGAGCTGGCCGTGGGTCACCTTCGCAATCAACGTCAGCGGCTCGTTCGTGCTCGCCTATATCGCAGCCTGGCTGCTGCGAGAGGCCGGATCGCGGTACGTCCTCGCGCTCCTGGCGCCAGGCTTCTGCGGTACGTATACGACGTTCTCGACAATGCAGGTCGAGATCCTCGCGATGCTCGACCACGATCGCTACGGGCTTGCCGCCGGCTACGCGCTGGCGAGCGTTGCCGCCGGCTATATGGCGATACGCGCCGGAATGAGCCTCGCGCGACGGGCGCCGGTGCTTCGATGAGCGCGTTGACGTGGATGGGCGTGGCACTGTTGGGTGGCGCCGCCGCAGTAGGCCGCTCGGAGTTCGACCGGTGGATCGGCTCGCGCCTGGGAATCCGATTCCCATATGGCATCTTTGCCGTCAATGCGAGCGGCGCGGCGCTGCTCGGCCTGCTCTACGGGCTAGCGGTGCACGGCGAGACGCTCGTGCTCCTCGGCGGCGCGACGCTAGGCTCCTACACGACCTTTTCGACCTGGATGCTGCAGACGCGCCGTCTGGCTCTGGACGGCGAGAACTCGCTGGCCATACTCAACGTCGCGCTCAGCCTCGCGGTCGGGGTCGGCGCCGCCGCGCTCGGACGCGCGATCGGCATGGGGCTGTGAGATGCAATCAGCCGGGCGCGTGGAGCATCACGTGCTGTGTTCGCCGGCTCGCGCCACGAGCAGTGTGAAGAGCTTCTCCTGCGCCTTCGCCGGGAACGGCTCCGGCAGCCCAGAGCTGAAGAGGCTCACCACGGCGTGCCCGTAAACGAAGCTGAGGATGTCGAAGTAGAAGGGAATCGGTATGCGATGCACGGTGAATGTCGCGGAGATACGCCATCCGAAGCTGCCCGAGGCTCCGGGCGCTGGCGGGGTCCCTGAGGCGATCGAGACGGGGCTGACGGTTGACCCTGCGGGGGCGCTGTCCCTGAAAAAACGCGTGAGGTAGTGCGAGAGACAGGTCCGGATGCGCTTTCCGCGCAAGGTCGAGAGGTTCTTGGCGGCGAGCGCAGGAGTTGGCGCGACGCTCACTTCCGAATGCACGCTGAACATCACGATGCCGCGTTCGAGCTTGAAGTCCCTGGAGCTCACTTCGGCGAGGGCCTTGCCGGTGCCGAGCACCCCTACGCACCGGAGCATTTCGTGTTCGAGTCGCTTTTCGGCGGCCGTTTCGTGTTCGTGCGTTTTCTTGTCGGACACCGTGAAGCCCGGAACGTCAACGGGCCGCAGATTCACCGCACGAGCAATGGCTACTGCGTGGAGCCTGGTAATGGGCTTCGCCGGTGCGCCAACGCCAGACGCCGAAGTGCGGGTCGAGGCCCCGGGGGAGGGGTGCCCGCCACCACCACAGCCCGCGAGAGACCAGCCCGCCAGGAACAGCGCGAGGCCGGCGGCCATCTGGCGGATCACGGCACCCATTCTGGCAGAACCCACCGGCGCGACAAACGCGCCACGCGGCAGGCAGGTGAGCGAGCGCACGACGGCGATACACGAGTGGCGAGATGCCACCACGGCGATACCATCCAGCGCAGGGTTCAGGAACGAAAGGAAGCCATGCCCACGTGCGACCACATCGACGAAGTGCAGGTGCTTCGAGCTCCCGGAGCCGATCGCCGGTTGCGAGGACTGCCTGGCGATCGGCGGGCGCTGGGTGCACCTGCGGATGTGCCAGAGCTGCGGTCGCATCGGCTGCTGCGACAGCTCGCCCAACCGCCACGCAAGCGCGCACCACCGTGCCACCGGACACCCGATCGTGCGCTCGGCCGAGCCGGGAGAGGACTGGAGCTGGTGCTACGTGGATGAGGTGAGCTTCCGCCTCAGCGCCGGGTAGATGTGACCGATATTCGGGCAGCCGCCGAGCAGGCCGCAACCGTGAGCGTAGCGGGGCCCCTCGACGTGCGGAGCGTCGCGCAGACTCTTGCGCAGGCGTTCCGCGAGGATCCCGTGTTCGATTGGCTGCTCGCGAGCGACCCCAAGCGCGTGCAGATCCTCTCGCGCTACTTCGAGCTGTTCCTGCGCAAGGTCTGGATCGAGCAGCAGGAGACATACACCACGGTGGATACCGTGGCGGCGGCCGTGTGGAGTCCGCCCAGACGGTGGCACATAAGCGTGAGGACGCTGCTGGGAATGGGACCCGCGAGCGTGAGTGTCTTTGGGCGCCATCTGCCACGGGTGATGCGTGCGCTGGCGCTCGTGGAGTCAAAGCACCCAAGAGAGCCCCACCACTACCTGGCCTTCGTGGGGGTCGATCCGCAGTGGCAGGGTCGCGGCCTCGGCAGCGCCGTGCTGGCACCCATCCTGGAGCGCTGTGACCGGGAGACGACGCCCGCCTATCTCGAGGCATCCACGCCACGCAACCGCGCGTTGTACGAACGGCACGGCTTCGCGGTCACCGAAGAGTTCACCTTCGCCCGAAGCGCACCGCCGATGTGGCGCATGTGGCGGAAGCCGCTAGACGCCTGAGTGTGAGCGAGTCACTGCGGCTGGGTAAGTTGGGCCGGGATGAGCTCAGCGCGAAACGGCGAGCCCTACGACACGATCGTGATCGGTGCGGGACCGGGCGGGCGCGGCGCAGCTCGTGCGCTGGCGCAGGCCGGACAGCGGGTGGCGATCGTCGAGTCCGAGCTCGTGGGAGGGGAGTGCCCGTTCTGGGCGTGCATCCCGAGCAAGACACTGCTGCGGCCGGGCGAGGCGCTGGCGGCTGACGAACGGATCGCCGGGGTGGGGAGGGGGAGGATCGACTGGCCGGCGGTCGCTGCCTACCGGGACTACATGAACTCCGAGCTGGACGATTCGAGCAAGGCAGCCGCGATGGAAACGGCGGGCGTCGAGGTGCTGCGTGGACGTGGACGGATCGGCGCAGCGGGAGGAGTGTTGGTGGGGGAGCGCGACTTCACCGCGACGAACGTGGTCCTCGCCACGGGCACCACTCCGAGCCTTCCCGATGTTGCGGGGCTCGAGGATGTCGAGTACTGGACCAACCGCGAGGCGACCACGCTGCACGAGGTGCCCTCCTCGGCAATCGTGCTCGGTGGAGGGCCCGTGGGCATTGAGCTCGCCCAGATGCTTCACCGCTTCGGCTGCGAGGTGACCCTCGTTCATACCGGCCCGCGACTGCTGGAACGAGAGCACCACAGTGTCAGCGAGTTGCTCAGCGAACTGTTGCGCGGCGAGGGGATCTCGGTTCACACCGATGCAGACGCCGAGTCGGTTGCACCGCTCCACGGAAGCGCCGACGGGGTCTCGTTGACCCTGCGCGGCGGTGCACGGATCGCCGCCGAGCGACTCATCGTCGCAACCGGTCGCAAGCCGCGAGTGGAGGATCTGGGTCTCGAGCAGGCCGGCGTGCGCATCGGCGAGCGCGGGGTCGAGATCGACGCGAGCTGCCGCGCCGCGGAGGGTATCTGGGCGGTTGGGGATCTCACGGGAGTCGCACCCTTCACGCACGTCGCGGCCTATCAGGCGAGGATCGCCGCGGCCTCAATCCTCGGCGAGCCCTCCGTGGCCGACTACAGCGCGATCCCGCGGGTGGTCTTCGGCGACCCTGAGATCGCCTGCGTTGGAGTCGTCCCCGCGGAGGCCGAGAGTGACCTCCTCATCGCCCAGTCCGACCTGAGCGAGAGCGACCGCACCGAGACCTACGGTCGTGGCCTGCGCGGCCATCTCGGGCTTGCCGCCGACCCCAACCGGCAGATCCTGCTCGGCGCCTGGGCGGTCGGTCCGCTCGCCGGCGAGTGGATCCACCAGGCTGCGTTGGCGGTGAAGGCTCAGATACCGCTCAGCGTGCTCGCCGACAGCATCATCCAGTTTCCAACCTTCAGCGAACTCTTCGGGACGCTCGCCCGGGATCTGCACTCGCGGGCGAACGGCGAGCGAAGTTAGTGAAGACCTTGAGGTCGCGTGGTCTCAATCAGGCGGGTGGTACACGTACCTCGCTCTGTGCTGCTGGCGTTCGTAGTCGGTGGATCCCCAGAAGGCGATCGCGCCCTGCTCGTCGTCCACGACGATCGCGGTCAGCCTCCGTGCTCCCCGCCGGCAGAGGCTGCGCTCGCCCTCTGCGAGGAGCATCTTTGCGATCCCTCTGCGCCGATGCTCGGGCGCAACGGCCGGGCGATAGAAGCTCCCCCGCCAGCCGTCCCACGCGGCGATCAGCGAGCCGACCGCCTCACCCTCGATCTCGGCGACCAGCAAGAGTTCAGTCTGGCCTGTGCGACAGGACTACTGATGACCCTGTATCTGGTTCTCCAAGACCTTCTGGGCGAAACGAAGCATCCCCAGCGTGACCCACGGAAGCTGACCGGCCCTGACGCGTAGGTTGACTTCTTCGTTGGGCCTGATGACCTCGACGACCGTGATGACGCGGCCTATCCGGTATTCGTCACCGAAGTCCGCTTCGATGGCGTCCATCTCGCTCGCCACTTCCTGCATGAGCCTTGCCCTTGGATCAGGCTCAACCTCGTCTCCGCCACCGGTGCTCGCCATCTCGACCTCCAATCGAACGAAAGGAGACGTCATGCTAACCATCGAAACCGCTTAAGCAACCGCGACTAGCTGTCGAACCGCCAGCGCGAAGCCCCGTACGGCTCGGCGCTCGCGACCCCGAACGCGGTGTGGAACGTGAAGCGGTACAGATGCCACGGCGGGGGCCCGGCGCTCGGCGCGCTGTAGGGCGCGGTGAACGCGTCGCCGTCGACCTCCGCCGGCCAGCCACCCTCGCGGTACACGGCGGCGAGCCGCTCGAGCCTGTCGGCGTCGGTGACGCGCTCGGCGCGACCCTCGAGCACCACGTCGATGCCCGGCAGCCGGCACGAGATCGTGCACGTGGGATTTGCGGCCAGGTTGCGCGCCTTACGGGTTCCTGGGCCGGTCACGAACCACAGTGTGTCCTGCGCCCAAACCGCGCCGAGCCCGGCGGCATGGGGGGTCCCGTCGGGACGCACGGTGCCGAGGAAGAACGTGAATCCGGGGCCATGGCTCGCCGCCAAAGCGTCGCGCGCGCGGGTCCACGGGATCGGTGCTGAGCCATATATGTCGAGGTTCTTGGTTTCCATGCCAGTACACACCGGATCTCGTCGCCACACTAATCGGTCGTCATTGCGATCATTAGTCAGCCCACCAGTCCCGCTGACCCTCGACATCTGCTCGCGGATTTTCGCCGAGATTGGGGGCGCCGAACACGAGGATCTCAAGGCCCTCCGGCCCGCTCTCGTAGCCTCGCCACGTACCGGGCGGGACGCGCACCACGTCCCACTCCTTGACCTCGACGATCTCGTCGTCGAGCTTCATTCGCCCGCTCCCGCCCACGACTACGTACACCTCCTCCTGTTCCTTGTGCGTGTGGCCGTAGGGGAAGCGATAGTCCGGCGGGACGCGCTGATAGCTGAGGCCCGACTGCTCGAGTTCGAGCGCCTTGCTCGCCATGCGAAACTCCAAGTCCGGCGCGCCATCGAAGTTGGACCCAAGGTCCTCCAGATCCTCCCTGAGGTTCCTGAGCGTGAACGGCACGCCCGCGATTCTATGGCTCTCCAGGGCTTACGCGAGCGATTCGCACGTGAGGCCGGGTACGGCCTTGAAGATGGTGTCGTTGGAGACGAGCGGGATCCCGAGACGGATCGCGGTCGCGGCGATCCAGCGGTCGGCGTTGTGCTCGCGCTGCGCAAGAGCGTGCCCGATCGCGGCGCAGTCGGCGCGCAGCTGGGCGCATAACGCTACGAGCTCGGGACCGGTGTGGACGACCTCCGCGCACTGGATCTTGCTGCCGAGCTTCAGCATCCGCGCCTCGCCCCAGCCGCGGCGGATCGCCCCGTAACGCAACTCCGTGGCTGTCTGGAAGGAGATGAACGCTGGCCGGCCGGTGATGATTGGCGCGTAGCGTTCAGCCAGCCGCGAGGTCGGGACCAAATCAGCGCTGAAGACATCGGTGTCGATCACGATCGCGCCGCGCGATCCAGGCGCGGTCACGACTGGACGGCGACGAGGAAGGCCTCGCCCTCCTCCTCGCTGAGACCCTCGATCACCATCTCATCGCGAGCAGGCAGGGGACGCACCCGGCGCAACAGCTCCTCGACCGGGAACTCCAAGTGCTCAGGTTCACTCTGGCTCGCAGGATGTGTAGACACGGCTCCTGAAGTCTAGGACATCGTTGCGACTCGGGCACGTACCCATGGACGGGACGCCGCATCGAGTTGCGGCGCCCCGCCGATCTGAGACGGGCCAGTGCCGTTCATGTGAGACGGTGACGTCTCATCCATGTGAGACGACGGCGAGCTGTGGCGGAGTAGCGTTACCGCGGCTCTCTTCGCGTCACCAGCGAGGCTAGCTCGGAGCGGTTGCGCACGTCGAGCTTTGCGTAGATATGTGAGAGGTGCATCTTGACGGTCCCGCGGGCGATGAACATCTTCTCGCCTATCTCGGGATTCGTGAGGCCTTCGGCGGTGAGGCGAACGACCTGCAGCTCGGTCGGGGTGAGCGACTCCCAGCCGCCGGCGGGTCGCTTGCGCGAGCCACGTGCTCGCCGCAGCCAGTCGACTGCCTGCTTGGTGCTCATCGCGGCACCTTGTGCGATCGCCTCGGCAATCGCGTCCTGGCCCAGCTCGGCGCACAGGCGCTCTTTGAGCTCCTCGACGATCGCCTGCTCTGCTGCCCAGCGCACACGCCCGAGTTCCTCGCGGGCACGCTCAGCGGCGCCAAGGATGCGCCCGGCCTCCTCGAAGCTGTCGAGTGCGGCCGCGGCAGCGGCTAGGACATCGAGCGAGGGAAAGACATAGGGGGGAAGCTCGTGCTCGATCGCGGTGCCCATTGCTTTGTGCGCAAGCCTCTCGGCCTCGGACGCCTCTCCCCGCGCGAGCGCCAGACAGGCGAGCACGAGGCTTGCGGTGGCCCTGAACGTGGGGTTATCCAGTGGGCCGTCTGCGATCTCGGCGATTAGCTGTGCGTGCTCCGCGGCGCTGTCGAGCAGCCCGAGCCCGAGCTCGGTGCGGGCCAGCAGTGAGAGGCTGGAAGCCAGTTCGAATGGTCCTCCGGCAGCCCCCTGCTCCAAGCCCTCTTGCACAGAGGCGCGCGCCTGCTCGAGTAGGCCGGCGCTTGCCTGCGTGTAGGCGATAGCCAACTGCAGTGGGGATATCGCCAGGCCAGCGGCACACGCGACAGAGCGTTCCATCACCGGACCGAGGTCGGCCAGCGCTGCCTCGCCGTCGCCCCGCTCAGCGCGCAGGATGCCCCGGTACGCGTGCGCGTAGCCGGCGCTGACAGGCTCGCCGACCGCGTCTGCCACGGCGATCGCTCGTTCGTAGAGCGCGAATGCTTCCTCGTCGCGTCCCTGGATGTGCCGTATGCCACCGACACCGGCCCAATGCCAGGCGGCGAACTCTGCGTAGCCGATGCGCTCGATGATCTCCAGCGCCTCCTCGAACACGCCCACGGCGCGCTGATCGCCCTGCATCGCCAGCGCAAAGCCAAGGATCTGTGTAGCGTCGACAAAGCACCAGTCGTCGCCGCTCTCGCGTGCCAGTTCGCGCGACTGTTCCAGCCCCTCACGGGCACCGGCCGGATCTGGATATATCTGGATTGTGCCCAGCACATCGAGGGCGCGCGCGGCGGTCGAGACCTCCTCGAGCGACTGCGCCATCTCGAGTGCTTCGAGCGCGCTGGCGATCGCCTCCTCGAAGCGCCCGCCGTAGGCGAGTAGGTAGCCGCGGGCCCACAGGACGCGGGCCTTGACCGCGGAAGGCCTCGGTGGGGCGGCGCCCAGCGCGCGCACATAGGCGTCGTCGGCGAGAGCGAAGCGCCCCCGCAGCTTCCACCAGACCGTCAGCGAAACGCACAAGCGCAGCGCGTACTCCCCGTCCGTATCGGCCGCGTGATCGAGGGCCGCCGCGAGGTTGGCGGCCTCCACATCGAGCAGGTCAAGCCACGGGCTCTGGTTTGCGGCTTCAAGGTGAGGCGCGATCCGCTCGGCCAGAGCGAGGTAGACATCGCGGTGGCGCTCACGCAGAGCGGTGACCTCGCCGGCCTGCGCGAGCCGATCGAGCGCGTACTGGCGAACTGTCTCCAGCAGCCGATAGCGCACGCTTGAGCCCTGCTCCTCGACGAGGACCAGCGACTTGTCCACGAGCGAGGTGAGCAAGTCGAGGATCGCCAATCGCTCCAGAGGGTCGCCCGCGCAGACCTCCTCCACGGCGTCCAGTGTCCACCCGCCCGCGAACACCGCCATGCGCCTGAACAGCACCCGCTCCTCCTCGCCCAGCAGCTCGTGGCTCCAGTCGACCGACGCGCGCAGCGTCTGCTGGCGTGGCATCGCCGATCTCGCTCCGCCCGTCAGCAGGCGGAAGCGGTCGCCAAGCCCGGAGGCGATACGCTCGACGCCGAGAACACGCACCCGTGCGGCCGCCAGCTCGATCGCGAGCGGGATTCCGTCGAGGTCGTGACAGATCTGGGCGATCGCCGGGGCGTTGGCGGCATCGACCGCAAAGTTCGGGCGCACCTTCATCGCACGCTCGATGAACAGGCGCACCGCGTCGGATTGCGCGACCGCCTCCACCGGCTCCGTCTGATGCTCGGAGGGCAACGAGAGCGAGGGCACGCGCCAGTCTGTCTCACCGGACACGCCCAGTGGTGCGCGGCTCGTCGCTAGTACGGTCAGTGTTCGGCAGCCATGCAGAAGAGCCTCGGTGGCGCTCGCGCAGACGTCGAGCAGGTGCTCACAGTTATCCAGGACTATCAGCGCTCTTGACTCGGCGAGGTGGGAGACCGCGGCATCCAGTGAGGATTGGCCCGGGAGCGGCTTGACCCCGATGGCCTCGCCGAGCGCCGGGGCGACAGCATTGGGATCGGCCAGCGGCGCCAGCTCCACCCACCAGGCCCCGTCGGGGAAACGGTCCAGCACGTCGGCGGCGGTCTGCGCGGCAAGCCGTGTCTTGCCGCAACCCCCAGCACCGGTCAGTGTCAGCAGCCGAGTTGCGCTCAGCGCCTGTGCGATGTCACTGAGCTCCTGTTCGCGCCCGACGAAGCTCGTCAACTGCTCAGGAAGGTTGTTCGGCAGCGCGTCCAGTGAGCGCAGCGGCTCGACGCTCGTGGGCAGGTCGGGATGGCTTAGTTCGAAGACGTGCTCCGGACGCCCGAGATCGCGCAGCCGGTGGGTTCCCTTGTCCACGAGCGTCACTCCAGCCGGCAGTTGCTCGACCACGAGGTCGTGCACAGCGCGCGAGAGCAGCGTCTGGCCACCGTTGGCGATCCCCCGCAACCGTGCACAGCGACTCAGCGCTACGCCGAAGTAATTGCCCTCGTCGCGCAACTGCGCCTCGGCGGTATGCAGAGCGATACGCACGCGCAACTGCAGCCCGTCGGGCCACACTTGCGCGGTCAGGGCCCGCTGAGCCTCTAGCGCCGCCGCCACCGCGTCCGACGCGCGGGAGAACGCTGCCACGATGCTGTCGCCCTCGCCCTGCTCCACCGGTCTGACACCGCCATAGCGGGCCACTGCGTCGCACAGCAGCGCGTAATGGGCGGGCACGGCGTGAGCCATCTCCTCGGCATACGCCTCCCACAGCCGCGTCGATCCTTCGATGTCGCTCAGCAGGAACGTCACCGTGCCCGCCGGCAGCGCGAACGGCACCTCTGTCGCCCCGGCGATCCCCTGCAATCCGTCCCTCCACACGCTCGGCCGGCCAAGCGCCAGCCCGTAGCCAAAGTCTGTCATGGCGCCACCGCCCTCGTCAGGACCCATGTGCGGTGTGGCCCGCCGCACATGGGTCTCTTGTCTTGCATGATCGTGCCGTAGTCCGCGTGCTAGCTCACAGCGGCCAGGTCGATGCCGACCTGGCGCTGGTAGGCCAGCCAGTCGACATAGGAGTCCTTGCGCGCGATCAGGCCGTCTCGCAGCGTGAAGACATCGACGCCGTCGCAGGCGAAAGGCTTGCCGTGAGCCGTGCCGCTCATCTTGTACTCGGACACGAAGTGATCCGCGCCGAACATGACCCTTATGGGCTCGAAACTCAGGTCGGGCGACTGTTCGAGCACGCCAGCGAACGCGTCTCGAACAGCAGCCCGCCCACATGCCGGCTCAACGACGTCGTGCATGTGGAATACCGAGTCCTCGGTGTGTAGAGCGGCGATCGCATCGGGGTCGTGGTTGGCCCACGCTTGGCCGTACTGCAACGCCAGGTCCTGCGTGTTCGTGCTCATCGTATGTCCTCTCGTTTGCTCATCCTTTAACCATTGACGGTCGCCCGCTTGGGGGCTGCAGTCAACTTAGGAGCGTCCCATCCTCACTACATCTGCCAGATGGCATATATCGACCTTGACCCTGGCCAAAACGTCGGCCTCGGATCAGCGCCGAGCCACGCCAGGTGCACCCCGGGCGCGTAGTGGCTACGCAGAAGGATCACCGGCGTTTGCCTCGCGCTGGGTGGGCTGCAGATCGGGCATCGAGCCAAGCGTCGTGTCCATCCGGCTGATCACGGCGGCTATGGACTGACCCACCACCACCCAACGGGTGGTGTCTCAGTTTGAAGTGCCGCTCTACAATGGACACCATGATCGCCTCGTATCGAGTGGCGCTGAGCTTCGCTCCCTTGGAGCGTCCTGCACCGGACGAGCCAAGAGCCGGGGTCTGGATTTATGAGATCCACGATGCCGCTAGCTCGGAGATCGCCGAACGCGAGGCGGTACAGCGGTGGCAAGAGGACAACCATTTCTCGCCGGGCGGAGGCGTAGCACCGCCAGAGGTCGTCCTTACGCTGATCTAGCCCGCAAGTTCGATGATCTCGGCGGGGGTCCAGATGTGGTCGGCGACGCCTGCGGCCATCGCGGGTGTTCGTGGGTAGGGGTTTGAGAGGGTCTTGTGTGGCCGGGCGAAGTTGTAGTGCATGAAGTGGATCGCGACGGCGGCTGTGTGGTTCTCGATCTTCTTGCTGAAGCCGTTGGTGAGCCGCGTGAATCGGCGCATGCCCATCCGCATCGTGAGGTTCTGGCGCTCGACGTAGCTCGTTGAGACCTTCGTGAGATCGGGGTCCCCCAGCCGGACGGTCTTGGTCGTACCAGTGCAGATGGGTGGGCTGTAGCGGCCTGGCGCGATGCGCTGCGTCTGATAGTGCTTGAAGAGCTGCGCCCAGTCGATGTCCTTCGCACCAAAGATCAGGCCGACCGTGCTTCGGTAGGTCTGGTGGCCGTCTGTGCTGAGCTGGATACGGCCGCTCAGGCGTCCCTTGAGGTCTTCGATGAACGTCCAGCAGTCGTCTAGTTTGCGCTCCCCGACGAGCCACGTCACGGCGAGCTTGGCGTCAGCGTCCAGTGCGACCCATGTCCACACGTCGCCGTAGCCGAACTCGCCCTTGTGCTCCTCCGGGACGTTCTTCTGCTTGCTGTAGCAAAAGCTCCAAATCTCATCCGCCTCGATGGTCTTGCACGGCAGGTCCCGCAGGGTCCGGTCCTGGTACTCGGCGCAGGCGTCGCCCACGTCGAGCAGGAGCTTCGAGACGGTGTTGATCGAGACGCCCGCCATGCGGGTCGTTGCCCGCAGGCTGTTGCCCTCCGTCAGCATCGAAAGGATCTGTGCGCGTCGCTCGATTGGCAGCCTGTTCATACTGACATTATGCGTGAGCGGTCGGACAGACCTTTCGTTTGATGGTTCCGCTTTTCCCGTCACGATCGTGATAGGATAACCGGAACCGACCTCGGAAAGGACTTCATCGATGCTCCCCAGACCATCCGCACACGACCAGGCGCAGGCGAAGGCGCGACTCCAGGCAATGGGCATCCCGCCGGATCTTCCACGGGAAGCCGTGGACCAGGCGTGGCGTGCATCGTCGCGTTGCACGGAGCATGATGTCTTGTCGATGGAAGGGTTCCTTGCGTGGGGTGTCCCCATCAGGTTCTTACGCGATCGACTTTGCCCGCTTGGCTGGTCCGTGGGCCGAAGGCACCTTGAGACGGTCGTCGGCCCGGACGGCTTGACTGCGATAGCCTCTGCTCGTGGTAACAGCCATACAGGCGATCCTGGCCGCATGCCTGCCACGCTGACAGAGAAGGGACCGCAGACGCAGCTTGTCGTGGCGGATAACCAGCTCAGCTTCGATGATCTGGACAGCGGCCGGCAGCGCGGTCCTGAGCAGCCCACCATTGAGACTTGGTTCCTTCTTCAGTATTACGACGCCAACGACAAGGAGCTTAGGATCGAGTTGTCTCGGGGTATGAAGTTCAAGTCTTCCGTGGGCCGGAGCGATCATGGTGTCGTATCGCACTTTGAGCCGCGCATCCTGCTAGATCCCATCGACGTAGCAAATGGTGTCCCCGACGCGCAGGACCAGGAGACTGCCGCAGACGAGCAGATCGACATTCCCGTGAATCGCCGCCAGGCAGGCTAACACTGTGGGGCAGTTCAACTACAGCAGGGTCGATCTTGCCCGCCGTCGGCGTGGGATGACCAAGGCGAAGCTCGCGGAAGAAATCGGCGTCTCCACGCGGATGCTCCGAAAGTATGAGCAGGGGTCCGAGCCGACCGCGCTCACCCTCCAGCGACTCGTGGCGGTCCTCAACTTTCCCGTCGAGTTCTTTTACGGCGACACGCTCGACGAGCCACAGCTCGACGGCGTGAGCTTCCGGTCTTTGAGTTCCTTGAGTGTGGGTAAGAGTCAGCAGGCGCTTGCATCCGGCACGCTGGCGCTTGCTTTGTCCGACTGGATCTATGACCGCTTCGAGTTGCCTAAGCCTGACGTGCCCCTCTATGGTGGGAGCGATCCGGTGACGGCTGCCGAAGCCCTCAGAGAGAAGTGGGGTCTTGGCGAGCGACCGATCTCCAACATGATCCATTTATTGGAGGCGCACGGGATTCGAGTGTTCTCGCTCGCGGAGGAATGTGCCGACGTAGACGCCTTCTCGTTCTGGCGAGACTCGCTGCCGTACGTGTTCCTTAACACCATGAAGACGGTCGAGCACAGCCGCATGGACGCGGCGCACGAGCTAGGCCACCTTGTACTTCATGCCCACGGTGGCCCCACAGGACGCCAGGCCGAGCACGAAGCTCACGCCTTCGGAGCTGCGCTCTTGATGCCGTCGAACAGCATCGTGGCAAGGATTCCTCGTGGGGCCGGACTCCAGCAGATCATCGATGCGAAGGCTTACTGGAGGGTATCCGCGCTCAACTTGGCTCGTCGCACATACAACCTGGGACTCATCACCGAATGGCAGTACCGATCCATGTGCATCACCTTAAGCCAGCGGGGAAAGGCGAACGAGCCGAAGCAAATCCGCACATCCGAGACTTCCCAGGTGCTCGCTAAGGTCTTCCGTGCGTTGCGAGGCGAGAACATCGGCAAGGGCAACGTCGCCGCCGACCTACACATCCCCGCCGATGAGCTAAGTAAGTCCGTTTTTGGTCACGTTCTCAGGTCCATTGATGGCGGCGCTCAGGCTCTCGAATCCTCACCACCGCGAGAGCGCCCGACCCTTCGCGTCGTCTAGCTGCGCTTGCTCCAGCGCGCCCTGGCTGCACGACGGGCGGCCTCGCTGCGCTGCTCAGCGGTCATCTTCGCGGCGCGCGCCTTCCCGCCCTTCAGGCCGCCCTTGCGTCCGAGCGCGACCGCAGCGGGGTCCTTGCCTGCGTCGGGGTCTGGCTGGACCTCGCCGGTGGCGAGGTCCACGATGAGCTTCCCGAGCTGGTTCGGGTCGCGTGGGCGCTTGCGTGAGCGGTCGGGCACCATTTGAGCGTACCAGCGAGGGGAGCGTCGCGCCCGAGAAGGCGCAACGCAGGATCGAACGTGTACGGGGCCTCACGCCGACCTCACGATCCTCTCCCAGCTTTCGTGTGCGCTCGGCCGGGAGCTGGCCGTGGCGCTGGCCGCGTAGGTCAATCAGCAGGAGGCGAAGCGAGAGGCGCGGCAGGCGAGGGTACCTGAGCGCGCTGGCCCATTGCAACGTTGTAGCGATCCATCATGTCGATGATGTCCTGCGCTCGCTGCTCACCATTCCGACGCCGCCAGAAAATGTGTACGAGCAGACAGAAGACCCCAAACGCAAGGAGAAACCAACCTGCCGTCTCTAGTTTGCCCCTGTTGGCCGCATCCGGTATCTGTGTCGCGTAAGCGGTCACGCCAATGGTGGCCGCCATCCCCAGGCTTGCGAGCGCAAGAGCGAACCACCCGGAACTCTCAAGTCGCCCTCCCAGTTCCCGTTTGATGAGGTCCTGGATGTGCTTGTAGTGCTTCTCAGTCATCGCCACGTCCGGCGGCTGCCGCTTGACGCTGTAAAGCTCCTCCGGTGGCGCAGGAGCGACGTTGGGTGCGAGGGCGCCTGGCTGGCCCTCCTGTGGCAGACTGGCCGTAGCTACCTACTTGTCTCGCGGGCCTGCGCGGCCTCCGGCAGCTCGGCTGGGCTGTACTGGCCCAGCTCAGCGTCCCAGTCTGGCCCTTTGAGGACACCTGCCACCAGGGCGTTGACCTGGAGCGTGTAGCCGCAATTGGCGCAACCAATGAGAAGCACCGGGACAACGTTGGTCGAAATCGGACCAATCGGGTTGAGGTTTGGCACCATGCCGAGCCTTGGGAGGGGAGTCCAAAGATTCGTTCCGCAGACCGGGCACTCTCCGTGTTTCCACTTGTCTGCAAACCACTCGTTGAGCTTGGCTGGGTCGAGCTCCAAAGCCATCTACTCCCGCATCGAATCAATCGTACCCCCGAAGCTATCACAGTTCCGCTCATCAAAACCCCCGACTGACGTGTAGGAGCGCCACGCCCAAACCCTACGACGTGGCGCCCCGTGCTCAGTGCTGCTGCTGCTCGACGGCCGTGACCAGCTCCCCGAGGCTTACGTCCAGCGCCTCCGAGATGGCGCGGACGGTCGTCCAGACCGGATCGCTCAACCCGCGTTCGATGCGCGACAGCGCGGAGATTGTGACCTCGGCCTCGAAGGCGAGGCGTTCCTGCGTGATACCGCTCCGCATCCTGAAACGGCGGAGCGAGGCCGCCAGAACGGGGTCCGGCGGCCTCCGACTCTGCATCTAACGAATCTCGTCCGCCATGACGGCCGCGCGGGAAGCCCACACGAAGCCATCAAGGCGGTGGATCAAGCCCCCGCCGTAGAGGCGGCGGAGGCTGTCGGTGGGGTCGCTGCCCATTTCGCGGGCGACCTCATCGAAGGCCCACGGGCGCGTCGCGTCTACATCGACCAGCAGGCTGATGATCCCAGCGTCCTGCTGGGCGTCCTGCTGCATGAGCGTGAGGGTAGGGTTCTCGTCAGGCATGGAGCTAGTACCTCCGTGTCTAGGTCCCGGCGTTGGGTTACCGCCCACGCCGGGGCCGCTGGTTATCGGACGCTCAGCAGCCTAGACCCTCCAATGCCCGAGCGGACACGCATTCTCAAACTGAGACACCACCACCCAACGCCCGATAATCTATCTTATGTAAACCTGGATCGGAAAATGCCGGTCATGGCCCGGCCCACCGAAGAGTCCCGTGGGAACGCTCAGCGGTTGCGTCGGCGCTGACGGCGCGCGGCCTTGGCTTTGGCGCGGCGCTTGCGCAGCTTTCCCGCCGGGTTGCGCGTGGCGGCGCCTCCTTCGGGACCGTCGGTGACGGGTGCCACGCTGTGCGCGTCGCGCAGGATCATGAAGGCGATCCCCACGAGCAGTGCGACCGCCGCCGCCAGCGTGAGCATCAGGAGCGTGTCGCTGTTGCTCGTTGACGATTCCGAGGACGTCGCGGGAGATGTGACGGTGCGCACCGGCACCGACGTCGTCGGCTTCGCGGCTCCCGGCGCCGCGCCCTTCTGGGTGCTGTTCGGGGCAGCGCCCTTCGCCTGCCCCGTTGAGACCTTTGGCGTCGCGCTCGGTGCTGGGGTGCTCGTCGCCGGCGTCGAGCTCGCGCCGGGAGCGGCCGTCGTCGTCGGGGCAGCACCTGGCGCCGGCGTCGTTGTGGGCGCCGTTGCACTCGTCACGCCCGGTGGCGGCGCGAAGACCGCCGCGCCGGCCACGCCCGGCACAGCAAGCGCCAACGCGATGGCGCAGGCGGTGGCGTGGATGATCGAAGGTGGGCGCATCGGCTCAGGTGGGGTCAGCGAGGATACCGCTTACGCCCTCTTGCGCCAAGCGCCTTCGAGCCTGTGCGAACACGCGCATCGCGGAGGCCTTCGAGGCGTACCGGCACACATCTGCGCAGGCCATAGAATGACCCGCCATGGCACCCAAGCAGCGACAGATCCGGATCGAGCAGCGCGGCGCGATGGCCGAGATCCAGGCGCTCGAGCAGCGCTCCGACGAGGAGCTCGAGGCGCGAGGTCAAGTACAAGTCCGCCGCGATGGCGATCCTCGGCTCGCGCGCCGCCGAGCGCTTCGACGCCGAGAAGGCGCGCGCCTACTTCCAGCGCGCGATCGCCGCCGCGCGCCCGCAGGAACGGATGCAGATCAGGCGCATGGCCGATGCCTCGCTCGCACTCGCCGAGCGCCGGCCCGACGCCCTCAAGGACGCCGTGCAGCGCCTCGGGCAGGCGCCCCCCTCGGGCCGCCAGATGTTCGCGCTGCGCGCGATGGGCCTGCTCATTCCCCCCGCCAGCGCCGGGATCCTCGCGCGCATTCGCGGCGTCGCGCTGATCATCGTCCTCATCGTTGTACTGCTTGCCCTCGGGCTGGGCGTCGTGGAGTTGATCTCGCTTCCCTTCGGCGGCCTCGGCGTCGCTCCCGCCCTGCTGCTTGGCTTGTTCGTCGTCATCGCCGCGCTCGCCGTCGCCGCGCTGATCGGCCGACGCCGCCGCGACCGCGCAGCCGCCGCCCGCGCGGGCTAGGGGCCTATCCCGGCGGCCGGCACTACGCTAGCTCCGTCCGTGCCCAGCCAATCCCCCATCCGCCTGATCGTCAACCCCGTCGCCGGCGGCGGTCGCGCCGGCCGCGTCGCTCCCGCGGTACAGCAGGCGCTGGCCGGCCACGGCCTCGAGGTGATCCGCGCGGACACCCGCGATCTCGAGCACGCCCGCGCACTCGCCCGCGAGGCCGCCGCCCGCGGCGAGACCGTCGCGGCGCTCAGCGGCGACGGCATGGTGGGCGCCGTGGCCGACGTCCTGCGCGCGATTCCCAACGCCCTCCTGGGTGTGCTCCCGGGCGGTCGCGGCAACGACTTCGCGCGGGTGCTCGGCATCCCCTCCGACCCCGTCGCGGCGTGCGCGACGATCGCGCACGGCAGCACCCGTCTGGTCGACCTCGGCGAGGTCGATGGGCGTGCATTCCTCGGTATCGCCAGCGCCGGCTTCGACAGCGACTGCAACCGCATCGCCAACGAATCGCCCTCGTGGCTCGGCAACCTCGTCTACGCCTACAGCGCGCTGCGCGTGCTCATCGGCTGGCGCGCCGCGCGCTTCGAGGTCGAGCTCGACTCGGGCGAAACTCGGCACTTCAGCGGCTACACCATCGCCGCCGCCAACTCCGGCGTCTACGGCGGTGGGATGCGCCTCGCGCCCGACGCGCGCATGGACGACGGGCTGCTCGACATCGTCGCCATCGAGCAGGTCTCCAAGCTGCGCTTCCTCGCCAATCTCCCCAAGGTCTTCAAGGGCACCCACGTCGATCTCCCCTCGGTCCACGTCCTGCGCGCCAAGGAGGTTCTCATCTCCGCCGATCGGCCCTTCGCGCTCTACGCCGACGGCGATCCCATCGCCAAGCTGCCCGCGCGCGTACGCGCGCTGCCGGGCGCCATCCGCGTGCTCGCGCCCGCCGCGGCACTCAGCCCAGAGGACATCTGATGGCCGGCCCCCTGGCGCCCAAGCTCGCCCTCGCGCGGGCCGTCGGCTCGCTCTCGCGCGTGCGCGGCGGCGGCGCCACGAGCGCGCCCGGCAAGGTGCTCATGCGACTCGACCGCGACGCCATCGCCACGCTCGCCGCACGGCTGCCCAGAGGCAGCGTGCTCATCTCCGCCACCAACGGCAAGACCACCACCGCCGCATTCACGGCCGGGATCCTCGCCCAGGAGCAGATCCCCCTCGTGCACAACGCCGCCGGTGCGAACATGGCCGGCGGCATCGCCTCCACCCTGCTCGCCGCCGCGCGCCCCCGCGGGGGGATTGCCGGGGAGCTGGGACTGTTCGAGGTCGACGAGCTGTGGATGGGAGACATCGCCGCGCAGGTCCACCCGCGCGCGATCCTCCTCGGCAACCTCTTTCGCGATCAGCTCGACCGCTACGGCGAGCTCGAGCACATCGCCGAGCGCTGGGCCGCGGCGCTCAGCGCGGGTGCGGGCGCAGCGGCGCGACTCGTGCTCAACGCCGACGATCCGATGGTCGCCGACCTCGGCCGCGAGCGCGAGGGCACGGTGTATTTCGGCGTGCAGGACGACTCGCTCGCGCTCGCCGGGATGGCCCACGCCGCCGACGCCAAGCACTGCCGCCGCTGTGGCGCGCCCTACGTGTTCGACGCCATATACCTCGGCCACCTCGGACACTACCACTGCCCCGTTTGCGGAGCGCAGCGGCCGCGCCCCGACGTGATCGCAAAGGATATTAATTTGATGGGCGTGCGCAGTGCGAGTTTCACCATTTGCACGCCCCAGGGCGAAGACCGTGTTCACCTCGCGCTGCCCGGGCTCTACAACGTTTACAACGCGCTTGCCGCCGCAGCCCTGGCATATGCACTTGGGTTGGCGCTGCCTGCGATCGTCGCCGGTCTGCAAAACACGCAGGCTGCCTTCGGGCGCGCGGAGAGCGTTATCGTCGGAGCGCCCGCGCATCCCCGCGAGATGCGCATCCTGCTCGTCAAGAACCCCGCCGGCGCCAACGAGGTGCTGCGCACGCTCGCGCTCGAGCCCGGCGCGCACGATGTGCTCGGCGTGCTCAACGACAACATCGCCGACGGGCGCGACGTCTCCTGGATCTGGGACGCCGACTTCGAGCTGCTCGCAGGCCGCGTGCGCCGCGCCACCTGCGCCGGCACGCGCGCCGCGGAGCTCGCCGTGCGCCTGAAGTACGCCGGCGTCGACCCTTCTCGCATCCACGTACGCGGGGACCTCGCCACCGCGCTCGACGAGGCCATCGCCAGCCGTCCGCCAGATGCCGAGGGCGATCGACCCCTCTACGCGCTGCCCACCTATACAGCGATGCTCTCGCTGCGCGAGCTTCTCGTCGCGCGCGGAGAGGCCCCCAGCGCATGGTCGTGAACGGCGTGAGCCCCAACGTCATCTGGCACGACCTCGAGTGCGGCTCCTACCGCGCCGATCTGCCCCTCTGGGCAGAGCTTGCCCAGGGCGCGCCGGGCGGCGCCATCCTCGACGTGGGCGCCGGCACGGGCCGGGTTGCGCTTGAACTCGCCGGCGCAGGCCACCGCGTGATCGCCCTCGACCACGACGCCCAGCTGCTCGGCGCCCTGCGCGATCGCGCCGGCGATCTCGACGTCCACACCGTCTGCGCCGACGCGCGCTCCTTCGCCCTTCCTCTGCCCGCGCCACGCTCCGCCGCGCAGGCAGGGGGCAACGCCTCGCGGCAGGTGGCGCTGTGCCTCGCCCCGATGCAGACCGTGCAGCTGTTGGGCGGAACCGACGGGCGCCTCGCCTTCCTGCGCAGCGCCCGCGCACATTTGCTCCCCGGAGGCCTGCTCGCGTGCGCCATCGTCACCGAACTCGAGCCCTTCGACTGCGCCCACGGCGGACCGGGGCCGACGGCCGAGAGCACCACGGTGGACGGAGCCCACTACTCGAGCCAGGCCACCCGCGTGCACCTGAACTCCACCACGATCGAAATCGAGCGCGAGCGCACCACGAGCGCCTCGCCGGCCATCGAACGCGACCTCATCGAGCTCGACCGCCTCACCGTCGCCGAGCTCGAGCGCGAGGGCCTCGCCGTCGGTCTTCACCCCGAGCCCGCGCGCCACATTCCCGCCACCGCCGATCACTCCGGCAGCTCCGTGGTGGTGCTCCGTGCCTGATCGCGACGCCCCCATCCTGCGCGTGTGCGCGCTCTACCCGGACCTCATGAACATCTACGCCGACCGCGGCAACCTGCTCGTGCTCGAGCGCCGCTGCACGTGGCGGGACATCGGTTTCCAGCTCACCGCCAGCGGCCTCGGCGAGCCACTCGACGGCGGCGCCCACGACCTCTTCTACCTCGGCGGCGGCCAGGACCGCGACCAGCTCCTCTGCGCCGAGGACCTCCTCGCGCACAAGCGCGCCGCCCTGCACGCCGCGGCCGAGCGCGGCGCCGTGGTCCTCGGGGTGTGCGGCGGCTACCAGCTGCTCGGGCGCTCCTACGCGATCGACGATCGCGAGATCCCCGGCGTGGGCCTTTTCGATGTGCGCACCGTGCGCGAGCCCGGACCCCGCCTGATCGGCAACGTCGCGATTTCCGTCGAGCTCGATCCGGGGCGCCCCGCGCGGACGATCGCCGGCTTCGAGAATCACGGCGGGCGCACCCATCTCGGCGCGGGCGAACAAGCGCTGGGGCGTGTCATCTCCGGCCACGGCAACGACGGGCGCAGCGGCCTGGAGGGAGTCAGGTGCGCCAACGCGATCGGCACCTACCTGCACGGCCCCCTCCTGCCCAAGAACATCTGGCTCGCGGACTGGCTGATCGCCACCGCCCTCGGCATCGACGTCGACTTGCTCGATCCGCTCGACGACGCGCTGGAGGAAGCGGCCCATTCGGCGGCGCTGCGCGTCGCGGGCGCATAGCGCCACCCAGCTCACACTCCGATTGGACTCGGGAGCGGCAGCAGCCCTCCTTTCACGCCACGCGGCTCGCTGCGGAGCCCCCTCCGGGGGCGGAGCCTTCTCTTCTTAGGAGGCAACCGCGAAGCGTGCGAAGCGCGCCGCGAGGCGCTCTGGCACCAGTGCGCGCACACGCACGCCCTCGGGCGTGTCCTGGCGTGTCACCTCGCCGGCCACCTCGTGCAGCTCGGCCAGGCTGCTGCCCTGCGCATAGGGCACCAGCAGATCCACCGGGCAGAGCGTGCGGCGAAACTCCCCCTCCACCCGCTCCCCCAGCTCCTGCAGGCCCTCGCCCGTCACGCCGCTCACCAGCACCGCGCCGGGGTGGTGCAGGCGCAGCTCGTGGCGCGCCTCATCCTCGAGCAGATCGACCTTGTTGAGAACCAGCACCTGCGGTGTCTCCTGCGCCCCGATCTCCCCCAGCACCGCCTCCACCGAGTGGCGCATTTCCTGCGCCTGCTCCTCGGGCGCCGAGGCGTCGAGGACGTGCAACAGGAGGTCCGCGCGCAGCGTCTCCTCCAACGTCGCCCCAAAAGCGTCCACCAGCTGGTGCGGGAGCTTGCGGATGAAACCCACCGTATCCGTCAGCAGATACTGGCGCCCCGACAGCTGCCACGTGCGCGTGCTCGGGTCGAGCGTGTGAAACAGCCGATCGCGCACCCCCACCTCCGAGCCCGTCAGCGCGTTCAGCAGCGTCGACTTGCCCGCGTTCGTGTAGCCCGCCAGCGCGATGCTCGGCAGCGCCGCGCGCTCGCGCTCGGCGCGCATCACCGCGCGCGTGCCCCGCACGTGCTTCAGGCGCCTGCGCAGCGCCGCGATGCGATCGCGCGCGAGGCGGCGATCGGTCTCGATCTGCGTCTCCCCCGGGCCCCTCGTGCCGATCCCGCCGCCGAGGCGCTCCAGGTGGCTCCACAGACCGCGCATCCGCGCGAGGTTGTACTCCAGCTGCGCCAGCTCCACCTGCAGCTTCCCCTCGCCGCTGGAGGCGTGCGCGGCGAAGATGTCGAGGATCACCGCCGTGCGATCCACCACCGGCAGACCCAGCGCCTCCTCGAGGTTGCGCTCCTGGCGCGGCGTCAGCTCGTCGTCGCACGCCACCACGTTGGCATCGCACTGCTTTGCGAGCGCCTTTGCCTCCTCCACCTTCCCCGGTCCGAGGTACGTGTTGGGGTGCGGCCGATCGCGGTGCTGCACCAGCTCCCCCACCACCGCCACGCCCGCGGTGCGCAGCAGCTCCTCCAGCTCGCCAAGGTCCTCGCCCTCGCTGAGCGCCGCGATGCAGAGCGCGCGCTGGCGGGCGCGCTGGGGTTCGGAGGCGACGGCCCTGTGGCCGTTGTGGCGTGGGTCCATTCCCCCCTCAGTCTAGACCCCCCACCGGAGACGGAACGATCGGTTCGCTTCGGATCACTCGGCCAGTGCGCCCAACCTCTCCACGGCCTCGGCCAGCCTGTCATCCGGCGTGGTCAGAGAAATGCGAAACCATCCCTCGCCGCTGGGACCGTAGGCGCTGCCGGGCGAGATCACCACGGCCGCTCGCTCGAGCACGTGCTCGCAGTAGGCCACCGAACTATCGAAGCCCTCCGGGATTGGCGCCCACACGTAGATCGTGCCCTTTGGTGGGGAGATGTGCACGCCGATCTTCTCCAGCGCCTCGCACACGTGGTCGCGCCGCCGGCGGTAGAGCTCGTTCATCGAGGCCACCTCCGCGTCCCCATCGGGCGAGAGCGCTGCCACTCCTGCCAGCTGCACCGCCTCGAACAGGCCGCTGTCGATGTTCGTCTTCAGCCGCCAGTAGCTCTCGATCGCCTCGCTGTTTCCGATCACAGCCGCGCAGCGCCAGCCGGTCATGTTGTAGCCCTTGGACAGCGAGAACACCTCGATCCCCACATCCTTCGCCCCCGGCGTCGCCAGGAACGACGGCGCACGGTAGCCGTCGTACGTCGTCTCCGAGTAGGCGTTGTCGTGCACCACCAGCACATCATTTGCCTTCGCGAAGCCCACCACGCGCTCGAAGAACCCCTCCGGCGCCACCGCGCCCGTCGGGTTGTTGGGGTAGTTGAGGTACATCAGCTTCGCGCGCTGTGCCGTCTGTTCGTCGATCGCGTGTAGATCCGGTACGAACCCCAGCTCGGGCTTCAGCGCCATCACCACCGGCTCGGCGCCCACCAGCAGCGGTCCGCCGGTGTAGACCGGGTAGCCGGGGTCGCTCGCCAGCGCCACATCGCCCGCATCGAGGAACGCCAAATTGAGGTTGAAGATCGCCTCCTTGGCGCCAATCGCCGGGATGATCTCCGCCTCGGGGTCCACATCCACCTCAAAGCGCCGCTCGTAGAAGTCGCTCAGCGCCACCCTGAAGTCGTGGCGCCCGCGGTTTGAGGGATAGCGATGGGTCTCGGGCTCGCTCACCGCCTCCTGCATCGCCTCCACGATCAGCGCCGGCGTCGGGCGGTCGGGGTCGCCGATCCCGAGGCTGATCACATCCACCCCCTCCGCCTGCTTCGCGGCGATCTTGCGCTCCAGTTCTGCGAACAGATACGGCGGGATTCGGCTCAGACGCTCACTCGGTCTCATTCAGCTCCTTTAGGAAGTCATCGCTGAGCGTGCCCGAGAATACGGGCTTGGCCCAGCCGGTCAGATTTATCTGCAGGTCCTCCCCCACCTCGACCTCCAACTCGCCGCCATCGAGCGCCACCGTCGTGGACGACTCCCTGGCGCCGAGCCGCAGGTGATTGGCGATCGCCGCGCCGCTCGCCCCCGTGCCCGAGGACAGTGTCTCCCCCACCCCGCGCTCGAAGATGCGCACCCTGATTCGATTGGGCTCGGTTTCGGTGTACCACGAGACGTTGGTGCGATTCGGGAAGCTCTCGTGCGCTTCGATCGCCGGGCCGAGCGCCGGCAGGTCAAGCGACTCCAGCTCCGCGAGATCGGCCGTGTGGATCGCGCACTGCGGGTTGCCGATCGACACGTGCTGAAAGTGCCACCTGCGACCGTTGGCGCTCAGCTCGCCGGCTCCATCCGGCGGTCCACCGGGGAAATCCTTGGAGGTGAGACTCGCGCGGCCCATATCCACGCGGCACGTCTCTGAGCCGGTGATAGTGGGGCGGATCTCCCCCGCGGCGGTATCGATCGAGAACTCATCCTCCTCGGTCCAGCCGCGGTGGCGCAGGTACAGGATCGCCTCGCGCGCGCCGTTGCCCGACAGCTCCGCCTCCGAGCCATCGGGGTTGAAGATCCGCAGATCCGCCACGAAGCGCGGGTTCTCGCTGCGGGCGAGCAGCAGCACCCCGTCGGCGAACACGCCAAAGTGCGCTTCGCACAGTCGGCGCACGCGCGCGGGGGTCATTGCAAATGGCAGCTCGTCCTGCTCCACCACCAGGTAGTCGTTGCCCAACGCCTGCCACTTCTCAAATCTCATGCGGCTATCTGCACATCCTCAAGTGTCACCCACGACTCATCTGCGAGTTTCTGCGCGTTGATGAGAGCACGGTGATCAGCGGCAACCATTGGCCCTTTCTGTGAAAGATTGAGTGTCATCTCATCCAATGGATCCTGAGTAACGCACCGCTCGACCTCAGAACGCCTACCGCAAATAAAAACGATGTCAAGATGGCCATTGTTTTCCTTGCCTTGCATAGGCACACCCGACTCCATCTCGGCAAAGACGGGCCACCAGCGCTCAACCACGATCGCGGCGGTGCGCAGAGCAGCGAGGACCTGCACCCACGCGTTCTCGCCACCGTGGTGAAAAGTAAATACCAGTCGCCCATTCGGTTTCAGTACGCGCATCCCCTCAGTGAATACCAGCCCAAGCAGATGAGAGTAGAAATCACCGTCACGACCCCGGATGCGATTATGGACAGCCTCGCGCCGATCATCGACATGTTCGGTCTGAAAGTTCGGATAGTCGTGTCCGAGCGCCTCTCGAAGCCAGACATAGAAATAGTCCGATAACTCCGAATACATTACACTGTCGGCGTAAGGAGGATCAGTGATGACAAGGTCCACAGAAGCATCGGGAATCTGATGTAAATCCTCGGAAGACTGGTTGAGTACAAGCATGTCGGCTTCATCGCACGCAAGCTGATGAAAGTTTTTAGCCGGCCTCGCAGCAAGACGCTCACCCTCGATGAGCACCTTCTCGGCCTTTGCCCCAAGAAAGCGACGCTCGACCGGCGCATCGGCCCACGCCCTGCCTCGTAGCAGCCTCTCTTTGAACAGGGTCGAAAAACCACCCGAGGAGCGATGTACTCCCCAAAGATTGGCCTCGAGGGGCTCCTTGGTGGGAATAAAGGCATGGTGTGCAAATACGTGGCGTATCGCCCCAGTGCCCAATCCCTTTGCTCCACAGAACATTGAGTTGAACTCAAGTGACCCCGAGGCAAGCAGTGTGAGAAGCTCCCTTGAGGCGCAATCCTCTACCTCGCGGATAGCGCTAAACAGCAGGTCAAGTCCAGCGAGTTGACGTAAATTGAACATCTGCCACCAAAACCGGTAGCCGTACCTGCGCATCTGATTGGTGTTACGGCCTTCGGGGATTTCTGACCGCGGAATTTGCAACCGATCGAAGCGGGTCTCAGCCTCAGCTGCGATGGTAGTAAACCTGTCGACATCCGAGGCATTGGGCGCCTGGTGATGCTTGCCGCAGCGTTCGCACCAGACGGTCAGACAGCGCATCCGGTGTTCAGGCGGTTGATGCGTCCCGGCAAGTGCATCCAGGATCCTTCCAGCATGACCGCACTCTGCACAGTGGTAGTGAGTGTTCTTGACACGGCGTGCTGCGGGCAAGAACTCATGCTCGCAGCGAGGACACCCGACTCGCTTTCGGACGGCTTCAACCCACCACGGGTGCCCGCAGCATGGGCAGTCGACTAATCCGGCGCCCTTGGTCGCCATGTCTGCCATAATGACATTATTGAGGTGCAAATCAGCTTGAGTAGAGCAAGACTCACATGGGACCTGCTTGATCCATGACGTATATTGAATGATCGCTTCGCCATCACAGATTCCACAGCGTGTCTGATACATTTCAGACAGTGGCGTTGCGACTTTGGCCTCCAGGTCTTCGTATGCCGATAGGAGAGTCGGCATCTCCACATCTCGTAGTGCCTGCGAGACAAGGAACCAAGACACTGGATTGAGGTCGCAGCCCACCACCTTCGCGCCAAGACGAAGGCACTCGCCGAGCGTGGTACCACCACCCATGAATGGATCGAGAACAATCACGTCGGAGAAGTTGTGATGCCGGTAATAAGCAGCCATCAGGTCTTCGCCCTCGGGCAGTAGAAGATCCAAGGCGATGCTGCGAAATACAGAGCCTGTCCGTCGCGCCCACCACTTGTGTATGTAATACGGCGGTCGATAGATGTTCTTGCGATGGGCCTCGACTCGGCTCATCGCCGATATGGCAGCATATGGTGTCCGGGGGGTCATCAGGTTAGAGTCTAGCCCTCGAGGCGGCGACTCCTATGCCGGCCGTCTGGCGGACTGTCAGATGCGCAGCAGGAAGCGACCCCGTGCCTGTGTCGTTTCCGACCGTCGCTTGACCGCCGGGAAGGGGTCGCGCTCTATGAATAGGCGATGTCTCGCGTCGACATCGGCAGACGCGCGGTAGGCAGTGTAGAGACTCGGTGCGCGTTCCTTTACCATCGGACCCGTTCTTTCAATCAGTCCGATTTTGCGTACCATGCCAGCGTCCTCCAGATCATCTCGTCGATGAATCAAGGTTGCGGTCCGGTCCAACATGGCCCAACCAAGCGGATTTGCGAAGACAAGCATCGGACGCTGACGATCGAGCCCGTCGCCATATGACCCAAGCCCGATCGCCTTTTTGCGAAGACCGGTTCGCGACTCGTATAACGCCACGTCCTCGTTGAGGACGCCACCGTCGCATAGGGCCAATGCGGTGATCCGGCACGTATCTGGTGAATTCGCCTCGAGGCAGACGAACAAATAGAATCCTGGCAGCCTTATCCTCTCTTCCTCGTAGAAGACGGCGATCGTCCTACTCGGCGGAGTGCTGTTGTAGTCGATTCCGCCTGGCCGGGCAATGCTGCCAGCTTCTGTTCGCTCGAGCTTCTTGACCTCAATGCCCACTGCCTCGTCCGTTCCAAGATGGCCTTCATGCTCTCGGATATCGCGCACTCCCTCAGGTGCGGCAATCACCATGTCCGGGGAGATCAGTGGCCCACTTGCGCGAACGACTGCAGTCTTGCGGGGAAGGCGATCAGCGAGCCGCTTACCTATGTGCTCATCGAGTGGGTCATCCTGCGTGCGCCGCTTATCGCGTAGCGCGAATGCAATTGGCTCGAGTTCGGAGTCAAAGAACTCCTGGCGGAGAGCGACAAAACTCTGGACCGCAATGTCGAGATGGGTTGCAGGCATGGTGCGGCAGTCAACGATAGCCATGAGCGCGGCGACCATTTGCCGGTCAGCTCACTCCGTCGAGCGTCGCGATCTCCCGCGCCACATCCCCCGGCAAGCGCTCGGTGACATCGATCAGCCGCACGCCGCCGAGCTTGCGCATCCAGGTGAGCTGGCGCCGCGCGTAGTTGCGCGTGCGCCGCTTCATCCCCTCCACGTCGCCGCTCAGCAGCTCATCGAAGCCCAACGCCTTGCGTGCGGTGCCCGACGCGCCGGCCGAGTGGGCGCGCTGGGCCTCCTCGCGCACCCCCCCGGCGAGCATCTCCTCCACGCGCGCGTCGATGCGCCCATACAGCGCCTCGCGCTCCATCACAAGGCCCACCAGCAGTGTCGGCTGGCGCGTCTCGGCAGTCCACAGCTGCGAGGGCCCCTCAGGGGGCTCGAGCTCGCCGAGGTCCAGCAGCTCCAGCGCACGCACCACCCGCTGGCGATCGTTGGGGTCGATCTCCTCCGCCGCCCACGGCGCGCTCTGCGCCAGGCGGGCGTGCAGCGCGGGCGCACCGTGGCGTTCCAGTTCTGCGACCCAGCGCTCACGCACACCCTCCGGCGGCGGCGGGCGCAGATCCAGCTCGGTGAGCGCCGCGCGCAGATACAGCCCCGTGCCGCCCACCACGATCGGGCGTCGTCCCTCGGCGAGCAGCGCATCGATCTCCGCGTGCGCCAGCTCGGCGTACTGGCCCGCGCTGAAGCTCGCATCGACGGGCAGAAAGGACACGAGCCGGTGCTCCAGCGCGGTGCGCTCGGCCGGCGAGGCGACGCCGGTGAGTGTCTCCAGTCCCGTATAGACCTGCAGCGCGTCCGCAGAGACAGCCACGGGATGCTCGCCGCGCGCGCGCAGCCGCTCCGCCAGCGCGACGGCCACAGCGGTCTTGCCCACGCCCGTCGGGCCGAACAGCGCGATCACCTGCATCGGCGTAGGCTTGCAGCAATGCGGATCTCGGGTGCCACGGTGCTGCTGACAGGCGCCACCGGCGGCATCGGCCAAGCGATCGCGCGCGAGCTGCACGGGCGCGGCGCGCGGCTGATCCTCACCGGAAGGCGCACGGAGGTGCTCGAGCCGCTTGCGGCCGAACTCGGCGCGCGCGCCCTGGCCGTCGATCTGGCGGTGGCCGGCGAGGTCGACAGCCTGATCGAGCAGACAGGCGAGGTCGACATCCTGATCGCCAACGCGGCCCTGCCGGCCTCCGGGCGCCTCGACACATATACGCAGGAGCAGCTCGATCGCGCGCTCGACGTGAACCTGCGCGCTCCGATCGTGCTCGCGCACGCTCTGTCCCCGGGGATGGTGGAGCGCGGACGGGGGCATCTGGTGTTCGTCTCGTCTCTTTCCGGCAAGGCGGCGGCGCCCGAGAGTTCGCTGTACGGCGCCGCGAAGTTCGGGCTGCGCGGGTTTGCGCTGTGCCTGCGCGATGACCTGCGCGCGAACGGTGTCGGCGTGTCCGTCGTGCTGCCCGGCTTCATCAGTGACACGGGGCTGCGCGGAAGCGCGGAGGTGAAGCTCCCTCCTGGCGCGGGCATGCGCACCCCCGCGCAGGTCGCGCGCGGCGTGGTGCGCGCGATCGAGCGCAACCGCGCCGAAGTGGAGGTCGCGCCCGCAGCCCTGCGCGCCGGCGCCGCCATCGCCTCGCTCGCGCCAGAGATGGCCGGACGTCTCGCGCGGCTGATGGGTTCGCACGAGATCGCGCGTGAGGTCTCGGCGGCGCAGCGCGAGATGCGCTGAAGGCGCTTCTCAGAAGAGGCTCTCCTGCGCGAAAGGGGGCTGCTCGCCCAGCCTGAGCTCGCGCGAGCCTGCCTCCGACGGGTGCGCCGCCGGCTGAGGCGCTCGCTCACCCCGGCCCTGACGAAAAGGCCGCGCGCGACCTCTGGAGCCGCCTCGCACGAGCCCTGAGAGGCGCTTGCGTTCCTCGGTCAGCGCGTAGGCGCCGCGGCGGTAGAGATCCTCGTAGCGCCCCACGAGCTCCGGGCGCTCCGAGCGCATCCACTCCATGAACACGTCGCGCACCTCCCCGCGCAGATGCAGCGTGGCTCCGCCGATGCTCTTCGCCCCCGCCTCGATCGCCCCCGCCAGCAGCGGCTCGATCTGCTCGGGCGCGTCGTTGATCCCCGGCATCAACGGCGCGATCAGCACGCCCGTGCGGATGCCCGCGCGGTTGAGCTCCGCCACGGCCTCAAGGCGTGCCCGCGGATTGGGGGTATGCGGCTCGGTTGCGCGCCACGTCTTCTCATCGAGCGTGGGGATCGACAGCATCGCGCTGAATTCGCTGCGCTCCGCGATCTCGAGCATCAGATCCAAGTCCCGCAGCAGCAGCGGCGACTTCGTCAGCACCGAGCAGGGATTCGTGGCATCACGCAGCGCCTCCCAAATCCCGCGCATCAGCCGATAGCGCCCCTCCACCCACTGGTAGGGATCGGTGTTCGTCCCCAGCGCCACATGCTCGTGTCCCCAGGACGGCTTCGCCAACTCCACCCGCAGCACCTCAGGCGCGTTGACCTTCACGACGATCTCGCGCTCGAAGTCCCTTCCCGCGTCGAAGTCGAGGTATCTGTGTGTGGGGCGCGCGAAGCAGTAGACACACGCATGACTACAGCCCCTATATGGGTTGATGGTCCAGCTGAACGGCATCCGCGACTTGCCCGGCACGCGGTTGAGCACCGACTTGGCCCGCACCTCGTAGAAACGCATATCGAGCGCCTCGGGCGCATCGAAGCGCCGCACCACCGCCTCGCGATAGCCCGGCAGGCGCCGCTGCTCCTCCTCGGACAGCGTCAGGTTGCTCCAGCGCACGAACATATGTTCGCACACTCGTGGGCGGATTGGCACAGCTGCTCAAACGACGATCAGCGAAACGCCGAGGCGGGGCGCGCGGGTGAGTGGCCCGTCGGTTGTGAGGAGCGGGCAGGCGAGCGCTCGGGCGAGCGCTACGTAGCATGCGTCGTACGCCGAGAGATTGTGGCGCAGCGACCACACGCCTTGGATGAGCGCCTTGGTGGGCACGAGGGCGATACGACCTTCAGCAAGTCTCAGCACGGCCTTCAAGGCCCGGGCCTCGGCCAGGGCTCCACCGCGTTCAAGTCCGCGCAGGCCATGCAGAACCTCGGCGTTCAGGACGTCGGGTGCGATCAGTTGACGATCCTCGATTGCGCGGTCGATCCTCGCTGCCAGCGGATTATGGATCAGCAGATCGATGACGGCCGAGGCGTCAATGACGAGCGGCGATGGCACTCAGGATCTGCTCTTCGCGTTCGGCTCGACCCTCCTGGATCAGCCTGGCGACCTCTCCGGGCTCGATATTGGTAGCCGGGTCCCTGCTAAGGCTGTCGAGCCATTCCCGCGTGCTCGGAACCGAGAGATCACGCTCAAGCGTCGCGAGGATGTACTTGCTGAGACTCCTGCCCTCGCTCCTGGCCCGCTCGCGCAGCCTGTCGTGCAGTTCCTCTGGCACGTTCTTGATCTGAATAGCGCTCATAGCATGACCTTAGCATGCGAAAGGCATGACCAAGCGAGCTATGGGCATGACCGACGGAGCATTGTCCGCGGTGGAAGCCCTGCCAAGATTGGGCCTACCGCATTAGCCCCCAACCCGCGCCAGCAAGCTCTCCTCCCCCGAGAGTGTCTGGCTGGAGGCGGCGTCGATGCGGACCTGCGTGAGCTCGCCGGGCGAAGCCAGGCCGGTGAAGTTGACGGCCTTGTTGTGACGGGTGCGCCCGCGCAGCCTGTCGGGGTCGGTGCGTGAGGGGCCTTCGACTAGCACCTCCATGGTGCGCCCGACGAAGCGCTGGGCGCGCTCGCGGGCGTGGCGCTGGACGGCCTCCAGGAGGCGCTCCATGCGCTCCACCTTCACCTCGTGGGGCACGAGGCCGTCGGTCAGCTCGGCTGCCGAGGTGCCCCGGCGTGGGGAGAAGATGAAGGTGAAGGCGCTGTCGTAGCGCACCTCCTCGACGACCTCGAAGCGTTCCGCGAAGTCCTGCTCGCGCTCGCCGGGGAAGCCCACGATGATGTCGGTGGTGAGCGACACATCTGGCACGTGCTCGCGGATCAGCGCCACCCGATCGAGGTAACGGCGGCGATCGTAGGTGCGGCGCATCGCCTTGAGGATCGCGCTCGAGCCCGACTGCAGAGGCAGGTGGATGTGCTCGCAGAGGCTGGGCAGCTCCGCGTGCGCGCGGATCACGTCCTCGCGCATGTCCTTGGGGTGGGGGCTCGTATAGCGGATGCGCTCGATCCCCTCGATCGCGTCGATCGCGCGAAGCAGATCGGAGAAGGGCGTCTGCTGCGGCGGGCGCGCTCTACCCGCTGCAACAGCGACCGGTGCCGGGGGGAGCCGCAGGTCGCGCCCGTAGGAGTTGACGTTCTGCCCGAGCAGCGTCACCTCGCGCACGCCGTCGGCGGCCATCGCACGCACCTCCTCCACGAGCTCCTGCGGCGGGCGGCTCACCTCGCGCCCGCGCGTGGAGGGCACGATGCAATAGGAGCACGCGCAGTTGCAGCCCACGCTGATCTGCAGCCAACCCTGGAAGGCGCGCGCGCGACGCGCTGGCAGGTGCCCGGTGAAGCCCTCGAACTCGAAGTACCCCTGCGCGGTGAGCGAGTCGCTCGTGAGGAACTCCGCCAGCTTGTGCACCTGGCCGGGCCCGAACGCCACATCCACGAAGGGAAAGCGCGCGAACACCTCCTCCTTCACCGACTGCGCCCAGCAGCCACCAACCCCCACGACGCGCGCGGGCTCTTCGCGCTTCAGGCGCTTGGCCTCGCCGAGGTGCGCGAGAAAGCGGCTATCGGCGGTCTCGCGGATCGAGCAGGTGTTGAAGAGGATCACATCGGCCTGCGCACGCTCGGCTGCCTCGGCGTAGCCCAACGACTCGAGCATCCCCTTCATCCGCTCGGAGTCGTGCTCGTTCATCTGGCAGCCGAAGGTGGTGAGGTGATAGCGCTTCACCCCTCCAAGATAACCGCCCTCGACAGCGAGCCGGCTCCGAACGCGCGTGGGGCGCCCCTCACGGCGCCCCACGATGCCGTCGGCCGCGATCAGGCCGCCTGCGGGACCTTCAACGGCTCGCGGTCCACCTTCGTCGGCTCCTTCGCGGGGGGCGCCGCGGCTGCGGTCGCGGGTTCAGCGGCGGGATCGCCGGCCATGACCTCGCCGACGATCGGCGTAACCGCGGCAGGGCCGATCTTGAGGATCGCGTAGATCTTCTTCTCGATCTCCTTGGCCATCGCGGGGTGGGCCTCGAGGTAGGTCTTGGCGTTGCCGCGACCCTGCCCGAGGCGCTGCTCGCCGTAGGAGAAGAAGGAGCCCGACTTGGTGACGATGTTGTGCTCGAGGCCCAGGTCGATGAGGCAGCCCGAGGTGGAGATGCCCTTGCCGAACTCGATGTCGAACTCGGCCTGGCGGAAGGGCGCGGCGACCTTGTTCTTGACGACTTTCACGCGCACGCGGTTGCCCACGGCGTCGGTCCCGTCCTTGAGCGTCTCGATGCGCCGGATGTCGAGGCGCTGGGAGGCGTAGAACTTCAGCGCCCGCCCGCCCGGCTGGGTCTCGGGCGAGCCGAACATCACGCCCACCTTTTCGCGGATCTGGTTGGTGAGGATGCAGAGCGTCTGCGTGCGGTTGAGGTTGCCCGCGAGCTTGCGCATCGCCTGGGACATCATGCGCGCCTGCGCGCCGACTGTCTGGTCGCCCATCTGCCCCTCGAGCTCCACACGCGGCGTTAGCGCAGCGACGGAGTCGATCGCGACGACGTCGACGGCGCCCGAGCGCACGAGCATGTCGGCGATCTCCAGCGCCTGCTCGCCGTAGTCAGGCTGGGAGACGAGCAGCTCGTCGATGTCCACGCCGATCTCCTTCGCATACAGCGGGTCCATGGCGTGCTCGGCGTCGATGAAGGCGCACACGCCGCCCATCTTCTGGGCTTCGGCGAGGACGTGGTAGATCAGCGTCGTCTTACCCGAGGACTCCGGGCCGAAGACCTCCACGATGCGCCCCCTGGGCACGCCGCCGATGCCGAGCGCCACATCGAGTGTGATCGCGCCGGTGGAGATCGCGTTGACGCGCACCTGCGCGCCCTCGTCGCCCATGCGCATGACGGTGCCCTTGCCGAACTCGCGCTCGATCTGTCCGAGCGCCCCCTGCAGGGCGGCGTCGCGTGCCTTTGCGGCCTTCTCTTCGTCGGTCACTGGCATCGTGTAGCTCCTCTGCGGTGGGATTGGAAGCGAGGGACCGACCGAAGCCGGGAGACACACACCTGGCGGCGCGATCCACGCTTCGGCCCCCGGCCTGGGCCGACGCCACCTCTTGTGGGCAGTCCAAGGTAGCCGGCACTCCGGACGGAACGTTGTTCGTATCCGACCTTGCCCTGAGCTCAGTGTCCCAGGCGCCCCGGCGGAGCCAGAATGCGGCTCAGACGGGCACGAGCGTGGCGCTCGCGAGCTCCTCGTATGAGGCCCCTTCGGGGGCGAGCCAGGAGCGATAGAGGACGACCTCCTGCGGGCGTGAAGGAGAGCGCCGGCGTGGGCGGCAGCTCGACGCCCGCGCGGCGCGGCGTCCTCGCGCATGCGCGCGAGCGTGATGTGGGGTCGAAAGCGCTGGGGGCGGCGTCCCTCGGGCTCCCAGCCGATGCCGGCGGCGAGCGCACAACTCAGCGACCCGTGCAGCCAGGCGAGATCGCCCTCGGGGTCGTGCACCTCGACGGCGAGCACGCGCGGGCGGCGCGGGGGCAGCCAGAGGGGCGCGCCGACCGAGAGCTCCCCCACGGCACGGACGCCGTCGCCGAGGAGAGCGGCGATCGGCCTCGATCTCGGCGGCGGGGCGCTCGCCGAGGAAGCACAGAGTGAGGTGCAGGAGCTCGGCGTCGAGCAGTCGCAGCGGGCGGGCCGCGCCCGAGCGCCCGCCCCGCCGCGGCCCGAGCGCTCCCCGCGCCCATGCGACGAGCGCTTCGCGCACGTGCACGGGCGGGTCGATGGCGAGGAACAGGCGGGCCGTGGCGGAGCGGGGCATGCCCGCTATTTTCAGCACATCTCGGCGCGAGCGCTTCAGGAGACCCACACCTCGCCGGTGTCGCCGAACCCAAGCGCGGCCTTGGTGGCTTCGGTGAGGTCGAATTCGCGACCGGGCGACGAAGGGACCGCGGTCGATGACGGGCACGCGCACGCTGCGCCCGTTGTAGCGCAGTTCGACGAGGGTGCCGCAGGGGAGCGTCTTGTTGGCGACGCCCATCGTGGAGCTCGTGAGCTGGCCGCCGCAGGCGAGCGCTGCCGCCGCCGCCATACCAGGAAGCCTGCGGCGAGGCGGTACACGCCGAGATGCCCCACTCGACGGTGCGCGGCGCGGTGCAGGGCGTCGCCGGGGAAGTACACGCGCACCAGCTCGCTGGCACCCGCCGGGGGCGTGTAGCGCAGGCGGTAGCGGCTCTGGGCGCCGGTGCGGGTGTGGGCGATGCGTGCGCCATCCGCGACGGGTGAGCGCCTGCAGGTCGACCGCCCGCTCCGGGCAGTGCCGGCGCGCAGTGCGCCGGCGATGCTCGTGCGCTGGCCGCCGAGCACGTCGAGGCTGCATGCGTTTGACTTTCAGCTTGGTGTGCGTGGGCGCCACGAGCGGCGCGCTGCCCGTCACGATCCCGACGGGGATCAGCGGCGTGGCGGGCTGCGCCGGCGGCGCGGGGACGTACATTCGGTGATGACCTCCTGTGTATCCGCCTACGGGGTTAGCTGTCGGGCTCACGGCCGACGGACACGCGAACAGACGCGCGCCAGCCGGGCGTTACGGCCGCAGCAGCGGCCGATTCGCCCCATCCGGTCGCCTCGAAGAGCGCGTCCGGCAGTGGGTCCCCCGCTCGCCTCCATCCACGGAGACGACTCGGCAGGTCGAACAATCGTCTACACGCTAGGGGTTCTGCATCCCGCTTAGTGTGCTCACCGTCACACAAGCCGAAAAGCGCGCGTTTTCCGCGGTTGAGCCGAATGGCCGTGTTTCTGACCGGAGGATTCATTAATGGCTCCGCCCCGGAGGGGCTCCGCAATGAGGCCGCGTGGCCCGCCTTCCCGGGGTGAGCCGGATTCTCTTGCCAATCCCTCCTCAATCAGACGCGGACGACCTGCGAGAATCGAGCGTATGGCCAACCCTGACCGCCTGACCGCGCTCGACACCGCCTTCCTGCATCTGGAGGACGATTCGACCGCGCACATGCACGTCGCCTCGGTGATGGTCTTCGAAGGCAAGGCGCCGACGCCCAAGGAGCTCGTGGACCACGTGCTCGGCCGCCTGCACCTGGTGCCGCGCTACCGCCAGCGGCTCGTGTACGTCCCACTCGGCCAGGGTCGCCCGGTGTGGGCGGACGACCCCCACTTCAATCTGCGCTACCACATCCGCCACACGGCGCTGCCCCAGCCCGAAGACGAGGCGGCGCTGAAGCGTCTGGCGGGACGGCTGTTCTCCCAGCGCCTGGATCGCTCCAAGCCGCTGTGGGAGATCTGGCTCGTGGATCGCATGGCGGGCGGTCGCTTCGCGCTGATCGCCAAGACCCACCACGCGCTCGTGGATGGGATCTCGGGCGTGGACATCACGACGGTCCTGTTCGACACGACCGCCCGAGCCGGTGCCGCCTTCGCGCCCGCCCGGAGCCGTGGACGGCGCGACCGCTGCCCGGTCAGGCGAAGCTGCTCGGCGAGGCGCTCTCGGAGCGCACGACGGTGCCGGGCGAGATGACGCGCGGAGCACGCGCGCTGACGCGCCATCCGCGCCGCGCTGTGCGCGCGAGTGCGCGAGGGATTGACGAGCATCGGCGCGACCGCGCTGCCGGGCTTTGGCGCACCCGGCGCCGCACACGCCGCTCAATGTGGACATCGGACCGCACCGCCGCTACACGTGGGTGGACGCCGAGCTGCGCGCGGTTCAAGGCGATCAAGGACTCGCTCGGCGGCACGCTCAACGACGTGGTGCTCGCCTCGGTGAGCCTCGCCCTGGGCAGCCATCTGCGCGCGCAGGGTCACGACACCGAGGGCCTCGTACGATGCGCGCGATGGTGCCGGTCTCGGTGCGCGCGGACGCCGAGCGCGGCGCGCTCGGAAACCGCGTGGCGGCGATCTGGGCGCCGCTGCCGGTGGGCGTCGAGGACCCCGCGGAGTGCCTAGACGGATCCGTCTGGCGATGGAGGATCTCAAGCGCTCGGGCCAGGCGGTGGGCGCGCAGATGATCACGAACCTCGCGGGCTTCGCGCCGCCGACGATCCTCAGCCAGGCCGCGCGCCTGCAGGCGCGCCAGCGCTTCTTCAATCTCGTCGTCACGAACGTCCCGGGCCCGCAGTTCCCCCTGTATCTGCTGGGCCACCGCCTGCAGTCGCTCTACCCGGTGGTGCCGCTCGCGCGCAAGCAGGCGCTGGGGATCGCGGTGATGAGCTACGACGGCCAACTCGGCTTCGGGCTGCTCGCCGACTACGACGCGATCCCCGAGCTGGAGGAGATTGCACGCGAGCTGGAGGGAGCGATCGAGGGACTCGCGCGCGCCGCGGGTCTGCGCCCCGTACGCGCACGCGGCGCCGGGACCGCGTCACGAGGCCAGGCGAGGAAACGCGCCTCGGCGGGAAATGGCGCCGCCGCCACCAAGAAGCGCTCCCCAGCGGGAATGCGCGCCGCGGCCAAGAAGCGCGCCCCGGCGGGCAACGCCTCCCCGGAGACGGCCACCCAGCACTGAGCGGGCCAGCGAGGAGAGCCAGAGCCGAGCGCCCGCTCTCGCTAACCTTGCGGTCATGTGTAGAAACATACAGAACGCTCCACAACTTCGAGCCGCCCGCGACCGAGGACGAGGTGCACGGCGCGGCGCGTGCAGTACGTGCGCAAGATCAGCGGCTTCACCAAACCCTCTCAGGCCAACGCCGAGGCGTTCGAGCGCGCGGTCGACGAGGTCGCCGAGGTATCGGCGAGGCTCCTCGACCAGCTCGTCACCTCCGCTCCGCCGAAGGACCGCGAGGTCGAGGCGATGAAGCACCGGGAACGCAGCGCACAGCGATTCGCGGCGTAGTCAGGCACCGCAATGGCGAACTCGCTAAATCCTGTGTTTCACCCGGCTTGGCGGGGGGCGGCCCGGTTCGTGTACCAGTGATGCGGTACACTTGCGGGATGCCACCGACAAAGCCCCGCATCCAGGTTACGCTCGACCCCGAGCTGGAGGCTGCCATATCGGAGCTGGGCGGGGCCAAGCCCCGATCACGAGCCGTGCACGACCTCGCCCTGCGCGGAGCACAGGCAATCCGCTCAGAACAGCACCGGCACCAGGAAGCACTCGAGTTTCTGCGCCGGCTCGACCGGGCGAGGACGATCGCTTCGACTTCTCGGTGTCTGAGCAGCTCCATGCAGCGCGCCGCTGAGCCATACGGCTCCGGCTCGCCGCTGGTGTTCGACACGTCCGCATGGAATCGCCGCACCGATCCGGCGATCCTGCCCAGGTGGGCGGCTACCCGCGATGCAGGCCTGCTGGCCGTATGCCCTGTGGTTGCACTGGAGCTCTCGCCAGCCGCACGCGACGAGCAGGCGTTCCGCGACCTCGATCGCGCCCTCCAAGCGCTCGCCCAGGCCCCCGTGACACGTGGCGCGGGAGACGCCGCTATCGGCGCCTCACGGGATCTGCGGGGCGAGCGGCGCATACCCGCGGCCGACTACCTGATCGCCGCCGCCGCGGCAGGGCGTGGCGCAGGGGTACTGCACTACGACCGTCACTTCGACCCACTCTGTCGAGTACTCGGGATCGCAAGCGTCTGGATCGCACCACCCGGGTCGATCGACTGACTCACCAGGGTGCAATCGTGCTTAGCGCCAATCTGGTTTTCATCGCGCGGCAGCGAGCCGGCCTCTCGCAGCGCGCACTCGCGAGCAGGCTTGAGGTACCGCCGTCGACCGTCACGCGTTGGGAGTCGGCGGAGCACTCCCCTTCGCTCGACACGCTGCACGCGGTCGTGCGCGCCTGCGGCCTCGACTTCGTAATCGGCCTCGCCAACCGGGATGACTCCTACACGCTGGACATTGCACAGCGGCTGGCCCTCACACCCACCGAGCGGGTGCGTCACCTCAGTACCGATATCGGCGATCCCCTCGCGCTTGCTATGACGCTGTACTCGCACGACGTGCGCTGCGTGCTGATCGGTGAGGTCGCCGCTGCCGCACATGGATGGCCGATCACCCTTGCCCGCGGCGAGTATCTGGTCGTCCCCGAGGATGCCGAGCGCAACCTTGCGCGACTGGAGGCGGCGGCGACCGCGCTCGGCGGCGCAGAGCGGCAGACCGAGGATCCCTACAGCAGCCTGGACACCACCTGGCGCTGGACCCTTCCTGACGGCGGCAGCCTTGCCGCGACTCTGCAGCCTGCCGGCACCAGCGGTTACTGCGACCTACACCGCGCTGCCCGGTCGACAGCCCTCGGCGACGCTGTCGTGGAGCTTGCATCGCTGCGCGATCTCATCCGCATTGCCGACTCGAGCCCCCGGCCGGAGCGCCGCGCATACCTGCCTGCGTTGTGGGCGACACTCTCCAGCAGAACGAAGACGCCGCCAAACCCCATACACGAGCCGCGTGAGCGGATAGTGCGCCTCGCCCTCTGCCAGATGAACGCGACCGTCGGCGATATCGCCGGCAACGCTGCGCGCATCGCCGCGGGATGCGCTCGGCGCGAGAGGGCGGCGCGGAACTCGTTCTGTTCGGGGAGCTTGCACTCACCGGCTACCCCCCGGAGGATCTGCTCCTGCGCGAGCATTTTCTGCAGGACGCTGCCGCGGCGTTGGAGCAGCTGGCGGGCGAGGCGCATGGTCTGACAGTGATCATCGGCTTTCCCGGAGCGGGCTCCGCCGGGGCTGTTTACAACGCTGCCGCGGTGCTCGCCGAGGGTGTCGTGCAGAGCGTCTACCACAAGGTGCACCTGCCCAACTATGGCGTGTTCGACGAGCAGCGCTACTTCACCGCCGGCCATGCCGGCGCGACGATCGACGTCGACGGCCAGCGCGTGGGCGTGACGGTCTGCGAGGACCTGTGGCTGCCGGGGGCGCCCGGCCTCTGAGGAGGCCGCGGCCGGTGCGAGCCTGATCGTGAACGTCTCCGCCTCCCCCTACCACGCGGGCAAGGGCGCCGAACGCGAGCGCCTGTTCGGCAGAACGCGCGCGCGAGCACGGCGTGCACATCGCCGTTTGTGGCCTCGTCGGCGGTCAGGACGAGCTCGTCTTCGATGGGCATTCCTTCGTGCTCGACCCGCCGGGCGAGCCGATCGCGCGAGCGGTGCAGTTTCAGAAGGAGCTGCTCGTGTGCGACCTCGACCTGGAGACCTCCACAACCGGAGTGCCCAGCCCCTCGCCGCGTCCTCCCCTCGCGCCCAGTGGAGGCCGAGGTCTACGCCGCGCTGTGCCTCGGCCTGCGCGATTACGTGCGAGAAGAACGGCTTTCGTCACGTCGTCCTCGGGCTCTCCGGCGGGATCGACTCCGCGCTCGTGGCCTGTCTCGCCGCCGACGCCCTCGGCGCCGAGCGAGTGAGCGCCACGGTGATGCCCTCGCCCTACTCCTCGCCGGAGACCCAGAACGACGCGCGCGCGCTGGCCGTACACCTCGGCCTGCGCCTGCACGAGCTTGCGATCGCACCCGTGATGGACGCCTACGCGGAGGCCCTGCATGACGAGTTCGCCGCGCACGAGCACGACCTCACCGAGGAGAACCTGCAGGCGCGCATCCGCGGCAACCTCCTGATGGCGCTCTCCAACAAGTTCGGTTGGCTCGTGCTCACCACCGGCAACAAGTCCGAGATGTCCGTTGGCTACACCACCCTCTACGGCGACCTCGCCGGCGGCTTCGCCGTCATCAAGGACGTGCCCAAGACACTCGTATATCGCCTCTGCGCCTGGCGCAACTCGCCCGCCGGCGCCCACGATGCGCCTGCGCGCGCCAGCGGAGCCCTCAGCGAGAGCCCAATCCCGACCTCGATCATCGAGCGCGCCCCTTCGGCCGAGCTGCGCCCCGACCAGCGCGACGAGGATTCGCTGCCGCCGTACGAGCTGCTCGACCGCATCCTGCGCGGCTACATCGAGCTCGACCTTGGCCGCGAGCAGCTGATCGCCCAGGGTCTGCCTGCCACCGAGGTCGATCGCGCGATCCGCCTCGTCGACCTCGCCGAGTACAAGCGCCGCCAGGCGCCCCCCGGCATCAAGGTCACCACGCGTGCCTTCGGCCGCGACCGCAGGATGCCGATCACCAACCGCTATCGCGGGTAGGGCGGGTGGGCACTTAATCCCATTACCCTACGCGCGTGCCTTTCCGTCGCCTGTCCTCAGCCGCACTCCTGGCGCTCTGCGTCACGAGCCTCGGCGCCTGTGCGAACACGCTGCAGGACCTGCCGACGCCGCGCACGGCGCTCGAGCCGATGGTTCTCAACAGCCGCTACCCCGTGTACTGGGTCGGCGAAGTCTTCCACCGCCTCGCCATCACCGAAGCGACACACGACCCCGGCGGCGCCTACACGATCCACTACGGCGACTGCACCGAGGGCGGCCAGTACACCTGCGTCTCGCCCCTCACGATCGCCACCTCACCCGACAACAGCTTCGTGCCGGGCGGCCTAGCGCCTCATCTGGCGCTGTCGGTGCGGGGCGTGCGCGCTCTCTCGGCCCAGCAGGGCACCGCGATCGAGGTTCCCACCGACGGCATCGTCGTCAGCATCCACGCCAAGAACGCCAGCCTGGCGCGCGCCGCCGCGCAGACGATGGTTCCGATCAACGAAGTCGCCATACCCGGCGCGCCGCTCCCCCCGCGTCTCCCCAACACGGGCTTCGCGCAGGAGCCGCTCGCCGGACAGAAGCCACTCGCGGTGCGCCTCCCCGGCCGCCCGCCGCTGGAACCGCAGGATGCTTCGCAGCTCAATCGCGCGGTAGCGGGCGCACGGCGATAGTCATCCGCGTCAACGCGCACAGGCGTCCCGCGTCGTCGCTGAAGCGCACATCCCACACCCACGTCGTGCGCCCCCGGTGCTGCACCGTCGCCTCGGCGTTCACGTGCCCTTCGGTGATCGGCCGCAGGAAGCTCGTTGCGTTCGCCTGTCCCATCGCCACTTCACCCTGATCGAGCACGCTCATGCCCGTCATCAGCGAGGTGATGGCCTCGCCGAGCGATGCATACACGCCGCCGTGCACCAGCCCCGCCGGCTGCATGAGCTCCTCGCGCACCGCCACGCGCGCGCGCACTCTCTCGGGCGAGGTCTCCAGCAGCTCGAGGCCGTAGAGGCGGTCGAATCCGCCCAGCACGCCGTTGATCTGCTCCGCTTCGGGGATCGCCATCGGGTCGCCACGATAGCCTACGCGCGTGCCCCCGCGCCCTCTCCGCGCGAGCCCCGCCGCTCCGCCGGGGCCGGTTGGCCGGACTGGCCTTCAATAACCATGACCCGACTCGACGACCTCCCCCCCGATCAGCGCGCCGTGCTGCTGCTGCTCGTGCAGCAGGGCAAGAGCCACGCCGAAATCGCCGAGCTGCTCGGGATCCCCGAGCGCGCGGTTCGCGATCGTGCCCACGCGGGCCTCGACGCGCTTGCGGGCGGCGCCGGTGAGACCTACAGCGCAGGTGGAAAGGCCGCTCCCTCCCCGCAGGATGCGCCTCTGCCGTCTACGCCGCGGGAGCTGCACTCACGCCCAGAGCGCACTCGTTCATCGAGAAGAGCCGGCGCACTGCTCCTGCTTGCGCTCGTGATCGTGATCGTTGTCGTGGTGATCCTTCTCACCAACGGAGGGAGCTCCAACAAGAGCGCCTCAACGGGCACGTCGGGGACGTCCACCGCTCAGCCGCACGTAGACAAGCAGCTCAAGCTCACTTCCCCGGTGCCCGGCAGCAACGCGATCGGCATCGCCGAGGTGCTCTCCCAGGGCAGCCAGTACGCCTTCTTCGTCGCGGCCGAACACCTCCAGCCGACATCGGGCTTCTTCTACGCTGCGTGGCTCTACAACTCCGCAAATGACGCCCGTGTGCTCGGGCGTGCGCCCTCGGTGACCTCAAACGGCCGCCTGCAGGCCGTGGGAGCGCTGCCCTCCAACGCCTCCCACTACCACCAGTTGCTCATCACCAGGGAGACCGCCACGAAGCCCACCACACCCGGCCCGATTGTGCTCAGCGGTCCGTTCAGTCTTCATTGAGGGTGGCGCAGCCGGCCAAAGGCCGGCGAGCCGAGCCCCTCATCTCTTGATCAGATCAGCTTTCCCGGGTTCATGATCCCGGCCGGATCGAGCTCGTTCTTCAGCGCCCGCAGCATCGCCACGCCCTCAGATCCCACCTCGCGCGCGAGCCACTCGGCGTGGTCGCGCCCCACGGCGTGGTGGTGGGTGATCGTGCCCCCGCCCTCCACGATCGCCTCGCTCGCGGCCCGCTTGAGCGCGCGCCACTGCTCGATCTCATAGCCCTCGCGCTGCGCGGCGAGGAAGGTGAAGTACAGCGAGGCGCCCGTCTCATAGAGGTGCGATATGTGGCACATCACGAGCCCCGGCGTGCCCTGTGCCTCCAGCGCACCGGCAATCGCGTCGCCCACCGTGCGGTGCAGACGCTCGAGGTTCGACCACACCGTCGCCGTCTCGAGCGTCTCCACCATCACGCCGTGCGTGAGCAGCTCATCGCGCAGATAGGGCGCCGCGAAGCGCCCCTCCACCCACGCCTTTCCGGGCGAGCCTCCCACCGGCAGGCCACCATGGTGGCGCACCACGCGCAGCGCCAGCCCCCGCCGCCAATCCACGCTCTCGGCCTCGCCCTCGAAGCCGAGGATCGCCAGACAGCCGCCGCCCATGCCGCGCAGGCCGAGGTAGACGCGCCCCAGGCGACCCTTCATGCCGCCGCTGCCCGCCAGCGCCAGCGACATGCGCGTCTCGCGCTCGTCGGAGAGACGCGCCACGTCCACGCCGACGTGCTCCTGGGCGAGCGCTCGCAGCGCCTGTGTACCCACGGCGAAGGACTCGAAGAAGACTCCCTCGTAGAGCCGCACCGCAGGCGCCTTTCGCACGCGCAGCGCGAGCTCCGATATGACCCCGAGGGCGCCCTCCGAGCCCACGAGCACGCGACGCAGCTCGGGGCCCGCGGCGCTCGCGGGCACAGCCGCCAGATCCACCGCGCCGGCGGGCGCAACCAGCGAGAGCCCGAGCACCATCTCCTCGAAGCGCCCGTATCCGGTCGATGCCTGTCCGGCGGAACGCGTCGCCGCGCACCCCCCAAGCGACACGTACTCGAAGGACTGCGGGAAGTGACCGAGCGTGAGATCCCGCCGCGCGAGCTCGCGCTCGAGCTCGGCTGCGCGCATCCCCGCCTGCACCCTTACCGTGAGCGACTCGCGATCGAGCCCCCGCAGCGCCGCCAAACCGCGCATATCGAGCGCCACCACCGCCGCGTGTGAACCGCGCAGCGGCGCAACCCCGCCAACCACGCTCGTCCCCCCGCCGAAGGGCACCACCGCCACCGAGTGGCGTGCGCAGCACTCGAGCACGGAGCGCAGCTGCTCGGGCTCGCGCGGGTAGAGGATCGCATCCGGAGCCGCCTCCGGTTTGCCCGCGCGCAGCAACACCAGATCCGGATAACCCTTGCCGGCGGCGTGCAGCACGCGGTCGCCGTGATCTGTGCGCACCCCCATCTCCCCGAGCAGCTCGCGCAACGCCGACTCGGCGCATGCCGGCAGCGCCGAGGGGTCGAGCCGCACCTCCCCCAGAGCCACCGGCGGACGGGGGTGTTCGCGGACGCCGATGTGCTCGCGCAGGAACGCCAGCGCGTGCTCACCCAGCGCCGGGGGGCGCGCCGGGTCGCCCCAGCCCCACCAGCGCATCGCTGGGGAATCAGTCATGACTCCGATCCCGCTCGCTCTCGGATGACCCGATCGAACCCGCCGCAGAGGCGCCCGCACCGATCCGCTCGAGCCCATCCAGCGCCTCTTCCAGTGTGTCCACGGCGGCACGCCTCACCATGTGTCCGCCGAAGCGGGGGAAGAAGCCCGTGAGGGCCTGGCGCAGCTCGATCGTAACCTCCGTGTCGCTGCCCGTCGGCGCGAGCAGCACCTCGGTCTCGGCGCTCGCCAGGAGCCGCGCAAACGGGCTTCCCTCCAGCTGCTGGGACCAGACGATCCGGTGAGCTCCCGCATCGGTGGCCGTCACGGTGAAGTCCGCTCTCACGAGCTTGCCCTTCGCCGTCTTGAGCACCTCGGTGAAGGCGCCGGCCTCGACGTCCTCCACACGCTCCACACGGGGCCACCAGCGGGGCAGATGGTGGGGATCGACGAGCACCGTCCAAAGCTCCTGCGCCGGAGCGTCGATCGTGCGGCTGCGACGCGTCGTGTGCATCGCTCCCGCCGATCAGCGCAGGATCTTGCGCAGGTCGCGCACCAGCAGCAGATGGCGCAGGTGCGTCGTGACCGCCGCGAGGTTCTCGAGCGCCTCGAGCGCCTCATTGCGCCGCTGTGGGTTGCGCGAGCGCAGCGCCGGAGCCAGGATCTGCTGCAGGAGCGTCGCCTCGCGATCGGCCGAGGAGCGAAAGACGCGCAGGTTGCGCCCCCCCACGCCATAGCGCGCGAGCTCGGCCACGGCGCCCACGATCTCGCGTTCGGTCTCATCGAAATAGCGCACTCCCCCACGCGTTTCGCCCTTCACCACCCCGTACTCCTCGAGCTCGCGCACGAGCTTCGCGTCGGCCTTGGTCTCCTCGAGCACTTCATCGAGCGAGTACAGCGCCCCGCTGGATTCGCGCACGCTCGCTCCACCGCGCCAGATTCGCACCCCCTCGCGCCCTCCATGGGCGGGTGTTGGCAGCCCGTCTCCGCCGCCGGCGCGCCCCGCCGCGAGCTCCTGGCGGATCACCCGCAGCGGCAGGAACTCGTCGCGCTGCATACGCAAGATCGTGCGCAGGCGCGCGACATCGCCCTGGGTGTAGAGGCGGTAGCCGCCCGGGGTGCGTCGCGGCGTCAGCAGCTTCTGGTTCTCCAGGTAGCGGATCTTGGAGATCGATATGTCCGGGAACTCCTGCGCGAGGGCCTTGCACACAGCTCCGATCGTGAGCGCCTTCAACCGCTGTGCGCCCGCCGGAGCGAGCTCCTGCCCGTCGGGCTCCTGCGCGGAGCCGAGCGGTTCCTGCTCGGGTGGCGCCTGGGTCGACATCAGCGCGCGTGGAAGGTGAGCTTGTACTTGCCGATCTGCACCTCATCGCCCTCCTCCAGGCGCTGGGAGTCGATCCTGTGGCGGTTCACGTACGTCCCATTCAGCGAGCCGCAGTCGTCGAGATGCCACTGATCGCTGCGGGCGATCAGCAGCGCGTGGTCGCGCGAGACGGTGATGTCATCGAGGAACACGTCGGCGTCCGGGCGGCGGCCGATGCTCATGCGCTCGCCCCGAACCGCGAAGCTCTCCCCCACGCGCCCGCCGCCCGCGCGGATCACGAGCGCGGGGCCGTGCGCGGTCACCTCGCCGATCTCCATCGGCACCAGCTCGCCCGCCTCGTCGATACGGTAGGTCGCGGTCACCGGATCGCTGTCCCCCTCACCCACGCCGGTCTCCGGGCGCGCGAGCAGCGAGCCGCAGCGCTGACAGTAGTTGGCGCCCTCGTCATTGACGAAGCCGCACTCCGTGCAGTGCAGGGCCACGGCGGGCCGGCCCCTAGGAGACGTCGGTCGGCTCGCCGACCTGCCGGCGCGCGAGGATGTCGGTGAGCTGCTGCACGTCATCGCCGGTGATGATCGCCTCGCCGCCATCGTGGCGCTTGCGCAGGCGGTTGACGAGCTCGGCGCGCAGGATGTCGATCTTGCCGTGCAGGATCCGCCGGCTGTAAGAGATCTCGACCTCCTCCTCGGTCAGCTCCTTGATCAGGTCCTTCAGCTCGGCGTCGCTCAGCGAGCCAAGGTCGGGGAACGTCTCCATCGCAGGCTTCTCCTATGACTGGGAATAGCGAGGGGCCCGGCTCGGTGGCCTTCGGCCACCTGCGCCACCCTCTTGCACTTGCAGGACGCGGTCAGTATAGACCCATCGAGGCCAAAACGTAAAGCTGAGGTTTAGGGCTTGCTTGGCCGGCACACACCCAACCGACGCCTGCGCCGATCGGACGCCGCTCAGGTGCCACGGAGTCCAAGCGAACGCCTCCGCGCGGGCACTCGCGATAATGCCCCGCGGATGCCGATACCGAGCCCCACCACGGCGCGCCGGATCGCCGCGGCCCTGATCCTCGTGCTGATTCTCGTTGGCGCGGTGCTGCGCGCCGAGACGATCGGCAGCAACACGCACACCTCGGCGGATGAGAACGGCTATGTCGCGAACACCAACCGCATCCTCGCCCACGAACGCTACGCCACCTTCAAGTGGCCGCCGGGGGCCTCGCTCGCGTTCGCGCTCGCCACGCGGCTCTCGGGCCACCGCTCGCTGCGCCTGAGCACGCACGCGAAGGGACCGGCGCAGTACGTGCAGCTGCTCGCGGGGATCCTCACATTGCTCCTGATGGCCGCCGTCGCGTGGTGGGCCGCGGGACCGTGGGCAGCCGTGCTGGCGGCAGCGCTCGGCGCCTCCTACTGGCCGCTGGTGGATGCGACGCGCACGTTCCTATCCGAGCCGCTGGGGGGTCTGGCGCTGCTCGCGAGCGTCGCGGCCGCGGTGTTGGCCCGCAACCGTCTCTCCTCCCGGCGCTGGTGGCTGGCGCTCGTGGGAGCCGGCTTCGTGGGCGGCCTGGCGTGCCTCACGCGCGGGGACATCGCCGTGGGGATGGTTGTGATCGCGCTGGCGCTGGCGCTCAGCGGGCGCCCCGGCTGGCGCGTGGGCGCGCTGCGCGGGGGGATCTACCTCGGCGCGATTCTGCTCACGCTGCTGCCGTGGCTCGCGTACGCCTCCGAACAGGAACGGCGCTTCGTGCCGATCACCACGGCCGGCCCCGACGCCTTCTTCATCGGCTCCTACCTCCCCGGCCACGGCGCGCTGGTGCCCACCGAGGAGAAGCTCGCCCCCGAAGTGTGCCGCCACTTTCCACAGCACTGCGGGCTCTACTGGCAGAAGAGCTCCGCGCCGCTGTTCGAGCTGATTCGCGCGCAGCACCCCGGCTCCTCGGCGAACGCCGCCGTCACGCAGGCCGATTGGGAAAACGTGCGCAAGTACGCGCTCGGGCAGCCCCTTGCCTTCACCGGAATGCTTCTGGAAAAGTTCTCCAAGATGTGGCGCACCGTGTGGAGCGGGGGCAACGGCACCTACCACCCCTCCACGAGCCAGCTCCAACACACGCTGTATTTGCTGCTCGCGCTCGTGGGCCTTCTCGGCGGCGCCCTCGCCACGCGTCGCTGGGAGCTGATCACGTCCGCCGCGACGATGCTCGCGATCGCCGCGCTGGCGACGCTGTTCAACGATCAGCCCCGCTACAACGTCGGCCTGATGCCGCTGCTGCTCGCCTATGGATCGGCCGGCCTGTGGCTGCTCGCGCTCAAGGCCGGGCCGGCCTGGAAGCGCCTCAGCTCACGCGCAGCTCCAGCTCCAGCTTGACCGTGCTCGCGCGCGCGGACCCGCGCCCCGCCGAGGAGATCAGCAGCGTCGGGCCGGGACGCGCCGCGCCAACGCCGGAGGGCGCGCGCACGACGCTCAGGCGCGCGCCCGCGGGCACGCGCAGCGGCACAATCGCGTAGGCGCCCTGCTCGGCCTTTGCCAGGATCCGGCTCCTTCGCGGGAGCGCGAGGGCCGCGGCGCCCAGCGCAAGTTCGCTCGATACACCGCCGGCCCGCTCGAGCAGGAAGCCCGCGCCTGGACCGTAGGAGGGCAGGGCGAGCTCCCACAGTGCGTGCGCGGGGAGCGTCAGCTCCCATTCGAGCACGATCGTCTCCGCGGTGAAGCGATGGGTCGTGGCGATCGCGGCGGCGCCATGCGCGACTTGCCCGGTGGCGATCACCTTCTGCATCGGCCCCGCGTAGGCGTCGTGGGGATAGGGCGCCGAGCGTGGCCCCGCGCGCCCTGTGCTGCCATCGCGCCGTAGGGCGGCGATGCTCATGCTCGCTCCCTCGCCCATCTGGGTATCGAGCAGCGTCTCGCCCCCGCGATCGCGTATGCGCGCCACGAAGTTCGCGAGCCCCCTGCCCCCGGTGGAGCCCACCGGCAGCTGCCGCGCGTCGAACAGTCGGCAGAGATCGATGCCTCCGTAGGGAACCGCCCCGCGGTTGTGCACGACGATCGCGGTGGAGTAGCTGGGCGTGGAGACGGCGAGGCGTTGGGAATCCGGGTCGAAGGAGTACATCGGCGGCGGCTGAGCGGGCGCCACCGCGGTGAGATCGAGCGCGATCGCCTGCGCGGCGTTGCTGGCGATGCGCGCGGCGAACAGCAGGCGGTCGTCGGGCCCCTCGGAGTGTTCTTCGGCGCCGAACTGCACGGGCGGCGGAAGCGCGCCTTCGGGAACTTCGGAGAGCCAGCGCCCATAAAGATCGAGTCCGCGCTCGAACAGCCACCGCGCGTGCGCTCCCATCGCGGGGAGCGAGTGCGCCATCGGCGATATCGCGAGAGCCATGAGCCCCTGTTGGGCGAATGCCATCACCTTGCCGATATCGCGTCGCTGGGCGCCCAAGCCGGTATCCCAGTTGAGATAGCCGGCGTGCGTCCAATCGCCATAGAGGGTGCGCCGCGCGTAGGCATGGAACACATCGAGCGCCCAGCGCGGAAGCGGCGTCATACCGGCCGCGAGCGCGGTTGTGTAGTGGCGTACACAGTCCAGTGTCTCGCTGGCGTATTCGGGCGCATCGAGGTTGGCCATGCTCGCGGGGTCGTAGTTGGGCAGATAGTCGAAGTGCCAGCCCGGCCCCAGGTTGGGGCTGCCATCGGGGTGCTCGCGCCGCGTGGCGAAGCGCGCGAAGCGCAGCATCTGCTCGCGGTAGTCCTCGCGCAGGAGGTCGCCGGCCCCGGTGAGCTCCGCGTCGAGCGCGTACAGCGCGCAGTTCCAGTTGAGCTGGTTGAGGCGGATGCCCGGGTAGCGAAAGAAGGAGCAGCGCGCCACCGCGGAGACCGCCTGCTGGATCTGCTGGAGGGTCGCTTCGGGAAGACCCAACGTCGCGCCCGCACGCCATGCCGCCACGAGCGCCTGCGCGACCTGCGGGTCGACGGCTTTGTCCATCACCGCATCGGGATCGGTGAGGCTCGTCGTCCAGCCGGGCAGGTGAAACATCTTTTCGTGGGGCACGCCCACGCCCGAGGTGCGCCATGGCGCGGGGGAGCTCAGCAGCGTCGCGACGAGCCGCCGCGCGCGTTCGTCGTCGCGGCTGGCGCCGTTGTGGCCCGCGGCGGCGGCGCCCGCGTGGACCTGCAGCATCCGCGCATTGATCACCGTCGCGAAGGTGCCCCCCGGCGCCCGGTAGGCGCCGCGCCATTCAGACCACTGCGGATGGATCCTCGCGACCACGGTGTCCATGAAGGCGAGATAGGACTGCACGGTGGCGCCATGCACCGCCGCCTTGGCTTTCCCCGGAGATCCCAGCGACCGCGCCAGCGCCACGCCCGCCGCGGCCCCCGCGCCGCGCGCGAGCAGCTCGCGACGCGTGAAGGCGCTCACAAGCCGGTTTCCTCACGCCGCGCCCGCTGGTCCGCGAGGCCCGTACGCACATACAGCCCGGTGGCGAACAGCGCAAGCGCGAGACCGACATACAGCAGCACTTCCGCGAGCACTGGGAGCCCGGCCAGAGCGAAGAAGAAGGCGCCCATTGTCGGCGCCACCCCCAGGCGTCCGGGCCAGTTGATGCGTAGCTCCAGGCCATGCGTCTGCCCGTAGCGACCGAGCGCGAGCATCGCCAGCTCGCGCGCCACGAGCACCGCGAGCGCCCAGCGCGGGAGCAGATCGAAGTTCCAGCACACCACCACCCCGGAGATCACGAGCAGGCGGTCGGTGATGGGGTCCATCAACGCCCCGAGGCGGCTGTACTGGCGCGTGACGCGCGCGGCGATGCCATCGGCGTAGTCGCCCCAGCCGATCACCGCGAACAGCACGGCCGATGTCGCGTCGACACCGTCGCTGCTGGAGAGCGCGACCACGAGGAACACCGGGATCAGCGCCAGGCGCACGAAGCCGATCGCGTTGGGCAGCGTCCAGGGGCGAAGCGGCTGACCGGGCGCGACCTGCGGCGGCGGCGGACCGGAGCGGTCCAGTCCGAACAGGCGGCGGGCGGTGAGCGGCGGGGATGGCGTCCTCCCCGTCCCGCGTCCCTCACCCTCACCTGCGGGGGCGGCGGCGTGCCGGTTCAGGGGAGGCTCTGACACAGCTCGTCCACCGCCTGTACGAGCGCGGCGCCCTCCGCATCGAGGGGCAGCCCGGGTGCGGCCTGGCGCCCGCGGCGCAGCTGCACCTCGATCTCGCCGGACTCCAGCGACTTGCGTCCGACGGTCAGGCGCAGTGGGCAGCCGAGCAGCTCGGCGTCGGCGAACTTCTCCCCCGGGCCGGCGTCGCGGTCGTCGTAGAGCACCTCCACGCCCCCGGCGAGCAGTGCCTCGTACACGCCGTCAGCCGCCTCGCGCTCAGGTGTGCCGGGTTTGCCGAGCGCCACGAGGTGCACCGCGAAGGGCGCGAGCGCCCGTGGCCAGGAGATGCCGTGCTCGTCGGCGAACTGCTCGACTGCGGCGGCGACGATACGCGCGGGGCCGATGCCGTAGGAGCCCATCCAGATCGGCTGCTCGGAGCCCTGCTCGTCGAGATAGGTTGCGCCCAGTGGCTCGGAGTAGCGCGTCCCGAGCTTGAAGATGTTGCCGATCTCGATCGCCGTGAGGAGTTCGATCTGCTCGCCGTCGATCGTGTCGCCGCTCACCAGCTTGTCTTTCCCGAGCTGCGCGGCGGCGACCTCCACGTTCGCGGCGTAGCCCGAGTCCGTCAAAACGATCTCGTCCTCTCCCGCGGCGCAGGGCGCCATGTACTCGTGCGCGCCGAGCCCGCCCATCATCCCCACATCGGACTCCACGCGGTACCAGCGCAGGCCGGTGCGCTCCATGATGCGGTCGTAGGCGCCAACGTGGAGCGCGTAGCGCTCCTCGAGACCCGCCTGATCGCGGTCGAATGAGTAGGAGTCCTTCATCACGAACTCGCGCGTGCGCAAGACGCCGGCGCGCGGGCGCGGCTCGTCGCGCTCCTTGACCTGGAAGTGGTAGAGGATCATTGGCAGCTGGCGGTAGGAGCGCACCGTCTGGGCGGCGTGGAAGGTGACTGCCTCCTCGTGGGTCATCGCCAGCACCATCTCCGAGCCCTTGCGGTCTGCGAGCTTGAACAGCTCGTCGATCTCCAGGCGTCCCGTCTTGCGCCACAGATCGGCGGGCTGGAGCACCGGCATCAGCATCTCCTGTGCGCCGATCGCATCGAGTTCCTCGCGGATGATCGCCACGACGCGCTGGTGCACGCGCCAGCCGGCGGGGAGCCAGGTCCACATCCCGGCGCCCATCTGGCGGATCAGACCGGCGCGCACCATCAGCTTGTGCGAGATCGCCTCGGCGTCGGCCGGTGCCTGCTTCTCGGTGGGCAGCAGGTATTGGGAGAGGCGGGGCATGCGTGCGCCAGAGCCTAGCTGTCCCTTTGATAGAACAGCGACCAAGCACGATCTTGTAAGCAGAAACCTAAAGGAGCCCCCATGGCCTACTCCGTTCCGCCGCTGCCCTACGCGTACGACGCACTGGAGCCGCACATCGACAAGCAGACGATGGAAATCCATCACGACAAGCACCACCAGGCCTACGTGGACAAGGTCAACGCGGCGCTCGCGGGCACGTCGCTTGCCGATGCCGCGATCGAGGACGTGCTGAAGGATCTTGGCGCCGTGCCAGAGGACAAGCGCAAGGCGGTGCGCAACAACGGCGGTGGCCACTACAACCACACGCTGTTCTGGGAGAGCATGGGTCCGAACGGCGGTGGCGAGCCCAGCGGCGCGCTGGCGGACGCGATCGCCTCGACGTTCGGCTCCTTTTCGGACTTCCAGGCGAAGCTGAAGGAAACGGGCGTCAACCAGTTCGGCTCGGGCTGGTCTTGGCTCGTGCACGACGGCTCCGGCCTGGCCGTGGTCGGCTCGGCCAACCAGGACAACCCGATCTCCGACGGCAAGACACCGCTCTTGGGCGTGGACGTGTGGGAGCACGCCTACTACCTGAAGTACCAGAACCGCCGCCCCGATTATCTCGACGCCTGGTGGAACACCGTGAACTGGGCGAAGGTAGCAGAGCGCTTCAGCGCGTAAAGCGGCGACCAGCGAACGGGGGAGGCCGGCGTGAGCATCGACTCCAGCACCGCGTCGGCCTCGTCGTCGTTCTCGGCGGCGGCGGCCTCGAGCGCGGCGAGGCGCTCGGGCGTCATCTGCGTGGCGTCCTCGTTGGCGGCGAGCCAAGCGCGCGCCTCGGCGGCCTTGGCCTCGTCGCGCACGACGGTCTTGCCGGCGGCGTAGAAGCGGTCGATCTCCTTGAAGAGCTCGTCCACGAGCTGCTCGGTGGGGACCTTCTTGAGCGGCTCGCCCTTGGAGTAGATCATGCCCATGTCCTTGGCGCCGGTGATGCCGAAGTCCGCGTGGCGCGCCTCGCCGATGCCGTTCACCGCGCAGCCCAAAACGGAGACCTCGATCGGGTCCTCATAGGCTTCAAGGCGCCGCTCGACCTCCGCTACGACGGTGTCCATGTCGAACTGCAGCCGCCCGCAGGTGGGGCAGGCGATCAGATCGGGCCCGCGCTGGCGCAGCTTGAGCGCCTTGAGGATCTCCCAGGCGACCTTCACCTCCTCCTCGGCGTGGAAGGTGGAGAGCGAGATGCGGATCGTGTCGCCGATGCCGTCGGCGAGCAGCGTGCCGAGCCCGACGGCGGACTTCAGCGAGCCCGACCACTTGGTGCCGGCCTCGGTGACCCCCAGGTGAAGCGGATAGGGAATGCGCTCAGCAAGCAGGCGGTTGGAGGCGATCGTGTTCGGCACCGAGGTCGACTTCATCGACACCTTGAAGTTCTCGAAATCGAGGCTCTCCATCAGGCGCACCGTCTCCAGCGCCGCGGTGACGAGCGCCTCGACCGGGTTGTCGTACTCGAGCTGGCGCAGGTGCTTGGGCAGCGAGCCGCTGTTGACGCCCACGCGCAGCGGCGTGCCGCGCTCTCTGGCCAGCGCGATCACCTCGGCGACCTTCTCGGGGCCGCCGATGTTGCCGGGGTTCAAACGCACGCAGTGAGCCCCCGCCTCGATCGCCTTCAGCGCGAGCGTGTGGTTGAAGTGGATGTCGGCGATCACCGGGATCGGCGACTGCGCGACGATCGATTTCAGCGCCTCGACATCCTGCTCGCGCGGCACCGCCACGCGCACGATGTCCGCCCCGGCCTCCGCGACCGTGCGGATCTGCTCCATCGTAGCCGCGAGGTTGGCGGTCTCGGTCTTCGTCATCGTCTGCACGGCGACGGGCGCACCACCGCCGACGGGCACGCGGCCGACGTGGATCTGGCGCTCGGAGGACACGCCGGTCATTGTAGGTCGCCGGCCAAATTGTGGGGAAGAGTAGAACCGGCGCTCGGGATCCCGCCCGGTAAGCCGGCAGAAGAGATCGGCGATCATCACGGTGCTAAGATGCATATATGTCAAAGGTGCGGACAACGCTGACGGTCGACGAAGAGGTGCTGCGCGCCGTGAAGGTCGCTGCGGCGCGCACCGGGAGACGTGACAGCCAGGTGATCGAGGAGGCCCTGCGCCGCGACCTCGGGCTGGATGTCCTACAGCGGATCTGGGCACGCAACGACATGAACGAAGCGGAGGCGATCGAGCTCGCCGTCGAGGCCCAGCACGCTACGAGACCCAGCCGGCACTGAGGCTTGCGGGCGGTACTCGATCCCAACGTCATCGTCTCGGCGCTGCTCAGTCCCTACGGAGCGCCTGCCGATGCGCTACGCGCCTGGCGAGACGGCGCGTATGAGTTGATCGTCTCCCCCGCGTTGATCGCCGAGCTGGAGCGGGTGCTCGCCTATCCTAAACTGCGCAAACGTATCGAGGAGCATGATGGTGTGGAGCTAATCGAGTGGCTCTCGCGCTCGGCGACGCATGGCAAGGACGGCCCCTCCCCGCAGCAATCGGCAGACCCCGACGACGACTACCTGCTTGCGCTGGCTGCGAGCGAGAACGCGCTGCTCATCTCGGGCGACAAGCACCTGCTGGCGCTGGCCGACAGGGCGCCGATCCACACGCCTTCGGAGTTCATGCAGCTACTCACCAGCAAAGCGTGGGGTACCTCTCGGCTGGCATGAGCGAGCGCAAGGCCAACGTGTACGGCACCGCGCGCGGTCCGCTCGCGCGTTTGGCATCCCCCATCGCCGCGCGGGCACGGGCGGGCAGGCATGAGCGCTTCTTTGCCGTCACGGCCCTGCAGGCGGGCGCGCGGGTGCTCGATGTGGGCTGCGGAAGCATCGGGCTGCGCGCGCTGGAGCCCGAACTCGACATCACCGGGGTGGACATGACCGAGCGCCCGGAGTACCCCGGCCCGTTCGTGCGCGCCGACGTGAACGAGGGACTGCCGTTCGCCGAGGGCGAGTTCGAGCTTGTGTACTGCAACAGCGTGATCGAGCACGTACCGCCGCCCCGGCGCAGAGCGTTCGCCGCGGAGATTCGCCGCGTGGGGCGCGCCTGGTACGTGCAGACGCCCGCGTGGAGCTTCCCGATCGAGCCGCACGCGCTGCTGCCGGCCGCGCACTGGCTGCCGGTTTCCATACGCAGGCGCTACTGGAGGCTCGGCGCTGCGAAGGATTGGGAGGACATCTCGCTGCTGCGCAGAGCCGAGATGGCCGAGCTGTTCGGGACGCCCGTCTTGGAGGAGCGGATGGGCGGCCTAGTGAAGAGCTGGGTGTGCGTTGGGCGATCCGACGTCAGGCGTACATAGCCTCGATCTCCGCCGCATAGCGCGCGGAGATCGGCTTGCGCTTGAGCTTCATCGTGGGGGTGAGCTCCTCTCCACCGGGGAGCCAGTCGCCGGAGAGGACGGTGAAACGCTTGATCTGTTCCACGCGTGCGAGCTTGTCGTTGGCGGAGTCGACCGCCGCCTGCACCGCCGCGAGCAGCGCGGGCTCTGAGGCGAGATCCTCGAGTCCCACGCCCTCGAGTCCCACGCCCTCGAGTCCGTTCTGCGCGGCCCACATCGGCGCGAAGTCGGCGTCGAGCACGATCAGAGCGGTGTTGTAGGGGCGCCCGTCGCCGATCGCGCACGCCTGTCCGATCAGCGGCGAGGCTGTCTTGATGGCGGCCTCGATGTTCGCGGGCGACATGTTCTTGCCGGCCGCGTTGATCAGCAGCTCCTTCTTGCGATCGACGATCTTCAGGTAGCCGTCGGCGTCGAGCTGACCGATGTCGCCGGTGTGCATCCAGCCCTCGGAGTCGATTGCCTCGGCGGTCTTCTCCGGGGCGCCCCGGTAGCCGAGCATCACGACCTCGCCGCGCACGAGCACCTCGCCGTCGGGGGCGAGCTTCAGCTCGACGCCGGGCGCGGCCGGGCCGACGGTGCCGATCTTGATCCGCTCGGGCGGGTTCACCGCGCCGGCGCCGCACGTCTCAGACATGCCCCACAGCTCTGAGAGCGGGATGCCGATCGCGTGGAAGAACTCGAGCACCTCCACCGGGGTGGGCGCGGCGCCGACGTTGACCGCCTTCACCTCGTCGAAGCCGAGCATCTGGCGCAGGCCGGCGAAGATCTCCGCGTCGGCGACGGCCACCTCCGCCGCGAGCTCGGCGGGGACGGGCTCTTCGCGCTGCTCCAGGCGCACCTTCTCCACCGCCTTCTCCAGCGCGCGTTCGGTGCGCTCGCGCTGCTCGGCGGGCATCCCCGCGGTCATCGTCTCCAGGCCCGCCTTGAGCTTCTCCCAGATGCGGGGCACCGCGAAGAACCACTGAGGGCGAACATCAGGCAGGTAGGACATCACCTGGCGGGGGTCCGGACAGGAGGTGATCTGCAGGCCGTAGACGATCGGCAGATAGTGGTGGGCGCCGCGCTCGGCGATATGGGCGGCCGGCAGCCATGAGATCACCCGCGAGCCCTCGGGGAAATCGACCATGCGCTCGATGCCGCCCACGGCGGACATCAGGTTGCGATGGCACAGCTGCACACCCTTGGGCGGCCCGGTTGTGCCGGAGGTGTAGATCAGCGTGAGCACGTCCTCGCCGCTCACCTCGGCCGCGGCTTGGGCAACGAGGTCCTGCAGCTCGGCATCGCGCCCGCTGGCTTCGACCTCGGCGAGTGTGAGCACCCCCTCCGGCAGCTCGCCGCCGGCCAGGCTGACCACCCCCTCCGGCGACTCGTCCTCGGCGGGCGGGTCCACGAGGATGACGTGCTCGAGGTTGGGCAGGTTGCGGCGCGCCTCCAGCAGACGATCGAGGTACTGGCTCTCCACCACCGCGATGTGCGAGTCCGCGTCGCGGACGACGAACTCGATCTGGTTGGGCGCGTAGGTCTGGTAGATCGAGAAGGGGGTCGCGCCGAGCGTCACCGCGGCCATGTCCACGACGTGGAACTCGGGACGGTTGGAGAGCAGGATCGCAAGCGTCTGCGGGCGCCGCAGACCGAGCAGGTGCAGCCCACCGGCGAGGTCGCGTGCGCGCTCACGCCACTGCGACCAGGTCGAGCGTCGTCTCGTCGCCCTTGGTGCGGATCGCGACGCGATCGTTCAACGCGGCGACTGTGAGGTCGAACGCCTCGACCATCGTCGCGGCGGTCGCGGCAGTCACGGCGGCTGTCTCAGCGGACGTGGAAGCCACCGTTGGAGAAGGTGTGGATGTCGTTGGTGAAGCCGATCATGAACAGCACGATCACGAGCGCGAAGCCCACCACGCTGGCGCGCTCCATCACGGCGAAGGGTATCGCGCGCCCGCGCACCTTCTCCGCGAGCGCCCAGAAGATGTGCCCGCCGTCGAGCGGCAGGAACGGGAAGAGGTTGATGATCGCCAGCGACAGCGAGACGATCGCGAGCAGGTAGAGCGCGGCGGGGACGCTGTAGCTGAACGCTTCGCTGGCCACCGAGGAGACGCCCACGATCGAGTGGACTTCCTTGCGCGCTTTTTCGTCGACGAAGATCTGCGAGATGCGCGAGACGGTGTTGCTCGTGACGTACCACATCTCGTTGACGCTGGAACCCACCGCACGGCCGGCCGATTCCCCATAGAGGACGGGCTGGGACTCGATGCCGACCATCGTGCGCCCGAGCTGCGCGTTGTAGCGGGGGGTCACCTCGACGTTCAGCATCTGCGAGCCGCGCAGCACCGTGAGACGCGCAGGCGTGCTCGCGGCACAGCCCGCCACCGGGCGCCCGGCGCAGTGGTGGGAGGAGATCTCGGCGATGAAGTTGCCCGCGCCGGTGTTGCTGTTCAGGCGCACCGGGAGCCCATCCACGGCAAGCAGCACGTCGCCCGGGCGCAGCACGCCGCTGGCGGGGTGACCTGGCTGCACGCTCGCGATCCGCGCGCGGTCGGCGCGGGGGTGCTGGGCGCTCAGCGCATAGACACCCCACAGCAAGAGGAACGCCACCAGCACGTTCATCGCCGGTCCGGCGCCGATCACGACAAGGCGCTTCCAGACGGGCTGGCGGTAGTAGGCGCGGTGACGAACCTCCTCGGGGATCTCCTCACTGGGATTCATCCCTGTGATCCGCACATAGCCCCCGAGTGGGAGCGCCCCGATCGCGTACTCGGTCTCGCCTCGCGTGATCCCGACGAGCTTGGGCGGGAAGAACAGCGAGAAGCGCTCCACGCGCATCCCCACGGCCTTGGCGGCGGCGAAGTGCCCGAACTCGTGCAGCACGACCAGGGCGACGAAACCCAGGAAGGTGAGGACCCAGCTCATCGGCTCAGCGTAGCGCCGCGATGGCGTCTCCCGCGACGGAGCGCGCTTCGCGATCGGCCTCATACAGCGACTCGAAGGCACGCACGGGCGCCGCGGGGAGGCGCTCGAGCGTCTGCTCGATCACCGCGGGAATGCCGGTGAAGGGCAGGCGCTCGCTGAGAAAGGCGTGTACGGCGACCTCGTTGGCGGCGTTCAGCACGCACGGCGCCGTGCCGCCGGCGCGCGCGGCCGCGCGGGCGAGCCCCAAACAGGGGAAGGCGTCGAGATCCACGGCCTCGAAGGTCAGCTGGGCGAGCGCGACGAGGTCGAGCGGCGCCACCGGCCTGGGGCCGGCGAGCAGATCGACGCTCGCGGCGTTGTGCAGCGCGTAGGAGATCGCCACGCGCATATCGGGCGGCCCGAGGTGCGCGAGCATCGCGCCGTCGGCGAGCTGCACGAGCCCGTGCACCACCGACTGGGGGTGCACCACGACATTTATGTGCTCGTAGGGCGTGCCGAACAGGTGATGGGCCTCGATCACCTCGAGGCCCTTGTTCATCAGCGTGGCGGAGTCGATCGTGATCTTGCCCCCCATCGCCCACGTGGGGTGCGCGAGCGCATCGGCGACGCTCACCCCCTCCAGCTGCGCGCGCGCACGGCCGCGGAAGGGGCCGCCGCTGGCGGTGATCGTGATCGCCTCCACGGCGCCGGGCGGCTGGCCGGCGAGCAGCTGGTGAAGGGCGGTGTGCTCGGAGTCCACCGGCACGATCTGCGCGCCGGTGGCTTCGGCGAGCGCGGTCACGAGCTCGCCCCCCACGACGAGCGACTCCTTGTTGGCGAGCGCCAGGTCGATGCCCTCGCCCAGCGTCGCCACGGTGGGACCGAGGCCGGCCGAGCCCACGAGCGCGTTGAGCACGAGCTCCGCGCCGGATTCGACCACGAGGCGCACGAGCCCCTCGGGGCCGCCGAGCACCTCGCCATCGGTCCAAGCCTCGCCCGCCCGCGCCGCGGCATCGATGTCGGCGAGCGCGATCCGGCGCACCCCGTGAGCGCGCGCCTGCTCCACGAGGGTCTCCCAGGAGCGCTCCGCGGAGAGCCCGATCAGCTCGAGCTCGGGAGAGCGCGCGACGATGTCGAGCGCCTGCACGCCGATCGAGCCGGTGGAGCCGAGAATCAGAAGGCGCTTGGGCATCGCACGGATGCTACCCGCCGGAATATGCAGACCAGATGTAGTACCCCACCACGGCCGTGAACAGCACCGCGTCGAGGCGATCGAGCGCGCCGCCGTGGGCGCCGAACACCCCGCCCGAGTCCTTCACGCGGGCCTGGCGCTTGACGAATGACTCGAAGAGGTCGCCGACGGGGCCGATGAGCGCCACGCCGAGGCCCAGTACGAGGGCGTGCGTGCCGGGAAGCCAGTCCTGGTAGCGGCCGGCGAACCACACGGCGAGGACCGCGACGAACATGCCCGCCAGGAGTCCCTCAACCGTCTTGTTGGGCGAGATCGAAGGCGCGAGTGGGCGGCGTCCGAACAGGCGCCCGCCGAGATATGCGCCGGTGTCGCCCAGGAAGGTGCCCACGAGCACGTCGATCACGATCCCCTCGCCGTGCGGCAGGTTGCGCAGCAGCACGGCGTGCGCGAGCGCGAAGCCGATCCAGTAGATGCCCAGGAGCGTCAGCGCCATCCCCCCCACGCTCGGGTGGCGCTGGGTGAGCGTCAACGCGAACAGCAGCGGCAGCGCGGCCACGGTTACGAGCAGGATCTGGTACTGGCCGCCGTACTCGGCCGCCGCCAGCAATCCGGCCAGTGTGAGATATCCGGCCAGGCGAACGGGGTGGGCGCGATCGAACATGCCATACAGCTCGTGCATGCACAGCACGCCGAGCGCCAGCAGGCCGACCGCGAAGATGGGGCCTCCCTCGATCACGATGAACAGCGCGAAGGCGATTGCGGGCAGCGCGGCGAGGATGCGCGCGCTGAGATCAGAGCGGGTGGAGCTCATCGTCCCCCGAAGCGTCGTCGGCGCTCGGCGAACTCGGCCAGCGACTCCTCGAGCGCGGCACGGGTGAAGTCGGGCCACAGCTCCTCGCGGAAGATCAGCTCGGAGTAGGCGGACTGCCACAGCAGGTAGTTGGAGAGGCGCCGCTCGCCGCTGGTGCGGATGATCAGGTCGGGATCGTGCATCTCGGGGGCGTATAGGCACGCGCGGAATTCCTCCTCGCTGGCCGCGAAGGAGGGCGGCTCGGCGTCCCCGCTGCTCGACGAATGCGCGGTGCGTGTGGCGGCAAGGCGGGCGGCGGCGTCGAGGATCTCCGCGCGCCCGCCGTAGTTGAAGGCGACGAACAGCGTGATGCGCTCGTTGTGCGTCGGTCATCTCCTGCGCCCAGTCGCATCTGCTCCCGCAGCTCCTGCGAGAGGCCGTCGCGGCGGCCGATGAAGCGCATGCGCACGCCTTCCTCGTGCAGCTCAGGCGTCTCTCCGGCGATGCGCCGCGAGAACATCGCCATCAGACCATTCACCTCCTCGGGCGAGCGCGACCAGTTCTCGGTCGAGAAGGAGTAGACGGTGAGCTCCTGGATGCCCAGCTCGGCGGCGTCGCGCAGGCGCGCCTTGACGGTGTCCGCGCCGGCCTCGTGACCCTCGTTGACCGTGAGTCCGCGTGCGCGCGCCCAGCGGCCGTTGCCGTCCGTGATGATCGCGACGTAGCGAGCGGATGGGTGGGGCCTCATTCCCCGCCCGCCATCAGACCTCGAGGATCTCCGCTTCCTTGGTCTTCAGTACGCCCTCCAACGTCCCCACGTTCGCATCGGTGAGCTTCTGCAGCTCGACCTCAGCGCGGTGCTCGTCGTCGGAGCCCGCCTCGCCGGCGTCCTTGAGCTCGCGCAGTTCGTGCATGATGTCGCGGCGCACGTTGCGGATCCTGATGCGCCCCTCCTCGGCGAGGTGGCGCACGACTTTCACGAGATCCTTGCGGCGCTCCTCGGTGAGCTCGGGGACCACGAGGCGCACGATGTTGCCGTCGTTGGAGGGCGTCAGCCCAACGTCGGACTCGTTGATGGCCTTCTCGATGAACTTGATCGAGGACTTGTCGTAGGGCTGCACGGTGATCAGCCGCGCTTCGGGCGCCGACAGCGTGGCGAGCTGATTGAGCGGTGTCATCGCGCCGTAGTAGTCCACCACGATGCGCTCCAGCAGCGCCGTGCTGGCGCGTCCGGTGCGCACGGTGGCGAATTCGTGCTGGCTTGACTCCACGGCCTTCTTCATGCGCTCGCCGGCGTCCTCCAGCAGCGCGTCGATCATCTCAGTCTCCATGCTCGCCCTCTCCTGTTGAAGTGCTCACCAGCGTGCCCACGCGAACACCTGAGATTATCCGCGAGATGTTCGTCTCGTCGTCCATGTTGAAGACGTTCAGCGGCATCCCGTTGTCCATGCACAGCGCGAGCGCCGTGGAGTCCATCACCTTCAGGCGACGCTCGATCGCCTCCATGTGGGTGATCTCGGGCAGGAACTTCGCCTCGGGGTCGAGCGCCGGGTCGGCGGTGTAGACGCCCTCGACGCCGTTCTTGGCCATCAGGATGATCTCCGCGTGGATCTCCGCCGCGCGCAATGCAGCGGCGGTGTCGGTGGTGAAGAACGGGTTGCCGGTGCCCGCCGCGAAGATCACCACGCGCCCCTTCTCGAGGTGGCGCATCGCGCGGCGGCGGATGTAGGGCTCGGCCACCTCGGAGACCCCCAGCGCGGACTGCACGCGCGTGGGCGCGCCCGTCTTCTCCAGCGCGTCCTGCAGCGGCAGCGCGTTGAGCACAGTCGCGAGCATCCCCATGTAGTCGGCGGTCGCGCGATCCATCCCCGCCGCGGCGCCCTTCATGCCGCGGTAGATGTTGCCCGCGCCCACGACGATCGCCACCTGCACGCCGCGATCGCGCACCGAGGCGACCTGGCGCGCGACGGCCTCCACGCGCGCGGGGTCGGTGCCGTACTCCAGCTCGCCCATCAGGGCCTCGCCGGAGAGCTTCAGCAGGATGCGTCTGAACGCGGGGTCGGCCATCCGGCGCAGACTACTGACCTACAGCAAAGCGCGTAAACCTCCGAATTACAACGTTCTCGCCGGTCTTCGCGGTGAGCTCGTCGCGCAGCTGCTGCACGCTCTTGCCCTCGAACTTGGGGTTGTGCATCTCCTGCTCGAGCAGCACGATCGTCTTCAGCCAGGCGTCGAGCTTGCCCTCGACGATGCGCCCACGCACGTTCTCGGGCTTCTCGGCGGCCTCCTGCTCATACACGCGTGCCTCCGCCTCCCGCGCGTCAGCGGGCACGTCCTCGCGGCTCACGTAGGCGACGGTGGGCGAGGCGGCGATCTGCATCGCCACGTCGCGCGCGAAGCCCACGAAGTCCTCGTTGGTTGCGACGAAGTCGGTGTTGCAGTCGACCTCGATCAGCACCCCCACCTTGGCGCCGGCGTGCACGTATGCCTGCACGGTGCCCTCGGTGGCGGTGCGCTCGCCGAGGTCCTGGATCTTCTTGCCCTGCTTCACGCGCAGGATCTCGATCGCCTTCTCCATCTCGCCCTCGGCCTCGGTGAGGGCCTTCTTGCAGTCCATCATCCCCGCGCCGGTGCGCTCGCGAAGGGCCTTCACGTCCTTCGCACTGATCTCGGTGCTCACGATGCGGCCTCCTCGGCGGCGGGCTCGGGGGTTGACTCGGACTCGGCGGGCGCCTCGGGCGCGGCTGGAGTCTCGGCGACAGGCTCCGGCGCGGGCGGCGTCTCCGCGACAGGCTCTGGCGCCGACGGAGTCTCGACCGCGGGCTCCGGCGTCGGCGGCGTCTCGGGGGTCGGTGCGGGCGCCTCTGCGGCGGCCTTCGCATCCGCCGCTGCCTGGGCAGCCGCCTCCGCGGCCTGCGCGGCGGCCTGCTCCTCGGCTTCCTTGCGCGCCTGCTCTTCCTCCGCTTCGCGCTTGGCCTGCGCCTCGGCCTCGCGCTTGGCGCGCGCCTCGGCCTCGACGCGGGCTCGCTCTTCGGCCTCTTCGCGCGCGCGCTGCTCCTCGGCGCGGAAAACCGCGTGGCCCTGGGAGACGACGTCGCCGATCGCTTTGGCGATCAGCGTGCACGAACGGATCGCGTCGTCGTTGCCGGGGATCACGTAGTCGATGCCGTCGGGGTCGCAGTTGGTGTCCACCAGCCCGAGGATCGGGATGCGCAGGCGCTGAGCCTCGCGCACGGCGATGGCCTCGGTGTTGAGGTCGATCACGAACATCGCATCGGGCACGCGCTGCATGTTCTTCACGCCGCCGAGGTTCGAGCGCAGCTTCGCCAGATCGGCCTGCGCGGCCATGCGCTCGCGCGTTGGCAGCAGCGCCAGCTGGCCCTCGGCCTCGTAGCGTTCGAGGTCGTGCAGGCGGCGGATGCGCAGGCTGATGGTCTGGAAGTTCGTGAGCAGACCGCCCAGCCAGCGGTTGTTGACGTAGGGCATGCCGGCCTCGGTGGCGATGTCGCGCACGGCGTCGCTGGCCTGCTTCTTGGTGCCGACGAACAGCACCGTGCCGCCACGGCGCGCGAGCTGATCGACGAAGCGCTGGGACTGCTCGAGCAGCGCCGAGGTCTTCAGCAGATCGATGATGTAGATGCCGTTGCGCTCGCCGTGAATGAAGCGGCGCATCTTGGGGTTCCAGCGTCGCGTCTGGTGACCGAAGTGAACGCCGGCCTCCAGCAGCTCCGTGATTCCTACCTGAGCCACAGTTTGCTCCCTTTATGTAGATCTGCGCCCGAGTGGAGATGGCGGACCCGAGGCGAGCTCATTGTGAGCCGGCTCCGGGCAGGGCCGCAATCCGTATCCGCTACGGGTTGGGTGGATGAGCTGGGGAGGATAGCCGTTCCAGTACCTCACGGAGATCCTCGGGGAGCGGCGAGTGCACCTCGATCGGCTCTCCCGTGCGCGGATGCGGGAAGGCCAGGCGTGTGGCGTGCAGGAACTGGCGCTCCAGGCCGAGCAGCCCTGTGGTTCCGTAGTCGGGGTCGCCCGCCACTGGGTGGCCGATCGATTGCAGGTGCACGCGGATCTGGTGGGTGCGCCCGGTGTCAAGGCGCAGGCGCAGCAGCGAAAAGCCCTCGAATGTTCGCTCGAGCGTGAAGCGGGTGCGCGCGTCGCGGGGGAAATTGCCGCCCACCGCCATCCGCGTGCGCACGCGCGGGTCGCGTCCGATCGGCGCCTCGATCGTGCCCGTGCGGGCCGGCGGGCGCCCCTGCACCAGCGCGAGGTACTCGCGCTCCAGGCGGCGGGATTGGATCAGCGCCTGCAGCCGGCGGTGGACCTCGTCCGAGCGGGCCACCACAAGCAGTCCCGAGGTGTCGCGGTCGAGGCGATGCACGATCCCGGCGCGCTCTGGATCCTCTCCTCCGGCGACCTTCCCCGCGAGCAGTTGCGCGAGCGTGCCCTCGCGGTGCCCGCGCGCGGGGTGCACCACGAGCCCGGCGGGCTTGTCGACCACGAACAGATCGTCATCCTCGTAGGCGATGAGGAAATCGCTCACGAGGATGGCGGCGCGGATGGGGACCCAGCCTCGAGCTCGCGCTCGTCCTCGGCGTCGGCGCGGCGCTCACCCTGCGCCTTGGGCCCGGAGCTCTCGGCTGCGAACACCAGCAGCAGCACCCCCACGACGATCGAGGCGTCGGCGAGGTTGAACGGGGGCCAGCCGAGAGGGAGCTTCACGAAATCGGTCACCGAGCCCGCTCGCAGACGGTCGAGGATGTTTCCGATCGCCCCGCCGATGAGCATTCCGGTGGGCAGCCAGATGAGGGGCTTCTCGGCGTTGCGGGCAAAGTAGACGAGCAGCGCCAGCACCGCAGTCCCGATCGCGATCGTGACGAGGATCTGGTGGCCGGGAAGGAAGCCGAAGGCGACGCCGTGGTTGCGCGTGTTGACGAGCTGCACTCCCGGCAGGAACCGCTGTTCTTCGCCGGGAACGATCGAGTTGCGCACGAGGTGCTTGGAGAGCTGGTCGAGGACCAGCACCACCGCCACGACCACTGCGGTGCGGACCCACGCGACGGTGGGACGCATCAGCCGTGGATGGCGCCCTGGACCACCAGGCTGTTGATGATCGAGAGCGTGAGGATCGCGAGGATCGGGCTGAAGTCCCAGCCCCCGAACATGGGGATCACGCGCCGAAAGATGCGCAGGAACGGCTCGCAGACCTCGCGCAGGAACGTGAGGATGGCGTCGCTCGCGCGCGAGTAGGGCGGGCGCAGACCCACGGCGAGCAGGAGGTTCACGACGATGTAGCAGATGATCAGCAGCGTGTAGACGTAGATCAGCGTCGAGAGGAAGCCCGCGATCTCGGTGCGGGCTGTGGCGAGTGTGAGGGTCACGAGGGCGAGTTCCTCAACACGGCGTCCATCGCATCGCTGAAGGCCGCGCGCAGCCCTCCGCGCTCGAGCGCATCGACTCCCCGCGCGGTGAGTCCTCCCGGCGAGGAGACCTCGCGGCGCACGGCCTGCGTGTCGTAGTCGCGGCGGCGCAACAGCTCGGCGGTGCCGGCGAGCGTCTGCACCACCAGCGCCGCTCCCTGCGCGGCGGGGATGCCGTGGCGCACGCCCGCGTCGACCTGCGCCTCGGCGACGAGCGCGACGTAGGCGGGTCCGCAGGACATGAGGCCCGTCGCGATGTCCACGAGCGCGTCGTCGAGCACCACAAGCGTGCCGAGTTCGGCGAAGAGCGCGTGCACGCGCTCGTCGAGCGCGGCATCCTGCGAGGCGCCCGCCGCCTGCACGACGGCGCCCTGGCGCACCTCCACGGGCAGCGAGGGCATGAAGCGATAGACGGGCCGGTCGAAATAGCTCGCCTGCAGCTGCGTGAGCGGCGTGGCGGCGAGGATCGAGGCAACCGCCTTTGCGTGGGGCGCCACCTCGGCGGCGACCAGCGCAAGCTGAGCGGGCTTGTGGCAGAGCACCACCAGATCCGCGCGCGCCGCCACCTCGGCGTTGCCCGCGAGCGCCTCTCCCCCGGTCTCATCGGCGAGCGCCTGCGCGCGCTCATGCATCGGGTCGGCGCACAGCAGCGGCCGTCTCCACCCGCGTGCGAGCGCACGCGCCATGTTGCCTGCGCCGATGACTCCTATCTGCATGATGCGCCCAGGCTAGCGACCATCTGCCCGCTAAGACTGGTTGAAGAAGCCTTTCTCTATCAACCTGGCCTTCTCCTCGGCGCTTATCTCGACGTTGCGCGGGGTGAGCATGAAGACCTTGTCGGCGATCCGCTGCATGCCGCCGTCAAGCGCGTAGGTGAGGCCGCTGGCGAAGTCGATGAGGCGCTTCGAGAGGTCGATTTCGGTGCCCTGCAGGTTGAGGATCACGGGGATCGAGTCCTTGAAGCGGTCAGCCACCTGCTGGGCGTCGTTGAAGGACTTGGGCACCACGAGGTGCACGCGCACCTCGCCGTTGCCGCTGCGCCCGCCGACGGCACGCAGCACCGAGGTGGGCCGGTTGCGCGGTTCCTCATCGGCGTAGATGTCGTCGTAGTCGTCGCGCTGGCGGCGCGGCGAGAGGCGCCGCACGTTGGGCCGCTGGCGATAGTGGTCCTCGAGCTCAGCCTCGGGGGGCTCCTCGTCCTCGTAGCCCTCGTGGTATTCCTCGGCGAGGCCGAAGTACACAAGCGCGCGGTGCCAGGAGTCACGAAAGGCCATATTGATTAGCGCTTTTCGCTGGATCGACGATTTTCCCTGCTCACGAGCGCGATTCCCGCATCATGCATTATGTATACAGCCTAGTGCCGATGCGCACGATGGTGGCGCCCTCTTCCACCGCGACGAGATAATCCTGGGTGGTGCCCATCGAAAGCTCACCCAGCCCATGCGCATAGGCGAGTTCGCGCAGCGCGGCGAACCAGTGGCGGCTGTCCTCGGGCTTCGCGGCGGGCGGGGGCATCGTCATGAGCCCCGCCACGGGCACCGGACATGCCTCGACGAATGCGTTCAGATCTCCGGGCGCCACGCCCTCCTTGCCCGCCTCGCCGGCCACATTGACCTCGATCAACACGGCCAGTCCCGGCCGCGCCGTGTCGCGGTGACGCTCCAGCTCGTGCAGCGAGGACTCGCTGGCGAGCGAGTGGATGAGGCGCACGTGGGGCACGATCTGGCGCACCTTGCGGCTCTGGAGGCGGCCGATGAAGTCCCACGTGAACAGCTCGCCGTGGGCTGCGACCTTGGCGAGGAGGTCCTGCGCGCGGTTCTCCCCCACCAGCTCCACACTCGCCTGAGCGAGCAGCGGCATGTCCTCGAGCGCCACGTACTTGGTGGCCGCGAGGACCTGCACCGCGGCAGGATCGCGTCCCGCGCGCACGGCAGCGGCGGCGATCTCCTCGCGCACCTGCGCGAGGTTGGCGGCGATCCTCTCGGCGCGCAGATCGGCGATCAGCTCAGCCATCTCGGGGGACCATTCTCATGGGAGCGCCAGGGCCGCCGAAAGCTCCGCCTCGCGCCCGTCGGGCAGCTCACCGTTGAGGCGCAGCGCGAGGGTCGCGCGCAGGCGACGGCCGATCTCGGGCCCCTCGGGGACGCCCGCGGCGAGCAGATCGTCGCCTGTGATGCTCAACCGCACATGGCGAGTCTCTGCCAGCCAGCGCTGCGCGAGGGGCGCCGCATTCCCGTGCAGCGCGCCCGCCAGCGCAACCGCCTCCAGCGGCACGCTCGACGCGAGCGCATACAGCTCCGAGGGACGGGTGCAACGAGGCAGCTCGTCGATCAGGCGCGGGGCGGCGCCGGCGGTGGCGAGCGCCAGATCGCGCTCTGCCTGCGGGAACTCGAGCCGATCGAGCAGCGCCCGCGCCTCGGCCTGCGGGAACTCGAGCCGATCGAGCAGCGCCCGCGCCTCGGCCTGCGGATCCTCGTCGGCGCGCACCACGAGCGCCAGCAGCAGCACGGCGAGCAGCAGCGTCGGGCGCCTACCCCCCGCGGGCAGCAGCTCCAGCGCCCGCTGGGCGAGCGCCGGCTCGAAGCGTATGCGCGGTTGGATCGCCGCGAGCAGCCCCAACTCCCCCATCGCCTCCAGAATCGCCGCGGCCTGGGGTTCAGAGAGCGCCAGGCGCAGTTCGGCGCCCACGCGCGCGCCCGAAAGCGTGGCGAGCGCGCCCGCGGATACGGCCTCGCGCGCCAGCGCCGCCGTGGAGGGCTCTACGGCGAAGCCCAGCCGCACGCGGTAGCGCACGAGGCGCAGAAGGCGCGTGGGGTCATCCAGAAAGGACCGCTCGTGGAGCACGCGCAGGCGATGCTCGCGGAGATCCTCCAGCGCGTGGGGCGCGGCACGCAAGCCTGCTCGCTTGTCGTGCAGATCCGCTGGCGCGTGCCGCGCGGCGCCCGACCCGTCATTGCCGGCGCCGAGTGCGAGGGCGATCGCGTTGACGGTGAAATCCCGCCGCAGGCAGATCCTCCTCGCGAGTGCCCGCGCGCACCTCCGGGAGGGCGCCCGGCGCGGGGTAGGACTCGGCGCGGCGCGTGGCCACGTCGATGCGCACCAGATCGCCAGCACGAGCGCGGTGCCGAAGCGCTCGTGCAGTTGCACCTCCACAGTGCCCCCAAGGCGCGCGGCGAGCGCGTGCGCGAGGCCGGGGGCGTCTTCGGCGACGACCACGTCGAGCTCGCGGGGGACGCGCTCCAGCAGCAGATCGCGCACGGCGCCGCCGACGAGCTCGATGTCTCCGCGCGCGGCGGCCACCTCCAGCAGCTCGGGGCCGCCGGGCTGTTCGACCAGCCGCTCCAGCACTCTGGCCCCCTGAGCCACGGGGTCGACCTCCGCGTCGCTCATGCTCCGCTCAGCCCGTGCGCACGGGGATGCCGGCCTTGTTGAGGTATGCCTTGGCCTCGCCGACGGTGTGCTGCCCGTAGTGGAAGATCGAGGCGCACAGCGCGGCGTCGGCGCCGGCGTGCAGAGCCTGCGCGAGGTGCTCGAGCTCCCCCGCGCCCCCCGACGCGATCACGGGCACCGCGACGGCCTCCCCCACGGCGCGCGTGAGCGCGAGGTCATAGCCATCGCTCGTGCCATCGCGATCCATGCTCGTGAGGAGAATCTCCCCGGCGCCGCGCCCCACGGCCTCGCGCACCCACGCCACGACATCGCGCCCGGTGGCCTTGCGACCCCCGGCGACGTATGCCTCCCAGGAAAGGGAAGGAGCGGCCCCCACAGGGGGGGCCGAGCGGGTCGCGTCGTGCGTGGATGTCTTCGCAGTGACCGCGGCCTCGGCCGCGGACGCAGGCGCACCGGCATCGACCGAGGGCAAAGTGGCATTGGCATCGACCAGGGCCGGATGTGCCTTGGCGTCGACGGCCAATACCACGCACTGCGTGCCGAAGACGCGCGCGAGCTCGTCGATCAGCTCGGGGCGCTCCAGCGCGGCGGAGTTGATGGAGACCTTGTCGGCGCCCGCGTCGAGCACCGTCTGAGCATCCTCAACCGAGCGGATGCCGCCGCCGATCGTGAACGGCACGAACACCTCGTCGGCGGTGCGCCGCGCGAGGGCGACGATCGTGTCGCGCTTCTCGTGGGTGGCGGTGATGTCGAGGAACACGAGCTCGTCGGCGCCTTCGCGGTCGTAGTGCGCGGCCAGCTCCACGGGGTCGCCGGCGTCGCGGATGTCGAGGAATTCGACACCCTTCACCACGCGGCCGTTATCGACATCGAGGCAGGGGATGACGCGCTTTAGGTGCACGCCACCCACCGTAGCGAGGGTGCGCGTAGGATGCCCACTGCGCGACCCCGCCAGGCCCCCCTTGTGGGGGCCTCTTTAAATAATTTCTTCGCCCAAAGCCGCACGCGCGGCGGCGACCGTGAAGCGCCTCTCGTAGAGGGCCTTTCCCACGATCACGCCCGTGAGGCTCGGCTCGGCGAGGGCCTCGAGGCCCTCGAGGTCGGCGAGCGCGCCGATGCCGCCGGAGTAGGTGAGGCGCCCGCGGGTGGCCCTTGCGATGTCCGCCACTTCGGCGAGGTCGGGGCCTTCGAGCATCCCATCGCGGTCGACGTTGGTGTACACGATGTCCTGCACACCGCGGGCCTGGAGGCCGTCGATCAGCTCGTGCGCGGTGCTCTGGCTCGTCTGCGTCCAGCCGGCTGTGCTCACGCGCCCACCGCGCACGTCCACCGATACGACGATCCGCTGCGGCCAGCGCGCGAGCGCTGTGTCGAGCAGCTGTGGGTCGGTGAGCGCCGCCGTACCGAGGATCGCGCGCTGCGCGCCCGCCTGGAGGGTGTCCTCAATCGCCTGGAGCGTGCGCAGGCCGCCGCCGAGCTGCACCGGCACGCCCAGCTCGCTCGCGATGCGGGCTAGGTGCTTCAGATTCACGGGGTACCCTGCGCGGGCACCGTCGAGGTCCACCACGTGCAGGTGCGTGGCGCCCTCGTTCACCCAGCCCCGCGCGGCGGAGAGGGGGTCTTCGTCGTAGACCTTCTTCGCCGCGAAGTCGCCCTTCGTGAGGCGCACCGCGCAGCCTTCCATGATGTCGATCGCCGGGTAGAGGATCATGCGGCAGCGCCGGGGGTCATGCGGCGGCGCGGTGGGCGGTGCGCTGCGCGCAGATCGCCGCGAAGTTCGCGAACAGCTTCAGGCCGTGCGTGGAGGACTTCTCGGGGTGCGACTGCGCGCCGTAGACGTTGCCCTGGCCCACCACCGCCGGGAAGCGCTCGCCGTACTCGGCCGTTGCCAGCACCACCTCGGGGTCGCGCGGGTGCGCCACGAAGGAATGCACGTGGTAGAGGAACGTGGGGTCGGGTTCCCCCAGGCCCTCGCGCAGCGGGGTGTCCCGCTCCCAGGAGACCTCGCTCCAGCCGATGTGCGGGAGCTTCATGCCGGGGGCCTCTCAGGCGCCGCACCTCGCCCGCGAGGAGCCCGAGGCCCGCGGCGCCGCCATGCTCCTCGGAGCGCTCGAAGAGCAGCTGCATGCCCATGCACGAGCCGAACACGGGGGTGCCCGTGGCGGCGCACTCGCGCAAAAGCTCATCGAGGCCCAGCTCGGCGATCGTCTTCATCGCGGCCGGGAAGGCGCCCACGCCGGGCAGCAGAAGGCCATCGGCGGCGCGCAGCTCGGCGTGATCGCCTGTGACGAAGGCCTGCGCGCCGACCTTCTGGAGGGCCTTTTCGACGGAGCGGCGGTTGCCCATGCCGTAATCCACGATGGCTATACGCGGGGGGCTCATGCGGTGAGCGTTCCCTTCGTGCTCGGCACGCCCTGCTCCTGGGGGTCGATCGCCACCGCCTGGCGCAGCGCCCGTGCGAAGGCCTTGAAGGCGGCCTCGATCATGTGGTGCGCGTTGGTGCCCGCCTGCACCTCGAGGTGCAGCGTGAGCTTGGCGGCGTTGGCGAGCGCGCGGAAGAACTCCTCCGTGAGCTCGTGCTCGAAGCCCCCCGTGGAGCCCGGCGGGAGATCGGCGAGGAACAGCGTGAAGGGGCGCCCGGAGATGTCGAGCGCGCAGGTCGCCCTTGCCTCGTCCATCGGTACCGTGGCGGCGCCGTAGCGGGTGATCCCGGCGCGGTCGCCGAGCGCCCGGTCGAGCGCCTGGCCGAGCACGATCGCGGTGTCCTCGGCGGTGTGGTGCGCGCCCGTCTGAAGGTCGCCGGTGACTGTGACATCGAGGTCGAGCTTGCCGTGGCGGGCGAGCAGGTCGAGCATGTGATCGAGGAAACCCACGCCTGTAGCGCGCTTGCCCGCGCCGCTGCCGTCGAGGGTCAATGCGAGGCGCACGTCGGTCTCGCCCGTCTTGCGCTCGATCGTTGCCGTGCGGCCGGCTGAAGTGCTGGGGGCGGTGCTCATGACTCTGGATTCTCGCGCACTCGGGCCTCCATCGACCTTGCGTGCCACTCGAAGCCCTCCGCGCGGGCGATCGGCGCACCCGCCTTCGCGAGCTTCGCGGCGCCCTCGGGGTCGATGCGCACCTCGGACATGCGGCGGCGGAAGTGCCTCGCGGAGAGGCCCGAGGCGAAGCGCGCGGCGCCCGCCGTGGGGAGGATGTGGTTGGAGCCGACCACGTAGTCGCTGAAGGCCGTCGCGCTCGCGGCGCCGACGAACAGACAGCCGGCGCTGCGCACCAGCGCGAGCCAGCGCCTCGGGCTCGGCGCCCATCAGCTGCAGGTGCTCGGGGGCGAAGGCATTGGCGATCTCGATCGCCTCGCGCGTGTCGGTGGTATGGACGAGTACGCACAGCCACCTCCTCCTCGGGGCCTTGATCGCGCCACCCCGCGATGCTCCTCGGCGAGCGGCGTCGAGCGCGGACGCCGGCGCCGAGAGCCACAGCCGCCACCAGACTGCCCGCCCGTGCTCGGCCTGTGCCAGTAGGTCGAGCGCCACCAATCGCGAGTCGGCGTCGTCGCCCATCACCACCAGCAGGTCGCTGGGGCCGGCGAAGCCGTCGATCCCCACTCCGCCCGAGAGCTGGCGCTTGGCCTCCTGCACGTACTGGTTGCCAGGCCCGACGATCACATCGACGCGCCGCACCGTCTCGGTGCCGCGGCCAGTGCAGCGATCGCCTGCACGCCGCCCATACGGTACACGCGCTCGACTCCCAGCAGTCGACAGGTGCCGAGGATGAGCTGGATCGATCTGTCCGTCGCGGCCCGGCGGGGAGCAGACGACGACGTCCAGCACACCGGCCGCGCGAGCGGTGACGACCCCCATGACGGCCGTACTCGGGTAGGGAGCCCTCCCACCGGGGACATACACCGCGGCAGCATTCACAGGGATCTCGCGCAGCGTCACCCGCTGCCCCTGCGGCAGCGTCACCCATACGTCCTCGCCGACCCCGATCTGCGCGACCTGAGCGACGTTGGCGATCGCCACCTGCAGGCCGGCGACGATGTCGAGAGGCATTTGCTGGAGAGCCTCGTCGAGCTCCTCCTGCGCAACCAGCAGCGGCCGCGGCTGCGCGCCGGCCGTGTCGTACTGCGCGTGTACTTCAGTACCGCCTCGTCCTTGTTCTGCCAAACGTCGCGCATGATCCGGCGCACGTCTGCTTCAGTGGACTGGAGCGTGGGAACAAGGTCGCGAAGCCGGATAGCCACCTGCCATGGCTCGCCCGCGTCCCGCTCTCCGCAACGCCCAGCCGCTCAACCCGCACGCAAACGCTCCAGCAGCGCGTCGATCGCGGAGGCCTTGAGCTTGTGCGCGACGGGATTGGCGATGAGGCGCGCGGTGCACTCCATGATCTCCTCGCGGATCACGAGGTTGTTTTCGCGCAGCGTGGTGCCGGTGGCGGTGAGGTCCACGATCGCCTCCACGAGGCCCGTGAGCGGGGCTAGCTCCACCGAGCCCTTCACCTCGACGATCTCGCCCTGGCGACCGGTCTCCTCGAGGTGGCGCGCGGCGATGTTGGGGTACTTGGTGGCCACGCGCATCACCCCCAGGCGGCGCAGCGCCTGCGCGGCGGGGTCCTCGCCGGCGGTGGTGGCGAGCACCATCGTGCAGCGCCCGTAGCCGAGGTCGAGCAGCTCGTACACCTCGCGCCCGCCACCCTGCGGGTCGCCTTTGGCGCCCTGGCCGAGCGCCTGCTCGGAGAGCACGTCCTTGCCGGTTACGCCGAGGTCCGCGGCGCCCGCCTCGACGTAGGTGGGCACGTCCGATGGACGCATCGTGATCACGCCGATGTCCTCGAAGAGCAGCTTGCGATCGTTGCTGGCGCAGCTCCTCGGTATCCATGCCGAGCCCCGCGAGCAGCTCGACGGTGGGGTCGAACAGCGCGCCACGGGGCACCGCGATGGTGAGGCCGTTGGTGGCGGTCATCGCGCGAGCGCCCCCGTTCCGCGCTCCTCGCCGGCGAGGGCGATGTGCAAGCGGTCGATCCCCAAAGCGAAGCCCACCGCGGGCAGCGAGCGCCCGTAGCGGCCGAGCAGCTCGTCGTAGCGCCCGCCTCCCCCGAGGGGGGCACCGAGCGCGGGGTCGTACACCTCGAAGACGGCGCCCGTGTAGTAGCCGATGCTGCGCAGCAGGCCAAAGTCGAAGATCACGCGCTCGGCGACGGCGGGCGCGAGCAGTTCGTGGACCTGGCGCATCCCGCTCACGGCCTGTGCGGCGGCCGCGGGCGCGTCGGCGAGCACCTCGGGGCCGCCGCGGCGCTGGGGCAGGCTCAGCAGCAGCTCGGCGGCGTCGCGCGCGAGGCCGGCGGCCGCGAGCCGGCTCTCAAGCTCCACGAAGTCGCGCCGCGCGAGCGTGTGCAGCAGCTCCGCGCGATCCTCCTTTGGCACCTTCAGGCTGGCCATCAGCGCGGGGAACAGCGAGGCGTCGCCGAGGCCCACGCGGTAGCCCTTGAGCCCCACGGCGTCGAGGGCGTCGCACAGCACGGTGAGCGCTTCGGCGGTCCCCTGCGGCGCGGGCGCGCCGATCAGCTCGATGCCCGCCTGCAAGAGCTCGCGCGGCTGTCCGCGCTGGGGGCGCACGCCGCGATAGCAGTGCGCCACGTAACAGAAGCGGATCGGCGGCTCGACGGTCGGGTAGCGCGTGGCCACCACCCGCGCAATCGGCACGGTCATGTCCGAGCGCAGCACGAGCACCGCGCCGGACTCGTCGAACACGCGATACGCAGGCCGCGCCTCGGCCATGTCGGCGCGCGCGAGCACCTCCTCGTACTCGAGCGCGGGTGTGGAGATCTCGCCGTAGCCGTGGCGCTCGAAGACGCCGCGAAGAGCCTCGGTGATGACGTGCACCTCGCGCGTCTCATCGGGGAGCACATCGCGGGTGCCGCTGGGGATGCGGTGGATCATGGCTGGAACTGTGGCAGTTGCAGGAGAGGTTTCAGTGGGTCGGGATGGAGCGAGTGGAGCCTATCCACCGTGGGCTCGCATCCGGATGCCGCTTCGTGGCGCCGCGAGCGAGGCCTCCGGCAGGGCTCCGGCAAGGCGTCGCGGACGAGGCTACGCGTGCAGCGCCGGTTCGGTGGCGACGCGCTCGATGTTCGCTCCCAGCTCGCGCAGGCGCTCGTCGATGCGCTCGTAACCGCGGTCGATCTGGCGGATGTTGCCGATTTCGCTGCGCCCCTCCGCGCACAGAGCCGCGAGCAGCATCGCCATGCCGGCGCGGATGTCGGGCGACTCCACGCGCTCGCCGCGCAGGCGGCGGTGACCGGTGACGATCGCGCGGTGCGGGTCGCACATCACGATGTCGGCGCCCATCAGGATCAGCTTGTCGGTGAAGATGAGGCGGTTCTCGAACATCCACTCGTGCACCAGGATCGAGCCCTCGGCCTGGGTCGCGAGCGCGACCGCGATCGAGGTGAGGTCGGCGGGGAAGGCCGGCCAGGGACCGTCCTGGATCTTGCCCTTGTAGTCGCCCACGTCGGACTGCACCACGAGGCGCTGTCCGCCGGGCACCACCACATCGGCGCCCTCGAGCTCGGAGCGCAGCCCGAGGCGCTCGAACACGAGGCGGATGATGCGCAGATCGTTGGGCACGGTGTCCTTGATCCGCAGTTCCCCCCCGGTTACGCCCGCGAGCGCCATGAAGCTGCCGATCTCGATGTGGTCGGGCGAGACCACATGCTCGCAGCCGTGCAGGCGCTCGGCGCCGTTGACGGTGAGCAGATTGGAGCCGATGCCCTGGATGTCGGCGCCCATCTTCACAAGCATCCGCGCGAGATCCTGCACGTGAGGCTCGCACGCGGCGTTGCCGATCACGGTCGCGCCGGGTGTGAGCGCGGCGGCCATGAGGGCGTTCTCGGTGGCCATCACCGAGGGCTCGTCCATGAAGACATCGGTGGGGCGCAGCCCGCGGGGCGCGCTCAGCACGATGTCGCGCCCGCACACGGTGGTGGCGCCCATCGCGCGGAAGGCGTCGAGGTGGGGATCGAGGCGCCGGCGGCCGATCACATCGCCGCCCGGAGGGGGCATCACGGCCCGCCCGAAACGCGCCAGCAGCGGACCGGCGAGCAAAAAGGAGGCGCGGATCTGCTCGGCGAGCTCGGGGGCGATCTCGACGTCGTGCACATCCGCCGCGCACAGCGCGACCTCGTTGGGCCCGCGCCAGGCCACGCGCACGCCGATCGCGTTGAGGATCGTGAGCAGCGCCTCGACGTCGCGGATGCGCGGCACATTGCGCACAACCACCTCATCCTCGGTGAGGAGGGCGGAGGCGAGGATCGGCAGCGCGCCGTTCTTGTTGCCCGCCGGGACCAGGGTCCCCGACAGCGGAACGCCGCCTTCGATGACGAACTTCTCCATAGGCTGAATGCGCCGTCGCCGGCCCCAGAGGGGAGCGTTGGCAGAGCGCCTGGCAAGCGTAACAGCCATCTGGGGAGGAGTTCGCGCGCGGGGCGCCGAGACCTTCCTGAAATGCTCGCGAGGAGCAGCCGGACGGCCGACGCACACGCGTCTGCCGCCGCTCCCGCTGTTCGGTCTCGCCGGCAGTCTCGCGGCTGCCTGGATACCCCCGGAACCCCTGCCGTCTATGCTTTCTGCAACTCCCATTGCAAGCCGGAGGCGGATTTTTGGCTTGCGCAAGCCATTTTGGGAGCAGCCGGTTGACGCGTACGTATGTTCGGGCCGCTTCCGTCCGAACGCCTCCCTACTCTACGAACATATGTTCTCTTCTGTCCCCCATCTTCTGCGCGCCGCCCTCGACACCACTGTCGCTCTGCTTACGCTCGAGGACGGCGAGGAGGTCCGCCGGGAAGCCGAGTGGGAGGGGCGCTGTCCGGGGGCCTACCGCTCCGAATCGGGCAGACGCCTTTCGGCCCCGGCGGCCTCCAGCGCAGGATTCAGCGTGGCTCAAGGATCACAACAGGCAGCTCGCGGGTCGCGATCGACTTGTAGTGCTCGTAGCCGCTGTAGAGCTGCACGAAGCGCGGCCACAGCTCGCTGATCTCCTGCTCGCTCGCGGCGCGGGCGCGCACGGGGTGCTCCTGCCCGCGCACAAGCGCCTCGGCCTCGGGGTGGTCCTGCAGGTTGTGCCACCACGCGGGCGTGTGCTTGGCGGCGCCATTGGAGGCCACCACGGCGTAGCCGCCGTTGTACTCGAGGCAGAACATGGGCGCGTCGCGCGGCTGTCCGCTGCGCCGTCCGATGGTGCGCAGCACGAGCACATCGCTCTGCACCCCGAGGATGCGACCCGCAAACTTGCCACGGCTGGCGCGCAGGATGCGCGCGTGCAGGCGCGTCGCCGCGGCAGCGCCGGGCTTGCCCGCGAGATAGGGACTGACCTTGGCGTAGACGTCGGCGACAGTGGGCATCGGCGGAGATCCTACCGCGCGAGCCGTCCTGACACGACGACGGGCCGCCCGAGGGCGGCCCGTGTGCTGAAAAAACCGGCGGCGTCCTACTCTCCCAGGCCCTTGCGAGCCAAGTACCATCGGCGCTGAGGGGCTTAACTGCTCTGTTCGGAATGGGAAGAGGTGTTTCCCCCTCGCTAAAGCCACCGGAAAAGGTCGAGAGACCTCGCCTCCCAGGCCCTTCAAAACTGCACAAAGCCACACCGGGTAACACCTACAAATCTGCCTCTTGCGAGACAAAAAGTAAATCCGTCAAGCCCTCGAACCATTAGTACCAGTCTCCTGCAGACGTTACCGTCCTTCCAGATCTGGCCTATCAACCTGGTGGTCTACCAGGGGTCTTACTCCCTCTAGGGGATGGGAGAGTTCATCTCGAGGCCGGCTTCCCGCTTAGATGCTTTCAGCGGTTATCCGATCCACACGTAGCTAGTCTGCTATGCCCTTGGCAGGACAACAGATACACCAGAGGTGCGTTCATCCCGGTCCTCTCGTACTAGGGACAAATCCTCTCAACTCTCCAACGCCCACGGCAGATAGGGACCGACAGTTTTGTTACTCACAGCCCCGAATCTGGGGCCGCGGGCCAGGACATTTCTGCCTGACTCTGCATGTCGCCATGCAGCTCGGACTATATCTTCAGGAGGCATCACTCACCTGTTCGGCATATAGTCTCTGAGGATTCTGGATCGCTACCGATTAGCTCTTTCCACCGCACACTCCGGAAGCGGCCCGCCCCATTCATGGAGAGTGCCTCATCCAGCAGCCTGGCGAAACCTCCAGGCGTGCGATGCTGACCGAGAGCCATCGATCTCACGATCGCCGCAAACTTCTCGAAGTCCTCCTGCTTGGAAGACAACAGCGGTGACCGCTCAAAGAAAGGAATCACGTGCTCCAGCAAATGCTCACGTCGTCGAACGACGTATACCAACGCACGATCCTTCCTTCCGTTGGACTTGATGTAGCCGCATCCACCAAACCGCTCACGTATCAGTCCAAGCACCTGGGCCCTGTCACCGTTCTGGCTGACATGGAACTCAGGAACCAGCTGATAACCGCTGCGGCAGGTGGGGTTGCGATTGACGGCGACTGCAAAGCAGCCCTCGCCATCTACATAGCCCGAAATGTAGCCATCCAGCCTTTCCTGCTGATTGTCCGCACCCGTCACATTGTCACTGTAGCGACTGCTCCGGTCGGAACAATTGCTACGAGTAGTGCGGGATACACGGGTTTTCCAGCATATAGCCGAATTTATAGACAGCAACGGAATTTACTGTCTCACGACGTTCTGAACCCAGCTCGCGTACCGCTTTAATGGGCGAACAGCCCAACCCTTGGGAGCGACTCCACCCCCAGGATGCGACGAGCCGACATCGAGGTGCCAAACCGGGCCGTCGATGTGGACTCTTGGGCCCGATAAGCCTGTTATCCCCGGAGTACCTTTTATCCGTTGAGCGACGGCACTTCCACTTGCTACCGCCGGATCACTAAGACCTGCTTTCGCACCTGCTCGACTTGTCAGTCTCGCAGTCAAGCTCCCTTACTACCTTTACGCTCTACGCACGATTTCCAACCGTGCTGAGGGAACCTTTGTGCGCCTCCGTTACATTTTAGGAGGCGACCGCCCCAGTCAAACTACCCGCCTGGAACTGTCCAGCACCCTGATTCAAGGAATGCTGTTAGAAACCCAATACACCAAGGGTGGTATCTAAAGGTTGGCTCCACGCCGGCCGCAACCAGCGCTTCAAAGCCTCCCACCTATCCTGAGCGAGATGCACCGAATTCCAATACCAGGTTGTAGTAAAGGTTCACGGGGTCTTTCCGTCTAGCCGCGGGTACTCGGCATCTTCACCGAGACTGCAATTTCACCGAGCCCCTCGTTGAGACAGTGCTGAAGTCGTTACGCCATTCGTGCAGGTCGGAACTTACCCGACAAGGAATTTCGCTTGTGCTGTTACTTCCCAGGCCCTTGATATGCACTACCTGAGATTAACTGAGACCCGAAAGCCTCAGCGGGTCGATCATTTCTGTCGACCTCTGCATGTCGCCATACAGACCGGACCATATCTTGCCTACAAACACTGTAGACCCTGGCGTGTGGTCTCTGAGGGGTCAATCCGGGGTACCGGACGACTTCCCTGCTGATTGTCCGCACCGGATGCATTGTCACTGCCCACGAGGGGCGAGTAGCTTCCGGATACACGGGTTTTCCAGCATACAGCCAGGTTTTACTAAGGCAACGAATTCACGAAACCTTAGGACCGTTCCTCATGTTACTACTCAAGAACATGAACATTCTTGAGCGGCCCGCTCATTTCTGACGGGCTCTCATGGTCGCCCATGAGAGCGGACTATCTCATCCCACGACCGCTCTAGATCGATGGGCTTGGCGTATAGTCTCTGAGGATTCCATCCATCCGATAGCGTCTCTTCCCACCACGGTTCATCCGTTCCCGGAGAGCAAGAACCTGATGGTAGTCCTGATCGCTCAGACTGCCTGCTGAAAGAAGCATTACTGCGCTTCTCCACAGCTGGTAGTCCTCTGCCTTCTGCCCCACGATCGGAAACCGATCGAAGAACGGCGCGATGCGGTTGGCGAGATCGGGAAGTCTGTTGACCTCCCAATACCACCCGCCGTTACCCGCCTTACGCAGCGTCCCGCACCCAAGGGTCTCCCTGAAGAGATCCAGAGGCTCACGGTCGTGCTGCGAGACATTGAAGGCAGCTGAAAGCTTGAAACTTCGTCGATAGTCGCCGCGTCTGCGACAGACGATCATGAAGCTTCCCTCTCCCAGCGCGAACCCAGACAAGAAGCTACCGAGCGAGACCGGTATGGCCTCGATGAATGGCCTTTCCTGCTGATTGTCCGCACCCGACACATTTTCACTGTACCGGCCACTCCGGACGGAGCGATCGGTACGAGTAGTGCGGGATACTCGGATGTTCCAGCATATAGCCAAGTTTTACAACTACCTCGGTCAACTGATAGTTACGGCCGCCGTTTACCGGGGCTTAGCTTCGCTGCTTCGGGACAAGCCCTAACAACTCCACGTAACCTTCCGGCACCGGGCAGGCGTCAGCCCCTATACGTCGTCTTTCGACTTAGCAGAGACCTGTGTTTTTGGTAAACAGTCGCTTCAGCCTATTCACTGCGGCCCCCTCGGACTCCACTCGCGAAGAGCTTCACCCTACTGGGGCGCCCCTTATCCCGAAGTTACGGGGCTATTTTGCCGAGTTCCTTAACGAGGGTTATCTCGATCACCTTAGTATTCTCTACTTGCCCACCTGTGTCGGTTTTGGTACGGGCACGCGCTTCCTCCCTAGAGGATTTTCTTGGAGGCATGGCGTCGGGGAGTCGCCGGCTCAGAGCCAGCTCACATCGCACCTCGGGTTGAATGCAGCCCCGCATTTGACAGGGGCCGCCCCTACATGCTTGTCCCAGGGCAACCATCGCCTGGGGTCCCTTAGCCTTCCTCGTCCCCCCATCGGTCAAACGGAAGCGACGTGGTACAGGAATATCAACCTGTTGGCCATCGACTACGCCTTTCGGCCTCGCCTTAGGTCCCGACTAACCCTGAGCAGACGAACTTTACTCAGGAATCCTTGGGCAATCGGTGGAAAGGATTCTCACCTTTCTTTCGTTACTAATGCCGGCATTCTCACTTCCCACGCCTCCACGGCTGGCTTACGCCGCCGCTTTACTGGCATGGGAACGCTCTCCTACCGCGCAAGATCAATCGAAATCGATCTCACACCCGCAGCTTCGGTGACTAGCTTGAGCCCCGTTACATTGTCCGCGCTCGAACACTTGACCAGTGAGCTGTTACGCACTCTTTCAAGGGTGGCTGCCTCTAAGCCAACCTCCTGGTTGTCTATGCACTCGAACATCGTTTCCCACTTAGCTAGTACTTTGGGACCTTAGCTGGCGGTCTGGGTTGTTTCCCTTTCGACGCTGAAGCTTATCCCCCAGCGACTGACTCCCGGAGTAAACGTAATGGTCTTCGGAGTTTGCCTGAAGTCGGTAACCTGGTAGGGCCCCTAGTCCAAACAGTGCTCTACGGCCAAAACGCAATTTATCCGAGGCTATACCTAAATATATTTCGGAGAGAACCAGATATCACTGAGCTTGATTAGCCTTTCACTCCGACCCACAGGTCATCCGCCCAGTTTTCAACCTAGGTCGGTTCGGCCCTCCACGAGGTCTTACCCCCGCTTCAGCCTGCCCATGGGTAGCTCGCTCAGTTTCGGGTATACCGCCTACGACTATGTCGCCCTATTAGGACTCGCTTTCGCTACGGCTCCGCTCATCGCTTAACCTTGCCGCAGACGAGTAACTCGCCGGCTCGTTATGCAAAAAGCACGCGGTCACAGAACAAGTCTGCTCCCACCGCTTGTAGGCACGCGGTTTCAGGTACTATTTCACTCCCCTTCCGGGGTACTTTTCACCTTTCCCTCACGGTACTTGTCCGCTATCGGTCACTAAGGAGTACTTAGCCTTGGAGGGTGGTCCCCCCAGGTTCAGTCCGCGTTTCACGGGCGCGGACTTACTCAGGAACGTCTGACGGAAGGCCATGCAGTTTCGTCTACGGGACGGTTGCCCTCTATGGTGCGTGGTTCCACACGCTTCGACTACCACATGACTTTGTAACTTCCGCCGAGCTGGCCACAGCTCGGAACAAACGCCCTACAACCCCTGCTACGCAACGCGTGGCCGCTTACACGCAGCAAGTTTGGGCTGATCCCTTTTCGCTCGCCACTACTCAGGGAGTCTCGGTTGATTTACTTTCCTCGGGGTACTGAGATGTTTCACTTCCCCCGCTTGTCCTCCGCCGGCCTATGTATTCAGCCGGGGATAACGCCGCATTACCAGCGCTGGGTTTCCCCATTCGGGAATCCACGGGTCAAAGGCTATTCAGCGCCTAACCGTGGCTTATCGCAGCCGTTCACGCCCTTCTTCGACTCTTAGTGCCAAGGCATCCACCATGTGCCCTTACTATCTTGACGGTGATCTGGTCCCAAGCGACGTTCCCACCCTCCTGACGGAGTGCGGTTCGATCGCAGAGGACCCGGTGATACCCGTTTTTCAGCCGCCGCTTATCGATGGCGGCTGATTGTGGCTTCTGTGCAGTTTTCAAGGACCGTGGAGAGGCGATAACGCCGGCCTGAGTCGGGCATGTGCGGACGCGCTCTTATCAGCGCGACTGCGCCGTCCACAGGCGGACGCCGGTCTCTCAAAACTCAACAGCATGCTGGCGGTTGTTGATCGCCGCCACTTCCCCCAGCCTCCGAGTAGGACGGGGCTGGACGGTCGAGACGGCGCGTGCCCATACAGGGCACTGGCCAGCCAGGTTCGGTCGACATGCTAGGCCCGGCCTGCTCTGTCACCGCTCGACTCCCGGGACCCGAGGGTCCCTTCGATCAAACGGCCGCGTGGACCGGGGCACAGTATGTGCTCCCTAGAAAGGAGGTGATCCAGCCGCAGCTTCCGCTACGGCTACCTTGTTACGACTTCACCCCAGTCACGAGCCCCACCTTCGACGGCTCCCTCCCTTGCGGGTTAGGCCACCGGCTTCGGGTGTTGCTCACTCCCGTGGTGTGACGGGCGGTGTGTACAAGGCCCGGGAACGTATTCACCGCGGCAATGCTGATCCGCGATTACTAGCAACTCCGCCTTCATGCAGGCGAGTTTCAGCCTGCAATCCGAACCGAGACGCACTTTAAGGGATTCGCTCCACCTCGCGGTATCGCAGCCCTCTGTATGCGCCAATGTAGCACGTGTGTAGCCCTGGACATAAGGGGCATGATGACTTGACGTCATCCCCACCTTCCTCCGGTTTGTCACCGGCAGTCTCGCATGAGTCCCCAACTAAATGCTGGCAACATGCGACGGGGGTTGCGCTCGTTGCGGGACTTAACCCAACATCTCACGACACGAGCTGACGACAGCCATGCACCACCTGTGAAAGTGCTCCGAAGAGAGGACGTGTTTCCACGCCGGTCACTCACATGTCAAGCCCAGGTAAGGTTCTTCGCGTCGCGTCGAATTAAACCACATGCTCCGCTGCTTGTGCGGGCCCCCGTCAATTCCTTTGAGTTTTAGCCTTGCGGCCGTACTCCCCAGGCGGGCAACTTAATGCGTTAGCTTCGACACGGGGGGAGTCGACACCCCCCACATCTAGTTGCCATCGTTTACAGCGTGGACTACCAGGGTATCTAATCCTGTTTGCTCCCCACGCTTTCGCGTCTCAGCGTCAGTCACGTCCCAGCGAGCTGCCTTCGCCATTGGTGTTCCTCCTGATATCTGCGCATTTCACCGCTACACCAGGAATTCCACTCGCCCCTTCCGGACTCTAGCCCGACAGTATCCACCGGCATTCCAGGGTTGAGCCCTGGACTTTCACAGCGGACTTGTCGGGCCGCCTACACGCTCTTTACGCCCAATAATTCCGGACAACGCTTGCACCCTACGTATTACCGCGGCTGCTGGCACGTAGTTAGCCGGTGCTTCTTGTGAAGGTACCGTCACTCCGGCCGGCTATTCACCGGCGAAGCTTCGTCCCAACTGAAAGGGGTTTACAACCCGAAAGCCTTCTTCCCCCACGCGGCGTTGCTGCGTCACGCTTTCGCGCATTGCGCAAGATTCCCCACTGCTGCCTCCCGTAGGAGTCTGGGCCGTGTCTCAGTCCCAGTGTGGCTGATCGTCCTCTCAGACCAGCTACCCATCGAAGCCTTGGTGAGCCGTTACCTCACCAACAAGCTAATGGGCCGCGGGCTCATCTCGATGCGGAGGCCGAAGCTTCCTTTCCCCTTGCGGGCACATCCGGTATTAGCCCGAGTTTCCTCGGGTTGTCCCGGTCATCGAGGCAGATAACCCACGTGTTACTCACCCGTTCGCGGCTCTGCCCCAGGGCAAGCCCTGGTTCGTCGCTCCACTTGCATGTGTTAAGCACGCCGCCAGCGTTCGTCCTGAGCCAGGATCAAACTCTCCGTGAAGAACTTCACGAAAAGCTGTCATGGAGTTGCCGGTCACCGCCAATCGCAAAACGACCAACGGCCACCGGACGGTCGAGGCTCCATACACCGTGAGCCCCGAACCATGACGGGGTACTTCTCCTACTTGACTCTTTGTCCGTCGTTAGACGCGTACGCCTAAGCGCACGGCCCGACGACGGGTCGAACCTGGACGCACACCACGATCGAAATCGATCGTAGATGCGCATGCTGTTGAGTTTTCAAAGACCGTCGATGCCTCTCTGGAGGGTTCTCTTGGAGGAGACCGATCCGACCCCACGCCCTGAGGCGCCTGCGGGCCGACGAAGAAGTATAGCGCTCCGGGGCGCTCTGCGTCAAACAGCCCGCCGCAGACGTCGAAAGCGACGCTTGCCGACCTTCAGCACCTGTCCCTCGGCCCGCTGAGCATCGACATCGTACTCCTCGCGCCCGAGGGCCTCTCCGCCGAGGGACACTCCGCCCTGCTCGATCAGGCGGCGGGCCTCCGAGCGCGAGACACCGAACGCGGCGGCCATCACCTCGGGCAGGTGAAGCCTGCCGTCGTCGCTGTGGAAGGCGGCCTCCTCGACCTCCTCGGGCGTCTCGTGCTCGATGAACACCTTGTCGAAGTCGTGCTCGGCCCGCTCGGCCTCAGCCGACGAGTACAGCCACCCCACCAGCTCGCGTGCGAGCAGGCGCTTGGCGTCGCGAGCCGGCATGTCCTGCTCGCCCGGCGGTTCGCGGTGCAGCAGCAGCCGGTAGTAGTCGCCCATCGCCTCATCGGGGATGCTGAGCGTCTTGCCGTAGATCTCTCCAGGCGAGTCGGTGATCCCGATCTGGTTGCCAAGCGACTTGGACATCTTCTGATGCCCGTCGACGCCCACGAGCAGCGGCATCGTCAAGATCGCCTGCCCAACCTGCCCATAGGCTCGCTGTATGTCACGTCCCAGCAGCAGGTTGAACTTCTGATCGGTGCCGCCGAGCTCTACGTCGGCTTCGACGGCCACGGAGTCGTAGCCCTGCAGCAGTGGATACATAAGCTCGAGCATCGAGATCGGCTGCTGAGCCGCCCAACGCTTGGCGAAGTCTTCGCGCTCCAGCAGCTGAGCGATGGTCGTCGTGCGCGTGAGCGCGAGCAGATCGATCTCCGCAAGCCATTCGCTGTTGCGGCGCACCTCCAGCCGCTCAGAGTCGAGAATCCGCAGGGCCTGCTCCTGAAAGGTCGCCGCATTGGCCTCGATCTCCTCCACGGAGAGCATCGGGCGCAACGTCGAGCGCCCCGAAGGGTCTCCTACGCGGGCCGTGTAGTCGCCGACGATCAAAACCACGACGTGACCCTCGTCCTGGAACTCGCGCAGCTTGCCAAGCACGACCGCGTGCCCGAGATGGATGTCGGGCGCCGTCGGGTCGATGCCCAGCTTGACGCGCAGCGGTCTGCCCTTGTCCGCCGCATATTCGATCATCTGCAGCAGCGCGACTGCCGGCAGGCTGTCGACCGCATTGGCAGCCAATCGAACGGCTTGCTCGGCGGCCTCATCGGGTGCGTCGGGCATCGGTTGCCATGCTAATGCCCGGCCCGACCGAACAACCGGCCGCGTCGCCGGACCGATCCTCTAAGCTCTCGAATCTGTGCCCGTGGAGCTAGCCGCATCGCCCACCGGCGGCCGGCCGCGCCTGAAGAAGCTTCGCTTTCTCTCGATCTTCCTGGCGGTCATGCTGCTCGGCCTGATCTCGTTCGTGTTCGGCATGTTCATGGCCGTGGCATCCGATCTGCCCTCGTTCGACAATCGCCAGGAGTTCAACAACGCGCGCAACTCGGTGCTGCTCGACGACCTCGGCAGGCCGTTGGGAGTGCTCAGCCGCAAGAACCAGATCCTGCTCACGCCGGGGCAGATCCCGCGAATCGTCAAGGAGGCGGTGATCTCGATCGAGGACAAGCGCTTTGCCAGCAACAGCGGCATCGACATCCGCGGCATCGCGCGCGCCTTCGTACAGGACATCATGCATCAGGGGACCGTGCAGGGCGCCTCCACCGTCGAGCAGCAGTTCGTCAAGAACGCGCTGCAGGCGCAGTCGCATCGCACGATCTTCGAGAAGCTGCGCGAGGTTGCGCTCGCCTACCAGCTCGCGCACAAGTGGTCGAAGGAAAAGATCATCACCGAGTACCTCAACACGATCTACTTCGGCAACGGGGCCTACGGGATCGAGGCGGCCGCGCGCACCTACTTCGGCCAGGACGTCAATCACATTGGCTGTGGCACGCCAAAGCATCAGCTCTGCATCGCACAGCTCGAGCCCGCGGAGGCGGCGCTGCTGGCGGGCATCATCCAGTCGCCCACCTTCTATGACCCGGTGACCCACCCCGCCGCCGCACGCGCGCGGCGCGACGTGGTGCTCAGGCAGATGCTCGAACAGGGCTACCTGACTCGCGCCGACTACGAAGAAAGCGTCGCGCAATCGTTGCCGGCGCCAAAGGACATCCAGCCGCCCCATCAGAGCCTCGTGGAAGGGATCGACGCGGGGTACTTCACCAGTTGGGTCTCCCAGCAGGTGATCGAACGCTACGGCGCGATACGCGCCTTCAACGGCGGCCTGCAGATCCGCACAACGCTCGACCTCGATATGCAGCGTGCCGCCGAACGGGCGGTCAATGGCTATCTGCCGGGACCCAGCGGTCCGGCGGCGTCGCTGGTGGCAATCGAAAACTCCACCGGCGAGGTGCGCGCGATGGTCGGCGGGCGCAGCTACAACGAGAGCCCCTTCAACCTCGCCACGCAGGGCGAGCGCCAGCCGGGCTCTTCCTTCAAGGCGTTCGACCTCGCCGCGGCCCTGCAGGATGGCATCTCCCCCGGCTCGGTGTGGAGCTCGAAGCAGAAGACCTTCTTCGTCCCAGGCACAGGGGGCAAGGAAAAGTTCGTGGTGCACAACGACGAAGGCTCCTACACGGGCTCGGACACCCTCACCGGCGCCACGGCCTACTCCGACAACTCGATCTACGCAGAAGTCGGCCTGAAGGTGGGCACCCGCCGAATCGCCCACCTCGCACACCGGATGGGCATCACCACGCCGATCTCGACGAACCCCGCGATGACGATCGGCGGGCTGAAGGTGGGGGTCACGCCGCTGGACATGGCGCACGCCTACGAGACGATCGCACACGGCGGCGAGCGCGTCAGCGGAACGCTGATCGCGGACGGCGCCCCGGTGGGGATCCAGGAAGTTGACGCCGGCAGTCGCACGCTCTCCGATGGACACCACCGCGACGTCGAGCACACCCAGCTCACCCGCGTGCTGCCGGGGGAAGTGGCCGAAACCGAGACCTCGATGCTGGAGACCGTGCTGCAGTACGGCACGGCCCGCGCAGCAGCGATCGGCCAGTTCGCAGCCGGCAAGACCGGCACGACCTCCAACTTCGGCGACGCGTGGTTCGTGGGCTGGGACAAGAAGTACACGGTGGCCGTGTGGGTCGGCTACCCCGACAAGCTCGTGCCGATGACCACCGACTTCGGCGGCAAACCGGTGTTCGGTGGCACCTACCCGGCGTTGATCTGGCACAACTTCATGCTCGCTGCAATGGCCGTCGAAAAGGAACGCGCAACGCAGACGGCGAGCAAGCGCGCGGGCTCGGCCGAAGCGAAGGGAACCGGTACGCCCGGCCCAACCCAGGAAGCCGGATCTTCCGCGGCGGGGCCCAACCACGCGACGGGCGCCCCATCCACGAAGACGCCCGCTCCACAGTCCTCAACACCACAGCCCCAGACGCCCCAGTCGGCCAGTCCGCAGCCGGCTTCCCCAGCGCCCGCGACACCGCCCGCGCCGGCGCCGACTCCCGCCCCAGCCGCACCGGCTCCATCGGCGGGCGGCACACCGCCGGCCAGCGGAGGCACGGCAGCGCCCGGCGGCTAAGGGCCTATCCCGGAAGGGCCGCACGTCTGGATGCGGCCGATGGCCTTCGCGAGGCTTTGTCCTCGGGCTCGACTTGGCACCACCAAGCCTTCGCCCTTGCGTCCGTGCCTCGCTCGACCCTCAACCACCCCAGCCCCACACCCCTTCCGGGATAGGCCCTAAGAGCCTCTCAGCGCAGGCGCGGACGTGAGACGTGGAGATTCCCGGCCGCGCAGAAGCGCCAGGGCAGATCCACGGCCTTGGTGATCCCCACGCGCTCGCCCACAAGCACCGCGGGCGAGCGCCACATGTCCGCCGGCGGACCGATCACGATCGGCCCGGCAGATAAGTTGGTGTCGTTCTCGGAGAGACCCACGCCCAGCGCCTGGGTGAGCTTGCCGGGCCCCGAGCACAGATCCTGATCGCGTTCCAGGCCACGCCGGACGCGCATCTGCTCGATCCCGCGGAGCGGCTCCAGCGCCCGGATCAGCACCGCCGCGCCCACTCCCCGAGGCTCGCAGACGGCGTTGAGCAGCGCGTGGATGCCGTAGGAGCGATACACGTAGGCAGTGCCGGGTGCCCCGAAGAGGGTGCGGGTGCGCGGGGTGAGCCCCACGAAGGCGTGGCAGGCTGGCTCGCACTCGTGGTAGGCCTCCGTCTCGACGATCGTCCCGGCCACGCCGCGGTACTCCACCGTGCAGCCGATCAACTCGCGTGCGACATCCAGCACGGGGCGCTCGTAGAAGTCGGCTGAAAGCCCTCTCATCGAAAACGGACGCTTGCAGATATCAGCCGGAGGCGCTTTCGCTCTCGAGCGCGCGGTGCGCGGCCTCGATCTGCTCGCGCACGCGCGCCAGCGCGGTGCCACCCTCTGACACCTTCGACTCCAGCCAGGACGACTGCGCGAGCGCCTGGTAGTACTGCTCGCTGGCGCCCGCGAGCGCCTCGCTGTGCCGGGCGAGCTCATCGACGCTGAGCTGCGAGAGCGTGCGGCCGCTGTCGAGCGCGCTGCGCACGAGCCCGGCGACGATGCCGTGGGCCTCGCGGAAGGGAACGCCGCAGCGCGCCACCAACAGATCGGCGATGTCGGTTGCCGCGAGCATCTCATCCGAGGCGGCCGCGGCGAGACGCTCGCGCCGGAAGCTCACGCCCTCGATCATGCCCCGTGCAGCCGCGAGCTCGAGCTCGATCGTGTCGCAGCAGTCGAACAGGTGCTCCTTGTCCTCCTGCAGATCCTTGTTGTAGGTGAGCGGCAGGGCGTGCAGCACCCCGTGCAGCGCCGCGAGGTGACCCACGACGCGCGGGGCCTTCGCGCGCAGCAGCTCGGCGGCATCGGGGTTTTTCTTCTGGGGCATGATCGAGGAGCCCGAGCTCCAGGCGTCGGGCAGCTCGCAGAAGCCGAACTCCTCACTGCACCACAACACCAACTCGGCCCCCAGACGCGAGAGGTGGGTGGCACACGTCGCCGCGGCGCCGATGTAGTCGAGCACGAAGTCCCGACCCGAGACGGCGTCGATCGAGTTGGGGATCACCTCCGCGAAGCCCAGCTCCCGTGCAACGGCACGGCGGTCGGTATCGAAGTTCACACCCGCCAGCGCGCCCGCCCCGAGCGGCATGCGCGAGGCCTCGCGCTCGGCGAAGGCAAAGCGGGAACGGTCGCGCGCGAGCATCCAGAAGTAGGCGAGCAGGTGATGGCTGAGGTACACCGGCTGTGCGCGCTGCAGGTGTGTGTAGCCGGGCATCGGCCAGTCGAGATGCTCCTCGGCGCGGCGCAGCAGCGTCGCCATCAGCTCGCCGATCGCGCCCTGCGCCGCGCTCGCGCGATCGCGCGTGTACAGCGCGAGATCGGTCACCACCTGGTCGTTGCGCGAGCGCGCGGTGTGCAGCTTGCCGCCGACCGCCCCCACGAGCTCGGTCAGTCGCCGCTCGACAGCCATGTGAATATCTTCATCTTTTTCTAGTAGTCGGAAACAATCGTCTGCCAGCTCCCGCTCCACTCGTTCGAGGCCATCGAGCAGCTCATCGCGCTCCTCGGGCGTGAGAATGCCACGCGCGGCAAGCATTCTCGCGTGAGCGCGCGAGGCGGCGAGATCCTGCGGCCACAGACGCCTGTCGACGCCGATCGAGGTGTTCAGGCGCCTGAAGTCGGGGTGCTGGGGCTCGTTGAAGCGGGACACGACGGCGTGAGTCTAGGGGTTGCGGGCGAGCCCCTCCCTTCCCCTGTGCACGCGCCGCCCGAGCACGCCGCCTCACACGCGTCGCGCAGCAAGGAAATGGACTCGTTCCGGGGCGGTAGCACACTCCCTGGTACAGCTGTGTTTCCGCTGGTAGTGTGCCGATTCCGCTTTCCATCCATTTGACTTAGGGTAGGAGTTACGAGATGTCCCAGACCGCTCGGCACCCTCCGCAGGCGCGCAGGCGCCATCTGGAGGGTCCCAATCCGTTCCCCCTCATGACCTCCCGGCTGCCGCGTGGACCGCACTCGCTCTCCCGTGAGCAGGTCGCCTCCAACCAGCGCACCCGCATCGCCATGGCGATGCTCGAGTCGATTGGCGAAAAGGGCTACGTGGCGACCACCGTCTCGGAGGTGGTGTCGCGTGCGGGGGTTTCCCGCAAGGCGTTCTACCAGCACTTCGCCAACAAGGAAGAGTGTTTCCTCGCGACCTACGACGCGATCGTGGAGGATGGCCGGCATCGAGTACTGCACACTTTCACTGACGCGCGTGGGGGCTCGGACCGCGTCGAAACCGCGATCCGCGCGCTGTTCTCCGCTTCGATGGAGAACCCCGACGCGCTGCGCATGGCGGTCACCGAGATAACCGCGGTCGGGACCCGCCGGTATCGAACGACGCGAGCGCGCGATCGCCGGTTACGCGGAACTCATCCGTGAAAGCCTGCGTTCTGGAGTCGGAGCGGATGTGCGCTTCCAGGCCGGCGGCGTACAGGACACCACGCTCAGGGCTGTCGTTGGGGGGCTCAACCGCGTGCTTGTCACCTCCCTGCAGGGCGGCCGCGGCGTCAAGCCGCTCGAGCTGGTGCCCGACCTGGCGCGCTGGGTGGCCGCCTACCACCCTGTTCCGAAGTCCCTGCAGGCGAGCATCGCCAGGAGCCGACCCAAGCGGGCGCGCATGCAGGCCTCCTCGCCGAGGAGCCGTCCAATCGGAGGCCGCGCGCCCGGCACCCTCTCGCCCCGGTTCCCGAGCGACCGGAGACGCTCGCCTCACGGCGCCTCGCGCAGCTTCGTTGTTCACAACCAGCGCGAGCGGATCCTCGACGCGGTCACCAACCTCACGGCGGCCAATGGGTATGGGTCGCTCACCGTCGAAGACATCGCCAGCGAGGCCGCGATCTCGCTGCAGGCCTTCTACGAGCACTTCGAGAGCAAGGAGGATGCCTTCCTGGTGGCCTATGAGCTGGGTCACTCCAAGGGCCTCGACATCGTCGAACGGGCCTTCGCAAGCGCGCCCGACTGGCGCACCGGCGTACGCAACGGTCTCTACAACCTGACTGAGTATCTTGCTTCCGAGCCCTCATTCGCGCGTTTGGCCCTGATGGGCACCGCCGTGGCGACGCCGCGCGCGATCAAGCTGTCCGATCGTGGGGTGAGAGCCTACGCTCAGCTGCTCGCGCCGGGCCTGGAAGAGGTGCCCAAGCGCAGACGTCCACCCGCCATCGCACTCGAAGCGATCGCCGGCGGTCTACAGGAGATCTTCCTTCACTACGCCGCCCGTGGACGCCTCCAGGAGCTCCCCGAGCTCGCACCCGATGCGACGTACGTCGCACTGGCGCCCTTCGTCGGCCCCGAGGAGGCCGCGCGCGTGGCCTGCACGCCTGCGCACGAATGACAGGATGCGCGGCACGAAGATCGTGAGAGCCCCTCCGGCCTCGCCTGGCGCGCCGGCCCACCGGTGTCAGGCCTTCAGCACCCCTTCGAGAGCCTCTGCGACCCGCGCCACCTGTGCCTCCTCGATCCCGGGGAAGAAGGGCAGCGCCAGCGAACGGGCGGCTATGTCCTCGCACACGGGAAACTCCCCCTCGCGGTGTCCGAAGCGCTCGCGATAGAAGCTCATCAGATGGATCGCGGGCAGGTAGGGCTTGCTCTGGATGCCCTGTGCCGCCAACGCGCGGACGACCCCGTCGCGATCGCACCCCTGCGGAAGCTGCACGACGAACACGAACCACCCCCGCACGTCTCCCCCGCGATCCGCACAGGGCAGCTCCGAGGCATTCGATATCGGCGAGCGCCTCGCGATAGCGCTCCGCGGCGAGCGCCCGTGCCGCGAGCATCTCCCCCAGGCGCTCCAGCTGCGCTGAGCCGATCGCGCAGGCGAGGTCCGAGAGGCGGTAGTTGAACCCCAGCCGGTCGTGATCGAGCCAGCCCATGTCCGGAGCGCGGCCCTGATTGCGCTCGGAGTCGATCCGCTCCTTCAGCGCCGGGTCGGCCAGCGTCACCATCCCGCCCTCGCCGGTGGTGAGCTGCTTGTTGGCGTAGAAACCGAACACCGCCGGGTGCCCGCGCCCGCCGACGGGCCTCCCGTCGGCGTGCACCGCGCCGAGTGCCTCGCAGGCGTCCTCGACGAGCCCCAGGTCATGGCGCTGCGCAAGCGCCTCGAAGGCGGGCATCGCGGCGGGGTAGCCGAAGACGTGCACCGGCAGCAGCGCGCGCGTGTGCTCGGTGACCGCGGCAGCCGCGGCCTGCGGGTCGAGGTTGAGCGTGACGGGATCGATGTCGGCGAAGACCGGCCGCGCGCCCTCATACAGCGCGACGTTGGCGGAGGCCACGAACGAGAAGGGGCTCGTGATCACCTCGTCGCCGCGCCGCACCCCCACGGCGCGCAGCGCGAGGTGCAGGCCCGCCGTGCCGCTGGAGACCGCGCACGCCAGCGGCGCGCCCACGCGCGCGGCGAACGCCCGCTCGAACTCGCCCACGCGCGGACCGAGCGAGAGGTGGCCGGAGCGCAACACCTCCACGACGGCCCGCTCCTCGGCCTCCCCCAGGACGGGCCGGGCGAGCGGGATCTTCTCGCTCACGCCCGCCGCGCCCCGGCTGCCCCAGCGGCCACGTACATGCCGTAGGCCAGCGAGTCCACGAGCGCGTCCCAGGAGGCCGCGATCACGTTCTCGGAGACGCCGATCGTGCCCCATACGCGCTGCCCGTCGGAGGCGTCGATCAGCACGCGCGTGACCGCGCCGGTGCCCTTCGTCTCATCGAGGATGCGCACCTTGAAGTTGACGAGATCGATATCCCGCAGGTGCGGGTGAATCTCGCCGATCGCCTCGCGCAGCGCCTTGTCGAGCGCGTTGACGGGGCCGTTGCCCATCGCCGTGCGGATGTACTGCTCCTCCTCGCCCGCACCACCGGAGCCGGGGAGCCAGATCTTGATAGTGGCCTCGGTCTCGACCTGGCCGTCGGCGCGCTTCTCCACGAGCACGCGCCAGGACTCCAGGCGAAACAGCGGCTCGTAGGAGCCGGACTCGCGGAGCATCAACAGCTCGAAGGAGCCATCGGCGGCCTCGAACTGAAAGCCCTCGTGCTCGAGCGCCTTCACGCGCTCGACCGTGCGCGCCGCGGCGGCCTCATCGAGCTCGATGCCCGCCTCGCGCGCCTTCTCCAGGACGGTGGCGCGGCCGGCGAGCTCGGAGATGAGGATGTCGCGTTGGTTGCCCACCAGCTCGGGGTCGGTGTGCTCGAAGGCGTCGGGGTCGGCCTGCACGCCGGCGGCGTGCAGGCCCGCCTTGTGCGCGAAGGCGTGCTTGCCCACGTAGGGCTGCGCGGGGTTGGGAGCGCGGTTGAGCAGCTCATCGACGAAGTGCGCGGTCTCGGTGAGACGCGCGAGGCCCTCGGGCGGGAGCACCTCGATGCCCATCTTCAGCTGCAGATCGGCGACGATCGTGATCAGGTTGGCGTTGCCGGTGCGCTCGCCGATGCCGTTGACGGTCCCCTGCACCTGCGTGGCGCCGGCCTCGACGGCCACCAGGGTGTTGGCGACGGCGCAGCCGGAGTCGTCGTGCACGTGGATGCCGAGCGCGACATCGGGGAGGGTGGCGCGCACGTCGGCCACCACCTCGCGCAGGCGCGTTGGGAGGGAGCCGCCATTGGTGTCGCACAGCACGATGCGCTCGGCCCCGGCGGCGGCGGCGGCGCGCACCGTCTTCGAGCGCATAGGCGCGGTCGAGCGCGTAGCCGTCGAAGAAGTGCTCGGCGTCGAACAGCACGCGCTTTCCCTGCGCCACGAGGAAGGCGATCGAGTCGCCGATCATCGCGAGGTTCTCCTGTGGCGAGGTGCGCACGACCTTCTCCACGTGCAAAAGCGAGGACTTGCCGACCAGGGTGCAGGCGGCCGCGAAGCAGTCGGCGAGCACGCGCAGCCCCTCGTCCTGCTCGGCGCGGCCCTCGCGGCGGCGGGTCATGCCGAAGGCGACGATCTCGGCGGTGTCGAGCTGCTCCTCGGCGAGCAGCTCGAACAGCTCGCGCTCCTTGGGGTTCGAGGAGGGGAAGCCGGCCTCGATCATGTGGATGCCCAGGGCATCGAGCGCGTGCACCACGCGCAGCTTCTCCTCCGCGGTGAGCGACATGCCGCCGCCGCCCATGCCGTCGCGCAGGGTGGCGTCGTAGAGCTCGACGGCCGCCATCAGCCCGCGGGGGTGGGCGCTCCCGGCGGTGAGGCCGGGCCGGCGGCCTGCGCCTGGGCGGCGCCGTTCGAGGCGCCGGAGACTTCGCCAGTGGGGGTCTCCAGGGCCGCGCCGCCGACCACGTCGAGCCACTCGCGGTAGCGTTCGCTGCGTCCGTGCACGGCGTCATCGAAGGCGGCCTGCAGCACGCGCGTGACCTCTCCGGGCCGTCCGGCGCCGATCGTGTGGTCGTCGATCTCGCGCACGGGCACGAGCTCGGCGGCGGTGCCCGAGAGGAACACCTCGTCGGCGAGGTACATCTCGGCGCGCGCCACGTTGCGCTCCACCACGGTGTAGCCGAGGTCCGAGGCGATCTGAATCACCGAGCGGCGCGTGATGCCGTCGAGGATCGAGTTGTGCTGGCCGGGCGTGGCGATCTCGCCGTCGCGCACCACGTAGATGTTCTCGCCGGTGCCCTCGCACACGTGGCCGTGGTCATCTAGCAGAATCGCCTCCTGATAGCCGGCCTTCAGCGACTCGACCTTGGCGAGCACGCTGTTGAGGTACTGACCGGAGGCCTTCGCGTGCGGGATCAGCGAGTCGGGCGAGATGCGCCGCCACGAGGAAACCTTCGCGCGCACGCCGTTGCGCACGCCCTCCTCGCCAAGGTAGGAGCCCCACTCCCAGCAGGCGATCGTCACGTCCACAGGCGCGTCGAGCGGGTTGAGCCCCATCTGGCCGTACCCGCGGTTGACGATCGGGCGGATGTAGCAGGAGCGCAGCCCGTTGCGCGCCACGAGCTCGAGCGTCGCCGCGCGCAGCTCCTCCACGGAGTAGGGCACGGGCATGTAGTACAGGTCGGCGGAGCGATGCAGACGCTCTAGGTGCTCGGTGTTGCGGAACACCGCGGGGCCAATCTCGGTGTCGTAGCAGCGCATCGAGTCGAACACGCCTGTCCCATAGTGCAGGCCGTGCGTCAGGACATGGACCTTGGCGTCCTCCCAGGCGACGAAACTGCCGTTCATCCAGATGAGGTCGGTGGGGTCCATGGTTGCTCCTTCAGAGATGGTCGAGAACAGCCCGCGTCGCCTGTTCGGTGCCGGCGCTGCCTCCCAGGTCGGGAGTGCGCAGGCCCTCCTCGAGCGCGCGGTCAACCGCGGATTCTACCGCCGCAGCCTCGCTTGCCAAGCCCAGCCCGTGGCGCAGGAGCAGCGCGGCGGAGAGGAACATCGCCAAGGGGTTGGCGATGCCCTGTCCGGCGATGTCCGGCGCGGAGCCGTGCACCGGCTCGAACAGGCCTGGGCCGGAGCCATCGCCCAGCGATGCGGAGGGCAGCATCCCGATCGAGCCGGTGATCATGGCGGCCTCGTCGGAGAGGATGTCTCCGAACATGTTCTCGGTGAGGATCGTGTCGAAGGCGCTCGGCGCGGCGACCAGCTGCATCGCGGCGTTGTCAACCAGCACGTGCTCGAGCTCGATGTGCGGGAACTCCCGCGCGTGCACGTCGATCACGACCTGACGCCACAGGCGCGATGTCTCCAGCACGTTGGCCTTGTCCACGCTCGAGACCTTCGTGCGCGCCGCGGCGAAGGCCGTGCGCGCGATGCGCTCGATCTCCTCGACGGTGTAGGCGCAGAGGTCGGAGGCCATCGTCTCGGTGCGCACCTTCTCGCCGAAGTAGATGCCACCGGTGAGCTCGCGCACGACGAGCAAGTCGGTGCCCTCGATGCGCTCGCGTCGCAGAGGCGAGGCTTCGTAGAGGGCGGGGAGCGGGCGCACGGGCCGCAGGTTGGCGTACAGCCCAAGACCCTTTCGCAATCCGAGCAGACCCTGCTCGGGGCGCGGGGCGTGCGGGTCGGTGGTGTCCCACTTGGGGCCGCCCACCGCGGCCAAGAGCACGGCATCGGCCTTGCGACAGGCAGCCAGCGTCTCGTCTGTCAGCGCTGTGCCATGCACGTCGATCGCCGCCCCGCCGAAGGCGTGCTCCTCGAACTCGAACGAGCCCACGGCGCGCAGCAGCTCCAGCGCCGGGGCCATGATCTCCGGGCCGATCCCATCGCCGGGGAGAGTGACTATGTGGTGTGCCATGCGGGGGCAGGCTAACGGTTGACGGGCCTTGCCGGGAGCCTGCTTACAGCGCTGTCGTTACCGGCCCGGTGCGCTCGCGCTCGCCCTCGTAGGCGACGATCGCCGACTCCTCACCGAGCGTCACGCCGATGTCGTCGAGCCCGGCGAGCAGGCGGCGACGAATCTCGTGGTCGATCTCAAATGCCACTTCGCGGGTGGGCGGGAACCCAATCCGCACCCCCTGCGCCTCGAGGTCGATCTCCCCCTCCCCCGCGCGGGCGAGCGCGTGACAGTCCTCTTCGCTCAGCACGACCGGCAGGAGCCCGATCTTGGTGCAGTTGGAGTAGAAGATGTCGGCGAACGACGGCGCGACGATCGCCTGAAAGCCATAGTCCTGAAGGCCCCAGGGCGCGTGCTCGCGCGAGGAGCCGCAGCCGAAGTTCTCGCCGGCGACGAGTATGGGGTTCGCGGGCAAGTCCCAGCCGGGCTCCTTGGCCCAGTCGTAGAAGAGGAACTCGCCGAAGCCGGTGCGCTCGACGCGCTTGAGGAACTGCTTGGGCATGATCTGGTCGGTGTCGACGTTGGAGCGATCCAGATGCGTTACTGCTCCAGCAATTGTGTGAATAGCCTCCACGGGTCAGCTCCAATCCCTGATGTCGGTGAAATGTCCCTCGATCGCAGCAGCCGCGGCCATCTGCGGAGAAACCAGATGCGTCCTGCCACCCCGGCCCTGGCGCCCCTCGAAGTTTCGGTTCGAGGTCGACGCGCAGCGCTCCCCCGGCGCGAGGATGTCGGGGTTCATGCCGAGGCACATCGAGCAACCGGCGACGCGCCAGTCGAAACCGGCCTCGCGGAACACGCGATCGAGACCCTCGGCCTCGGCCTGCGCCTTGACCTGCTGGGAGCCGGGCACCACCATCGCGTTGACGCTCGGCGCGACCTTGCGTCCCGCGACGACCTCGGCGGCGGCGCGCAGGTCGCCGATGCGCGAGTTGGTGCAGGAGCCGATGAACACGCGGTCGATCGCGATATCGGAGATCGGAGTGCCGGGCTCGAGCGCCATATACGTCAAAGCGCGCTCGGCCGCCTCGCGCTCGGCGGGCGACTCGAAATCCTCGGGCGAGGGCACGCTGCCGGTGACCGAGAGCACCATGTCGGGCGTCGTGCCCCAGGTCACCTGCGGGGTGATCGCGGAGGCGTCGATCTCGACCTCCAGGTCGTACGCAGAACCCTCATCCGAAGGCAGCTCCCGCCAACCCTCGACTGCAGCCTGGAGCGCCGCACCGCGCGGGAAGCCGGGGCGCTCGCGTTCCTCAAACCACGCGAAGGTGGTGTCGTCGGGCGCGATCATCCCCGCGCGACCGCCGGCCTCGATCGTCATGTTGCAGACGGTCATGCGCCCCTCCATCGAGAGCGCCTGGATCGCGGGACCGGCGAACTCGACCACGTGGCCGGTGGCCCCGCCGACGCCGATCTGCCCGATCGTGGCGAGGATCAGGTCCTTCGCGGTGACCCCAAACCCGAGCGCACCGCTGTAGTGGATGCGCATCGAGCGCGGACGGTGCTGAACCATGCACTGCGTGGCGAGCACGTGCTCGACCTCACTCGTGCCGATGCCGAAGGCAAGCGCGCCGAAGGCGCCGTGCGTGGCGGTGTGTGAATCGCCGCACACGATCGTCATGCCGGGCTGAGTGACCCCCAACTCGGGACCGATCACGTGCACGATTCCCTGGCGCTCGGAGCCCAGTGAATAAACGGGCACGCCGAACTCCTCACAGTTGCGCTCCAGCGTCTGCACCTGCACGCGCGAAAGCTCATCCTTGATACGAGCAGCCACAGGCGTGCCATCGGTGGGCGTGTTGTGATCGGCCGTCGCCAGCGTACGATCGGGGCGGCGCACCTTACGCCCAGCCAAGCGCAGCCCATCAAAGGCCTGCGGCGAGGTCACCTCGTGCACCAGGTGCAAATCGATGTAGAGCAGTCCAGGCGCGACCTCGTGGGACTCCCAGATCTTCTCGAACAGTGTCTTAGGCATCGTGGTTCCTTCTGTTTTTTATTAAGAGGACCGCCACAGGCGGTCCTGCGCGGGTCGCGTTGTTACTGAATAACTCTTCATCTCAACTCCGTCTCAACCCGGCGGAGACGACGGCGAGCAGATTCGCATCTTCTGCGCCGGGGTTCTCAAAATGGTGGGGGAGATCAGCATCGAAGGTGACACAGTCACCAGCGTGCAACGCATAGCGCTGCCCATCACACACGAGGACGACTTCACCCTGCTCGATGAGCGCCGTCTCGCGGCTGCCCGGCTCGTGCATCGGTGGATCGTCAGGCGCGCCCGTGGCGCCTCCCGGAGCCAGCGTGTGCCGCGAGAGGTCCGCGCGCTGCCCGGGCTGCCCGGAGGTGAGCACCTCGAAGCGGTGCCCCCTTCGCGCGTTGCCGCCGCGCTGGCGCTCGTCGGCGTGCACGATCGTCACCGCGCCGTCCTCGTCCAGGCGCAACAGCTGTGAGAGCCGCAGCTCCAGGCCGGCGGCTATACGCGCGGCGACTGTCAGCGTCGGGCTGGTGTCGCCGCGCTCGACCTGGGAGAGCATCGGCGCGCTCACGCCGCTGCGCGCCGCCAGATCGCGCAGAGAGAGCGAGGACGCCTCGCGCAGCGCCTTTACCCGAGCCCCCAGGACGATTGGGTCCAGGGGATCTGGGGTCGAAGCCCCGTTTGGTGTCACCTGCTCCTTGACAGCCGTCATACGAGCGTACGTTATCACAGACGCCACGTAAGCGGCAGCAACCCTCAAATCTCCCGACGCGACTCGCTAGGCCCCCTTGTGGGGCCTCTAAAAAAAAATCAACCCGCGTCGGGAGCAACCTTTGCTAGGAAGCTGTCTCCGGCAATCCCACCACCCCATCCGCGCTCTGCGAGCGCGCCACGGCAACCGACAGCGCGCGCACGTATGCGCGCGCGGCCGCCTCGATGATGTCCGTGGAGACGGCCTGCCCGGAGCCCGACTGGCCGTGGGCGTCGACGACGACGGAGACCTCGCCCAGCGCGTCCTGGCCCTCGGTGACCGCGCCGATCTGGAAGTCGCGCAGCTTCGTCTCGACTCCGGTGGCTGCATCGATCGCGTGGAATACCGCGTCGATCGGGCCATCGCCGGTGAAGCTGCCCTGTTTGGCGGGGCCATCGGGTGGGCTCACGCTCACGCGTGCGTGCGGCGGGCGGTGCGAGGATGCCTCCACGTCGAAGGACTCCAGCGTGTAGCCCGCGATCTCCTCGCGCAGCTCGTCGGTCACCAGCGCCTCCAAGTCCATCGCGGTGATCTGCTTCTTGCGGTCGGCCAGCTCCTTGAAGCGCTTGAACGCCGCGTTCAGAGCCGCGCCGTCCACGCGAAAGCCCATCTCCTCCAGCGCCTCGTGCAGCGCGTGGCGCCCTGAGTGCTTGCCCAGCACGATCGCGTTGCTCTCCAGGCCCACCGTCGTCGCGTCCATGATCTCGTAGGTGGTGCGCTCCTTCAGCACGCCATCCTGATGGATGCCCGCCTCGTGCGCGAACGCGTTGCGCCCCACGATCGCCTTGTTGGGCTGCACCGGGTAGCCCGTCAAGCGCGACACCAGCCTGCTCGTGCGCGCGATCTCGGTGGTCTCGATCCCCGTCCACAGCCCCAGGCTCGGCTCGCGCGTGTGCAGCAGCATCACGATCTCCTCCAGCGAGGCGTTCCCCGCGCGCTCGCCGATGCCGTTGATCGCACACTCCACCTGCCTGCACCCCGCCTCGATGCCCGCCAGCGAGTTGGCCACCGCCAGGCCCAGGTCATCGTGGCAGTGCACCGAGACAGTGACGTTGCGCAGGTCGGGCACCAGCCGGTACAGCTCCGCGAACATCGCCGCGTACTCGTGCGGCATCGTGTAGCCCACGGTGTCGGGCACATTGATCGTCGTGGCGCCCTCGTCCAGAGCCACCTGGATTACTTCGGCCATGTACTCGACGTCGCTGCGCGAGCCGTCCTCGGGGGAGAACTCGACGTCTTCGCAGTACCCGCGCGCGTGCGCCACCGCCGCGCGCGTCTGCCCGATCACATCCTCGCGCGTGGTCTGCAGCTTGCGCTCGATGTGAATGTCGCTCGTGGCGATGAACGTGTGGACGCGGGGGCGCTCGCTGTCTCTCACGGCCTCCCATGCCGCGTCGATGTCCTGCTTGGAGGTCCGCGCAAGCCCGCAGATCACCGGGCCGTGGACCTCCCGAGCGATCGCCTGCACCGACTCGAAATCGCCCGGCGAGGTGATCGGGAAGCCGGCCTCGATGATGTCCACGCCCAGCCGCGCCAGCTGGTGGGCGATCTCCAGCTTCTCCTGCCTGTTCAGCGAGATGCCCGGCGACTGCTCGCCATCGCGCAGGGTCGTGTCGAAGACTCGTACGCGCTGTGCCTCCTCGCGCCCCTCGCCGTCAACGCCCCGTCTGGCCGACGCGGCCGGACGCTCGCCTGTACTTGTCCGCTCAGAACTCATGTCGTATTGCTCCTTCTAGGTCTCGATTGCACTTCCTCCAGGTGGGTATGCGGCTACGCGGCCGCCACGCGCTATTCCCCCCGAGGGGGGAGGAGGAGAAGGAGTGCAAGAGACGGCGAGAACGACATGTGCGGGAAATCCTACCACAGATGCGGCGCTGTGCCCCGCATGATGCTGGCCGTGGCACACCCCCGAACGTCGTGGCCCCCGGCGGCCAACCGTCCGGGAGGCGCCCTCGCTCGAGAGGCTCCCCGGACGGCGGTCAGTTGGCGGCTGGCTATAGGAGTTCCAGATCTACCTGTTCGAATGGGGATGTGGTTTTAAATGCACGGAAGCTGTTTTTTTCGTCGAGCTCACCTTTGACTTCCCCTTCAGCGCCCTCCATTTTGCATTCTGCGCTGTTTTTGATCACCAGGCCGACGAGCGCTCCACTATAGGAGAAGGTTTTTGGCGTGGAGCCCACGTTCGCATAGGTCACGCCTCCAAGCGGCCCCTGGGGGCCGATTTTCTGTTCACACACAACAAAGCCGATTTCCTGTTTGACTTTGATCGTGTTCCCCGCTGGGCATTCGATCGTCACCGAACCATTTAGTTTGCCCAGTTTTTGATGATAGTTGTAGGTGCAGCCATTCATTTCAAATACGATTTTCGCTGCTTTCTGTTCTTCACCCTTGACGGTGGCGCTGCATTCCCCGTATTTGGGCGCCAATTTCAATTGTTCAGAGTCCGCCAGCAGGATTCCTTCATATTTGCCCAGCTGACACGAGGTCGTGTCTTCCCCATCGACAAGCTGCGGGTTTTTTATTTTTTCTCCTTTGATTTGAGCGGGATACGATTTGGCATGGAAGTTGGCACTTGCGGGTACGGCTGTGCCCCACAGCGCGCCTATCGCGACCGCGAATGCGATAACCATCTTGGCCCTGTTCATTTGAAGCTCCTTTCGCTGCGCATCGGTTCCAGCCCCAGCAGACTGGGCGACGCACCGGCAGAGCAGAGAGCCGTGTGCGCACCGCCCGCCCAATGAGACCGGCATTTGGGATTCTCGTCCCGATTGTCCTATGACTGCGGACCGCCGAGCAAACATCGCGTCCCGCGACGGCGCTCCTCAGGGTTCGAGGCGCTCTTTGCGGCTGGTCATGTTTCCGACTTCATGGGCGCTCTTGGGGCGTTCTCGGAGCGGCGCCCGAGCAGGCGCGAACCACGACCCGATCAGGGCGTGAGGACGACCTTGCCGATGTTCTTGCGCTCGGTGAGCATGTTCTGCGCCTCGCCCGCGCGCTCAAAGCTGAAGTCCCCGCCCACCACCGGCTTGATGGTGCCGTCGGCCATCAGCTCCTGCAGCGGCTCGATCCAGGGCTTCAGCGTGCCGCGGTCCTTCCACAGCGAGAGCATGTTCAGCCCGATCACGGCCTTCGATTCGGACATCTGCTTGACCATGTTGAAGCGCGGCATCCGCGCCAGCGTGCCCAGGCCCGCAACGAGGCTGCGCTTCTCGCCGGATACGGCCGCCGAGGCGCCGAACGCCACCAACCGCCCGCCGGCGCGCAACTGTCCGTAGGAGCGGCGAAAGCTCTTGCCGCCGATCGCATCGAGGATCACGTCGAAGGGCGGCAGCCCGATCTCCCACCCTTCGTGGGTGTAGTCGAGCGCGTGGTCCACGCCAAGCTCCTTGATGCGCGCGTGCTTGGAGGGCGAGGCCGCCCCATACACCTCAGCCCCGTAGCGCTTGGCGATCTGGGTGGCGGCGATACCCACGCCGCCCGCCGCGGCGTTGACAAGCACGCGGTCGCCGGGCCGCAGGCTGCCATAGCCGACCAGCCCCGCCCAGGCGGTGGCGTAGTTGACGGGGATCGCCGCGCCCTGCTCGAAGCTCAGCTCCTCCGGCAGCGGCACAACGTCATCGGCGGGGACGACGACCTGTGAGGTGTACCCGCCGAACTTGGTGCCCGCGAGCACGCGCTGACCGTGGTTGAGGCCTTCCACTCCCTCCCCCAGCTCGAGGATCGTGCCGGCGACCTCGTAGCCGATCACGCACGGCGGCTTGGGCGCGTCGGCGTAGATCCCGATGCGCGCCATCACATCGGCGAAGTTGATGCCGCAGGCCGCCACATCGATGCGCACCTGTCCCTGCCCGATGCTCGGGTCGGGACGTTCCTCGACCTTGAGCACATCCGGCCCGCCGTGCTTGGTAATAACTACGACCCTCATCGGGCGTACCCTAGCCGATTCACTGGCCACATGGCCAAACGGCTACTGCAGCACCACGGCCCAGCCGTTGACGAAGCCCTCCGAGGCAACGATCTCCTCCACCACCTCCGGGGCCACGGGGGCATCGGTCGTTACGACCATCGCGGCCAGCCGCTGCTCTTCGCCATCGGCGGCCCCGTCGGGCGTGTGGCCCACGGCGGCCGAGGAGATGTTGATCCCGTGGCTGCCGAAGATCGTGCCCACGCGGCCGATCATGCCCGGCAGGTCGGCATAGCGGAAGACCGTCACGAAGGGAGCCAGCTCGATTGTCAACCTTCGGCCCTGCACCTCCACGAGGTGCGGCACGCGGTTGGGGCCGATGCCAGTGCCCGCAACGGCGACCTTCTCGCCGCCCGCGACGACGGTCACGCGGATCAGCTCGTTGAAGTCCTGCGCCTCGGTGACCGACTTCTCCTCCACCACGATCCCGCGCTCCTCGGCCATCGAGGGGGCGTTGACGAGGTTCACCTGCTGCTCGGTGCGGCCCTGCAGCGCGCCCACGATCACCGCGAGCGTCAACAGGCGCGTGTCGAACTCGGCGATGCGCCCCATGAAGGCCGCCTCGATGCGCTCCACCGAGCTGCCCTCGGCGATCTCCATCGCCAGGCGCCCGAGCCGCGTGGCGAGCGGCAGGAACGGGCCCAGCACCTCCATGTCCTCCGCGCCGATCGCGGGGATGTTCACGGCGGTGGAGACGACGCCGCCGGTGAGCGCCGCGACGACCTGCTCGGCGGACTGGTAGCCGGCGCGGTCGGTCGCCTCCGCCGTGGAGGCCCCCAGGTGCGGAGTGACGATCACGCTCGGGTAGCCGAACAGCGGGTGCTCGGTCATTGGCTCGGAGGGGAACACATCGAGCGCCGCGCCACCCACCTGACCGCTGTCGAGCGCGTCCTTCAGCGCCGCTTCGTCGATCAGCCCGCCACGCGCGACGTTGAGGACGCGCACGCCCTTGCGCATCGCCGCGAACGCCTGCGCGTCGAGCCAGTTCTGCGTCTCAGGCGTCTTGGGCAGATGGATCGTGATGAAGTCGGCCTGCGCGTAGACCTCCTCGCTGTTCTCCGCCTTCTCCACCCCCAGCTCGCGGTAGCGCTCGGCGCTCACGAAGGGATCGAAGGCGACCACACGCATCTCGAAGCCCCGCGCCCGAGCCGCCACCAGCTGGCCGATGCGCCCGAAGCCGACGATCCCCAGCGTCTTGCCGTAGAGCTCCACGCCGGAGAACTTCGAGCGCTCCCACTTGCCGCTCGTGAGCGAGGCGTACGCCTGGGGGATGTTGCGCGCGAGCGCCAAGAGCAGGGCCATCGTGTGCTCGGCGGCCGTCACCACGTTCGACTGCGGCGCGTTGGCGACGATGATCCCGCGCTTGGTGGCAGCGGGCACATCGACGTTGTCCACGCCCACGCCCGCGCGCCCGATCGCGCGCAGGTTCGTGGCCCGCTCGATCCACTCCGCAGTGAGCTTCGTAGCCGAGCGGATCAGGATGCCGTGGTAAGCGCCGATGCGCTGCGCGAACTCCTCCTCGCTCCAGTCAACGCCCAGATCAACGTCGAAGTGCTCGCGCAGGAGCTCCACGCCGGAGTCGCCGATCTTCTCCTTCACGAGCACCTTCAGCCGCTCCGTCACGACGCCAACCTTTCCACTACCCAATCGATACAGGCCGTCAAAGCCTGCACATCGGCGGGCTCCACAGCGGGGAACATGCCGATGCGCAGCTGGTTGCGCCCCAGCTTGCGATATGGCTCGGTGTCGAGAATGCCGTTGTAGCGCAGCGTCCTGGCCACCGCCGCCGCGTCGACTTCGTCGGAGAAGTCGATCGTGCCGACGACCAGCGAGCGCTTGGCGGGGTCGCTCACGAAGGGGGTTGTGTAGGGGGTGCGCTCGGCCCACTCATACAGGTGGCCCGAGGACTCGCTCGTGCGCGCCACGCACCACTCGAGGCCCCCCTTGCCCAGCATCCAGCGGATCTGGTCGGCGAGCAGGAACAGCGTCGCCACGGCCGGCGTGTTGTACGTCTGGTTCTTCAATGAGTTGTCCAGCGCCGTCGCGAGCGAGAGGAACGCGGGGATCCAGCGCTCGGAGGCGGCGATCCGCTCGATCCGCTCCTGCGCGGCGGGGCTCAGCAGCGCCACCCACAGCCCACCGTCGGCGGCGAAGCTCTTCTGCGGCGCGAAGTAGTAGGCGTCGGCCTGCGCGATGTCCACCGGCAGCCCCCCCGCGCCCGAGGTCGCGTCGATCAGCACCAGCGCGTCGGGCACCTCCGCGGGCCGTTTTACCTGCACCATCACGCCGGTGGAGGTCTCGTTGTGCGCCCACGCCATCGTGTCCACCGCGGCCTGGCTGGCGACCGCGCCCGCCATCACCGGGTCGGGCGCCTCGCCGGGGTTCGCGGCGATCCGCACCGAGTCGTCGAGGAATGGGGCCTCGCCCGTCACCTGCGCGAACTTCGCGGAGAACTCGCCGTAGGTGAGGTGCAGCGCGCGGTGGTCGACCAGCCCGAACGCCGCGGCGTCCCAGAAGGCCGTGGCGCCACCGTTGCCAAGCGCCACCTCGTAGCCCTCGGGGGCAGCGAACAGTTCGCACAGGCCCGTGCGGATTTCCCCAACCAGCCCTCTTACCGGCGCCTGGCGGTGGGAGGTGCCGAGCAGCGCGCCGCCTTCTCGCGCAAGGCGCGCGAGCGCCTCGGGGCGCACCTTGGAGGGTCCACAGCCGAAGCGTCCGTCGGCGGGGATCAGCTCGGAGGGGATGATGAGTGGTGTGGTCTCGGTTGTGTCAGCCATTCCAGATCTCTTCTCTCGTGGTGATCGTTGCACGCCAGCCCTGCGGCAGACGGCTCGGGGATATGCCGGCTGGAGGCTCGTGAGCGAGCAGACAGTACTCGGGCGCGGGGCCAAACACGAGCGAGCGCCGCCAGAGGCTGGAATGCTCGGGGTCGATGCCATCGCCGAGCATCTCGGCGAGCGCCGGCTTGGCGGCTCCAGGGGGGCGGGAGATCCATATCCCAAGCGGCGTCGAGCTGAGATCGGGCCTTCCCTCCAGGAGCCCGTAAAGCCCGCCCGCGCCTGTGCCGAAACGGCGAGCGACCTCGTCGTGAGCGGTGCGGTGGCGATGCGCCACGGCGACCTCGTTGAGCACGCCGAGCGCGGCGAAGTCCTCCAGCAGGTACCAGTCTTCATACCCGGCACCCTGCAGCCAGGCGAGCTCCTGCACCCGAAAGATGGCCGAGCCGCGAAAACCGGCCGGCCGAGCATGGTGCAGCGAGCGATGAAAACCTTCGGCTGCGAGCTCGTAGGCCTGCTGCTCGATGCCGTCGGCGGGGCGATGCCAGAGGAGATATGCAAGCAAGGCCGGCGTGCCCTAGAAGGAGGGCTTGATCCAGTCCATGTGGGAGCGCAGCTCGCGCCCTACGTCCTCGACCTGGCTCGCCGCCTGCTCGGCGCGCATGCGCTTGAAGTTCTCCTGGCCGGCGCGGTTCTCGGCGATCCACTCGCGCGCGAAGTCGCCCGACTGGATCTCCTCGAGGATCTGACGCATCGCCGCGCGCGTCTCGTCGGTGATCACGCGCTTACCCCGCGTGTAGTCGCCGTACTCTGCCGTGTTGGAGATCGAATAACGCATCCCGGCAAGACCCTTCTCGTACATCAGATCGGCGATCAACTTGAGCTCGTGCAGACACTCGAAGTAGGCCATCTCGGGGTCATACCCGGCCTCCACGAGCGTCTGAAAGCCGGCCTGCACGAGCTCTGAGGCGCCGCCGCACAGCACGGCCTGCTCGCCGAACAGGTCGGTCTCGGTCTCGTCCTTGAAGGTCGTCTCGATCACCCCGCCGCGCGTGCAGCCGATTCCCTTGGCGTAGGCGAGCGCGAGCGCGCGCGCATTGCCCGTCGCGTCCTGCTCGACCGCGATCAGGCCGGGTACGCCCGAGCCCTCGGTGAACTGGCGGCGCACGAGGTGGCCGGGGCCCTTGGGGGCAACGAGCGCGACATCGACGCCGGGCGGAGGCTCCACCTCCTTGTAGTGCACCGAGAAGCCGTGGCCGAACAGCAGCATGTTGCCCTCGGCGACGCCATCGCGCACGTCGTTCTCCCACACTTCGCGGTGCAGCTCATCGGGCGCCAGGATCATCACGAGATCGCCGCGGCTCGCGGCCTCCACGATCGGCAGCACCTCAAGACCCTGCTCGCGCGCCTTGGCCACCGAGGCGGAGTCCTCGCGCAGGCCGACCACGACGCTCACGCCAGAGTCCTTCAGGTTCAGTGCGTGGGCATGGCCCTGCGAGCCATAGCCGATTATTGCGACGGTCTTGCCGTCGAGGAGGTGGAGGTTTGCGTCGTCGTCGTAGATCATTGCGCGCAGGCTATCTCATGCGCAGGCCACAGCGACCAGCGAGATGCCTGGGATTGCCAGCGATCCGTCCTCGCCCATGTATGTCTCCAGGCGGCGCGCGAGCCCAGCCCGGATTTCCGCGATCTGCTCCTCCGAGCAGCCGAGCACGGTGTCGTGGAAGCTGCGCGAGATATCGAGAGTCTCCTCCCAGAAGTCCTCGAAGCTCGGCGAGCGACGCTCCACGGAGATCGCGTCGAGTTCGATCTCGGTGAAGCCGGCTTCCTCCAGCAGCTCCCGCACACGCTCGCCGTCCCCCAGCGCGAACGGTCCTGGTGCGCCTTCGACCGCCGGCTGCGTAAGACCACGCTCGGCAAGCTCGAGACCTGGCAGCTGCGCCCACGGGTTCTTTGCGAGCGCATCCCACACCGCCAACGCCACGCGTCCGCCGGGGCGCAGCACACGGCGTGTCTCCCGCAGCGCGGCGAGCGGGTCGTTCATCAACATGTAGCCCCAGCGGCAGAGCACCGCATCGACGCTGGCCACCGGCAGATCGATCCATTCGGCGCCGAACACCTGAAACTCGATGTTCGTGAGCCCCAGATCGTTGGCTCGCGCGCGGGCGCCCTCGAGCATCCCCTCGGCCTGGTCGGAGACGATCACGCCGCCAACTGGCGCCACCAGCTCCGCTGCGAGCATCCCCGGCTCCCCCAGTCCCGCCGCCAGCTCGAGGACGCGCTGTCCCGGCTGGGGCCCGATCGCCTGCACCATCCAGTGCGCGACAGGCGCTCCGAAGGCACGTATCTGCGCCTGGCGGCGCACCCAGCCGGGTGCGGCCTCCTCCCACTGCTCGGCGCTCACGCCAACTCCCTTCGCAGCAGCTTGCCCGAGCGCGTACGCGGCAGCGGCTCGCCGGTGAGCACTATCTGCTTGGGGACCTTGTAGGGGGCGAGATGCTCTACGCAGTGCGTGCGCAACTGCTCCTCGGCCAGCTCGGCGCCGGAACGAGCCACGACGATCGCCGTGACGGCCTCCCCCCACTGGGGATCGGGACGACCGACCGCCGCGGCCTCCAGCACACCAGGGTGAGCCTCGAGCACAGCCTCGATCTCGCTCGGCGCAATGTTCTCACCGCCGCTGACGATCGTGTCCGACGCGCGGCCTGTGACACGCAGGCGCCCGCTCTCGTCCAGAGCGCCAAGGTCGCCGGTGTGCAGCCGGCCGTCCTCGCCGAGACTGCCAGGCGCAACGGTGGGTCCGGCGACGGTTATCTCATCGTCTTTGGCGATCGACAGGCGCGTGCAAAACAACGGCGTGCCCGCCCAGCCGCCCGCCCCGTCGTCGATCGCGGCGAGCGGAGTCGTCGTCACCTGCGAGCAGGCCTCGGTGAGGCCATATGTCTGGCTCACCGGCACGCCGGCTGTGCGCGCGCGGTCGAGTAGCGCCGGGGCCACCGGGCCGCCGCCGGTCAGCGCACAGCGCAGGGTCTCCGGGTCCTTCAAACCCGCATCGAGCAGCCGCACCAGCGTGGTCGCGACGAGGCTCACGAGCGTGATGTTCTGCTCGCGCAGAGCATTCAGAACAGAATCCGTCTCGAAGCGCTCGTGGACCACGGCAGTGGTCCCGTAGATCGCGCTGCGCATCAGGATCGACAGGCCCCCCACGTGCGAGAGCGGCAGCGCACACAACCAGCGCTCGCGCGGGTCGAGGCCAAGCGCCACGGCCGAGCCCAGCGCGCTCCACACGAAGTTGCCGTAGGTCAGCTCCACCGGGCGCGGCGCCGAAGTGGTGCCGGAGGTGTGGATCACGACAGCGACGCTTGCAAGATCGTGCCCACTGCCAGGGCTCACGCTCGATGACGAGCGCATCCCGAGCGGCTCATCAACGATCACGGAGGCGCCGGCAGTCACATGTTCACGTTCGGAAGCGCTGAGGCGCAGATCGACGGGCACCGCGACGGCGCCCAGCAGCAGACAGGCGTGAAGCGCCTGCGCAAAGGCCAACCCCGGGGGCAACGCGATGGCCACACGCGCGCCGGGCGCCACACCACGCTCTGCCAGCTCGGCAGCGCCGCCACGCGCGGCCGCAAGCAGCTGGGCATAGGAGAGACTGCCCTGCGGGGTCTCCACCGCGGCAAGCTCCGGCGCCGTCGCGGCGGCGCGCTCCAGCCATCCCTCGACCACCATTGCCCACAGGCTAGCTGCAAGCCGCGGGCACGTTAGCCTTCGCACGACCCTCACCGGAAAGGAAGCGCAGACGCCTTGTCCACCACCTGGATCCCCGCAGGCCAGTACACCGACATTCGCTACGAGAAGTCCGCCGAGGCAAGTGAGTCCTCGCCCCGCATCGCGAAGATCACGATCGACCGTCCAGAGGTGCGCAACGCATTTCGCCCGCTGACGATCGTCGAGATCGGCCAGGCGCTCGAGGACGCGCGCGAGGACACGGAGGTCGGCGCGATCGTGCTCACGGGCGAGGGTCCGCTGGCGTTCTGCTCGGGCGGTGACCAGCGCGTGCGCGGGGACTCGGGCTACATGTCCGAGGACGCGGTGGGTGGGGCTCCCGGCGCCAAGGCTGTGGGCCGCTTTCATGTGACCGACCTGCACATCCAGATCCGCCGCCTGCCCAAGCCGGTGGTGGCGATGGTCGCGGGCTACGCGATCGGCGGCGGTCACGTGCTCCACCTGGTGTGCGATCTGACGATCGCAGCGGAGAATGCGCGCTTCGGGCAGACCGGGCCGAAGGTGGGCTCCTTCGACGGCGGCTTCGGCGCGGGACTGCTGGCGAACATGGTGGGACCAAAGAAGGCCAAGGAGATCTGGTTCCTCTGCCGCCAGTACTCCGCGCAGGAGGCGCTCGCGATGGGCCTCGTCAACACCGTTGTGCCGCTGGAGCGCCTGGAGGAGGAGACGGTGCAGTGGTGCCGCGAGATGCTCGCCCTCTCCCCCTTCTCGCTGCGCCTGCTGAAGGCCAGCTTCAATGCCGCCGAGGACGGGCTCGCCGGCATCCAGCAGCTCGCGCACGACGCCAACCTGCTGTTCTACATGAGCGAGGAGGCCCAGGAGGGCCGCGACGCCTACAAGCAGAAGCGCACGCCCGACTTCTCCCGCTTCCCCAGGCGGGCCTAGTGGCGGCCACGAGCGACAGGCCCGCCTCGCCCAGCCACGGCGCCCCGAGCGCGGTGCGCATCTGGATCATGGCGGCGCGTGTGCGCACGCTCCCCGCGGCGGTCGCGCCGGTGCTGGTGGGCACCTCCCTGGCGCTCGGCGCCGGTCACTTCCGCGCGCTGGCGTTCCTGGCGGCACTGCTCGGCGCGATCTTCATCCAGGTCGGCACCAATCTGTCCAACGACTACTCCGACGCACGTCGGGGCGCGGACACCGAGGATCGCCTGGGCCCCGTGCGTGTGACCGCGGGCGGGCTCGTGCCGCCCAGCCAGGTGCTGCTGGCGACCTACGTGACCTTCGGGCTGGCGGTGCTGTGCGGGGTCTACCTCGTATATGTCGCCGGCTGGGTGCTGATCGCCGTCGGCGCGGCCTCGATCCTCGCCGGCGTGCTCTACACCGGCGGCCCGCGGCCCTACGGCTACGAAGGGCTCGGCGAGGTGTTCGTGTTTCTGTTCTTCGGCGTCGTGGCGGTGGTGGGCTCCTACTACGTGCAGGTGCAGGAGCTGCCGTGGGAGCCCTTCGTGTGCGCGGTCCCCGTCGGTCTGCTCGCGAGCGCGATCCTCGTGGTGAACAACGTGCGCGACCTCGATACCGACCGCCGCGCGGGCAAGCGCACGCTCGCCGTGCGCCTGGGGCGCGAGCGCACACGCATCCTCTACGTGGCGATGCTCGCCGTGGCGTTCCTCTGCGGCCCGCTGCCGTGGGTGCTGGGCTCGATGAGCGCCTGGCTCTTGCTCTGCTGGGGCGCCGTCCCGCTGGCGGTGTCGGTAGCAGGAGTGGTGCGCACGCGCGTTGACGGGCCATCGCTGAACGGGGCGCTGGCGAGGACCGGCGCGCTGCAGCTGGTGTTCTGCCTGCTTCTCTCCGCCGGGATCCTCGCAAGCGGTGGGATCGGCTCGTGAGGGGCCCCAATCGCGGAGGCGGCTCGTGAGAAGCGTCGTGGAGCGCGGTGAGGGCCCGTGAGATTGACCCTCACGCGCCGCACGCTGCACCTGAGGAGGCCACTGCGGACCTCCTTTGGCAGCGTGCGCGAACGTGAGCTGCTGACCGTTGCGCTGACCGACGACGACGGCGTGAGCGGCTACGGCGAGGCCGCCCCGCTGGAGGCCTACGACGGGGTGAGCGCCGAGCACGTGTGGCGAACGCTCGAGGCATACCGGCCGGTGCTTGCCGACTCGGCCACGGCGAACGGCGCACAGCTGATCGAAGCCTGCCGGCGGGTGGAGGATCTCCCGGAGGCGCTCGCCGCGATCGACCTCGCGCTGTGGGATCGCGCCGGCAAACGCGCGGGCCGCCCGGTCGCGGCGCTCCTCACCGACGAGCCCGTGGCCGCGATCGAGTGCAACGCGACGCTCACCTCAACCGATCGCGCCCGCGCGGCGGAGGAGGCCGCGGAAGCCGTGCAGCTGGGCTTCGCCTGCCTGAAGGTGAAAGTCGGGGTGGGCGACGACGCGGGCCGGCTCGCGGCGGTGCGCGCCGCGGCAGGACCGGAGACGGCGCTGCGCGTGGACGCCAACGGCGCCTGGAGCGTCGGCGAGGCGGTGCGTGCGATCGACGCGCTCTCACCCGTGGGGCTGGAGCTGGTCGAGGAGCCCACCCATGGCCTGGACGGCGTGCGGGCGGTACGCGAGCAGGTCGCAGCGCGCGTGGCGATCGACGAGACCGCGGCCGAGCCCGGAGCGCTCGGCGCCGGTGTCGCGGACGCGGTCTGCCTGAAGATCTCCCGCTGTGGAGGCATCGGCGGGCTGCTCGCCGCGGCGACGCTCGTGCGCACCTCCGGCGCGGAGGTCTACCTCGCCTCCACACTCGACGGGCCGCTCGGGGTGGCCGCAGCGGTTCACGCGGCCGCAGCGCTCGCCTCGCGTGGACCGGTGGCGCCGTGCGGTCTGGCGACGCTCGGCCTGTTCGAGGACGTGGAGGACGTGCTCCCGGTGCGCGATGGGCGGATCGCCGTGCCCACCGGCGCGGGGCTGGGGATAGCCCCGGACTGAGCGCAAGCCCAGTCGTGCCAAGACCTCAAGCAGCGCTTTCCAATGCGTCGGCCACCTCCCCCGGAGCCTCCACGGGCAGGCGGTGGCCGCCGGGCACGATGTGCATTCTGCAGTCGGGGAGCAGCTCGGCGAGCAATCGCCCGGGCGCATGGAACTTCTCATCGCGCTCGCCCACGAGCACGGTCACGGGCAGCACGAGCTCGCCCAGACGCTCCCACAGCGGCTCCATCTCCCCGGTGCCGATCCCACACAGCACGTCCGCAAGTGCAAGCGGGTCGTTGCGCAGCTGTTCGGCGCGCATCCGCTCGTGAACCTCCGGCGGGTCCTCGGCAAACACAGGCTGCGCCGCCCACCGATCCATGAACCGCTCGAAGGGCTCCTGCACCAGCGAGTCGGCGAGCGCGCAGTCGGCCGCGCGGCGGGCGCCGCGAGCGGCGTCGTCGACGAGCCCGGCGGTGCTCGACACAAGCACCAGCGCTCGCACCCGCCGGGGGGCCGCGAGGGCGACGTGCAGAGCGACGCGACCGCCCATCGAGTAGCCGCACAGCACGAACTCGGGGGGCTCGCGGCGAGCACGTGCTCCACGCAGCCCGCGAAGGTGATCGGCCGGGGAGCGCCGGTTGCGCTGCCATGGCCGGGAAGGTCGAGCGCCAGCGGCGTGTAGCGTTCAGGCGAGAGCCGCTCGCTCACAGCGTCCCAGGTGCGCCGGGTGCCGGCGAATCCGTGCAGCAGGATCAGGTTCTCCGGCACAGAGCCATCGTATTCGTGTAATCACCCCGACCAACATTCACCGCGCACCCAACCGATACACACCGCATGAGCGCTCCCACCGACACCCACCTGCTGCTGAGAGCCTTCGTGGACGAGTTGGCGCGCTGCGGGATGCGCGCGGCGTGCACCTCTCCCGGCTCGCGCTCGACGCCGCTCGTGCTGGCGCTCGCCCACGAGGAGCGCCTGCGCTGCTACTCGCACATCGACGAGCGCTGTTCGGGCTTCTTTGCGCTGGGCCTCGCAAAGGCGACGGGGCTGCCGGTGGCTGTGACGTGCACATCGGGCACGGCCGCCGCGGAGCTGCTGCCCGCCGTGATCGAGGCGCACGAGGCGCGCGTGCCGCTGCTGGTGCTCACCGCGGACCGCCCGCCGGAGCTGCGCGAGACCGGGGCCGGACAGACGATCGATCAGATCAAACTGTTCGGCGGCGCCGTGAAGTGGTTCTTCGAGGTGGGCGCCCACGAGGCGAGCGCCGAGCGGCTGCGCTGGATGCGGATGCTCGCCTGCCGCGCGTACTGGCGCACGCTCGATGCGGCGCCCGGCGTGGTGCACCTGAACTTCGCGCTGCGCGAGCCGCTCGTCCACGACGATCCGCTGCCGGGCGCGAAACTTGATCTCCCCCGCCCCGACGGCCGGCCGCTGTTGACCCGCTCCCCGACGCGCGCGCTGGCCCCCGAGGACATGCCCTCGCTGCAGACGCCGGTAGCCGCCAGTCACCGCGGAGTGGTGGTCGCGGGGCGCCACGAGCGCGACACTGCGCTCGGTGAGGCGGCGGCCGCGTTCTGTGCCGCGGCCGGCTGGCCGCTGCTGGCCGACCCGCTGTCGGGTGCTCGGCGGGGCGAGACGGCGGTGGCGCACTACGACGCGCTGCTACGAGACGGCTCGTTCGCGGCCGAGATGACGCCCGACCTCGTGCTGCGCGTCGGCGACCTGCCCACCTCCAAGCCGCTGCGCACATGGCTCACGGGCCTTTTGCCGAACGTGCCACAGGTGGCGCTGGACCCCGAGGGCCACTGGCAGGACCCCGACAGTGCGCTCTGTCGCGTATTCGCGCTGGAGCCGGCGGCCGCGCTGTGGCAGCTCTCCGACGCTCCGCCGCAGAGCGACCCGGATTGGCTCGCGCGCTGGCGCAGCGCGGACGAGCTCGCCGCTGAGGCGATCCTGGGGGTGCTCGCGGGCGAACTTTCAGAGCCTGCCGTGGCCGCCGAGCTGGGTGTGCTGTTGCCTGCCGAGGCCACCCTGTTCGTCGCCTCCTCGATGCCGGTGCGCGACATCGAGAGCTTCTGGCCGGTGCGCGCCGACCCCCCACGCGTGCTCTGCAACCGCGGCGCCAACGGCATCGACGGCACGGTCTCCAGCGCTTTCGGCGCCGCCGCAGCCAATCAGGGTCCGGTCGTGCTGCTGATCGGCGACGTCGCGCTCGCCTACGACATCGGCGGTCTGCTCGCCCACCGGCGGCTGGATCTGGACCTGACGATCGTGCTCGTCAACAACGAGGGTGGGGGCATCTTCGACTTCCTGCCCGTTGGGCGCTCGCAGGCAGCAAGAGACGTCTACACCGAGCACATCGCCACCCCCACGGGCCTCGATTTCGCCCAGGCCGCCGCGCTGTACGGTCTCGCGCACGAGCGCGTGAGCGACGTGTTCGCCTTCCGCGCCGCGCTGGAGCGGGCGCTCGCCGATGGCGAGGGGCGGCGGGCGACCATTGTCGAGGTGCAGACTGAGCGCGCGGCCAACGTCGAGCTGCACGCCCGCGCGTGGCGGGCCGTCGCCGAAGCGATCGGCACGTAACCGCGCTCAGTTCGATAGCAACGGCAGCAGCGCCGCCAACTTCATCTCCGTCTCGGCCAGCTCGGCGGCCGGATCGGAGTCGCGCACCACGCCGACCCCGGCATAGCAGCGGGCCACGTCTCCGCGCAACAGCGCGCAACGCAGTGCAACGCAGAACTCGCCGTCGCCGGTGGCATCGGTCCAGCCGACGGGGCCGGCGTACCAGCCGCGGTCGATGCCCTCCAGCGCGGGGATCAGCGGGCGCGCGCGTTTCAGCGGCTCCCCGCCCACGGCGGGGGTGGGGTGCATCAGCTCCAGCAGCTCGATCGCGTCGAGCGGGCGCGCGAGCTGCGCGCGGATCGGCGTGGCCAGGTGCTGGATGTTCGCCACGCGCACAAGCACCGGCTCGGGCGTGGCGGTCACCCACAGCGCGTGGCGATTCAGGGTGCGCTCGATGCGACGAATCACGATCGCCTGCTCTTCGCGGTCCTTCTCCGAGCGCAGGAGCTGCTCGCCGAGGTGGTCGTCCACGGAGGGGTCGGCGCTGCGCCTGGTGGACCCCGCGAGCGCGAGCGTACTGACGCGATGCCCCTCGCGGCGCACGAGCAGCTCGGGCGAGGCGGCGATCAGCGTGCTCTCTCCGCGGCCGACGCAGAAGACGAAGCAGGAGGGGAACTCGGCGCGCAGAACCCCGAACACCGCCGCTGGGTCATAGGCGACGGGCGCGTGCACCTGCACCTCGCGGGCAAGCACGATCTTCTGCAGGTCCCCGCGGCGAATCAGCTCGACCGCGCGCGCGACGGCGCCTTCGTAGTGCTCGGGCGCCATCGTGCTCGCCACCTTGTAGCGCCCGGCGGGAGCGGGGTCGAGCAGCGCCAGTGGACGCGAGCGCAGCTCCCCCAGCCGTCGCTTGAGGCGCGCAAGCAGATCCTCGGGCGTGTCGTCGGGGGCCGCCAGCGCGGAGAGGGTCATACGCACACGGCGCTCGCCCTGGTGCTCGTCCCGCGCGAGCGCGACCTCCGGCACGACCAGCGAGGCGGGCTCGAAGCCGCTCCACGGCGGCGAAGAGCCTCCGTCCTGGGCGAAGGAGAAGCCGCCGACGGCGACCGGGCCTCCGGCGACACCGCGTGTCGGATCACCCGGAGGGTCACTCACTGCGGCGGCGGCGAGCGCGCGCCAGCGATCGGCGACGGTCGCGAAGCGCTCGGGGCCGCGCGCCGAGAGGCTCGTGACCTCCCCCAGCGCCGCAAGCGCGACCTGTTTGCGCTCGGGCTGCTCGAACACGAACCACGGCTCGCCCCGCCGCCGCGATGCGCACACAACGGCGCTCGGATCGACCTGCGGGTCCAGCGCCAGCGTCAGCGTCGCCAGCGTCGAGCGCCCACTGCGCCGCGCGCGCTGTACGGCGAGATCGAGTCGTGCGAACAGACGGTCGCGGTCCGCCTCGCCGAGCGTGAACGACGGCTGAGGGTCCGCGCGAGATCCGGCCGGGCTAAGTCTCACCTCTGCCTCGCGAGATGGCAATCTCGCCCGTGCGCATCATCTCGATCAGCCCGAACGGACGCACCATGCTCTCGAAGGCCTCGATCTTCTCGGTGGTGCCGGTGATCTCGACGATGATCGAGCGCTTGGTGACGTCCACGACCTTGCCGCGGAAGATCTCGGTGATCTGCATCAGCTCGCCCCGCTGAGGACCATCGGCGGAGACCTTGAACAGAGCGAGCTCGCGCGAGACGGTGTCGCCGGGCTCCAGGTCGCGGATCTTCAAGACGTTGATGAGCTTGTGCAGCTGCTTTGTGACCTGATCGATCGGGTGCAGCGCGCCATCCACCGTGAGCGTCACCCGCGAGACGCGCTCGTCGTCGGTGGGACCGACGGTGAGCGTGTCGATGTTGAAACCACGCCGGGCGAACAATCCGGCGATGCGGGTGAGCACGCCGGACTTGTTTTCCACGAGGATCGAGAGCACGTGTTTACGGCCGGTGCGCAAGCTGCCTGCCGCCTGCAGCTCCTCGAGGCTCAAAGGCTCCTTGGTGGCAGGTTCACCCATAGCTCAGCCCACCATCTCGCGCGCGGCCTGGCCGGCGGGGATCATCGGATAGGTGTTCTCCTCGCGCGTCACCCTCACGTCGACGACCACGGGGCCCTCTGTGGCGATGGCCCGCTTCATGTCCTCCACCAGCGTGTCCTTGTTCTCAAAGCGCATGCCCGTGGCGCCGTAGGCCTCCGCGAGCTTCACCCAATCGGGGTAGGAGCCGGTGTCCACCTGGCTGTAGCGGCCGTCCCAGAAGAGCTCCTGCCACTGGCGCACCATGCCGAGGTAGCCGTTGTTCATGATGAACACCTTGATCGGGATGCCGTCCTGTGCGCAGGTGGCGAGCTCCTGGGCGTTCATCTGCACGGAGCCGTCGCCGGCGATGCAGCACACGAGGCGATCGGGGCAGCCGACGGCCGCGCCCATCGCGGCGGGCAGGCCGAAGCCCATCGTGCCGAGGCCCCCGGAGTTGATCCAGCGCCGCGGCGCGGGGAAGTCGTAGTACTGCGCCGCCCACATCTGATGCTGGCCGACGTCACTCGAGATGATCGCCTCGCCTCCTGTGGCCTCATACAGCGCCTGGATCATGTACTGCGGCTTGATCTCGGTGTCGGCGCTGTCCTCGTAGCCGAGCGGGTACTTCTCGCGCCAGCCCTCGATCCGCTCCCACCACTGCTCCAGGCGCTTGGGGTCGGCGCTGAGCGCGCGGTACTCGACCACGAGCTTCGCCAGCACGTGCTTGGCGTCGCCCACGATCGGGATGTGCGCGGGGACGTTCTTGGAGATCTCCGCCGGATCGACATCGATGTGGATGAACTTCGCGCGCGGGGCGAACTCGGAGAGCTTGCCGGTGATGCGATCGTCAAAGCGCGCGCCCACGGCGCAGATCAGATCGGCCTCGTCCATCGCGTAGTTGGCGGCGCGCGTGCCGTGCATTCCGAGCATCCCCAGCCACTGGGGATCAGGCGCCCCGCCCACCCGCGCCGGGTATGCGCCGAGACCCATCAGGGTGCACGTGATCGGGAAGCGATCGCTGCGCGCGAACTCCACCAGCTCCTCGGAGGCGTTGGCGTTGACAACGCCTCCGCCCGCGTAGATCACCGGGCGCTGCGCGGCGGCAAGCGCCTTGGCGGCCTGGCGGATCTGCTTCTGGTTACCCTCGAGCGTCGGCTGATAGCCGGGCAGGCGCACGTCGGCCACCGGCTCGTACGGGATCTCCGCACGGGACAGGTCCTGGGGGATGTCCACCAGCACCGGCCCCGGGCGCCCGGAGCGCGCGATGTGGAAGGCCTCGTGGATCGCGCGCGGGATCTCCAGGGGGTCCTGGATCATGAAGGAGTGCTTGACGATCGGCATCGTGATGCCGATCGTGTCGGCCTCCTGGAAGCCGTCGGTGCCGAGCAGTTCGGTGCGCACCTGGCCGGTGATGAACACCACCGGCACGGAGTCCATCATCGCGTCGCAGATCGGAGTGATCAGGTTGGTGGCCCCGGGGCCAGAGGTGGCAAACGCCACGCCGACCTTCCCGGTGGCCTTGGCGTAGCCCTCCGCGGCGTGCCCGCCGCCAGCCTCGTGGCGCACGAGGATGTGACGGATGCCGCCGTCTACGAAGGCGTCGTAGGTGGGGAGGTTGGCGCCGCCCGGCAAGCCGAAGACGACGTCCACACCCTCCGCCTTGAGGCATTCCATCAGGGCATCAACCGCGCGCATAGCACCGACCTCCTTTCACCAACGAGGATCAATAGGGCAACTGAGTGTATCGGCCGAGACAGAGCTCTTAGGATGCGCCCACCGCAACGCCGATCGCCAGCACCACCGCGCCCGCGAGGGTCACCGCGATCAGCGAGGAGCGCAGCGAGACCTCGAGGAAGCGCTGGCGCACCCATGCGATCACGAACAGCTCGATCGCGACGACGACGCCCGCCACGATCAGCGCTTCGTGGGTGTTGGGGATCAGGAAGGGAAGGGTGTGGAAGATGCTCCCGAGCGCCGTCATCCCGCCGGTGATCGTGCCGCGCACGAGCGGCGTGCCGCGACCCGTCACTTCTCCGGTATCGGAGAGGGCCTCAGATACGCCCATGCTGATGCCCGCGCCGAGCGCCACCGCGATCCCCACCACGAACGCCGTGTGTGAGTTCGAGGACACCGCCGCGGCGAAGATCGGCGCGATCGAGGAGACGGTGCCGTCGATCAGCCCCACGAGCCCGGGCTGCACGACGCGCAGCACGAAGTCGCGCTCGTCCTCGAATCCCCAGCGATGGATCAGGCGGGAGATCAGCGAAGCAGTCCCCGCGATTCGGGGGCGAGCACCACGTCGGGGTACTCGAGCTCGCTGCCGCAGCGCGTGCAGAGGGCGTCGTAGACCTTCACCACGCGCCCGCAGCGGGGGCACTGGCGGCGCGGCTCATCGCGCTCGGAGCGATAGGCGATCGCGGCGAGCAGGCCCATGATCGGCACGACGCCCGAGATCAAAAACCACAGCGCGAACGAGGAGCCCTTGATCCTGCCGACGATTCCGCCGGCCAACCCGAAGCAGATGGCGATGATCACGTAGGGCACGCGCGAACTCCTACAGGAGCACGCGCAGCGCCCAGATCACGGCGACGACGAGCAGCACGAGCACGAGGGAGCTGAAGAGGAACCCAACGATGTGGATCACGAACCCCAGCAGCATCCACACGGCCACGATCAGGATCAGCCCCGCCACGATCTTGCGGCCCATTGAACCGGTGGAAGACTGCGGCACGTCGTTCATGGACTCAGTTTGACAGGAAACGTCGAGGGGCTCGTTCAGCCGGCCTCATAGCCCGAGCTGCTCGTGAACCAGCCGCGTGACCTCGCCGCCGTCGGCGCGCCCCTTTGTCTCGCGCATCACGTGACCGACGATCGGGCCGATTGCCTTGGCGTTGCCGCCCTTCACGCGCTCGGCAGCGTCGGCGTTGGCGGCAAGCGCCGCGGCGACGATTGCCGCTAGATCCTCGCCACCGCCCATCGCCCCCAGGCCCTCGGCCTGCACGATGGCCAATGGATCGCCGCCCTCGGCAACCAGCCGATCGAGCACCTGGCGGCCCGCGCCGACGCTAATGCGCTTGGACGCCACCAGCCCCACGAGCGCGGCCAACGCACCCGGCTGCACGCGCGACGCAAACGGGTCCCCGCCCGCTGCCCCGCTCGCGCCGCCATCGCCCAGGCGTGCGACGAGGTCGCCGAGCACCCAGTTGGCGAGCGCCTGCGCGGGCGGCGCAGGATCCGCGTCGCCTGCGAGAGCGGCCTCGAAGTAGTCGCCCAGCTCAGCGCGGAAGGCCAGCTGGCGCGCGGACTCCTCGCTCAGCCCCACCTTTCGCTCCAGGCGCAGCGCACGCTCGGCCGGCAACTCGGGCATCGCCGCGCGCGCTCGCTCCAGCATCTCCTGCGAGGTCGCGACGGGCAGCAGGTCGGGCTCGGGAAAGTAGCGGTAGTCGTGCGCCTCCTCCTTGCTGCGTAGCGAGGTGATGCGCTCGCTGGCGGGATCGAAGTGCAACGTCTCCTGCACCACCTTCTCGCCTGAGCGCAGGAGCTTCTCCTGACGCGCGAGCTCAGCGCGGATGCCCCGCTCGATGAAGCGAAAGGAGTTCATGTTCTTGAGCTCCGTCTTGGTCCCAAGCTCCGTCGACCCAATGGGGCGCAGCGAGATGTTGGCGTCGCAGCGCAGCGAGCCCTCCTCCATGTTCACGTCGCTCACCCCCAGCTGGCGCAGCGTGGTGCGCAGTAGCTGAAGCCACTCCCGTGCCTCTTCGCCCGAGCGCAGGTCGGGCTCGGTGACGATCTCGGCGAGCGGCGTGCCGCCGCGGTTGAAGTCCACGATGCTCGCGTCGGAGCCGTGGATGCGTCCGCTCGCGCCCACGTGCACGAGCTTCGCGGCGTCCTCCTCGAGGTGCACGCGGTGGATGCGCACCTCCCCCAGCCGCCCGCCGCCGCACAGCGGCTCGTCGTACTGGGAGATCTGATACCCCTTGGGCAGGTCGGGATAGAAGTAGTTCTTGCGGTGGAAGATCGAGCGCGGCGCGAGCTCGGAGCCGAGCGCGAGGCCGATCATCAGACCGAAGTGCACGGCCTGCGCGTTGGCGACCGGCAGGCTGCCGGGCAGCCCCAGGCAGACGGGGCAGGTGCGCGTGTTGGGGGGCTCACCGAAGGAGAGCTCGCAGCCGCAGAACATCTTCGTGGCGGTCGCGAGCTGCACGTGGATCTCCAGGCCAATGACGGGCTCATACTCGAAGGCGCTCACGAGCCCGCTCCATTCACCCGGGCGGGAGAGCCGTCGAAGCCAAGCGCCCGCTCGAGCGCGAAGGCGGCGTCGAGCAGCGCGTTCTCGCTGAACACCGGCCCGGCGATCTGCAGGCCCACGGGCAGCCCCTCGCTCAGCCCGCAGGGGATCGAGATCGCGGGGATGCCCGCCAGCGACATCGGCACGGTGCAGTAGTCGTTGAGGTACATCGACCAGGGGTCCTGCGTCTTCTCGCCGAGCCTGAACGCAACCGTGGGCGCGGTGGGGGTGACGATGAAGTCGACCTCGCCGAAGGCCGCGCGGAAGTCCTCGGCGATCTTCGTGCGCACCCGCTGGGCGCGCCCATAGTAGGCGTCGTAGTAGCCCGAGGAGAGCGCATAGGTGCCGAGCATGATGCGCCGCTTGACCTCGGCGCCGAAGCCGTCGTGGCGCGTGCGCGTGTACATGTCGGTGAGGTCGCTCGCGCCGGCGGCGCGCGCGCCGTAGCGCACGCCGTCGAAGCGCGCGAGATTCGAGGACGCCTCGGCGGGCGCCAGCACGTAGTAGGCCGACAGCGCGTGCGGCGCGTGCCGCAGACCCACCTCGCGCACCTCGGCGCCGAGCTCCCGCGCATGCGCGAGCGCGGCCTGGAAGGATGCGAGCACGCCGGCTTCGATGCCCTCGCCGGTCAGCTCCACGGGCACCCCCAGACGCACACCGTCGAGCCGCTCGGCGCTCGGCAGCGCGATCTCCCCCGGGAACGCGAGCGAGGTGGCGTCGCAGGGGTCCTGGCCGACCATGTGGCGCAGCATCAGCGCGGCGTCGGTCACATCGCGCGTGAGCGGCCCCGCCTGGTCGAGCGAGGAGGCGAAGGCGATCATCCCGTAGCGCGACACGGCCCCATAGGTGGGCTTCAAGCCGACGATCCCACACAGCGCGGCGGGCTGGCGGATCGACCCTCCGGTGTCTGTTCCCAGCGCCCACGGCGCGAGGCCCGCCGCGACCGCCGCGGCGCTCCCGCCCGAGGAGCCGCCGGGCACACGCTCGCGGTCCCACGGGTTGCGCACCGGCCCGAAGGCGGAGTTCTCGGTGGAGGAGCCCATCGCGAACTCGTCCTGGTTTGTCTTGCCCAGCAGCGGTGCCCCCGCGCGCGCGAGTCGCTCCACGGCGGTGGCGGTGTAGGGCGGCAGGTAGCCCTCCAGGATGCGCGAACCCGACTGGCTGGGCACACCCTCCGTGCAGAAGAGGTCCTTCACGGCGAGCGGAACCCCGTTGAGAGGAGGAGAGGCTCCGCTCCGCTGCGCCGAAAGGGTCGCGTCGCTGCCATCCCCGGCGACCCAGGTGAAGCAGTTGAGCTCGTCGGCCGCCGCACGGGTTCTGTACGCGTCAAACAGCTCGCCCGCGGACAGTTCACCGGCGCCGATCGCCGCCGCCGCCTGCGCCGCGGTGAGGGAGATGATGTCCGCGCCGCTCATGCCTGCGGTGAGGGGACCAGAAAACCATCGTTGCTTATCGCGGGGGCCTGCGCGAGCGCTACCTCGCGCGGCAGCGAGGGGCGCGGCTCGTCGGGACGCAACGCGGGGTGGGTGGGCGTCGCATCAGCGACCACGTGCGCGGTCGGCGCCACGTCGTCCAGGTCGAGCTCGCCGATCTTCGCGATGTGCTCGAGCACGGCCGACAGCTCGCCGGCCATCGCCTCGAGCTCGTCCTCGCCCAGGTGCAGGCGCGCCAGGCGCGTCACGTGCAGAACCTCCTCGCGATCGATCACGGCGAGGCATTCTAGGGTGCGAGCGCGGCGTCCTCTTCTTTCACTGCATCTCCCTCGCTCATCACCACATAGCCGCCGAAGGCGAGCAGCGCGCAGGTGAGGAGGCCGAGGTAGGCGCCCAATTTCACGTGCACGCCATTTCCCCCCGGGTGATCGACGATCGTGCGGCGGAACACGAGCAGCGTGGCGAGCCCGCCGAGAGCGCTCACCAGCGCGCCGAGGCGGCTTCTGGATAGCGACGAAACCTGCAGGCCGCTCCCCACGATGACGATCAGCGCGAGCGCCGCGAGGATCGCGAGCACCAGCACCCAGCGGGTGCTCGTGAGGGTGTGCCAACCGGTGAAGCTCGTGTTGTAGCCGGCGCTCGAGACGAACGCGCTGAACAGTCGCGGCACCGACACGCTGAACCACGTAAAGAAGAACAGCACCACGAACAGCGCGAGCGCGGCGGCCGCGACGATCCGCTCGCCGCGGCCGAGACGAGTGAGACTGAAGTTCATGAGGTGGGTATTTCGCCTCGCCCCCGCGCGATCCTGCTCGGATCAAGTAGGCAGCTCGAGTAGGCAAGATCCCGCCCGGATCACGGCGGCGGGCGAGCCTCGGCGTCCGAGGGTGGGTAGCACTCGGTGCGTTCGTCGCGCATCGACTGCCAGCAGCCCGCCAGGATCGCAATCGCCCCCGCGAGCGCCAGCCACGCCCCCGCGCACAGGCTCGTGGCGCCATCCGGCCGCTCCAAGACGCGCACGACGGCGGCGATCACGCCCACGATCCCAAGCGTCGTGCCCCATATCGCGGCCGCCACCGGCAGCGCCGTCGAGCGCTCGGTGACCGTCGCAAGCACCAGCGCCAGCGCCCCCACAGCACTGAGCATCAGCAGCGCAACGGCGGGCCCGAACGTCGCCCACGCGTCGAGGTCAAGCCCCCCCGCTTCATACCAGGGCAGCGTGAGCGCCACGATCACGCAGATTGCACCCACCAGCGCAAGCAGCTCGCCCGCGCGCAGTCGTCGCAGACTCACAGATCCCCCTCCGCGATCCCCGCCTGGCGGCGAGCCGCGATCAGCGTGTTGCGCAGCAGCATCGCGATCGTCATCGGCCCCACCCCGCCCGGCACGGGAGTGATCGCGCTCGCGCGCTCCACCGCTGCGGTGAAATCGACATCGCCCACCAATCCGCTCCTGTTCTGAGCCTCCTCGGGGGTAAGGCGGTTCATACCGACATCGATCACCACCGCGCCCGGCTTGACGAACTCGCCCTTCACCATCCGGGGGCGTCCCACGGCGGCGATCAGCACATCCGCGCGCGCGCACACACCCGCGAGATCGCGAGTGCGCGAGTGGCACACCGTCACCGTCGCGTTCGCCTCCAGCAGGAGCTGCGCCATCGGCTTGCCAAACAGATTCGAGCGCCCCACCACCACCGCCTCCGCGCCTTCCAGCGGCGCCTGCACGCTCGCGAGCAGCTCCATCACCCCCGAGGGGGTGCACGGACGCAGGCCGGGGCGTCCCAGCGCGAGCAGTCCCGCGTTGAGCGGTGTGAGCCCGTCGACGTCCTTCGCCGGATGAATCAGCCCGGTCAACTCGGGCCCGTCGAGCTGCGCCGGCACCGGCAGCTGCAGCAGCACCCCGCTCACAGCCGGGTCGCGGTTGAGATCCTCCAAGAGTTCCTCCACCGCCAGGAACGGCACATCCGCCGGCAGGCGCTTGTCGAACGCCGCCATCCCGACCTCCGCGCAGGCGCGCTGCTTGCCGCCCACGTAAACGGCCGATCCTGGATCGTCGCCCACCAGTACCGTCGCCAGGCCGGGAGGGCGGCCGGTGCGCTCGGTAAAGGACTGCACTTCCCGCGCGACGTCGGCGCGCACGCGCGCTGCGATCGACTTGCCATCGATGATGGTGGCGGACATCGACCGGATCGTATGCGGCTCAGCTGACCTGCGCGTACTCGGCCATCAGCTTGCGCTCCGAGCCGTCGTCGGTGAAGCGCACGACGATCACCCCGCCGGGCTCCACGCCCGTGACGACGCCCTCGCCGAAGGCCGGGTGCGTGATGTCCTGGCCGAGGCGGAACGCCCGGATCGGTGTCGCCGGCACGTCGACGCCATCCCAGGTGTCGTCGTGGCCCGCGTCGTCGACGCCGATGTTCTCGTCGCGCCGTCGACGGCTCCGGACGACTCCATTCGAGGGGGTCGGCGAGCCCCAGCCGCGCGCGGGCTGACCCTCGAAATCGGTCAAATCCGAGGGGATCTCATCCAGAAAGCGGCTCGACAGACCGGCCGTGGCGTTGCCGAACACCGTGCGCCGCCGGGCGTAGGTCAGGTACAGCGAGCGCATCGCGCGCGTTACGCCCACATAGAAGAGGCGCCGCTCCTCCTCCACATCGCCCTCATCGAGCGCGCGCGAATGGGGGAAGACGCCCTCCTCGCAGCCAACCACGAACACGATCGGGTACTCGAGGCCCTTGGCGTTGTGCAGGGTCATCAACGTCACGAGGCTCTCCCCATCGCGGCGCGAGTCGGCGTCGGCCATCAACGCGATCTGCTGCAGGAAGGAGTCCAGCGATTCGCGCGAAGGCTCCGCGCCGGCGTCCCACTCGCGCCCCACCTGCACGAGCTGCTCGAGGTTCTCGATGCGCCCCTGCGCCTCGATCGTGCGCTCGGCCTCCAGCGCCTCCACGTACCCCGTCTGCGAGAGCACCGCCTCCAGCAGCTCGCCCACCGGAATGGGGTCGTCATCGTTGATCTTGCGTCGCAGCTCGCCCATCGTGCTCATGAAGCGCGCCAGTGCCTTCTGTGCCGCCGCCCCCAGGCCCGGCACCTGCCCCGGGTTCTCCGCTGCCTCCCAAATCGGGATGCCGAGCGCGTCGGCGTGCGTGAGCACGCGCCCCACCGAGGTCTGCCCGATCCCCCGCCGAGGGGAGTTCACCACGCGCGTGAAGCTCACAACGTCCTGCGGGTTCGCGAGCAGCGACAGATAGGCCACCGCATCCTTGATCTCCGCGCGCTCGTAGAACTTCGTCCCGCCGATCACCTGATAGGCGATCTCGCGCCGCACCAGCGTGTCCTCCAGCACCCGCGACATCGCATTGGTGCGGTAGAAGATCGCGACCTCCGAGCGGCTCGCGCCCTCCTCGACGAGGCGGTCCAGCTCGCCCACCACATAGCGCGCCTCGGCGTACTCGTCCTCGAGCTCGCGCACTGCGATCGGCTCCCCATCGCCCAGCGCGCTCCACAGGCGCTTGGCGATGCCGCCGCGGTTGTTCGCGATCACCGCGTTCGCCGCCGAGAGGATCGTCTGCGTGGAGCGGTAGTTCTGCTCGAGCTTCACCACCCGCGCATCGGGGAAGTCCTCCTGGAAGTCGAGGATGTTGCGCACATCCGCGCCGCGAAAGCCGTAGATCGACTGCGAGTCGTCGCCCACCACCGCGAGGTTGCGGTGCCCCTCCAGGCTGACTCGCCGGCCACTGGCGGGCTCATCGCGTCCACCTCCAACAAGCAACTGCAGGAAGCGGTACTGCGCGTAGTTGGTGTCCTGGTACTCATCCACGAGCACGTGCCGGAAGGCCTGCGCATAGCGCTCGCGCACCTCCTCGAAGAGCTCCAGCAGGTTCACCGTGCGAAACAGCAGATCGTCGAAGTCCATCGCGTTCATGCGGTGCAGCTCGCGCTCATACACGCTGTACACCTCCGCCACGGTCTGCTCGAAGTAGGAGCCCACCATCCGCCCGTACTCCTTCGCGTCGCGCAGGCGGTTCTTGGCGGCCGAGATCTGCGAGTGGATCGCCACAGGCGTGAAGCGCTTGGGGTCGATTCCGAGGCCCTCGATACTGCGCTTCACCAGCCGCCGCGCGTCGGCCTGGTCGTAGATCGTGAACTGGCGGGTGTACCCCAGGCGCTCGGCCTCGGCGCGCAGCATCCGCGCGCAGGCCGCGTGGAAGGTCATCAGCCACATCCCGCGCGTGCCATGACCAAGCATCCGCTCGACACGGCCGCGCATCTCCTGCGCGGCCTTGTTGGTGAAGGTGATCGCGAGGATCTCGCTCGCCTGCGCCTGATCGGTGAACACGAGGAAGGCGATCCTGTGGGTGAGGACGCGCGTCTTACCGCTGCCGGCCCCCGCGAGGATCAGAAGTGGCCCCTCGCCGTGGGTAACGGCCTCGCGCTGGGGCTCGTTGAGCCCCTCCAGCAGCTCCTGCAGGTGCTCGGCGTGGGGGTTCTGCGCCATCCCCCTCAGCATAGATGCGGGGTCGGTCTGTCAGCCCCCCGCGGGGTTCTGCCCGCGTACCGGGCGCAGCCGCGTGACCGTCGCCGGAGGATCCTCCGTTTTCTCGCCCGAGAGCTCGCTCACCGCGCGCTCCAGCGCGCCCACGCGGCTCGCCATCCCTTCGAGCGCCTCGGCGATCGGATCGGGCAGGTGGATCCAGTCGGCGTCGGGTCCCTCCGGGCGGCGCCCATCGACGCGCACCGGATGCCCGGGATTGCCCACCACCGTGGTGTTCGGCGGCACATCGGTGATCACCACGCTGTTGGCGCCGATCTTGGCGCCGTGGCCGATCGTGATCGGCCCCAGCAGCTTCGCGCCCGAGCCGATCGTCACGTTGTCCTGCACCGTGGGGTGGCGTTTGCCCGTCGCAAAGCCCGTGCCGCCCAGTGTCACCCCCTGGTAGAGCGTCACGTCCTCGCCGATGCTCGCCGTCTCACCGATCACCACACCCGAGCCGTGATCGATGAACAGCCCCCGTCCGATCTTCGCCGCGGGGTGAATCTCGATCCCCGTGAGCGCTCGCGTCACCATCGCAAGCGAGCGTGGCAGCAGCGGCACCCCGGACTCGTGCAGCGCGTGCGCCACGCGGTGGGAGAGCAGCGCGTGGATCCCCGGCCAGGTCGCCACGATCTCCACGGGGGCCACCCCGCGCGCAGCCGGATCGCGCTCGCGCGCGGCCCTCACGTCACAGCGCAGCTCTCTGGCGAGACGCGCGAAGGTGCCCACTCCGAGCATGATCAAAGCCTAGCGGCCCCACTCCCCGCCCCCGGCGCGTTGTTTGGGCGGGAGGCCTTCTCTCGTTGCCCGCGTTGGGCCTGCGCCGCGCGACCCGTTGGGACCCTCTGGGTCCCCTCCAAAAAATATCCCGCTCAGGGCGCGAAGAACGCCTGCGACACGTAGCGCTCGCCGGAGTCGGGCATCACCACGACGATCCGGCTGCCCGCGCTCTCGGGGCGCTCAGCTAGCGCCAGCGCCGCCCACAGCGCCGCTCCGCAGGAGATGCCCGCGAGCACCCCCTCGCGCCGCGAGCAGCGCCATGCGGTGTGGATCGCGTCCTCGTCGCTCACGCCCACCACCTCATCGAGCAGCTCGCGGTTGAGCACCGGCGGCACGAACCCCGCGCCGATGCCCTGGATGCGGTGGGGCCCCGGCTGCGCGCCGCACAGCACAGCCGAGCTCTTTGGCTCCACCGCCACCACGCGCAGCTTGGGGTTGCGCTCGCGCAGGTACTCCCCCGCGCCCGTGATCGTCCCGCCCGTGCCCACTCCCGCCACGAGCACATCGGGCGCCCCCTCCAGCGCACGCTCGATCTCCGGTCCAGTCGTGCGCCGGTGCACCTCCGGGTTGGCGGGGTTTGAGAACTGATCGGGCAGCCACGTATCCGGTTCGCCCGCCAGCTCGCGCGCCGCCGCCACCGCCTCGTGCATCCCCCCCAACGACTCGGTGATCTGCACCTGCGCGCCATAGAGCTTCAAGAGGCTCTCGCGCTCGCGGCTCATGCCCTGGGGCAGCGTGAGCACCAGCTCATAGCCCTTCGCCGCGCACACCAGCGCGAGCGCGATCCCCGTATTGCCGCTCGTCGCCTCCACGATACGCGTGCGTCCCGGCTCGATCTCACCCGCCTTCTCAGCCGCCTCGATCATCGCCACGCCGATGCGATCCTTCACGCTCCCCCCCGGGTTGAGGTACTCGAGCTTCGCGAACAGCCGCACGCCGCGCTCGCGCGCCGGCTCCTCGAGCATGCGCGTCAGCTCCACCATCGGCGTCTCGCCCACAAGTGCAGCAATGTTGATCGGGATTTGGGCCATACCACGACAATAGTGGGCGCGGCGCCTCTCGGTGCTCCTCGGCGACGCCTCCAACATTGGCGCAAGACCTCGCCCAGTAGCGTTGGAAGAGTCGGCAAATACCGAATAGGGCTACATGGACGCCTCGATCATGGTCTTCGACTCCAACCTGCGCTTCACGCTCGCCGCAGGTCACGCGCTGGCTCGCGGCCAGGATCCCTCCCTTTACGGCGACGGTCGCCCCATCGCCGCCGCCTTTCCCCCCGAACTGTGGCCCGAGATCGAGCCGCTCTGCCGCTCCGCGCTGCAGGGCGAGACGCGCTCGCGCAAGATCCGCACCCCCGACGGCGCCCACCATTTCACGATCGACGTGGGGCCGCTCTCGGTACAGGTCCACCATCCACCCGGCGCCGCCGTGGTGGCCGGTGGCGTCGCGGTCGTGCTCGATGCCTCGCTGCCGATGCCCGAGCAGCCCAGCGAGCGCTACGAGCTGGTCTTCGAACGGGCCCCCATCGGCACCGGCCTGATCGACCAGGATGGTCATTGGGTGCTCGTCAACCAGGCGCTCTGCGACATCACCGGCTACACCTCCGATGAGCTGATCGGCAAGCGTTTCGCCGACATCACCCATCCCGAGGACGCCACCAACGACACCGCGCGCCGCCAGCAGCTGCTCGCCGGCGAGATCGCCACCTTCCAAACCGAGAAGCGCTACTTCAACGCCGCCGGTGAGACGATGTCGGCGCTGCTCTCGATCTCGCTCGTACGCGACCGCCACGATGCGCCGCTTCACTTCATCGTGCAGATGCAGGACATCTCCGAGCGCAAGCACCTCGAAGAGCACCTCCGCCACCTCGCCGACCACGACCCCCTCACGGGTCTTCGCAACCGGCGTCTGTTCGAGCACGACCTCAAGCTGCAGCTCGGGCGCTGCCAGCGCTACTCCGAGGAGGCCGCGCTGCTGGCGATCGACCTCGACGGCTTCAAGCAGGTCAACGACCACCACGGCCACCAGGTCGGCGACGACGCGCTGAAGGCGATCGCCCGCACGCTCACACGCCGCCTGCGCGCCACCGACCTCGTCGCGCGCCTCGGCGGCGACGAGTTCGCGGTGCTGCTGCCCCACATGGATCGCGAGGGCGCCGAGATCGTCGCCGAGGACCTCATGCGCGTGATCGAAGCGTGCAGCGTGGATGCCGGCGATACCCTCGTGCACCTCCGCGGTTCGGTCGGCTTCGCGCTGATCGACAACACAACCGTCACCGACAGCGAGGTCCTCGTGGAGGCCGACCGCGCGATGTACGCCGTCAAGCGCGAACGCGCCGCGCTGCGCATGGGACTCTTGAGCTGAGCCCCTGAGGCGTCAGATGTAGTACATGCTCGAGCCCGCCTCACGCGTCTCGCGCTCGATCACGTCGGCGATGGTGGTCCCTTGGAGCACCTTGCGCGCCGCCTGCGCCGCGTCGGCGAAGACGCCTTGGGAGTCGCGCCCCAGCGGTCCATCCAGCAGCTCCACCACCTCGAGCACCGTCACCGTGGAGGGCTCGCGGGCGAAGGTGTAGCCACCCTTCACCCCGCGCTGAGAGCTCAGCACTCCCGCGCGGCGGAGCACCGCGAACAGCTGCTCCAGGAACTGCACCGGCACCTCGCGCCGGCGCGCCAGCTCGCCGATCGGCACCGGCCCCGAACCCGCGCTGCGCCCCAGCTCCGCGAGCGCCAGCACTGCGTAGGGAGACTTGCTGGTGATCGAGATCATCGCGCCACGCGCGATGCTACGGAACTAAAGCCAGCCGCGCTCGGTGGCTATCAGAACAGCCTGCGCGCGGTCCACGGCGCCCAGCTTGCCGTAGATGTTGTGCAGGTGCGTGCGCACCGTGCTCGTGGAGAGGGTGAGCTCATGCGCGATCTGCTTGTACACCTTGCCCTCGGCGAGGCGCTGCAGCACGCTCAGCTCGCGTGCGGAGAGGGGGCAGGGATCGACGTGGCGCTGGCGCTGGTTGACGGGGTTGGGCAGCTCGTACATCACCCTCCGCAGCTCCGCCGGGCCGAGGCCGATCATGCGCGCGCTCTGGAGCATCTCCGCGGGGGAAACCGGCGCGCCCTGCTCGTAGTGGGCAAGCATGTCCGCGAGGCGCACGAACGCCGCCTCGCCCACGGCCTCGGGGCTGTGGTGGCGTTCGATCACCGTCGCCACCCCCACCGGCATCCCCCAGCGCCGGGCGAGTACGCCGCCCACGAGCGCGTGATCGACTCCCAGCTCGCGTCGCTCCTGGTGGATGCGCTCCTCGGGGGTCTGCGCCCCCTGGTGCACCTGCGCGGGGTAGCCGGGGTACGCGTGCAGCAGCACCAGCTTGCCGATGTCGTGCAAAAGGCTCGTCACCGTGAGGCGGTCGCGGTGCTCATAACCCACCTCGCCCGCGAGGCGATCGGCGGCGTGCTGGGTGGCCAGCGCGTGCAACCGGAAGCGCTCGGGCGCCGCGTCCCACAGGCTCGCACGCTCGAAGAAGTCGAAGGTGCGCAGACGGCTCCCAAGCGCCTGCACCACCTGCGGGGAGAGCAGCTCCACCGCAGCCACCGCAGTGTCGATACGCCCGCGGGTGCCCTGGGCCTGGTTGGCCATCCGCAGCACCGCGATGATCAACGCCACATCGGACTCCACCGCGGCCACCACGTCGGCGGTGACCACGTGATCCTTGGAGGTCACCGCGAGCAGCCGCTTGCGCGACTCCGCCAGCGCGGGGAACGCCTCGAGCGCCTCGAAGGCCTGCGTGAGGCGCCGGCCATGACCCTCGTTCTGGTGACGCGTACCCGCCGCCGAAGGCGCGGGGGCCGCCTTGGACCCGCGCGTTCCTGCCGCGGGGGCCTTCGCCTGTGCCTGCCTCTGCGGCTTTGAAGCTGTTACCTGCATGTGCTCGTTTACCTACCTTGGTATCGCCACCGCCCATTCCCTTGGGCGCGTATCGCGTCTTCTATCGGCAGCGCTAGACGGATGGTTGAGCCGCACTTCATTCAACTGGCCGCCGCCGCGACTGCAAGCGCGCCGTCGATCCGCCGCAGCGTCTCCTCGCGCCCCAACAGCGCAACGCTCTCGAAGATCCCCGGCGAGATCGCGGTGCCGGCGATCGCCACCCGCAGCGGCTGATAGATATCGCGCGGCTTGCATCCCAGGCGCTCCTGGAGGGCCTCCAGCGCACGCTGCACCCCCTCCTCGTCGAAGCTCTGTGCCTGCGCGAGGGCCGCGCGTGCCTGCGCGAGCACCTCCCTTCCGTGCTCATCCAGCCATTTCGTGCGCGCCTTCGGGTCCTCGCGCGCCCCATCGAACAGGAATCCCGCCAGCGGCCAGAAGTCGGCGAGCGTCTGGATCTTCTCCTGGCTGATCCGTGCAGCCTCCCCGAGCCCCTCGCGGCCGGTGAACTGCTCCAGGCGCCCCGCGAGCTCCACAGGGGGCAGCGAGCGGATATACACGCCGTTGAGCCAGCGCAGCTTGACCTCGTCGAACTGCGCCGGGTTGCGGCTCACCCGATCGAGCGCGAACTTCTCGATCAGCTCCTCGGTGGACATCACGGTGGCCTCCCCTCCGTCTGCGCCCCACCCGAGCAGCGCGAGGTAGTTGCGCACCGCCTCGGGCAGGAAGCCCGCCTCGCGCAGCTCCTGCACCGAGGCCGCGCCGTGGCGCTTTGAGAGCTTGCGCCCATCCGGGCCGTGCAGCAGTGGCAGGTGCGCGTACACCGGCTGCGGCGCACCGAGCGCCTCGAGCACGAGCAGCTGCTTGGGGGTGTTCGAGAGGTGATCCTCGCCCCGCACCACGTGCGTGATGCCCGCGTCGAGATCGTCGATCGCGACGGCGAAGTTGTAGAGCACCGAGCCATCCGAGCGCGCGATCACCGGATCGTCGAGGTACACGTGCTCAAAGCGGGTCTCTCCGCGGATCGCGTCGTGCACCAAGGTGGCGCCCTCTTCGGGGACGCGCAGACGCACCGCGCCCTGCGCCTCTGCCTCGCCGCGGAAGCCGCGCTCCACGCCGTGGCGCTGTTTGTGTGCCTTCACGTCCTCCGCGGTGGCATTCGAGCGGTAGGCGTGCCCGGAGCTCAACAGCTCCTGCAGCGCCTCGCGGTGGCGCTCTGCGCGGGCGCTCTGGAAGACCGGTCCCTCGTCCCAGTCGAGTTCCAGCCAGCGCAGCGCATCGAGGATCTGCTCCACGTTCTCGGGCGTGGAGCGCTCGCGGTCGGTGTCCTCGATGCGCAGCACCAGCGCGCCCTCGCCTTCTCCGCGCGCGGCCGCGCCGCGTGCCAGCAGCCAGTTGAACAAGGCCGTGCGCGCCCCGCCAATATGCAGGGCGCCGGTCGGCGATGGAGCGAAACGCAAACGCATAGGGTTCGCCCATGCTAATCGGAGCCCATGTCTCACCGGCGGGCGGCCTACCCAAGGCGATCGAGCGGGGCGAGGCGCTCGGCGCGCGCTCGATCCAGATCTTCAATCAATCTCCCCGCCAATGGCGCCCCACGAGCCACAGCGAGGAGGACATCGCGGCGTTCCGCGAGGCGATGGAGGCGAGTCAAATCGACGCTGTGCTGATTCATGCCGTGTACCTGCTCAACTGCGCCTCCGAGGACCCCGACATTCGCGCCAAATCGCTCACCTCGCTCACCCACTCGCTGCGGGTGGGCCAGCAGATCGGCGCCGACGGTGTGGTGCTGCACCCCGGCTCGGCCAAGACGGGGGATGTCAAGGAGGCGGTGGCTCGCGCCGGCGCCACGATCGCCGAGGCGTTGAAAGAGAGCGAGGAATGCCCGCTGCACCTGGAGAACACCGCCGGCACCGGCGGCACGCTGGGGCGCTCCGTCGAGGAGCTCGCCGCGCTCATCGAGGCGGCCGGCGGCGACGCGCGGTTGGGGCTGTGCCTTGACTCCTGTCATCTGTTTGCCTCGGGCTATGACATCCGCACGCGCCGCGGAATGGACGGGCTGCTGGAAGAGATATCCGCGAAGGTGGGCCTGGAGCGCCTGGGCTCGCTGCATCTCAACGACTCTCAAACCTCCCTGGGGGCCAACCGCGACCGTCACGCCAACATCGGCGAGGGCGAGCTCGGCCGCGAGGGCTGCACCGTCTTCCTCTCCACCTCTGCCTTCGAGAACCTCGCCTGCGTGCTGGAGACCCCCGGCAAGGACCGCTCTGGACCGACCAAGCAGGAAATCGCGCTGGCGATGAGCCTACGCCGCTAATACCTGCTCGAACTCCGCTAAAAGAGTGGGGCTGGGCGCCACGCGGTATGCCTCGCCCAGACGCAGGCGCCGCGGCCCGGCGGTCGTGTGCATCTCGAGCACGACCTCGGTGAGCCCCGGAAAGCTCTCGATCAGGTGCTTGAGGTCATCGATTACGCCCGCCGCCAACCTCTTGGTATCCACCCGTAGACGCAGCGGCTGCTGGGTCTGCGCCTCGTTCCTCGCAGCCTCCTTGCTGGCACTCGCCCTGGCCTGGAGGATCTCCTCCTCGCTGGGTGCGAAGGCATCGACCGACTGCACCACCACGCACGTCTTGCCGGCTTCCTTGTGGTCGACGCGGCCGCGCACGAGCACTACCTGATCGACCGCAAGGGCGGCCTCGTGCTCGGCGAGCGCCTTGCCGAAGACGAGGATCTCCACGGCTCCCTCGAGGTCGTCGAGCGTGGCGAACATCATGTGATCGCCGTTGCGCGTACGGATGCGCTTGGCCTCGGTGATGATGCCGCCCACCGTCACCCAGTCCTTGTCGCGGCGCTCGGCGAGCGCCGCCAGGGGACAGTCCACGCGCGCGCGCATCGCCTCGCGCAGGGGCTTGAGGGGGTGCGCGGAGATGAACAGTCCGATCGCCTCCTTCTCCACGGCGAGCAGCTCGGCCTGATCGAACTCATCGGGAGGGATCGGGGGATAGCTGGGCGCCATCAGGCTCGCACCCGGGAGCGCCGCGCCGGCCTGGCCGGCGCCCGCGCCGTTGGCCGCGGCGGGCGCGGGGTCGAGGTCAAAGATCGAGCCCTGTCCGATCAGCGCATCCTGCTGGGCCTTCTGGCCCGCGCCCTGCGCCTGCTCCATCACCGCGAGCATGCCCTTGCGCGTGGCGCCGGTGGAGCCAAAGGCGCCGCACTTGATGAGCGCCTCGATCGCCTTCTTGTTGACCGCGCGACCGTCGACGCGCTCGCAGAAATCCCACAGCGAGGTGAACGGAACCCCGTCCCCGCCCGGGTGGGCGGGACTTGATCCTTCGGCCGATCCTTCGCGGGCGCACTTGATCGCCTCCACCGCCTGGTAGCCAACCCCCTTCACGGCGTCGAGGCCGAAGCGGATGTTGCCTTCCACCACCGTGAACTCGTGATCTGAGAGATTCACGTCGGGGGGCAGGATCTCGATGCCCATCTCCTCGCAGCGCGCAACGAAGAAGGGAACCTTGTCCTTCGTGGACATCACCGAGGAGATCAGCGCCGCCATGTACTCCGCGGGGTAGTTGGCGCGCAGCCACGCGGTGCGGTAGGCGATCAGCCCGTAGCACGCGGCGTGGGACTTGTTGAAGGAGTAGTCGGCGGACTTCTCATTGGTGTTCCACAGGAACTCGATCGTCTCGGGGCGCGTGCCCGACGCGCGGCAGCCCTCCACGAACTCGCTCTTCAGCGCGGCCATCGCCTCGCGGTTCTTCTTGCCGATCGCCTTGCGCAGATCATCGGCCTTGGCGCCGGAGAAGCCCGCGATCTCCTTGGCGATCTGCATCGCCTGCTCCTGGTAGAGGATCACGCCCTTGGAGGACTCGAGTATCGGCCGCAGGCGCTCGTCTGGGTAGGTGATCGCGTCAGGGTTGCGCTTGCCCTTGGCGTACACGGGGATCTGGTCCATCGCCCCCGGCCGATACAGCGCGTTGAGCGCGACGAGGTCGTTGAACTCGTCGGGGCGCACCTTCTTGAGCGCCTCGCGCATACCCTCGGACTCGAACTGGAAGACCCCGATCGAGTCCCCGCGAGCGAGCATCTCATACGTCTTGGCGTCGTCGAGCGGCAGCGTCGTCATGTCGGGGCGCACACCCGCGGCTGCGTGGGTTCCCACCAAATGTGGGGGGTGGGTGCCATTGGACCTCTCGATGATGTCGAGCGCGTCCTCGATCACGTCGAGATTGCGCAGCCCCAGGAAATCCATCTTCAGCAGGCCGATCTCCTCGATCGGCTTCATCGAGAACTGGGTGACGGTGCGAAAGACCCGCTCTCCCCCCTCCCCGGTGCCGGCGTCGGCGAGCTGCAGGGGCACGATGTCGGTGAGCGGGCGGTCGGCGATCACAACCGCTGCGGCGTGGATCGAGGAATTGCGCACGATTCCCTCCAGGCCCTTGGCGACATCGACGATGCGCCGCGCGTCGGGCTCCTCGTCGTAGGCCTTGCGCAGCGGTTCGCCCGGCTTCAGGCAATCCTCGAAGGACGGCGCGCGGCCCATGATCGGATCGGGGATCAGCTTCGCGAGGCGATCGCCCGTGCCATAGTCGAGGCCCAGCACGCGCGCGGCGTCGCGCGTTGCGGCGCGCGGGAACATCTTGCCGAAGGTCACGATCTGCGCAACCGACTCGCGCCCGTACTTCTCGGTGACGTAGCGCATCACCCGCTCCCGCCCGCGCACGGAGAAGTCGATGTCGATATCTGGCATCGAAACGCGCTCGGGGTTCAGGAAGCGCTCGAACAGAAGGTCGTAGCGCAGCGGGTCGACATCGGTGATGGATAGGCAGTAGGACACGAGCGAGCCCGCCGCCGAGCCGCGGCCGGGACCCACCGCGACGCCGTTCTCCTTGGCGAACTTGACGAAATCCCAGACGATCAGGAAGTAGGCGTTGAAGCCCATGCGATCGATCACGCCGAGCTCCATCTCCATGCGCTCGATCGCATGCGCGGGCGGCGGGTCGCCGTAGCGCAGGCGCAGCCCCTCCTGCACACGTTCGCGCAGGTACTCGCGCTCGGGCGCGCCATCGGGTGTGGGGAAGCTCGGGATCAGCTGCTTGCCGAGCTCGATCTCCACCGAGCAGCGCTCGGCGATCTCCACGGTGTTGGCGATCGCTTCGGGCCACTCCGCGAAGGCGTCGAGCATCTCCTGGGAGTCGCGCAGGTAGAACTCGTTCGTGTCGAAGGTGAGCTTGGGGGCGGCGAGCGTGCTCTTGGTCTGCACGCATAGAAGCGCGGTGTGGTGGTCGTAGTCCTCGCGGCGCAGGTAGTGCACGTCGCCGGTGCCCACCAGCGAGCCGCCCACTTCGCGCGCGATGCGCTCAATCCCCACATTGCACTTCTCCTGGGGCTCGAGGCCGTTCTTCTGCAGCTCGAAATAGACGTTCTCGGAGCCGAAGATCGAGAGCAGCTCATCGGCGTGCGCGCGGGCGTCATCGCCGCGGTCTTCCAGAAGGCGCTGGCAGAAGCGCGAGGCCAGACATCCGGTGAGGGCGATTACGCCCTCGGAATGCTGGGCGACCTGGGCGAGGTCCACCGTCGGCTTGCCACGGTGCAGGCCCTCCAGGAAGCCCGCCGAGGAGAGCTTCACGAGGTTGCGATAGCCGGCGTCGCTGGAGGCAAGGAGCGTCAGGTGGTTGCGCTCCACGCGGCCGGGGCCTCTCGCGGCGTGGTCCTCGACGAGGTAGATCTCGCAGCCCATCACCGGCTTGACGTCGTGCTTGGCACACGCCTTGTAGAGCTCCACCGCGCCGTTCATCACGCCGTGATCGGTGAGGCCCAGAGCGGGCTGATCGAACTGTGCGGCGCGCGCCGCGAGGGCGTCGATCTTGCAGGCCCCATCGAGCAGCGAGTACTCGGAGTGAACGTGCAGATGGGCGCAGGTCGGCTTGCTCACCAAAGGGGATCTTAGGCTGTGCGACGGCGGACTAGCGGGCGAGGCCCTGAATGCGATCCGACCAGCCGAGCAGCAGCCGCAGGGGGCCCTCCGGACCATCGACGAGCACCTGTTCGGCGAGTGAAAGCGGCGCGCCGGCGAGCATGCACAGGAACGCTCGCTCGCTCAACCGAACCGTGCACAGGGGCGGCTCGGCGCGCACGCGCGTGACCGCGATCGAGGCGCCATCGCGCACCTGCACGTAGATCGTCGCGCTCGGCGCGGCGGGCGGGCTCTCTATCGCGAACGCCATTACGAAGTTGTGTCCCACCGTCCACTCGGCGGGGATCGCCTCCGAGAGCACGAGCAAAAGCAGCCCCGGCCACACGCGAATATCCGCTTCGGCGAGGTCCGAGAGCTCCAGCGGCAGACGGCGTGCGGCTATCAGCCGACGCGCCCGGCGCCTGCTCCCGCGCACGCGCACGCCCGCCAGCCGCCTTCCGGCGCCGCCGGCGGCGAACTCGGCGAAATCCGCCGCGGCGCCCTCCAGCAGAAAGGATCCGCGATCGCGGCTGCCGGCGTCGCCCGCCGCGCCGAGCCGCCTTACGGTGGCTCGCCCACCGTCGATGTGCACCTGCACGTCTTCGAGCCCCTCGATCCTGAGGGTGTAGAGGAGGGGGCGCTTGAGAAGCGACCCCTGCGCGGCGAGCAGTTCGCAGATGAGCTCCGCCGCCAGCTTCGTGTCGTGACGCTCGGCGACACGCCTGATCGCCGGCGCCAGCCACGATTGACGCTCGGCCGGGAGGGCCAGTACACGCGGTGTGAATGGTGTGGGCTGCACGTCGGGCTGCACCTCTGGCTCCAACTCCGCGGGCTCCTCCTCGAACTCGTCGACGGCGGTAACGCGCGCCCTCAGCCGCTCGACGGCAGCGGCCAGCGCCTTGGCCATCTCCAGGCGGTGATCCTCCTCTTCACGGGGCGTCCTCCGGGAGCCTGTGGGAGTGGCCACCGTGGCGAGCGCACCGGGCTGAGCGTGCCCCGCAGCTGCAGCGCGATGCCCTGCAGCTCGCGCACGATCTTCTCCATCCTCGCGTGACCCTCGCGCATGCCCTGCAACTCGTGCTCGGACTGCTCGCGCGCGTCGCGCTGGGCGTCCATCTCGCGCTGGAGATCGGTGGCGTGCGACTCCAAGGTGGCAAGTCTCGAGGTGAGCGCGCGCAGCTGTTGCTCGTCGCGCGCTGAGCCTCGCGCGCCTGACGCTCGGCGGCGCGCGCTTCGCCGAGGCGCTGTTCGATCTCCGCGCGCGTGCGCTCAAGCGCGAGCTCGCGCTCCTGAAGGTCGATCTCACGCTCGGAGAGCTCACGCTCGGTGCGGCGCACACCGGCCAGCTCGGCGCTTGTGGCCTGCTCCGCCTCGGCGAGCTCGCGGCGGAGGCTCTCCAGGCGGTCGGTGAGCTCGCGCGCGTGACGCTCGCCCGCCGCTGAGACGTCGCTGCAGGCGGTCGACCTCGGCGCGCTGCTCGCGCTCGAGGCGCTCGCGCTGTTCCTCGGCCTCGACGCGCAGCTGCTGCTCGGCGTACTCACGCTGCTTGACGCGGCGAATCTCGTGCTCGCGCTCGGCGAGCTGCTCGGCGCTGCGCCGCTGCTCCTCTTCGAGCTCGCGCAGGCGCCCGCGCAGGTCGGAAAGGTGGGCCTCGAGCGTGCGCGCCTGTGCCTCGGCCTCCTGCGCACGGCGCGCGAGGGCCGCCTCGCCCTGCTCGCGACGCGCGCGGCGTTCGGCCAGGATGTCGCGCTCCCGGCTGCCGGGGTCTCCGCCGGGTCCGGGGTGGTCTCCCTCCGCCATCACGCGCAGGCCAGGGTATGGGTGGCGCCGGACGTGGAAGTGCTCGGGTCGGCATCCAGCAGGGCCCTTTTGTGAGACGTGATCCCTCCGGGCCCCCGTAGCGGGGTTTAGAGCGTCAGGAGTTGCGCAGACGCCAGGCCATGCGCGACTGCAGCGACCACAGCTCGATGAAGCCAGGCGAGGCGGTCTGCGAGAAGAGACCGCCGGACTCCGCGAAGGAGGCAAGCGCGGCGTCGTAGACGGCGTGGGGGGATTCGCGCGTGATGACGCGCACGGATCCCTTGTAGAGCTTCAGGCCGATCGTGCCGGTGACCTGCGCGTTGACGGAGTCCATGTAGGCGTCGAGGTCGCCACGCAGCGGCTCCCACCAGAGGCCGGCGTAGACGAGATAGGCCCACTGGCGCTCGAGCTGGCCCTTGAACTGGTTCTGGTGGATCGTGCAGACGAGCTTCTCGAGCTCCTGGTGGGCGGGCAAAAGGAGCGCAGCGGCGGGGGCCTCGTAGATGTCGCGCACCTTCAGACCGACGATGCGGTCCTCGATGTGATCGACGATCCCGACGCCGTGGCGAGCGCCGATCGTGGCGGCGGCTTCGAGCAACGCGACAGGCTCCAGGCGCTCGCCGTTGAGGGCCACGGGGACGCCGCGCTCGAACTCGATGCTCACCGTCTCGGGCTCCTCGGGCGCCAGCTCGGGGCGCGTCACCAGCTGGAAGACGTCGTCCTCGGGGGCGTGTGATAGATCCTCGATCCAGCGCCCCTCCGAGGAGCGCCCCCAGAGGTTGTCGTCGATCGAGTAGGGAGCACTCTCAGTTCCGTGGGTTGGGTGGGTCACAATGCCGTGCTCGCGCGCGTAGGCGATCTCCTCCTCGCGGCCCATCTGCCAGGAGCGCACCGGGGCGATCGTCTTCAGCTCGGGGGCGAGGGTGGCGACGGTGGCCTCGATGCGCACCTGGTCGTTGCCCTTGCCGGTGCAGCCGTGGGCGATCGTGTCGCAGCCGCTGCTGCGGGCGTAGTCGACGGCGAGCTTGGCGATCAGCGGTCGCCCGAGCGCGGTGAACAGCGGATAGCCGCCGCCGTAGAGCGCGTTGGCCTTGATCGCGGGGAGCACATACTCCCGGACAAACTCCTCGCGCGCGTCCACCACGTGGCAGGCGAGCGCCCCCAGACGCAGGGCCTTGCCTTCGATCACGCCGTAATCCTCGCCGGGCTGACCGAGGTTGACGGTGAGACAGACGACCTCGGCCTGGTACTCGTCCTGAATCCACTTGAGCATCACGCTCGTGTCGAGGCCGCCGGAGTAGAGCAAGAGGACGCGGCGAACATCGGCGGGGTCGGCCTCGTAGGAGGCGGTGCGCGGGGGGAAGGCGCGGTCAAGTTCGGAGCTCATGGCCGGGGAAGGCTACCGGGAGGGACGAGGACAGCTCCGCGCCATCCTAAGCAGCAGGCATCCTTCGCGTCGTGGAAAACAAGAAGATCATCGGCGAGACAACCGATCGCGAGGGTGCCAGAGTGGTCCTCCTCGCGCGTATATGGCATGAGAAGGTCCTGTCCGAGCACATCGAGTTGATGTCCTTTGCTGACGAGGTCTTGCAAGCCGTCCACTCGGCTGAACATGTCGAAGACGATCCCGTGTACCCGGAACGTAGACGCAATTTCGCCCAGGGCGTCGGCCCAAGCCGGTGGTTGCTGGTCGTCGTAAGCTATGAACAGACCCCGGCGCGAATAATCTCCGCATTTGGCCACCGAAAGGACCCTCCAACGTGGGACGCGTGAACTTGAAAATCGGCTCGATCGTCTTCGATCACGCGAACTACGACGCCGAGAACGATGTGCTTTACCTCCGCGTTGGAGAGCCGGAGGAGGGCGAGGGCGAGACGACACCCGAGGGGCACGTGATCCGCTTCGCGCCGGGAACGAACAGGGTTGTCGGCCTGACGATGCTCGGGCCGCGTCGCATCCTCGAGCGCGAAGGGCGCCTGGTCGTCACCGTCCCAGACGCGGTCGAGACGACTCCAGACGAACTCGCGGACGCCTTGGCAGCTGTCTGAGCGTCGTCAGCCCACCAGCGCGGCGCCTAGACGCTCAAGCGCCCGATCCACGTGTGCCTCGTCGATGATGAGCGGCGGCAGCAGACGCACGGTTGTGGGCCCGGTGGCGTTGAGGATGAGACGCTGCTCGAGGAGGGCGCGGCGCACGACCTCGGGCGCCGGCACGTCGAGCTCACAGGCGAGCATGAGGCCGCGCCCGCGCACGCTGAGCACGTGTGGCAGCTCTTCCAGGCCCGCCTCCAGCCGCGCGCCGAGACGTAGTACGCGCTCGAGCAGGTCCGGATCCTCGATCACGTCGAGGGAGGCGAGGGCCGCGGCGGCGATGGTGGGGCCGCCGGCGAAGGTGGAGCCGTGGTCGCCGGGAGCGAAGATGTCGGCGAGGCGAGCGCCGGTGACGAGCGCGCCGATCGGCAGTCCTCCCCCGAGCGCCTTTGCGGTGGTGAGCGCGTCGGGCACGACGCCCAGCTGCTCGTAGGCCCAGAGGGTCCCCGTGCGTCCCATGCCGCACTGGATCTCGTCGAAGATGAGCGCGGCGCCGTGCTCGTCGCATGCCGTGCGCGCGGCGTGCAGCAGCTCTTCGCTGAGGATGTTGACGCCGGTCTCGCCCTGGATCGGCTCCAGCAGGACGGCGGCCGTGGAGTCGTCGATCGCCGCGCGCAGCGCATCAGGTTGGGACGCGACGGCGCGAAACCCGGGCACGAGCGGCGCGAAGGGCGCCTGCTTTGACTCCTGGGGCGTGGCCGAGAGCGCGCCGTAGGTGCGCCCGTGAAAGGCGTGGTGAACGGAGAGGATGTCCCCGCCCGGCCGCGCCTTGCGCGCAAGCTTGATGGCCGCCTCATTGGCTTCGGCGCCGGAGTTGCAGAAATAGACCTTGCCGCCGAGCGAGCCGCGCGAGAGGCGCTGCGCAAGACACATGGCGGGCTCGTTGTAGAAGAGATTGGAGACGTGCATCAGGCGCCCTGCCTGCTCGCGCACGGCCGCCACGACCCGCGGATGACAGTGACCGACGTTCGTCACCGAAATGCCGCAGAGAAAATCGAGGTACTCGCGACCCTCGTCGTCCCACAGATAGGCCCCCTCGCCGCGCACGAACTCCACAGGAAAGCGCGCGTAGGAGGGAATAACAGAGGTCCGCTCAATCTCCTGCAGCGCTGAAAGACTCACGGAGCTGCGCCGACCTTCGTGCCGATGCCTGCATCGGTGAACAGCTCCAGCAGCAGTGAATGGGGCAGGCGTCCGTCGATGATGTGCGCGGAGTTGACGCCCCCCTGGATTGCATCAAGGCAGGCTTGCAGCTTGGGGCGCATTCCCCCCTCGAGGCTCGGAAGGGCTTCCTGCACCCGCTCGGCGGTGGCCTGGCCGATCAGACTCGCGGGGTCCTCGGGGTCAGCGAGCCAGCCGGGGACATCAGTGAGAAAGATCATCTTGTAGGCGCCGAGCGCGCGCGCGACGGCCCCGGCGGCCTCGTCGGCGTTGATGTTGTAGGAGTGCCCTTCGCGGTCGGCGCCCACGGAGGCAATCACGGGGATGTAGTCAGAGGAGACGTGGTTGAGCACGTCGACGTTGACGCGCTCGATGCGCCCCACGAAGCCGATGTCCTCCCCCCCGGGCGCGGTGCGGCGCGAGACGCGAAAGAGAGAGCCATCGTCCCCGCAGAGCCCGACGGCGGGCTGGCCGTGGCGGTTGATGCGCATCACTATCTCCTTGTTCACCTTGCCGACGAGCACCATCTTGGCGACCTCGACGGTCTCGGCATTGGAGACGCGCAGGCCGCCGATGAACTCGACCGGCAGGCCAAGCCGTTCCATGTAGGCGGTGATGTCGGGGCCGCCGCCGTGGACGACGATCGGCGAGAGACCGACATACTTGAGCAGAACGACGTCGCGCGCGAACTCCTCGCGCAGCTCGGGGTCCTCCATCGCGGCGCCGCCGTACTTGATGACGACGGTCTTGTGGTGAAACTCGCGGATGTAGGGAAGCGCCTCCAGCAGCGTGCCGACGTCGCGCATCTTGCGGCGCTCCTTGGTTGGTTTGATTGGGTTCTGGGGCATCAGGTGGTGTAATCGGCGTTGATCGTCACGTACTCGTGGGAGAGGTCGGAGAAGAACACCTCGGTCTCGGAGCCCTCCCCCGGCAAATCGATCTCGTACTCGACCTCAGGCACGCTGATCGCCTCGCCGAGCTGGGCCTCGTCGTAGGGAATCGCGGCGCCGGCGGAGCAAACAGGGATGCCCTGGATGGAGATGTCGCAGTGCAGCGGCGCGGGATACGATCCCCGCCCGCTCAGGGCGCCGCCGATCGCCTGGATGATGCGTCCCCAGTTGTGATCGGCGCCGTTCAGCGCGGTCTTCACGAGCGGCGAGTTGGCGACCGCGCGCGCCGCCTCCTCCACGGCATGGGGATGCCCGTCGAGCGCTCCGCCGCGCACGACCACACGGGCGATGCGATGTGCGCCCTCGCCGTCGCTGACCATCGTGATCGCCAGCTGGCGCAGCAGCGCGTCGAGCGCCTCACCGAAGCGCAGCTCATCCTCGGATTCGGGCTCGACCACCACGCCCGAGGCCCCGGAGCACATCAACACCGCGGTGTCGTTGGTCGAGAGCTGTCCGTCCACCGAGCAGCGATCGAAAGAGCGCTGCACGCACACACCGAACAGCAGCTCGGCCGTGTGCTCCTGCAGCACGGCGTCGGTTTGCACGAAGCAGAGCATGGTGGCGAAGTTCGGCGAGATCATCCCCGCTCCCTTGCACTGTGCGCTGAGGCGCACGTTGCCACCGGACAGCGTCACCTGCAGGTTGGCGCGCTTCTCGAACGCATCGGTCGTCTGAATCGCCTGCTGAAAGTCGGCGTCGCCCTCGCGGCGCAGCTGCGCCTGCGCGGCAAGTATGCCGCGCAGCAGCTTGTCCACCGGGAGGTGGTGGCTGATGCCGCCGGTCGAGCCGAGCAGCACCTCCTCGGGCGCGATGCCCACGGCAATCGCGGCCGCCCCCTGCGACTTGGCGGCGTCGTCGAGACCCTGCCGTCCGGTGGCGGCATTGGCACAACCCGAGTTGGCCAGCACCGCGCGCAGGCCCGCCAGCCGGCAGCGCTCGCGGCTGACGATCACCGGCGCCGCGGGAGCACCGGTGGCCGTGAAGCGCGCGGCGCTGACCGGCGCCTCTGCGTCGCAGACCAATAAACCGAGATCGGGGTTGCCCGACGGCTTGATGCCGCAGGCGACGCCGGCGGCGCGAAAGCCCTGCGGAAGACCGACGTCCGGCCCAAGATCGTGCACGTGCGCGGGCGCGGGCACCCAGCGTGAGCGAAAGAACGGTTGCGGAGGACCGGCGGACGGGCGATCGCCGCGCAGATCTGCGTGCTCCCAGCCATTTGGCTCTTCACCCGTCAACTCAGCCCCTCCGTCTCGGGGAGGCCGAACATCAGGTTGAGGTTCTGGATCGCCTGCGAGGAGGTGCCCTTCCAGAGGTTGTCGATCGCCGAGAACACGAGCACCTTGCCGGTGTGGCTGTCTGTCGCGGCGAACAGCCGGCAGAAGTTCGTCTCGCGCACCTCGCGCACGCCGGGCGGGGGGTGGGTGGGGTCCTGGTCAATAACCTCGACGAAGGGCTCCTCCGCGTAGGCCGCGCGGTAGAGCCCGCTGAGCTCCTCGCTGTCGATGGGTCGCGTCGGCGTGACGTAGCAGCTGGCCAGCTCGCCCTGGTCGAGCGGCACGAGGTGCGCCTGGAACTGCACCGCAAGTCCCGGGTGGGCCGGGTCCAACGCCGCCAACTGCTCCTCGATCTCGGGCGTGTGGCGGTGACGCGCGACGTTGTAGGGGGTGATGTTCTCGCCGGCCATCGAGAGGTGGGTGCTGTCATCGAAGGTTCGCCCCGCACCGGAGAGACCCTGCTTGGCGTCGATCACGACGTCGGCGAGCAGCCCCGCGCGCGCGAGCGGCGCGAGACCCAGCACGGCGGCCGTGGGGTAGCAGCCGGGGTTGGCGACGATCGCGGCCGTCGCGATCCGCTCGCGGTGCAGCTCAGTGAGGCCATAGGCGGCCTGTGGGAGCAGATCGGGTCGTGGATGTGGCCCGTACCAGCGCTCGTAGGTCGCGAGGTTGGCGAGACGGAAGTCGGCGCTCAGGTCGACCACGCGCGCGCCCCTCTCCAGCAGCGCGCCGACGGTGGGGGCGGCCGCGGCGTGAGGGTAGGCGACGATCGCCGCGTCGATTCGATCCAAAGCGTCGAGGTTCAGCGGCTGGATCTCGAGCGGCACGCGGTAGCGCGGGTAGAGGTCATCAAGGCGCCGTCCCGTCTCCGAGCGTCCTGTGAGCCCGACCAGCTCAAAGCCCGGGTGGCGCCACAGCAGGTGGGCGGCGAGCGCGCCGGCAAAGCCGGTGGCGCCCGCGACGAGGACGCGTGGGGCATTGGCACGAAAGCGCTGTTCAGCCACGCAACTCGCCTCCCAGCTCTGCAAGCGCACCGATGATCCGCTCACGAACCGGCGCGACCTCCTCGTCGGCGAGCGTGCGGTCGCTCGCGCGGAACGCCAGTGCAAGGGCGAGCGAGCGCCGGCCCTCTCCTACCTGCGGGCCGCTGTAGACGTCGAACACGTGCGCATCGGCGAGCAGCTTGCCGGCGGCAGCGCGAACCGCCGCGAGCGCCTGCGCCGCGGGCACCTCTGCCGGCAGCACCACGGCGAGGTCCTGACGCAGCGGCGGATAGCCGATCAGGTCCACGTAGTCGGGGCGCTCGGCCCCGGCGAGGAGGCGGTCGAGGCGCACTTCGAAGCCCGCGGCCGCCGGCAGCTGCCAGTTGGCGGCGACGAGCGGGTGCAGCTCGCCGAGCCAACCGAGCGTCTCACCCTCCACGGCCACGCGCGCACTGCGCCCGGGGTGCAGGAAAGGCTGAGGGTGCGGCTCGTATTCGAGCGCGGGCAGGCGCAGGGTGCTCGCGAGCGCTTCGAGCAGCGCCTTGCCGGCGAACAGGTCGGCCTGCGTCTGCGTGGCGCCGCCCTGCGTGCGCCAGCCGGCGGGCGCGAAGCGGCCCGTGAGCAGCACCGCGAGCATGCGGTGTTCGTTCAGCTGCCCGTCCTCGCCCCAGCAGAAGATCGCGCCCTGCTCGAACAGGCGCAGGTCCTCGCTGCCGCGCGCGACATTGTGTGCGGCGACGTCGAGCAGCGAGCCGAGCAGCACCGTGCGCAGCTGCGCGTGCTCCTGCGAGAGGGGGTTCTCGATCGTGGCGGCGCGCCGCCGGGGATCCTGCGCGGGCAGCCGCAGGCGCTCGGCGAGGCTGGGTGCGGTGAATGTCCAGCCGGCGATCTCATGGCAGCCGTGGGCGGCGAGCGCGTCGAGGGTCTGGCGGTGCAAGCGCTGGGCCGGCGTCAGCAGGCCGTAGGCGTCGCGGCGCTTGGGGAGCGTTACGGGCAGCTTCTCCAAGCCGTCGATGCGCGCGACCTCCTCGATCAGGTCGGCCTCGCGGCTGACGTCGTCGCGGCGCAGCGCGGGCACGGTGACCTCGAGGCCCTCGGCGAGGTCGGCGGTGGCGAAGTCGAGCGCCTGCAGGATCTGGGCCTGGCGGGCGCGCGCAATCGCTATGCCCAGGAGCTCCTGCACGCGCGCCTCGCGCAGGGTCAGCTGCGCCAGCGGCGGGATCGGCTCGCAGACGTCGATCGTACCCGCCGCCGCGCGCGCGCCCGCGAGCTCGATCAGCAGGCGCGTGGCGAGCGCCTGGGCGTGCAGGCACTGCTCGGGCTGAAGGCCCTTCTCAAAGCGCGAGGAGGCCTCGCTGCGCAGCCCGAGCGCCCACGACGCACGGTGGATCGCAGGGCCGTGCCAGGTCGCGACCTCCAGCAGCACGCTGGTGGTGGCGGGGCCCACCTCTGAGCGCGCGCCGCCCATCAACCCGGCGATCGAGGTTGGTCCCTCGGCGTCCTCGATCACCACCATGCCGGGGTCGAGCGTGCGCGTCTGGCCGTCGAGGGTCTGCACCTGCTCGCGCTCGTGCGCGCGGCGCACGACGAGCTGCCGACCGGCGACGCGATCCAGGTCGAAGGCGTGCAGAGGCTGGCCGGTGAGCAGCATCACGTAGTTGGTTGTGTCAACCACGTTGTTGATCGGACGCTGCCCGGCGGCCATCAGCCTCGCCTTCAGCCACGGCGGCGAGGGGGCGACCTGCACGTCGTGAAAGACGCGCGCGGTGAAACGCGGGCAGAGGTCGGGGCACTCCACGCTCACCTGCGCGCCCTCCACCGTGCCCTCGCTGCCGGGGTCCTGCAACCACGGCTCGGCGGCGAGGGGCGCGCCTGTGGCGGCGTGCAGCTCGCGCGCGACCCCGTACACGCCCAGGCAGTCGGGGCGGTTGGAGGTCACCTTGAGCTCGAGCACCTCGGTGGCGATCGGCAGCAGCGGCTCGAGCGGGGCGCCGGGAGTCAGTATGGCGCCGGGCAGGAGACCGCCGAGGACCATGATGCCTTCGTGGTCGACCCCGATCGCGAGCTCGTCCTCGGCGAGGATCATGCCCTCGGAGGCCACCCCGCGCAGCTTGGCTTTCTTGAGCTTCGTGCCGTCGGGCATCACCGACCCCGGGCGTGCGACGGCGACGTCCTGACCGGCGGCGACGTTGGCGGCGCCGCACACGATCGTCGCCGGACCCTCGGGGCGTGCGGGGCCGAGGTCGACCTCGCACACCGTCAGCCGGTCGGCGTCGGGGTGACGCTCGGCCGCCAGCACGTGGCCGACGACGAAGTTATCGACCTCGCGCACGCCGTGGTGGTGGATCGCCTCGACCTTGGTGCCGGTCATCGTCAGGCGCTCCTCGATGCCGTGCACGTCGAGCTCGGGCGAGCAGTACTCGCGCAGCCATGTCAGGGGCACCCTCATCCGCAGACCTCCATTTCCACATTACGAGTCTGATGAGTGCGCAGGCCAAGCTGGACAAGGACGCAAGGAGCGTGGCGTGCTAGGCACGCGAGCGACTGAGGACGCCGGCCAGCGCCGGCATGCGCCCTCATCAGCCGAACTGCTCCAGGAAGCGGATGTCATTCTCGTAGAGCAGGCGCAGGTCGGGCAGCCCGTACATCAACATCGCGATCCGCTCGACGCCCATGCCCCAGGCGAAGCCCTGCACCTTCTCGGGATCGTAGCCGGGGGCGTTGGCCTCGATGGTGGGGACGTAGGCGTACACGTTGGGGTCCACCTCGCCGGCGCCCAGGATCTTGAGCCAACCCTCGCCCTTGCACAGGTGGCAGCGCGCACCATCGCGCAGGAAGCCCTTGCCGTCGCAGTGAAAGCAGGAGACGTCGACCTCGACGCTCGGCTCGGTGAAGGGGAAGAAGTGCGGCCGCAGGCGCACCTCGCGCGTATCGCCGAACACAGCGCGCGCGAAGGCGAGCAGGGTGCCCTTGAGGTCGGCGAGGGTGATGTCCTCGTCGACCGCCAGCCCCTCCACCTGGTGAAACTGCGGCGTGTGGGTGGCGTCACTGTCGGGCCGGTACACGCGCCCGGGGATCACGACGTACAGCGGCGGCGGGTGGGCTTCCATCGCGCGCACCTGCATCGGCGAGGTGTGGGTGCGCAGCACGAGTTCCTGGGCGCCCTCGAGCGTGACGCCGACGGGGGGCTCGATGTAGAAGGTGTCGGTTCGCGCCCGCGCGGGGTGGGTGGCGGTGTGGTTGAGGGCGTCGAAGTTGTAGTGCACGCTCTCGACCTCGGGGCCCTCCATCACAGTGAAGCCGAGCCCGAGGAAGATGTCTTCGAGCAGGCGCTGCGTGGCCGTCAGCACGTGCAGGCGCCCCACCGGCTGTGGAGGGCTCCCGGGGAGGGTCACATCGACGGTGTCTTTGCGCAAGCTCGTTTCCAACTCGCGGGCGTTCAGCTCCTGCGCGCGGGACTCGATCAGCCCCTCGAGCGCCTGGCGCGCCTGGTTGGCGGCGCGTCCCACGGCGCCGCGTTCCTCGGCGGGCAGCTGCGCCACGCCGCGCAGCAGCTGTGGTAGCTCGGCCTTGCGCCCGAGGTGACGCACGCGCAACTTCTCCAGCTCCTGGCTGGTGGTGGCGGCGGCGATCTCCCGCTCGCCCAGTGCGCGCAGCTCTTCGATTCGTTCGCTCATGCCGTGCGCACCCTAATCATTTCATGCAGCGCGATGGTGGCCGCCATCGCCGCGTTCAGCGAGTCCGTCGCGATCGGGATGTGCGCCACGCACTCGCACTCCTCCACTATCTCCCTCGGCAGTCCCTCACGCTCGGCGCCCACGAGTATCGTCAACGGCGGCTCCAGATCGACCTCGCCCAATGGCTTGCCTGCGTGTGCGACCAGCGCCAGGTGCCTGCCCGGCAGCTCCCCAGGTACGGGCGCGTGCGCGATCGGAACTGTAAAGATCGCCCCCATGCTCGCCCGCACGGCCTTCGGCGAGTAGGGGTCAGCGCAACCGGGTCCGAGCGCGACGCAGGAAGCGCCGAACGCGGCAGCCGCACGCAGCACCGTGCCCACGTTGCCGGGGTCGGCGAGACCGTGCAGGTACACACACAGCGGCCCCTCGGCGCCCTCGCTCCAGCGCTGCTCAAACACGCCCAGCGCGCGCGTACCCGACCCCAGCGTCGAGACCTCGGCAAGCAGGGCGGGGTCCACCTCGATCGCCTCGGCCGCATCGAGGTCGAGGCCGGTGAGGGCAGCGCCCGCGGCGCGGTAGCTTTCGAGCGCGGGCCACCCCGCGCGCCGCGCGGCGTTGAGCAGATCCTCGCCCTCGGCGATGAAGCGCATGCTGCGCTCGCGCTCGCGGCGGCGGCGCAGTCGACGCAGTTCCTTCAGTCGTGGATTGTGGGGTGATGTGATGGTCATGGCACAAAAAAGGCGCCGGCCTCGAAAGAGAGCGGCGCCCGGGAGGCTTGCGTGTCGGCGGCCAGAAATCAGACAGCCGACGCCTCGCGGGCAACCTCGGTGAAACGTCGGAACGTATCGGCGTCGCGCACGGCGATGTCCGCGAGCACCTTGCGATCGAGCTCCACGCCGGCGAGCGCGAGCCCGTGCATGAACTGCGAGTAGCTCATCCCGTTCTGACGCGCGGCGGCGTTGATGCGGGTGATCCACAGCCTGCGAAAGTCGCGCTTGCGATTGCGCCGGTCGCGGTAGGCGTAGGAGTCGGCCTTGAGCAGGGCCTCCTTGGCGCGCTTGTAGTTGGAGTTGGCTTCGCCGCGAAAGCCCTTCGTGCGCTCGAGCGTGGCGCGCCGTTTCTTGCGGGCGCTGACGGACCGCTTGACCCTGGTCATTTGCCGACCCCCAGCATCCGCTTGATGCGCGGAGTGTCATCCGCGGAGATCATCGCGGCCTGACCGAGTGTGCGCTTGCGCTTGGGCGACTTCTTCTCGAGGATGTGGCTCGTGAAGGGGTGCCGGCCGCGCACCTTGCCAGAGGCGGTGACCTTGAAGCGCTTCTTCGCGCCGGAGTGGGTTTTCATCTTGGGCATATTGATTGAAGAAGGAGGGGCCCGGCTTACCGGCCTCCGGCCGGCTGCGCCACCCTCCAGGCGAGTGATTATGGCAGACCGGGCTCGCTGCCCGCCGCTGCGCCCTCCGGCGCAATGCTCTGCTCAGGAACTGCCCCATCGGGTGAGGCGCCGTCGGGCGAGGCATGCTCCTCCTCGTGCCCGTCGGCGCGCCCTGCGAGCACGGCCTTGGAGGGCCCGAGCATCATCGTCATGTTGCGTCCGTCCTGGGTTGGGCGCTGCTCGACGATGCTCAGCTCCGCGAGCTCCTCGGCGAGACGATCGAGGATCATCGTGCCGCGCTCGGGGTGGGTTACCTCGCGCCCGCGAAACATGATCGTGATCTTGACCTTGTCCTTGTGGCGCAGGAAGCGTTCCACGTGACCCTTCTTTGTGTCGTAGTCGTGCTGGGCGATCTTGGGGCGGAACTTGATCTCGCGGATGACGATCTGCTGCTGGTGCTTGCGCGCCTGCTTGAGCTTCTGCGCCTGCTCGTACTTGTACTTGGAGTAGTCGAGCACCCTGCAGACGGGCGGGCGGGCCTCGGGGGCGACCTCCACCAGATCGAGGTCGCGCTCCTGCGCAAAGCGCAGCGCATCGGGCGTCTTGAGCACCCCGACCTGATTGCCCTCGTCGTCGATGAGACGAACCTCGGGTACGCGGATGCGCTCGTTGACCCTGGTGAGGTCCCGCTCGGGCGGGCGCCGGTCGAATCTGCGAGGAACCGGCACTAGGTGTGGTGGCGGCGCGTCAAGCTTGCTCTACGCGCTCGGCTGTGAAGGGGTACTGGGCGTCAACGGGGGCGAGTATAGCGGCGCGCGGGCGCCAAGGCTAGGGCCTGTCCCGATAGGGACGTGCGGGTGGGGTGGTCGAGGGTCGAGTGGGCCGAGGACGCAAGGGCGAAGGCGTGGTGGGCCCACGTCGAGCCCGAGGACGAAGGCCCGCGAAGGCCATCGGCCTCATCCAGACGTGCGGGCCTAGAGGGATAGGCCCTAGGGCCTGCGACACTCGGCAACGAGTTGCGCGGTCAGCTCGGCGAGCGGCAACGCTCCTGCGTCTCCGACCCTGTGGCGGCGCAAAGAGACGGTGCCATCCCCCACCTCACGCTCGCCGATGACGAGCATGTTGGGGATCTTGCGCAGCTCGGCCTCGCGAATCTTGCGCCCGATCGACTCGCCGCGATCGTCGAACTCGACGCGCAGGCCCGCGCTGCGCAGGCCCTCGTAGACGTGCGCGCCGTACTCGTTGAAGCGATCGGAAACGCTCAACACGATCGCCTGCACCGGCGTGAGCCACACGGGAAGCTCGCCACCGTAGTGCTCGATCATGATCCCGATGAAGCGCTCGTAGGAGCCGAAGGCGGCGCGATGGATCATCACCGGACGGTGCTCGGCGTTGTCGGCGCCGGTGTAGACGAGGTCGAAGCGCTCGGGCATCGAGTAGTCGAGCTGCACGGTCCCCAGCTGCCAGGAGCGCCCGAGGGAGTCGGTCATGTGCATATCGATCTTCGGTCCATAGAAGGCGCCATCGCCCGCGTTGAGCTCATAGCTCAGGCCCCGTTCCTGCAGCACGCTCGTGAGCTTGCCCTCGGCGCGGTCCCACATCTCATCGCTGCCGATCCGCTGCTCGGGGCGGGTGGAGAGCTCCAGGCGCACGTCGAGGTCGAAGATCGCGTAGGTCTGAAAGGCCTGCTCCAGGCAGCTCGAGACCTCCTGCTGGACCTGCTCCTCGGTGCAGAAGATGTGCGCATCGTCCTGGGCGAAATGACGCACACGCAGCAGCCCGTGGAGGACGCCAGATGCCTCGTTGCGGTGCAGAAGGCCGGGCTCGGAGTAGCGCACGGGCAGTTCGCGATAGGAGTGGCGCTGGCTCTTGAAAAGGTAGGCATGCCCGGGGCAGTTCATCGGCTTCACTCCCATCTCGCGCTCCTCGACCTGCACTGTGAACATGTTCTCGCGGTACTTGCCCCAGTGCCCGGAGGTCTTCCACAGCTCGGCGTCGTAGATCGAGGGGAGTCTTGACCTCGGTGTAGTCGCGCGCGGTGTTCATCTCCCGTGAGAGCGCAACCAGCGAGTTGTAGATGCCGGTGCCCGCCGGCATCCAGAATGCCGCGCCGGGCGAGATATCGGAGAAATGAAAGAGCCCGAGCTCGCGCCCCAGCTTGCGGTGGTCGCGTTCCTTGGCGCGCTCGATCAGCTCCAGATGCTCCTGCAACTGCGCCTTCGTGGGAAACGCGGTGCCGTAGATGCGGGTGAGCATCGGGCGCTTGGAGTCTCCGCGCCAGTAGGCCCCGGCAACCGCCTGCAGCTTGAAGGCGCCGACGGTGGCCGTGGTGGGTGCGTGCGGTCCGCGGCAGAGATCGGTGAAGGGACCGTTCGTGTACAGCGAGACCGTCTCGCGGCCCCCCTTCGCCGGCCTGGGCAGCGCGGACGAGATCGTCGATCAGCTCCACCTTGTAATCCTGGTGCTCGGCCGCGAAGCGCTCGCGCGCGTGGGCCACCGGCACGTCCTCGCGCACGAAGGGCTCGCCGGCCTTGACGTGGGAGCGCATATGCTCCTCGATTGCGGGGAAGTCCTCGGCGGAGATCGAGGTGCCTTCCGGGAAATCGAAGTCGTAGTAGAAGCCGCCCTCGATCGCCGGCCCGATCGAGATCTTCACGCCGGGGTAGAGCTCCATCACGGCCGTGGCGAGCACATGGGCGGCGTCGTGACGGATCAGGCGCAGCGCCTGCTCGCCAGCGCTCTTGGCGGTGAGGATCGCGATCTGCGCGCCGTTGGGAAGCGCGCGTGCGAGATCGCGCAATTGCGGCGCCTCCCCGGCCTCGGGATGGGTCACCTCGATCGCCAGCGCCGCACGCGCGAGGCCTGGCCCAATCGCGGCGGCGGCGTCGACACCGGTGGCGCCGTCGTGAAGCTCGAGGGGCGTGCCGTCGGGGAGTTTGAGCTCGATCGACATGACTGCCGAGGAGCCTACTGAAGGCATCGCTCGAGATCGCCTTCAGGGAAGCTGGGCGCGCGCGCCGGGTAGCTGCCGCCCGTTCCGGGAGGCCATGCGCGCGGGAGCGCGCGAGCGCAGCGACTTGTCTACACAGACAACTGTCTGCTCTTTCTGACATGATTGGCATATGAACAACAGCGAGACGATCTCAATCATCCTCTCCCCCGCCCAGGTCGACCAGGTGGTGCGGGCGGCGGCGCGAGGGACCACGCCCGGCTTCTCGACTCTGATTTCGAGCAAGCTCAAACTCGACGGCTCGCCGGCAAAGGGCGCCACCGATGGCCCCTCACAGGCCGACGGCGGCGGCTATCTCCCTGTCAGCGAGGACACCCGACTCTCGCGCTCGCTGCTGCGCGGCCTCTCGATCCTCACGTGCTTCGGGGCCGACAATAGAGAGCGGGGCATCATCGAAATGGCAAGCCAACTGGGGATGAGCCCCAGCACAACACACCGCTATGTGAGCACGCTCGTTGAGCTCGGGTTGCTCGAGCGCAGCCCGAGAACGCGTAAGTACCGCCTCGCGCTGGCTCCTGAGGACGAGAGCATGGGTCGCACGGCTGCCAAACGTGCCCCCGGGAAATCCGGGAGACGCGCCAAGGCGACGACCTGAGCCTGCCCGAGGCCCATTCGTCCCTGCCCGCGCCAGGTTCGGCCTGCTGGGGACTACCCCGCTGGGGGCTACTGTCCCTGGCTCGCGGCTATCGAAGAGAGGACTTCGAAGGAGGGACGGGTGGTGTTGTCGGCGTTCATGTAGCCCCACTGTCCGGTGCCGTCGTCGTGGGACTGGTACCACCAGATGCCCGCCACATGGGGATCGGCGAGGAAGACCGCGTAGGCGGAGCGCATCTCTGAGGCCTGTTCCTGCTGAGAGCATGCGCCCAGGCCCGAACCGCAGGCGCCGAGGTTGTAGCCGAACTCGGTGATGTAGAAGCTTGGGACGGCGCCGAGCACCGCGCGTGCCACCGACTCCTGAGCGGCAACCGCGTCGACCCCGCCGGCGTCGGCCTCGTTTTCCCCCACCGCCCCGTAGGGGTGGGTCGAGATGCCGTTGGCGAGAATCGCCTGCGCAAGACCGGGCACGCCTTCGACGGCGTCGCGCAGCCAACCGCCGGTGTGGGCATCCTGCGACCAGCCGGCCGGCGAGGACCAGCTGCCAAGCGCATAGTCGCCGGTCATGTTGAACAGCAGCGGCACATGTATCCCGGCGAGCTTCATCGCGTTGACCGCGTCGAGGTACATCTGTCCGTAGCGAACCGGATTGGCAGCGCCACCCTTCAGGTACATCTCGTTGCCCGCCTCGGCGATCGAGATCCCGGGATTGGCGCGCAGCTGCGCGATCACGTTGGTGGCCCAGCTGCTTGGGTCCACCTGACCGAGCGGGGTGCCGTCACCGACGTTGCCCACGATCGCCAGCACCTTGAATCCGTCGAGCAGCGAGGTCGCGAGCGTGTTCGAGGAGGAGCCGATCTCCACCCGGTTCCACGTGATGTGGCCGTTGAGAATCGTGCGCGCGACGGCAGAGCCCCAACCGGCGCCGTCGTTGGTGCCGATGATCTTGCCCGAGGGAGGTGGTGGTGGTGGAGGTGGTGGAGGAGGAGGAGGTGGAGCGGATTCTTCGCCCGTGGGGTTCTGGGAGTAGCTGAGGGTGACCTCGCGCGCCCAGGGACCTTCCGCGGGAGATTCGGCGCGCAGCCCGTAGTTGACCGTCTGGCCCGGCATCGCGGGCGGTGTGAAGCTCGTGCCGGTGACCACCGTGTAGGTGGTTTCGCGCGTGGTGGTGGGGTTCAGGACGGTGGCGAGCTTGTAGCTGGAAACCCCCGGGATCGCGGCCCAGGAAATGGTTTCCCCGTGCACGCTCAGCACCGGTGCGGACGGCTGTGTGGATTCCGGTTCAGATTCCGGTTCCGGTTCCGGTTCGGGCGCGGGACGGCTGACGGACACCTCGGTTTCCGACCATGTGAGCCCGCTGTCGGCACTCACCCCCACGTAGACCGTTTCCCCCGCTTCCAGAGCGGGCGTGTACGACTGCGCCGCGCCCGGCACCCGCGCCACGCTCAGGTAACGCGTCGTACGGTCGCTCGTGCCACGCGCATCGTTCGAGAGCGCGAGCTTGTAGGAGTTCTCGCCACCCACCGCTACCCAGTCGACCGCTTCGCCCGAGACGCTCAAAACCGGCGTGAGCGGCAGGCTGACGATTGCCTCGGTTTCCGACCAGGTGAGCCCACCGTCGGCGCTCACCCCCACATAGACCGTTTCCCCCGCTTCCAGAGCGGGCGTGTAGGACTGCGCCGCGCCCGGCACCCGCGCCACGCTCAGGTAGCGCGTCGTACGGTCGCTCGTGCCACGCGCATCGTTTGAGAGCGCGACCTTGTAGGAAACCTCGAGCCCAACAGGACTCCACTGAACCGTGCCGCCCGAGACGCTCGGCACCGAAACACCGAGCCCGAGGAGACTCGATGTCGCGACCCCGGCAAGACCTTCAGGGCCGGCATCGATGGAGAGTTCCTCAGCGCTCGCCGCGGATGCACCCCCCCCAAGCAGCGCTGCAACGAGCACGAGCAACAGCCCGAGCAGGCAAAGATGTCGTCCTGGCCCCCGCAAGGCGGAGGACTGTACCACCACCGTGGGTTATGTCAACAACGTAGTTACTACGTTTAACTTCGCGTCTGAGATAGCCAGTCTTCGACGAGCGACACCTGCTCGTCATCGAGCGCACTTGCGCGTCTGGCGGCGGCAAGCGCCTCGTCGATGGTCGTGAGCGTGGTGTGGCGCAGACCGAGGGCCTCCATCCGCGCCTGCGCGCTTGGCAACTCGTAGCTTGCGATTGTGAGAGCGTCCTCCACGAGAAAACCCGACTCGCGCAGGTTCTCAGCGGCGGCGAGGAGGCTGCCGGCGGAGAAGGCCAGATCCTCGATCACTGTGACGCGGGCGCCCTGCGGCGCAAACCCCTCGACCGCGCGCTCCTTGCCCCACGCCTTGGCCTGCGAGCGCACATAGAGGAAGGGCAGGGCCAGTCGATCGGCAAGCCACGCACCCCAGGGCACTCCGGCGGTCGCGGTCCCTGCAATCGCAGCAGGAGGATCCCCTGCGGATACGACGCCCACCATCGCATCGACGACCTCCAGACGCTCGCGCACGTGCCCGAGCAGCTGACGATTATCGACATATACGGGACTCTCGACACCGGAGGTGAGGCGAAAGAAGGGCGAAGTCCGAAAGGCGACGGCTCCTGTGCGTACGAGCGTATCTGCGATCCTGGCCGCGAGAGTCTGCTGCTCGCTGACGCTCACGTGGAGGTCGAGGTTGAGGATTTGGGCTCCTGGCCCCCTGCGTGCGTCATCGATGCCATGGAGTCATTCTGTCATGGGCGAACCGCCTTCGCAGTCCGCTGACGAGTCGCTGCGTTGCGGCACTCATGCGTATCCGATCAGGGCAAAGCTTCTCAGCGCAGAGCTGAGGTTTTCTTCGGCGTCGTCCACCAGATTGCGGGCCGCGGCATAGCGTGCGGGAATTCCGGCGCGTGCTGCGGCCGCCAGCGCGGAGTAGGCGGCACGCGCCCGCCACAGTGCTGTCGAGAGCGCCGTATGAGCCCAGCCGGCGGCGGGAGGCGGCTGCAGCGTGGAGAGCGATTCGGCCGCTTCTGCGAGTCCAGCGGTGAGCCGCGTGGCGATCGCGGCCAGGCTGCCCGGCGAGGTGTTCGGGCGCATCGCCGAGCGCAGGGCACGACGCACACCATCTGCGCGCGCGAAGGCCGCTCCGATCAGATGGGCGTAGCCGGCATCGGGGGTGAGCAGCTCGTAGCTCTCAGCTTCGACCTGCAGCGTGAGCTTGGCCGCGATCTGTTCACACGTCCGAAGCTCGCCCGCAGAGCCATCTGCCGAGGGCGCGTAACAGGCGAGAAGCGTTGTGCCGATCGAGTTGGGGATCGCATAGAGCGTGAGGGCGTGGTGAAAGCCCGGGGCGCTCACATGTAGGTAGCGATAGGCCTGCGAGTTCATGAGAACGACGACTTCGCCCCTGGGCACCGCCGTCAAGCGGGCGAGAAACTGCGCGGGCAGGGGACTCGGCCCACCATCGGTCGACTTCCCTGCGATCAACCCGGCGGAGGCGGTGGCGCCTGCGGGAGCGAGCAGCAGTGGCTTAGCGATCGAGAGGCCTGGAATCTCGGGAGCTCCGGTCCTTGCCTGCCAGCCCGATGCAGCGGGGTAGGCAAGCACGGTGGGGCTGGACACGGCTAGCGTCCTTTCCGTCTGCGTACCAGCGCCGGTGCGCCCGCCGCTCGAGGTGCTCGGAGCGCTCACCGCGCCCACCAGATATCCCAATAGGGCGACCGTCAGGAGGACCGGTATCGCGTTGAAAAGCAGGCGGCGCTGGCGGCTCTCCATCAGCCCGAGCTGTCGAAGGACCCGCTGTTGCCGTTACCGCTGTTGTTGGTGGCGTTACCTTGGCCGCTCCCACCGCCGTTGCCGCCGCCATTACCCGCACCGTTACCGCTGCCGCTGCCCCCACCATTGCCGCCGGAGCTGCTGCCCGAGCTGCCGCCGCTGCTCGCAGGCGGTGTGGCGGGGCTTGGGCGAGCGGCGCCCGCCCCCGACGATCCGCTCCCAACCCTGATCGGCGCAACGGTCGGCCTCGAAGGCTGGAGACGCCTCGGGGCAGGCGCCGCCGTAGTAGGCGCAGGCGAGGCGATGAGCGCAGCCGTCGCCGTGGGTGGCGAGGGGGCTGCGGGAGAAGCTGGAGGACGACGGTGGGCGCGTACTGGCGGCGCGGGAAATGCTGGGAGTGCGGGCACGGCGCTCAAGCTCGCTGGTAGGCCACCACCGCTCGACGCGAGCGAGAGACCCACGGAGGATTCGGCCGTTGAGGCTCCACCGGCACCCGTTCCACGACCGATCTCAAAAGCGATGGCGAACACGACGAGCGCAGCCGCGATGAGAACCGGAAGCGTCCCGCGCTCCACGCGCCCGGCAACCAGACGCAGGCGGTAGCTGGTTTCATTCCGGCGCGTTGCGAGCATCACGAGGGGCACGGGACAGGCATGGTCCCTGCCGGGTCAAGGCATGTGTCGAGGCGTTCGGGAAGCTTGCCGCGACGAACGTGAAAGCGGGTGTACTTACCGATCTCGCCCGGCGCGGAAACGCGGATCACGAGAACCGCCCCCGCAAGCAGAGATCGCTCGAACTGCTTGAACTCAACCACCACCACCCCCGCCTTGCCTGCTGCGGCGACACGGCTCTCGGGCTTGTGCGGACAGCCGCGCCCACGACACCACACTGTTATCCGAGCCCGCGCGGGCGCTTGCACGATGAGCAGCCTCAGCCTGGCCCCCCTTGGGGTGTCGGCGCCGGCGATGCGCACGACCGGGAAGGGCTGCATCAAAGCCCCGTAAAGCGGACTCGTCACGGTCCCAGAGATGGCCGTACTCGATCCGGTTGTGGTCGGGATCGACAGGGTGGTTGCCGTGCTCGTCGTTGTCGGTGGCGCCTCAGTTGTGGTTGTACTCGCAACTGCGGTCGTCGTTGTGGAGGGTGCTGCGGTTGCGGTGGTGGTGGTCGTCGTCGTGGTCGTCGTCGTGGTCGTCTTGGTCGTCGTGGAGGTGGCGGTTGAGGTGGTGGTCGTCGTCGTGGTGATGGGAGGCGGCAGCGCGATCGTGAAGGTCGATGGCTGGCTCTCCCGGACGTTGCCGGCTTCGTCGGACTGTTCGGCCTGAGCGGTGTAGGCGCCTTCTGGGAGTGCGGCAACCGGGCCGATGGACCACACATTGCCCGTTGGCTGCGCTTGGAGGGTTCGTACCGGGCTGGCGGATGTACCGGTGCCGGGATAGATCTTCAGCTCGACCGAGGGGATGTCCCCCGGCGCCACGCCGGCACTCCCGCTGAAGCTCGGGGTGACGGTTTCGACGGTCTGCGCCAGCGGCGTCAGGGTCACCTTCGGACCCTTCTGCTTGACGGTGAACGTCCTCGCAGTGCTTCTGCTCACGTTGCCGGCTTCGTCGGACTGTTCGGCCTGAGCGGTGTAAATCCCGTCTTCCAGGGAACCCACGGGACCGGCGGACCATTCGCCTGCGGCTTGTGTGACTTCGAGCGTCTGCACGACTTCGCCGGATACGCCGGAGCCGGCATAGATCTTCAGCCTGATCGACGCAAGATCGCCGGCCGCGATACCGGCGCCTCCGTTGAAGCTTGGGGTTGGATCGGTTGTGAGCGACGGGATAGAGGCCAGGGAAACCGCGGGCGCGATCGTGTCCACTGTGAACGTGACCGATTCGCTCCTGGCGGTGTTGCCGGTTTCGTCGGACTGTTCTGCACGCACCGTGTAGAGACCATCGGCCAAGCCGCCGAAGGCGGCCGACCAGTTCCCGCCCGATGCCTGGACCTGAAGCGTCTCCAGCGGGGCGTGAGCCCCGATCGAAGCGCCGGCGAAGAGCTTGATCGTGATCGTGGGCAGGTCGCCTTCGGCGGCGCCCGCGGCCCCTTCCACAACGGGAGCGTGGGTGTCGCTCCAACCATTCTCAACGGGGGAGCTCAGGGTGATGCCAGGCGGCGTTGTGTCGATCGTGAATGTTCGCGCCGCGCTCGCCGAGGTGTTGCCCGCCTCGTCGGACTGTTCGGCTTGGGCGGTGTAGGCGCCGTCCGCCAGAGGCTGGGGACTCGCCTGCCATGCGGGGCCGTTGGGGGTGACTTCGAGCGTCTGCACGGGAGGGCCGACGGGCAGCGAACCAGAGTAGATCTTCAACTTCACCAATCCGAGATCGCCGGGCGCGACACCGGCCTCGCCGCCAAAGCTGGGGGTTGAGTCGCTCGTGGGCGAGGCGACTGCGGAAAGCGTCACCGACGGCGCGACGGTGTCCACCGTGAAGGTGACCGGCGCGCTCGCGCCAACTTCGAGCAGGAGATTGGTCTGGGTCGCCTCGACGGTGTAGGTCCCGTCGGCAAGCGGTTCGCTCCAGTCGCTCGGGCCGCTCGACCAAGTTTCTTCAAGCAACGGAAAGACGGTAAGCGTCTTTACCGGTACGCCTTCGACGGCGCTGCCGGCGTAGATGGCAAGTGTGACTTCGTCGAGAACGTCGTTGGTGGCGCCCGCGAAGGTGGGTGTGTTGTTCGAGAGAGCGCTTCCACCGAGCGGGTTCGCGATCGTCACCGTGGGCGGATCGGCGAGCGCAATTCCCGCGGGACCAATGGCAGCAGCGATCAGCGCGAGAACGAAGACGCACAGGAATCCGCTCGCGATGCGTCTCACCGACGCCTGTTCAGGCAATTCCATCCTTTTGCAAGCCTACCGGCGCAGAGCACAGTCGGGCGGCATGCGTAGTTCCCCGCACACCGCCCGCCTTGGTCTCTACTTGACCAGGAAGCGGCCCTGCATCCACGGATGAATGGCGCACATGAACGAGAGAACCGTTCCCGCGGGAGCTGTGACCTTGAAGCTCGCCGGAGCGCCGTGGCCCTTGGGGGCGATGATGATCGAGTCGCCGGGCTGATCGAAACCGGAGGCGCCCACGTTGACGAGCAGAATCGGCGGCGGGCCCGAGGGGGGCGCTGTGGGGTCCACACCGTGGGACTTCGCGATTTCCCCACAGACGGCGCAGGCTTCGAGCTGCCCGATCGTGCGGGGCAGCTGCGAGGACTTCACGATCGAGAGCGTGTGCTCGTCGGCTGTCGCGTTGGTGACCGTCACCGTGGCGCCCGAGCGAACCGAAACGGTGCCCGCGACGAAGTGCATGCTGTCCTTGATGTAGGCGTTGCGCTTGAACGATTCGCTGCCCTTGATGAAGATCTTGGCCTTCGCCGGCCCCTTGCCGTTGCTCTTGCCCTTGCTTTTGCCGGCGGCAAGCGCCGATCCGCCGAGGGCGAGCAGCGTGGCGCCGAGCACCGCCACTACGAGCGCCCGCCGCGAGTTCGATAGCTGCATGAATGCCTCCTGATGGTGCAGCGCCGTGTGGCGGATGCACTTGTCTTGGTCGGAGGGAGCACGCTGATCGCGCTCCATCTCAGAGTCACGATATCTGGATCAGCCTCGTAGAGCTCGCAGCGCGTTGAGGATCACAGCGAGGTCGATGGCCTCCTGAAGGAGCGCGCCCGCCACGGGGGGCAGGTAGCCGAGGGCCGCAACGCCCATCGCTGCGAGGCTCAGACCCATGCCTGCCAGGACGCTCTGACGCGCGATATGAAGCGCGCGTCGGCCGGCATGAAGCGCGTCTGCGACTCGATCGATCCGATCGACGGTGATGACCGCGTCGGCGGTCTCCGAGGAGATCGTTGCGCCTGCTGCGCCCATCGCGATGCCGAGATCTGCGAGCGCCAGGGCGGGCGCGTCGTTGACACCGTCGCCCACCATGATCACCGGGCGCAGATCGGGATCGGCGCGCAGGCGCTCAACGACTTCCAGCTTCTGCTCTGGGGACTGGTCTGCGTAGACCCTGTCGACGCCGATTTCGCGGCCGATGCGCTCGGCGACAGAGCGACGATCCCCGGAGACCATCGCCACATGTCGGACGCCCTCGGCGCGCAGGCGCTCGACCATGCGAGCGGCGCCGGGGCGCAACTCGTCGGCCATCACGATGACTCCGCCGAGATGCCCATCGATCCCGACCAGCACGCGGGCCTCTCCGGAGCCGTAGCCGCTCATCGCTGTGGCAGAGGCAACCTCCTCGGGCGGCACCCCGGCTGCACGCAGAAACGCCCGGCTGCCAACCGCCACGATATGACCGCCAACGGTACCCTCGATGCCCTGGCCGGGCTCCTCTCGGATGTGGGTCGCAACGCCGAGCTCGAGTTCGGCCTTCCGTGCGGCTTTCACCAGGGCCTGTCCAAGCACGTGCGCCGACATACGGTCGACCGATGCGGCAAACCGCAAGAGCTCGTCCTCCTGAACCTCTCCACTGGTCACGATCTCGCGCACATCTGGCGTGCCGATGGTCAGCGTGCCGGTCTTGTCGAACAAGACCGCTCGGGCCTCCCCGAGTGTCTCGATCGCCGCGGCGCCCTTGACGATCACGCCAATTCGCGCGGCTCGCGAAAGGCCCGAGACGAACGCGATCGGCGCGGCCAGGATCAGCGGGCACGGGGTGGCGACCACCACTACAGCGAGCGCCCGCACAGGGTCGCCGCTCAGTGCCCAGGCAGCAGCGGCGACCAGGATGGTTGCGGGCAGAAAGAACCCCGCATAGCGATCTGCCATCCGCACGAACGGCGCCCGCTCGGCCTGCGCCTCCTCGACGAGTCGCACCAGTGCGGCGTAGGCGCTCTCAACCGCTGGCCTGTCCGCTCGGACCTCGAACGGGGCGCCGGCGTTGGTCACGCCGCTCAGCACCGGCATGCCGAACACAACGGTCTCTGGAAGCGGCTCGCCGCTCAGGGTGCTGGTATCGACCACCGCCTCGGCGCTGAGCACCGTTCCGTCCACGGAGACGACTTCACCGGTTCGTACGACCACGACGTCGCCTGCCCCAACCTGCTCGGCGGGTACCTCCTGCACCTGGCCATCTACGCGCAGCTGAGCAACCTTGGGCGCACGCTGCACGAGTGTGGTCAGCTCCCGTCGCGCGCGGGTCGAGGCGAGGTCCTCGAGGGTGGAGCCCCCCGTGAACATGATCCCGACGATCAGTCCCGCCAGCTCTTCGCCAAGCGCAAGCGACCCGACCATTGCAACCAGGGCGATCGTGTCCACCCCCATGTGGCGTTCAACGAAGATCGTACGGGCGACCTCGAACGCCAGCTCGGTTGCGAGCAACGCCACGGCAGCCCGCCAAACGTCGTCCCCGGCCGCGGCGGCGCCAGCGAGATGCAGCAGCCCTCCGGCCACGAGCGCGGTGAGCGCGACAGCAGCGAGGAGACGAGCGCGATGTTCGATCACCCAGCGCCGGCGGCTGGCTCCCTCCTCTTCGCGAGTGCTCGCGGCGGTGTCCACGGCTGCTCCTTTTTTCGCCGAGGCCCCGGCACGGTCAAGGTACACGTCCTGGCGCCGACGCTGCATCGGGGCGAAAACAATCCCTCGCAACCCAAAGCGCGAGCGGGATCCGGCCAGAAAATGGGCCCGGCAGGACTCGAACCTGCGACCTAGCGATTATGAGTCGCCAGCTCTAACCAGCTGAGCTACGGGCCCGCGACGCGCTGGGCGCGCGGCGAGCCAGACGCTACCAGCGATGCGCGAAGATGCGGTCCGGTCGCACGAATGATTTGATTGCGGTGTTCACGACCGGAGGGAAGACATGCCACAGCGCGCAGCGATCGTCACGGGAGCATCGAGCGGCATCGGGCTGGCGATCGCCAGGGTCCTCTGCGAGGAGGGGTACGCGGTGACGATGGCCGCTCGACGGCCCGAGAAGCTGGAGGGCGCCGTCGCGGGACTCGCAGCGGAGGGCTTCGACGTGCACGGCATCGCGGCGAATGTCGCCGAGGAGACCGAGATCCAGAAGGTCGTGGCCGACCACCGCGAGCGCCACGAGCGCCTCGACGTGCTTGTCAACAACGCGGGCGTGGGCATCGGAGCCTCGCTGGCGGATATCCAGACAAAGCGCCTGGATATGCAGCTCGACATCAACCTTCGCTCGATCGTCCTGTTCTATCGCGAATGTCTCCCGCTGCTGCAGGTTGCCGGCGCGGAGCACGCCAACGCGCTCGTCGTCAACACCTCCTCGATCTCCGGCAAGCGCGCGGAGGCGTGGCTGTCGGTCTACTCCGCTTCCAAGCACGGCGTGGTGGGCTGGACGGAAGCCATGAACAAGGAGCTCGGCCCGCAGGGGATCAAGTCCACCGCGCTGTGCCCCGCCTTCGTGGACACCCCCATGACCGACTTCGTCAAGGAGCAGGTCAAGCCCGAGGAGATGATCCGCCCCGAGGACATCGCCGAGTCGGTGCGCTTCATGCTGCGCGTCTCCCCCGCCTGTGTGGTGCCCGAGATGATGTTCGTGCGCCCCGGGGACTCGCTGTAGCGGCCGCGTTGACATAGGCTGTGTCCCGTCGGCGGCCCTCATGGCCCTCGGGCGGGCGCACCCAGCGTAGGGCACGGGGTCGCGCCCGGCAATGCATTCCCTTCCGTTGAAAGGATCCTTGCGTATGAAGCTCGGCGTGCACATCGGCTACTGGGGCCTGGGCCTCAGCTCGCAGGACCAGCTCAACATCGTCCAGGAGGCCGAGCGGCTCGGCTATGACTCGGTGTGGACGGCCGAGGCCTACGGCTCCGACGCGGCCACGATCCTCGGCTGGCTCGCCGGGCAGACCTCGAAGATCCGTCTCGGCTCGGGCATCTTCCAGATGCCGGGCCGCTCACCCGCGATGACGGCGATGACGGCCGCCACGATCGATCAGCTCTCCGACGGGCGCATGATCCTCGGCATCGGCTCCTCCGGCCCGCAGGTCGCAGAGGGCTGGCACGGCCAGCGCTTCGCCCACCAGCTGCAGCGCACGCGCGAGTACATCGCGGTGGTGCGCATGGCTCTCGCGCGCGAACGCGTGGAGTTCCACGGCGAGACCCTCGAACTGCCGCTCCCGGACGGCCAGGGGCGTGCGCTCAAGCTCACGATCGCCCCCGTACAGGAGCGCATACCCATCTATCTAGCGGCGATCGGACCGAAGAACACCGCGCTGGCAGGGGAGATCGCCGACGGCTGGATTCCGACGCTGCTCTCGCCCGAGCACCTCTCTGAGCTGCTGCCCCTGCTCCGCGAAGGCGCCGCACGCTCGGGACGCTCGCTCGAGGGCTTCGACATCGCGCCCACTGTCAACGTCTTCGTCACCGACGACCTGGAGGCCGCACGCAACGCGATGCGTCCCTTCATCGCGCTCTACGTGGGGGGGATGGGCTCGCGCAAGCAGAACTTCTACAACAACCTCGTGCAGCGCTACGGCTTCGAGGCGGAGGCCAAGACCGTCCAGGACCTCTACCTGGAGGGCAAGCGCGAGGAGGCGATGGCCGCCCTCCCGGATCGCCTCATCGACATGGTCTCGCTGTGCGGCCCCCCCGATGTGGTGCGCGAGCGCCTTGCGGTCTACCGCGACGCCGGTGTCGGCACCCTGGGGGTCACGCCGGTGGCGTTCACCGCCGAGGATCGCCTCACCCAGCTACGCCACGTGGCCGAGCTGGCTGCCGCATAGACTCGGCCGGTGCTCGCCGCCCGCGCGATGAGCCATCCAGTGAAGCGGTGATCGCACAGTGAGCCCGGTGAGCCCACCTGTCCCGCAGCGCATCCTGCTGGGCGCCTTCGGCGACCCCGGTCACGCCTTCCCGATGATCGCCCTCGGGCGGGCTCTGGCCGCGCGTGGGCACGACGTCACGCTGCAGACGTGGGCGCGCTGGCGCTCACACGTGCAGGCGGAGGGCATGACCTTCGCGGCGGCGCCCGAGTACACCGTGTTTCCCTCTGGCCCCGAGCCGCTCGACTTCTACGAGGCAGTGGTGCACGCCACCGAGGACACCCTTCCACTCGTGCGCAAGCTGCGCCCGAGCGTCGTGGTGGCCGACATCCTCACGCTCGCCCCGGCGCTCTGCGCAGAGCTCGAGGGCGTTTCCTACGCGACCCTCATCCCCCATATCCACCCCCACACCGAAGCGGACTTCCCCGTGTATTCGATCGGTGCGCGCCTGCCCCGCACGGTGCTCGGGACGCGCGTTCTGGCGCCGCGCCCATACTCGCGTGGAGCAGGGCCTGGAGCTGGGGCGTGTGGAGCTCAACGCGACCCGCGAGCGCCTCGGATTGCCGGCGCTGGAGCACGTGCACGGAGGCACGAGCCGTCAGCTCGCGCTGGTTGGGAGCTTCCCGCAGCTGGAGTACCCGCGGATGTGGCCCGCCCACGTCCACGTCGTGGGGCCGCTCATGTGGGAGCCCCCTGCCGCGGAGGTCCCGCTGCCACCGGGCGAGGAGCCGCTGGTGCTGGTCGCCCCTTCGACCTCCCAGGATCCCAACCACCGGCTGCTGGGGACGGCACTGCAGGGGCTCGCCGATGCGCCCGTACGCGTCCTCGCGACCTGGAACAGGCGTCTGCCCTCCGTTCCCGCTGTCCGTCCCCGCCAACGCGAGGGTCGTCGACTGGGTCTCCTACGCGCGCACGATGCCCCACTGCGATGTCGTCGTCTGCCACGCCGGCCACGGCACCCTCGCGCGGGCGCTCGCCAGCGGCTGCGCGGTCGTCGCGTGCCCCGCGGTGGGAGACATGAACGAGAACGCCGCGCGCCTGGACTGGGCTGGCGCCGGCGTGCGCCTGCCCAGACGCTACATCTCGCCCCGTCGTGTGCGCCTCGCGGTCGAACGGGCCCTCGCCGAGCCCTCGATCCGCACACGAGCGCGGGAGCTAGGCGACTGGAACGCCACACACGACCCGCCCGGGGAGGCCGCGCGCTTGGTTGAGGCTCTGGGGGTGGGACTCGAACCCACAACCCTTCGGTTAACAGCCGAATGCTCTGCCAATTGAGCTACCCCAGATCGGGCGGTCGCGGTGGCATTAGAGCACAAGAGGGTGGCGCAGGCGGCCAGAGGCCGCCGAGCCGGGCCCCTCGCCATTCTAGTCGCACCGCGCCTACGCCCCCGTCTGCTCGAGCGCCCGCTCGTACGCTCCGTCGAACTCACGCTTGATCTGTCCCCGGCGATGCGCCAGATCGCTGACATCCCCGGCGCCCTGTCCGCGCGCGGCCTGGATCTGGCGATCGACGCGAGCCAACTCCAGCTGCAGGCGCTGCACCTCCAGCATCGCGGGCTGGGCCTGCTCGCGTCCGGCCTCCACAACGAGTTCCGCGAGCACCCCGGCGAGGTCCGGGTCTCCCTTCATCGGATCGCGCAGGCCGCCATCGCGTAGATGCTCGGCCACGCGTCGCAAGAGCACGCTGGTGAAGTGACCCTCCATGTCCACCTCCGCGAGCGCTCGGGCGCCCTCCTCGGGCGAGGCCAGGCACAGCACCAGAAACGAGCGCTCGGTCTCCTCGCCGACGTGAGAGCACCCCAGCGACCGGACGAGCCGAAGCCTGGGCCTGCTCGCGCGCGAGCAGCCGCTCGGCCACGCTCTCGGGCAGCTCCAGGCGCCCGCTCACCAGACGCGTCAGCTCCATGCGCATCGCGCTGGGCGGGAGCGTTGCGAACACCGGGCGCAGCTCGCCCACCACGCGGTCGCGCCCCTCCGGACTGCCGTAGTCGCCCTGCGCAAGCGCACGCTCCACGCGAAAGCGCACGAAGGGCACCGCCGCCGCGATCGCCGCCCGCATCTGCTCGACACCGCCCTCGCGCTGAACGACATCGGCTGGATCGGCGCCCTCGGGCAGCTCCACAACGCGCAGCTCGAGCTTGCGCTTGGCGGCCATGCGCGAGGCGCGCAGCATCGCCTCCTGGCCGGCGCTGTCGGCATCCAAGCGCGAGCAGCACGGTGGAGGCCATGCGCGCCAGCTCCCCCACCTGCTCGTCGGTGAGCGCTGTGCCCATCAGCCCCACCGCATTTGCCATCCCAGCCTGGTGCAGGGCGATCACGTCGGTGTAGCCCTCGCACAGCACGACCTCGCCCGCACGCGTGGCGTGGGCGCGAGCCAGGTCGGCGCCATACAGGTGCAGCCCCTTGTGGTAGAGGTCGTTGTCGGAGGTGTTCAGGTACTTCGGGCGCCTTGGGCCTTCCGCGGATCGCTCCTCGCCCAGCGCGCGGGCGCCGAAGCCCGAGCACCCTGCCGCGAATGTCGGCCAGCGGGAACATGATGCGCCCGCGGAAGCGGTCATACAGGCGCCCATCCTGCTTGGAGCGCTGCGCGAGACCTGTCGCGTAGAGCTCCTGCTCGGAGAATCCCGCGCGCGCGCGAGGCCACGAGCACGCGATCCCAGGCGCTCGGCGAGTAGCCCACACGAAAGGCGCGCAGCGTCTCCTCGGCGAGGCCCCGTCCCAGCAGGTACTCCCGCGCCCGTCGCGCCTCTCGGCCTCCCACAGCTGGCGCTCGTAGTAGGCCGTCGTGCGCCCAAGCAGCTCCAGCAGCCGTTCGCGCCTGCGCCGGCGCTCGGCCGCGCGGGGGTCCTCGGCCTCTCGCTGCAGCTCGACCCCACAGCGGTCGGCCAGCAGCTCGAGGGCCGCCTTGAAGTCGACGCCCTCGGTCTCCTGCACGAAGGTGAACACGTCCCCCTTGGCCTGGCAGCCGAAGCAGTAGTACACCTTCTGTACGGGGTCGATCCCGAATGAGGGTGTGCGCTCGTCGTGAAACGGGCACAGCCCCTCGTAGCTGCTCGGCCCCGGCGCGGCGCAGCTCCGTGCGCGCGGAGACCAGCTCGACGAAGTCGACCGCATCGCGCACCCGTTCGCGGGACTCCTGTGTGTAGAGGGCCATCAAAGCCCAACGCTAGCGGGCGAACGCGCGCGGCACTTGAAGCTCGGTGTAGGCGCGGATGCAGTAGCGGTCGGTCATCCCCGCGACGTAGTCGGTCACGCGCGCGCGAGCTCGCTCGTCGTCGGGCCGACGGGTCCGTCGGCGGAGCCAGCATGCCTGCGGGCAGCGCCTCTGGGTGCTCGACGTAGTGCTCGAACAGCCTGCGCACGACTCCGGCGATGCGCTCGTGCTCGGCGCGCACCGCGGGGCCCAGGTAGACGTGCTTGAACATGAACTCGCGCAGCTCGCCCATCGCCGCGCCCGCCTCGGCCCCCTGCATGATGTAGCCGGCCCGCTCGGAGTGTTCGACCATGTCGTGCACCAGCGTGTCGATGCGCCGCGAGCCCGTGTCCCCCGAGCACCGCGATCGGCCCGCGCGGGCAGGTCCTGCTTCGCGCAGCACCCCCGCGCGCAGCGCGTCGTCGATGTCGTGGTTGATGTAGGCCACGCGGTCCATCACGCGCACGATCTGCCCCTCGAGCGTCCCGGGCACCGGTGCGCGGCTGGAGTGCCGCGCGATCCCTTCGCGCACCTGCTCGGTGAGGTTCAGGCCGCGCCCCTCGCGCTCCAGGTGCTCGACCACCCGCAGCGAGTGCTCGTAGTGGCGAAAGCCCGTGCCGAAGCGCTCGCGCAGACAGCCGTCCAGCACCTCCTCGCCGATGTGACCGAATGGTGGATGCCCGAGGTCGTGGCCCAGCCCGATCGCCTCGGTCAGGTCCTCGTTGAGCCCCAGCGCGCGCGCCACGGTGCGCGAGATCTGCGTCACCTCCAGCGTGTGTGTGAGGCGCGTGCGGTAGTGATCGCCCTCGGGCGCCACGAACACCTGGGTCTTGTGCGTCAGGCGACGAAATGCCTTGCAGTGCACGATCCGGTCGCGATCGCGCTGAAAGGGCGTGCGCAGGCTCGCAATCCTCCTCGCTGCGCGCCCGCTGCGCCGGATAGGAGCGTGCGGCCAGCGGCGAGAGCAGTGCTCTCCTCCAGCGCGCGCTCGCCGCTGCAGGCGAAGCGTGCCCGTCAACTCTCCCGGTGCCAGTCCTTGCGCCGCGGTCAGACGTGCGCCCAGTGGACTCCACTTGTTGATCGCCGCCGGGTCCTCGTCGTACACCGGCGCGCCACCACCCGGCTGGGGCAGGCACCGCCGCGGCGGCCGAGTCGATCCTCAGGTCCACGCCGTGCTCGTGCAGCGACTGCACGTCTTCCGCCGCCACGAAGTGCCTGCGAATGGCCCGGGTCCGGTGAAGACGATGCCGTGGAAGATGTCCTTCTCGGGCGCCGCCACCACGTGATGGACGGTGCCCACCTGTGTGCCGTCGGACGCCAGCACCGGCACCCCCTTCTCGAGCACCCTGTAGGCGATTGGCAGACCCTCGTCCACCGATCTCACGATACAGGCATCAGCCGCAGCGTGCGCGTGATGCTCGAGCGTCTCCGAGATCGCCCGCTCGACCTGTCCGAGCGCCGTCTCGGGCGCGGCGGGGACCTCGTCCAGGGGGCTGTCCGAGCGCCTCGCGTCATGAACCCGTAGGCCTGCTCGCCCAGCGGGAAGGACGCCGCCTCGCACGCGCCGCACACCACTCCGCCGGCCGCGCCGGAGAAGCCGATCAGGTGCTCGCGCTCGCCACAGCCGGCGCACGCGCCCAGCTGCGGCGCAAGACCGGCCGCGACCAGCAGCTTCAGGCGAAACGCCAGGCGAACCAGCGCGCGTGGCGCTCGCGGGCTCTTGCGTCGAGCAGCGAGAGCTTGCGGCACAGCAGGTTGAACACGCCCGGATGGGGCTCTGCGGTCTCGAACAGGCGGCCCACGGCATCGCAGGCGCGCGCGGCCGCATCCAGCGCCGCGGCGTCGCCCGCGCAGGCGGGCGTGGCCGTCGACGGTCTGGGCCCCCGTCACCGTCAGCAGCTCGCCGCGCCCTTCGTGCAGCTCCAGGCGCAGGCGAAAGAACGGCTCCAGACGCCCGCCGAAGCGACTGCGCGCGCGGCGCACGCCCTTGGCGATAGCGCTCACCCTCCCGCGGTGGGGCGTGTACACGTGCAGGATCCGATCGGCCTCCCCGTAGCGCATCGAGCGCAGCACCACCGCCTCGGTCTTCACAGGTCCCGCCATTGCATCCGAGTCTAGGATCGCTGGCGGCAGTACGAGCGCGACGAAATGCGTGCACGTCCAGCGCCCGATGGCACTTCGCGGAGCTTCGTCCTCGGACACTCGACTTGGCACCACCAAGCCTTTGGTCCTGGTCTCGCTCCGCTCGACCCTCGAACGCCCCAGCCGCACCCGCATTCCGTCAGGCGCTCCCAGACGAAACTTGGCAAAAACCGATAACTTGGCCGACGCCGACATGTTGGAGCGTGCCGGCGCCAGCCTGCGGGGCGATCGGTGGGGATGGACGCCCAGCAGACAATAGTCTACCCTCCTAAACCATCTGGTCTTTGCCATCTGGACTTTGCCATATGCGGTAGGGGATGTTTATGAAGATGCCTCCTTCCGAATCCGCTGACCAGTCACTCGCGTACACGATTCGCCGCCTACGCGAAGAACGCGGGTTCACTCAGGAAGACATTGCCTACACCGCGAAGCTCACATCCGGCACCTATGGACACATCGAGCGCGGTAAGACCAATCCGACCTGGACCACCATCAAGAAGATCACTGGCGCGCTCGACATCTCGCTCGTCGAACTCGCCGCCGCCACCGAAGCAGACAGTCGCTATACTTTATGAAGTAATGAGTGAGATCATCGTTTATACGACCGATCCGTGCTCCTTCTGTGCCCGCGTGAAGGGTCTATTGACGTCACGTGGATTGCCGTTCACCGAGGTCAACCTCACCAAGGATCCCGAGGGCCGTGCCGAGCTCGCAAGGCGCACCGGGATGATGAGCTTCCCGCAGGTACTGATCGACGGGGAGCTCGTGGGCGGGTTCGCCGAGACGCTGACGGCCGCAGAGAGCGGACGCCTGGACGATCTCTCAGCCGCGTAGCACGTCGACTCCCACTCCCGCGACCGCGACGGGCGCGAGGGCGCGGCTGGCAGCGCTCGCACACGTAGGTACCGCGACCCGCAACCACCATCTTCACAATTGTCGTGCCACAGTTCGGACAGGGCTCCCCCGCTCTGCGGTGCACGAGGAATTGATCCTGAAAGGAGCCGCGCACACCATCGACGTGGCGGAAGTCGTCGATCGTGGCGCCGCGCGCGTCGATGCCCGCCTGCAGCGCGTCGATCACCGCCCCGCGCAGGCGCCCGCGCTGCGCAGCGGACAGGCGTCCAGAGGGGCGCAGCGGATGGATACCCGCCCGGTGCAGGGCCTCGTCGGCGTAGATGTTGCCCACCCCGGCGATCCTGCGCTGGTCGAGCAGCAGCGCCTTGATCGGTGTCGCGCGCCCCTTCACGAGGGAGTGCAGGTGGGTGGCGGTGAAGCGCTCGTCCAGCGGCTCGAGCCCCAGGCGCAGCGCAAAGAACTCCTCGAGCGCCTCTGCACCGAGCAGCAGCTCTCCGGTGCCAAAGCGCCTTGGGTCTACGATCACGAGCCTGCGCTTGGGGCGCAGCTGCATGTGAACCCGCACGTGTGCGGGTTCGGGCTCGGGCTCGCAGAGCACGGCGCCGGTCATCCGCAGGTGCTGCGCGAGGTGCACATCTCCCTGGAGGCTCCACACGAGGTACTTTCCACGACGCCCCAGCGTCTGGATGCGCCGTCCGATGAGCGCATCGGTCAATTCATCGGGCGCCAGCGGTCGCGACCAGCGCGGGTCGAGGATCTCCATTGCATGCAGCACGTACCCCTCCACCAACGGGGCGAGCTGGCGTCTGATCGTCTCCACCTCGGGTAGCTCAGGCATCGCTGCGCCCAGCCTAGCCGTGCCGTAGCCGTAGCCGTAGCCGTAGCTCTCAGAACACGTTCTCAGCGCGAGGCGCGCGGATGCGCGCTGAAGTACGCATCCTTCAGTCGCTCGGCCGAGAGGTGGGTGTAGACCTGTGTGGTCGCCAGATCGGCGTGTCCGAGCATCTCCTGCAGCGAGCGCAAATCGCAGCCTCCCGCGAGCAAATGCGTCGCGAACGTGTGACGAAGGGTGTGGGGGCTCATCTTCTCCTTCAGCCCTGCGCGCTGCGCGTGACCCTGGATGATCTTGTACAGACCCTGGCGCGTGAGCCCGGCGCCTCGGCAGTTTACGAACAGGTGTGAGCCAATCTCAGAGCGGCCTTCCCTCACGCTCACCAGCGCTGGGCGCCCACGCTGGCTGTATGCCTGCAGAGCCGCCACCGCCTGGCGCCCGATCGGCACGATCCGCTCCTTGGAGCCCTTGCCGCGCGCGCACAGCAGCCCCTCCTCGAGATCCACATCCGCGAGCTGCAGACCCACAACCTCCGAGGCGCGCAGACCGCAGGCGTACATCACCTCCATCAGGGCGCGGTCACGCAGGGCTCGAGGCTCGGCGCCCGCCGGCTCGCCCAGCAGCCTCGTGACCTCCTCGCGCGAGAGCACGAGCGGCAGCCGCCGCGTCTTGGGAGGTCCGCGCAGCTCCGCAGTCGGATCGTGCTCGATCAGCCCCTCCCTGCGCAGATAGCGGTAGAAGGAGCGCAGGCACGCGGCTTTACGCTGCAGCGTCGCCGCGGCGACGCTGGGACGCGTCTCGGTCCCTTCGGCGAGTTCGGCCAGGAACGCTGCGAGGTCCCCATGCCCAGCCTCCAGCGCCTCGAGATCGTGGCGGCGCAGGAACCCCCCGAACTGGAGCAGATCGGAGCGATATGCCTCCAGGGTGTTGCGCGAGAGACCGCGCTCGAGCTCGAGATAGGCGAGGAAGTCGAGCGTCAGGCTCTCGATGTCCAGCCGCGCCCCGGCGGCGGGAAGGGCGGGGGGCGCGGGCGGGGCATGGGTGCTCACTCACACCCTCTTTCGCCCTGCCTCCCCCGCCTCCTTGACTGTGCAAGGCGACGTTCAGCTCAACGTCCGTTCCCGTCTTAAGAGCCCTGTCTCAGACAGGCTCTACGCGGCCGCCTCCGCGCGCGAGTCTCTGCGATCCCCGCATGCCAGGAGGTCGGCCAGCGCCGTTCCACCCGCGAGGGCGGCGCCGAAGAACAGAGGATCGTCGAGCAGACCACGGCCCATCGTCTGCGCGGGAAGCTCACTGCGGGCGTATGCAGGCAGGTCCACCGCGGCGTGGCGCCAGTCGTGACGCGCGATCCGCGCAGGCCGATTGACGTCGAGTTCCAGCTGCGGGCGGCTCGCCGGCGGAGGCTCCGAACACGGAGCCCAGGCCGGCACGCAGGTCGGCCCCCACAGGCGAGCGCATCCCTGCAGGCAGCGCCACCGTAACCGGCTCGAGCAGCAGGTCGAGCACCGTGAGGGTGTGATGGGAGATCCCACGGTGGCGCGGACGCGGATCGCCCCGACGACATCCGCGCCACCAGCAGGGTGGGCGCGCCCAGCGCCAGCGCGGCGTGTGCGGAGTCGAGCGCCGCCATCCCCCCGTGCCCCAGGGGAGATCGCGAGCCGACGATCCCGGGACCCGGACCGCACAGCGCCGCGTCCCAGCCGAGTGTGTGCAGCCCGTGGTACACCGCACCGGGGACGGTCACCGCCTCGCCCTCCCCGCCGAAGGCCGCGCCTGCGGTGAGGTGGCCCGCGAGCAGTCCCCGCCGGCGCAGATCGCTCACGACCCGCGAGTGCCCCCCAGGCAGGGCGCCTCCGCCGCTCTGCACGTATCCGAGCCTCCTACCGGGCGCGGCCTGCGCGAAGGCCCACGCCACCGGAGCCAGCTGGCCGTGCAACGCGAGCACGCCCACCGGGCGCTCCAGCGGCAGATCCACACGCTCGTCCTCCACCGGCAGCACCGCGTGCTGGAGGCTCGTGTAGTTGAGCTTCATCACGTTCAGGGGAGCGGCACTCTGATCTTCCTCCCCCCCCAGTCCGCGGGTGAGGTTGACGTGAACGATGTCAAACCCCCCCGAGCCGAGCCTGAGGTCCCGCGCCTGCACGTTGACGACCACCTCATCGCCCGCCTCGGCGGCTCCCATCAGGCGGACGTCGGCGATCGCCTCGCGCGTCACAGCCCCGCTGGCCCCGGAGGCGTCGAGCAGCGCGATCTCGAGCTCCTGCTCGGGACCGTCCACCGGATCGGCCTTGACGACGATTGCGCGGCGCAGCTTCAACATCGGCGCTGGAAGCTATCGGGTAGCGCCATCGGATTGGGCCGCCACCGCACCGGGCAGCGCCAGCGCGACTTCGAACATGCCCTCGAGCGCGGCCACGCTCACCCGCTCGCCGGGCTCGTGGGGGCGCTCGGTGCCGTTGGCGAGGTTCACCACCGTAAGGCCCTTCGCGATCAGCGCGTTGGCATCGGAGGCGCCCCCGCTGGCGATCTTCGTGGGCGTGTAGCCGCAGCCGCGCAGCGCGCGCTCGGCGGCAACGACGGCGGGAGCACTCGTGGGGGTTCTGTAGGCGGAGAAGCTCCGCTGCGTTCTCACGTCGACGTCGCAGTCGCAGTCGGGCAGATTCGCCGCCTCATGTATGCAATCGACGATTTCCGCCACCACCGTCTCCGCGGCCCGATCGCGAAGGCTGCGCACCTCCGCGCTGAGCGCGCAGCGCTCGGGCACTACGTTGATCGCGCTGCCCCCGCGGATCACCCCCACGTTGGCCGTCGTCTCCTCGTCCAGGCGCCCCAGCGGCATATCGGCCACCGCGCGAGCCGCCGCGAGGATTGCGCTGCTGCCCTGCTCCGGATGGATGCCCGCGTGTGCCGCGCGGCCGCGGAAGCCTACGTCCAGGCGAAAGTGACAGGGCGAAGCCGTCACGATCTCGCCGATCGGCGAGGCATGGTCGAAGACGTATCCGAAGTCGCTGCGCAACGCAAGTTCGCTCCAGCGCGCGGGCGCCCGCGAGGGAGCGCTCCTCACAGACGGTGAACAGCAACTCGATATCCACCGGCGCGCCCTTCGCGAGCACGCGGCGCGCCAGCGCGAGCAGCACGGCCACGGCGGCCTTGTTGTCCGCGCCGAGGATGCCCTCGTTGGCGTTCTCCCAGCCGCCATCCACAAGCACCGGCTCCACGGGCGCCCGCTGGGGAACCGTGTCGAGGTGCGCGCACGAGGAGCACGCTGAGCGGGGCAACGTCCGTCTGTGAGGGGATGCGGGCCAGCAGATTGCCGCAGTCGGAGCCCGCCTCTGCCCCAGCATCGTCCTCGTGTACGTCGAGCCCCAGCGCGCGCAGCTCGGCCTTCACGCGCTCGGCGCAGGCGCGCTCGCGTCCCGATGGGCTCTCGATGCGGCACAGCTCCTCGAACAGTTCGCTGAGCCGGCGCCGCTCGGTGGCGCTAGCCGTGGCTGGCCGCACGGGCGTCGTGGGCTTCTGGCGCAACATCGCCATCAGCGGCGTCGCTGCCCCCGCGCTCGAGCGCAGGCGCCGCCACAAAGCCCCGGAACAGCGGCGCCGGGCGCTCGGGGCGAGACTTGAACTCGGGGTGAAACTGGGAGGCGACGAAGAACGGGTGCTCGTCGAGCTCGACGACCTCCACGAGGCGCTCATCGGGGGATGTGCCGGAGATGCGCAGCCCGGGACCTGCCCCGCCGGCGAGGTCGGTGAGGCGCTTGCGCAGCAGGTTGTTGACCTCATAGCGGTGGCGGTGGCGCTCGTAGATGACCGCCTCGCCGTAGATCTCCCGCGCGCGCGAGCCGGCGTGCAGCTTGATCGGGTCGGCCCCGAGGCGCATCGTGCCGCCGAGGTCGGCGACCTCCTTCTGCTCGGGCAGCAGGTCGATCACCGGGTAGGGCGTCTCGAGGTCGAACTCGGTCGAGTTGGCCCCCTCCATGCCCGCCACGTGCCGGGCGAACTCCGCGACGGCGATCTGCATCCCGAGGCAGATTCCCAGGTAGGGGATGCGCTCTTCGCGTGCGATGCGCGCGGCGACGATCTTGCCCTCGATCCCGCGCCCGCCGAAGCCTCCTGGGATGAGAATGCCGTCGGCGCCGTGCAGCAGCTCGCGCGCCCGCGCGAGGGCCTGCGGGTCCTCCGCGCCGGCGCCCTCCTCCAGGCTTTCGGAGTCGACCCAATCGATCTGCACCCGCGCGTCCTTCAGCGCGGCCGCGTGGCGCAGCGCCTCGGAGACCGACAGGTAGGCGTCCTCCAGCTCCACGTACTTGCCCACGAGGGCGATGCGCACCGTTCGCGTGGCGTGCTCGGCACGCTCGATCGGCTCCTGCCAGCTCGACAGGTCGGGTTCGCCCGCCTCCATGCCGAAGTGGTCGAGGATGAAATCGTCGACGCCCTGGTCGCGAAAGACGAGCGGCACCTTGTAGATGTTGTCCACATCGCACGCAGAGACGATTGCCGTGGGGGGCAGGCTGGCAAACAGCGCGATCTTCTTGCGGATCTCCTGCGAGAGCGAACCCTCTGAGCGGCACATCAGCATGTCCGGGGCGATGCCGATACGGCGCAGCTCGTTCACGGAGTGCTGTGTGGGCTTGGTCTTCAGCTCGCCCGCGTGGCCGATGTAGGGAACCAGGGTCAGGTGGATGAACATGCAGCGTCGCCGCCCCACATCCACGGGGAACTGGCGAATCGCCTCCAGGAACGGCAGTGACTCGATGTCGCCGACGGTGCCGCCGATCTCGGTGATCACGAAGTCCACGTCGGTGGACTGCGCGATCAGCACGATGCGCTGCTTGATCTCATCGGTGATGTGGGGCACGACCTGCACGGTCCCCCCCAGGTAGTCGCCGCGGCGCTCGCGCCGGATCACCGTGTTGTAGATCCCACCCGCCGTCACATTGGAGGCGCGGCTCGTGTTGACATCGGTGAAACGCTCGTAGTGGCCGAGATCGAGGTCGGTCTCCGCGCCGTCCTCGGTCACGAACACCTCGCCGTGCTGGTAGGGCGACATCGTGCCGGGGTCGACGTTGATGTAGGGGTCGAACTTCTGCAGCCCCACGCTCAATCCCCGCGCGACCAGCAGACGTCCGATCGACGCGGCCGCAATCCCCTTGCCGAGCGAGGAGACCACACCACCGGTGATGAAGATGAACCGGGTCTTGGGGTTGGTCTCGATGTGACGCTCGGGCGAATGCGGGATCATGAGGGCCTGCCCAGGGAGTCTAGCCAGCGCACCCCCGGAGTCTTTTCCACGAGCGCTGAGATCGAGCGGAACTCCCCATATACCGTGATTGAGAACAGCAGCGCGAGCGCGATCTCGAGGCCCGTACTCGAGAGTGTGAGCACGAGCCACAGCCCGGCGAGGCCCCCGAGGAGGTTCGCGCCGGTGTCGCCGAGCATCGCCCGCTCGCGTACGTCATACACGCCCGCGACGAGCGCGGGGCCGGCGAACAGACCGAGCGCCCACAGCCCCAGCAGTTCGCCCGAGCCGGCGATGAGACCCGCGCCGAGCAGCACGAACGCCTTGATCGCGCGCCCCGGTCGCAGGTCGAGGAGGTTGAAGAGGTTGGTCGCCAGCACGAGCACCCCGCTGGCGAGCAGCCATCTGCCGGTCGAGGGCTCGGCAAGACTCATCAGGACCAGTGCGAGCCCGAGCGAGCCGCCCGCCTTCAGCGCGCCTGTGGAGAACTCGCCGCGGAGCACCGCCCGCGCGTGCGCACGCCAGCCGCGCGGGTAGTCGCGCCCACCCACCCCGTGGGATCCGCCCGCCCCGTTGGGCCTTCTCGCGGCCCCGTAGGCGTCGTCGATCAGCCCGAGACACGCCACGCCGAGTGCGTAGACCAACGTGAGCACCAACTGCGGCTCGAACACCTCGGCGCTCGCAATGCGTTCGATCAGGACAAGCGGCACGAGTGCGAGCAGCGCGGCGGCGAGCACGAGCACACCCAGCGGGAAAGGCAGCGCCCTACCGCGGTAGTTGATGCGGGTGTGGTCCGCGTCGGTGAGCATGCGCAGCACGCCGGGCGCAAGCAGCAGAGCCATCGCGGATGCGAGCAGGATCGGCAACGCGTGCACTGAGTGAACCTAGCGGCGCCGGCGGACGCGCGACCGGGCGTCAGAGCGTCGAACGCCACCGCAGACTCAGCGGTTCAGGGCAGCGAGGTGCTGCCGCCCACCCGCGGCAGGAGCCCCGATTCGGCGGTTGACTTTTCCCCATAGGCGCCATGGGCGCCCGACAGCGTGAACGCCAGCGCGACACGTCCCGCGAGCAGATCGAGGTCGTCGACGCTCGAGATGTCGCGGCTCTTGTACCAGGTGATCTGCGAGGGGTTGGTGGAGCTCAGCTCCACTCCCACCGTGGGCACTCCCGCCGATGTGGCCCCTTCGATCAGCGCGACCTCGAATTCGCCGGTCACCTTGGCCTCTTCCGGTGTCATGCCTTCGGGCTCGCCGCGCACCACCACGAGCCCATCGAGCCCTTCGAGCTGTCCATCGAAGGAGCTCAGAAGCTTGCCCTGCACGCGCGCAAGGAGCTTGTGATCGCTGCCCACCAGCTGCCTTGCGATCCTCACGCCGAAGTGGCGCACGAGACCCGGCTGCGTGGCGAGCGCGGCGTAGTTGGTGCCACCGGCCAGGTGTGCCACGCCACCCAGATCGAGCGGCTCGTGCACAGCGGCGACCGTCACGAGGTTGCCTCCGGCCTGGGTCACCGCGTCGCGCACCTCACCGTCGATCTGATCGGAGGACCCGCCAAGGAAGACAAGACCGATGCGTCGACCGTTGAGCAGGCCGTGCACCGCGATCTCGGAGAGGTCGTTCCCCACGGCTTCCACGCCGGAGAGCTGGGCGCGCAGCTGCGCGGCCTGCCGGTTGGCGCCGTTGACTTCGGAGCTCAGATCGCGCACGACGCCGTTCTTGGCCGAGGAGACCAGGTTGGAGTCGCCGATCGCGACCCCGATCAGCACCCCCACAGCGAGGGCGAGGAGGACGGCCGCGAGGGAGAGCGCGTGGTAGCGGTAGTCGAACATGGGATGAGTGCGGCGCCCTCGGGACTCTCGCCAGAATAGATGCTGACCGATTAAGGGCCCCTCAGCCGACGAGGAGCTGCAGTTTCAGCCACACCAGATCCACGACGTCGCGCAGTGCAGGTGTTAGGGCCACGACCGCGATCATCGCAACGAGTCCCGCGATGAGCACGACCAGCAAAGGCGTGAGCCCCGGCTGCGGGCGATACAGCCGGCTCACGCCTTTCGCGTCGACGAGGATCTCGCCGATGCGAAGGCGCGTGAGGAAGGTTGAGGACATGCCCCTGCGGTTGCGGTCGAGGAACTCCACGAGGTTGAACTGCGAGCCCACCGAGACGATCAGCCGCGCGCCCTTCTCGGCGGCGATCAGCATCGCCACGTCCTGACTGGTGCCCGGGGCGGGCACGAGCTTGAAGGGAAGGCTCAAATCCTCGAGGCGGTGGCGCCCGGGCGCGCGCCCATCTGGATATGAGTGCACCACGAGCTCTCCTCCCGCCTCTACGGTGGCGAGCAGCGTGGGCTCGCTCGCGGAGTCCATGTCGCCGACGATCATGTCGGGCGTGAGACCCGCCTCCAGCAGCGCGTCGGCGCCGCCGTCGACGGCCACGAGCGCGGGGCGAACGTCGCGGATAAAGGGTCGCAGCGCGCGCAGATCCTGCTGGTGGTCGACCCCGCGCACGACTACCAGCGCGGGGCGGTCGCGGAAATCGGTGGCAAAGCGCGGCATCTCGATCTTCCCCGCGAGCAGCTCGCGCTCCTCGCGCATGTGCTCGATCGTGTTGTGCGCGAAGCGCTCGAGCGCCTCGCCGATCTCACGCCGCCGCGCCTCGGTCTCGGCGCGCACGGTGGCGATGTCGAGCACCCGGCCGCGCGCCAGGACCTTCCCCTTGTGGAGCACCTCGGCGGCGCCATCGGCCCCCGCGAGTACGCTCACGGCATCCCCCTCCGAGAGCGCCGCGAAGAGCGCGTCGTCGGGTAGGTCGACGAGCAGCACGCCCGCCTCGACCAGCAGCTGCGGCCCCAGGTTGGGATAGGAGCCGCTCGTGGAGGCATTGCAGTTGAGCACCGCCGCGGCGCCCGCCGCGATGAGCTCCTCCGCGGAGACGCGATCGATATCCAGATGATCGATCACCGCGAGCTCGCCCGCAAGGAGATGCTTGACCATCACCTTCGTCTTGCGCCCCAGGCGCACCGATCCGCTCACCGTGCGCGACTCCGATGCTGCCATTGCAAGCACATTCGGCGACTGCTGGGTGGTGGCCATTACAGCGAGGGTACCGTTCAGGCAGCCTTCCTCAGCTCCCGCGCGTGCTTGCGCGCAGCGGTGTCGTTCTCGGCGGCGCCCAGCATCCGCACGAGCTCGGCGACGGTTTGGCGCTCGCCGAGCTGCACCACAGAGGCGCACGTGGGGTCGGCCGCGGTGTCCTTCACAACCGAGAAGTGCCTCTGCGCGAGCGAGGCGATCTGGGGTAGGTGGGTGATGCAGATCACCTGACGCGTCTGCGCGAGGGCACGCAGGCGTTCGCCGACGGCGCGCGCGGTGTGCCCGCCGATGCCCGCATCGACCTCGTCGAACACGAGCGCCGCGTGCGAGCCGGCGTTGGCGACGCTCATCAACGCGAGCATCACACGCGAGAGCTCGCCGCCGGAGGCGATCTCGCGCAGTGGACCCGCGGCGACACCGGGGTTGGGAGCGATCAGGAACTCCACCGCGTCGGCGCCCGAGGGGCCGTCCGCGCACGGTGAGATCTCGATCGTGAAGCTGGCCTCGGCCATCGCGAGCGCGGCGAGCTGCTCGGTGACGGCCTTGGTGAGGCGTGGAGCCGCTGCGCGGCGCGCGGCTGCAAGCGCCTGCACATGTTCCTGCAGCACCTCGTTGGCGTGGCGCAGACACTCGCTGCTGCGAGCGATGGCCACCTCGGCGCCCGCCAGCTCATCATGCCGCGCACGGGCCTCTGCGGCGTGCTGCAGGACGGCCGCGATGCCCTCGCCGTGCTTGCGCTGCAGGCGCTCGAGCAGCTGCAGGCGCTCTTCGATCTGCTCGAGCGAGCCATCCTCCTCCTCCAGCGATTGGCCGTAGTCGCGTAATGCGCCCGCGAGATCTCCCGCTTCGATCGCCAGCGCGCGTGCGCGCTCGGCGAGAATGTCGAGCTGGGCGTCGACGCCCACCACTGCATCTAGGCGCGCGGAGACCTCGGAGAGCAGCGCAAGCGCGCCGGGGGCCTCTGCGGACTCCGGACTCAGCGTCTCGGCCCCCTGGCCGGCGGCCATGCGCAGCGCATCGAGGCGGCGCAGGCGCTCGCGCACGGCGAGCAGGCGCACGTCCTCCCCCACCTCGGGGGCGGCGGAGTCGATCTCGGCGAGCTCGTGTTCGAGCAGCTCGAGCTCGCGCTCGCGCGCACCGGCAAGCTCTTGCAGCCCCTCGAGCTCCTGCTCGGCGAGGCGCACCTCGTGGTGAGCCACAGCGCACCCGCGCAGGCGCTCGGCCTGCGCGGGACCACAAAAATCGTCGAGGATCTGCAGCTGCGCGGCGGCGACGGTGAGCTTGCGGTGCTCGTGCTGGCCGTAGAAGGCCACCAGGCGCTGACCCAGGGCGCGCAGGTCGCCCACTGCGGCGGTGCGGCCGTTGAGGTAGGCGCGCGTGCGCCCATCGACCCCTACCCGTCTAGCGAGCACGACCTCCTCCGCGTCGGAAGGCAGCATCTCACCGCGCTCGCACTTGAGCTCGGCGGGCAGCGCGAAGACGCCCTCGACGTATGCCTCGGAGGCGCCGGGCCGCACGATCCCCGCGCGCGGGCGCCCCCCGAGCAGCAGATCGAGCGCGTGTGCGAGCACCGTCTTGCCGGCTCCCGTCTCCCCCGTGAGCACATTCAGGCCGGGCGCGAGCGCGAGCTGCGCGCGCTCGATCAGAAGCAGGTTCTCCACTGAAAGCTCCTTCAACACACGTGCAGGTGTATCAGCGAGTGGCGACGGATCGCTTGGCCTGGTAGCGCCGGGCGCCCAGGCGACTTTGGGATATTCGCGCAGCGCCTTGCGGATCACCGAAGAAGTCGTCTCGTGATCGTGCTGGGACGTCAACCTCTTGCTCGGGACCGCGACCGTTGGTAGCGTCGCTCTTGCCATGCACACACGAACGGGCGGTCAGCTCATCAGGACTGCCGCGATGCTGGTGATCGCGGCTGCCGTATTCGCTGTGGAGCCGCTTGGCGCCGACGCTGATATCGGCGTCGGCTCTTGGACACCGACCGGCTCGATGCCGCAAGCATGGGCCGGAGGATCGGCGGTGGCGTTGTCGGACGGACGCGTGCTCGCGGTGGCTGGCGATACTGAAGGCACCTCTACAGACCTGTACGAGCCGAGCACTGGTACCTGGAGCGAAGGGCCCCACGCTCCCGTCTCAGCAGCCAACTCAACCCTCGTGGCACTGGCCGGCGGCGTAGCGCTTCTCGTTGGCGGCGCCTCATGTGGCGGCCCGGAGAACGTCACAGAATACAGCTGCCTTCCAACCGCCTCGGCCTACCGCTTGAGCTCGACTGGTTCAGCGTGGTCGCCCGTCGCGCCGATGCTCGAAGCTCGCGCTAATCCCACGGCTGTGCGTCTCGCCAATGGGCGCATGCTGGTGGTGGGTGGGTTTGGGCGAGATTGCCCGCCTTCCGTTTTGAACGGATACTCGTGCCAGCCGCTCGCCACGGCTGAAATCTTTGACCCGGTGAGCGGCCGGTGGTCGATGACAGCGCCGATGCCTCAGGCCCGCGGCGGAGCCAGCGCCACGCTGCTCTCCGATGGCACCGTGCTGGTCGTTGGCGGCTACGAAGGGCGAGAAGCAACTCGCTATGACCCGAGCACAGGAAATTGGACAACTGCTGGGGAGACCGCTACATCGCGCACGGGCTCGCTCCTGTTTACTCTCCCAGGCGATCGAGCGCTGGCGCTCGAGGGCGATGAGCCATACGCGGGCTTCTTCGGCTCCCTGGGTACCGCCGCTTCGGCGCTGCCACCACGCTGCAACCCCAGCTCAGAGGAGTTCGCAGCTGCTTTCAACGCTTGGATCGTCTCCCCAACCGAGCCCGCGGGGAGCAGCCACTGTCCCAACGGCGCTCTGCTGGCGGGAGGGCAGATTCTGCTCACCGGTGTCCTGAACTACTCCCAGTCCGGCCCTGCTCTCACGAGCCCGTTCCTGCTCGACGCTCAGCAGCGCTGCTGGTCCACGACGGCACCGCCCATCGTGCAACGCGACCACGGGGCCATCATTCCCCTGCTCAATGGTCGCGCCCTGGTGTTCGGCGGCTCCGACGCCAACTCTCCCGGCAGTCTTCCACCCCTCTCGAGCGCCGAAATCTACGCGCCGGGCTCGCCTACATGCGCAGCACAGCACATCCGGCCACCAGAACCATCAAGGAGGCCAACAGGATCATCCCGGTTCACCGGCGCAACGATCGTGCACGGGCGGCACCTGACCCTCACCGCAGCAGGCTCGATTCGAATCCTCGAGCACTGCCCTCAGAGCGCTGCCCGTCGCTGCCTCGGGCACGTGCGACTCGCCCTCCCCGTGCCACCAGCCCAAGCTGAGACCAAGAGACACGCGATCCACTTCCTTGGCGAGGCGCCCTTCGTCGTACCAGCTGGCAAGACCGGGGCGGCGATTGTGCGCATCACGAAGAACGAGCGGGCACTGGTGGCGCTTCTGCGCCGCGAGCAACGTGCCACGATCGTCGTTACCACGAGCGCCTACGAAGAAGCAGGCCAAACGGCTGCTACGACTGCATTGGCCGTGCTGCGCGAGCAGATCCACCGGACGCATTAGCGCTGCTGGCTTCTATCCTCTGACCGGGTTTCTCACAGCTCCCGACTGGCCGTGGTGTTCGTCGGGTATGTGGTACTTCGCCTCTCGGCATATGCCGCTGATCTCCATGGTGGGCCCGCTACGCTCCAGCTCGTCGTTGCCGCGGAGCGCCAGTACGAGTGACTCAACTGTACAGCCGCAGCGGGGTGCACTTCGCGAGTTGATCGAAGTCGGTGTCGGCATGCAGAAGCGGCGCGCCCGTTCGCACGCAGGGCGCCGCGATCAGGCAGTCGAGGGTCTTGCGGATCGTCACGCCAGCCCGACGCGCCATGCGATACAGATCAGCGGCGAGGACAAAGTCATCGAGGCCATCCAGACGCAGGATCGGGAAGGCCTTCAGATGGCTCTCGACGAGACGCGCCTCTCGATCGGAGCGAAGCCCTTGCAGGACCTCCGTGACAACGATGTCGGTGAGGGCGATCGGCTCCCCTCCCTCGATCAATTCGACGCAGCGATCGGCTTGCGATGTGCTCCGCTCGTTGAGCACGTCTATCCAAACGCTGGTGTCGACGACGATCACGAGCGCCCGCGGCGACTCTCCTCCAGGTCACCCTCCCAGCGGACTCGCCCGCGTAGGTCCAGCACACCGATACGCCGGTGGCGGGCCACCAGCTCACGCAGCGCCACATCGACTGCCTCGCGCTTGGTACGAGCTCCGATCAGCTCCTGGGCCTCGTGCAGAACGCCGTCATCGATCTCGATGTTGGTGCGCATACACTGAAGCATACACATCGGCAGGTGTATCACAAAGGCTCATGCGCAGAGCCATGACAGCAATCCCTCCAAGGCTGTCGATGCGCGCTGCTGCAGCTATCTGGCGAGAATGGAGACCCACGCGGCTCGAACGTCGTAAGTCCAACCGATAGGCTGTGTGGTGGTGCGAGGATCCAAACGCACCAGACCTCCAATGTCCAAGGGCACGGCTGCCAGCGACAACCAGCACCTTCACCGCCCATTTCGCGGCGTGGGCGAGTGCCTGGGCACGGACGCGCTCGCCGATCGCGTGGATGAGGAGATCGCGCGCGCCGAGCGCCACCGGATCCCGCTCAGCTGCCTGCTGGTGGGGCTCAAGGATCTGCGCGCGATCGAGCGCGCATACGGCCGCGAGCTGTGCGAGCAGGCGCTCGCCTATGTGGGTCTCGCGCTGCGCCGCGAGTTTCGCCGCTTCGACCGCGTGGGACACCCCAGCGAGCGCGAGTTCGCGGTAGTGCTGCCCGGCGCCGATGGCACGCGCGGCGAGCTGGTTGCAAGACGCACGATCGCGCGCCTGCGCGCGATCAAGATCGAGGCGCGCGGCGAGCGCATGGCGCTGCGGGTGGCGGTGGGCATCGCCACGTGGCGCGAGGGCCTCACCGCCGCGCAGCTGCTCGGCGCCGCACGCGCCGCGGCGAGCCACGAGGCGAGCGTGAACATGCCGCTGCCGAGCAGTCCACTAGGTTACGAGGATGCCCAGGAGATCTGACGGCTCGCGCTTGACATCCCCGTTGCCCCCACCGGGGGGGAACATCACAAAAGGCCCCGCCAATGCTCTCGGGCTCTGAGTTGTGGCTGCTGCGCTTGATGGCCGATCGCGGCTTGGCGCTGCTCGACGCAGGCAGCCTGCTGATGGTGATCGAGGAGCGCGGCGAGCTGCGCGTGGCCGCCGCGAGCGGCCAGGGCTCCCCGCGCGTGCGCATCCTGCCCGTGGAGGGCAGCGCGCTCGGCGCGCTGTACCGCTCGGGGCAGTCGCTCGCACTCGATCGCCCCCGCGGGCCCGAAGCGAACTGGCTGCACGAGCTCGGCTTCGAGGCACGAAGCGTGCTCGTGGAGCCGCTGAAGATGGAGGGCCAGGGCGGGGGCCTCGTGATCGCGCTGCGCGAAGAGGGCACCTTCCGCGAGCCCGACCGGCGTGCGCTCAATGCGTTCGCGCTGAGCGTCACGCAGCGTCTGGCGGCCGAGCGCTCGGTGGAGATCGAACGTCTGCGCTACGGCATGGAGGCACGCGAGCGCGAGCGCACGCGCTGGGCGCGGGAGATCCACGATGAGACCGTGCAGGGACTCGGCGCGCTGCGCCTGAAGCTCGCCAACGCGCGCGACCTGCACGAGTCCCAGGCCCTGCAGGAGGCTGTTGGCGATGTGCTGGACGGCCTGGGCATCGAGATCGAAGGGCTCCGCCACCTGATCACCGAGCTGCGCCCCGCGGCGCTCGACGACCTTGGCCTCAAGCCCGCGCTGGAGGCGCTCGCGCGCCGCGCACAGGCAATCGACGGCCTGGATGTGCAGGTCGAGATCGACCTCGATCTCGGTCCCGATGAGCGCCTGGACGCAGAGCTCGAGAGCACGGTGTACCGCGTGGTGCAGGAGGCGCTCACGAATGTCTCACGCCACGCGCAGGCCACACAGGCGCTGATCGGCGTCTCCAGCCGCGAGGGCGCGATCCGCGTGGCGGTCACCGACGACGGCAAGGGGCTCCCTGCGGGCGGCGTCCCCGCGGGCCCGCGCGGCGATGGCCTGCAGGGCGGCTTTGGCCTCTCCGGAATGCGCGAGCGCGCAGAGCTCGTGGGAGCCGAGCTCGAGATCATGCCCGCGCCGGGACAGGGCACCACGGTGCGCCTCACGGTGCCCCTCGCGGGACGCCCGCGGGGCGACGCGGCACCCGTCGGCGCCGCACATCCACGCTAGGACGGGCCCTCAGTCCATTAATCCAAGACGGCGCACGTACGCGGTGATCTCCGCGCGCGAGGAGAACCCGAGCTTCTCGATCGCGCGTGCGCGGTAGGTCTTCACGGTGCGCTCGGCGACGTGCAGCTGCTCGGCGATCTGCGGGTTGGTGTGACCGAGGGCGATCAGCCGGATCACCTCACGCTCGCGCTCGCTCAGCGCGACACCGCCCGCGTCGGGGTCATCGCCGGTGGCCATCGCGGCGCCCAACCGCGGGTGGAGGTAGTTGCCACCGGCCACCGCGAGGCGGAAGGCCTGGAGCAGCTCGGAGGGCTCGGCCTCCTTGAGGACATAGCTGCGCGCGCCCGCTCGCAGGGCCTGGCGGGCGTACTCGGGGTCCTCGCGCATCGTGAGGATCGCCACCGCGAGCGTGGGGTGCGCGACGAAACAGGAGGGCAGCGCGGCGAGGCTCGAGCCGCCGGGCATCGTGAGGTCGAGCGTGAGGAGGTCGGGTTTGTGGGCGCGCACTTCGCGGATCGTCGAGGGCACGTCGGCGGCCTCGGCTACGACGTGAAACTCCTCGGCCTGGCGCTCGAGGACGGTGCGAATGCCGTCGCGCACGACCGCGTGGTCGTCGGCGATGATCGTCTCGATCGGCCGATCGACCCCCGGGGTGCCCTCTCTGGTGCCCTCCTGCATCGGCACACCGTAGCGCCCTCGCCGGACACCGCCCAGCGGCGCAATCCCGCTCTCTGAAGCGCCAAAGCACAGCTCCAGCCGGACTCGAAGCGTCTCACGGGGGTACGCGACGACCGAAAGGGACTACACCGATCGGCACCTTTGGGACGACACGATCTGCACCCCTCGTACGACAGACAAACGGCCCTCGAGGGCTCACCATTGTCGTATCGAGATGGCCGCCAAGACGAGAGGTGGGGAATGCACAGCAACCACGACCGCACACACCACAACCGAGGAGCGCCGCGATGATCGCATTGAGCATCGGACTTGCGTGGATGGGGCTGGCGACGGTCGCCTTCCTGGCGCTGTCAGCAAGCGCCCTGGCGCGTACGCGTCAGGAACTGGAGAGCAAGCCACGAATCGCGGGGGAGCCAGAGAGCTTGCGCTACTGGCTCCCAGCCGCGCCAGCCGTTAGCGTGACGGCGTGCCGTCACTACCAAAATCCGCGCGGCAACGCCGGATCCTCCTCGCGTACACCGTCAACGAGCTGGGGACCTGGTTTGGCTATGTAGCGCTGGCGGTCGCCGTATACGACCACACCCACAGCGCGATCGCCGTTGCGGGGCTGTTCATCGCGGGGCGCCTCTTCCCCGCTCTGCTGACACCGGCGCTGGTTGCGCGCGTGGAGTCCTCGAAGGGACGCGGGGGCCTCAGCCGGTTGTATGTGATCGAGGTGCTCACCTCGGTGCTGCTGGCTTTGCAACTGCCGCACCTGATGCTGCCGGCGGTGCTCCTGCTGGTGGCGATCGACGGCACGGCGGCATTGGCCGCCAACGCGCTGCTGCGCGCGTCTGTGGCGCACATCGCCGCGGAAGAGAATCCCGAGGAGGTGGAGGTGGCGCAGCGAAAGGCCAACGCCGCGCTCAACGTGGCCTTCACGGGCGCGGTGACGCTCGGGCCGGCGCTCGCGGGAGTGTTCGTGGCGGCGGCGGGCGGGCAGGCGGCGCTGTACCTCGATGCGGCGACATTTGCGATCTGCGCGGTGCTGCTGATCGACGTGCGCCCGTATATCGAGGAGACGGCCGCCACGGTGCGCGAGCGGCTGAGGGCCGCGTGGGAGTATCTGCACGAGGTGCCCCAGCTGCGCGCGCTGCTGCTCACCGAGGCGGTGGCGGTCGTGTTCTTCGCCTCGGCGGAGCCGATCGAGATCATCTACGCAAAGCAGACGCTGAACGCGGGCAACGGTGGCTTCGGGCTGCTGCTGGCCACATGGGGGGTGGGGATGGTCGCGGGCAGCGTGTTCTTCGCACGTGCTGTACGCCGCCCGCTGGGCCCGATGCTGGTAGGCGGGACGCTGGTGGTGGGCCTCTCCTACATCGGCCTCGCCGCCGCTCCAACCCTCGCCGTCGCGTGCGTGGCGTGCGTGGTGGGCGGTGCGGGTAACAGCGTGCAGTGGCCGGCACTGATCAGCGCCGTGCAGAAGCTGACGCCGAACGCGCTGCAGGGGCGCTTGATGGGAGCGGTCGAATCGATCGGTGGCCTGTGCCCGGCGATCGGCTTCTCTCTGGGCGGCGCGGTGACGGCGCTGAGCTCCCCGCGCGTGCGCTGTTGATGGCGGGGCTGGTCGCGACGGACTGACGGGGGTTCATGCGTGACGATGCACGGGCTGGGCTGCCCGACGCGGAGGTGATCCGATAGCGCGTCCAGACGGGCACGAGGCAGGACATCCTGGCGCGAGGCCGCGACTGCCGCGCGGCTTGGCGTGTTTGAGGGCGGACAGAGCGCGGCCCTTAAGGACGACGTCGCATGAGCCGTTAAGAACGACAGGGCGATCTGCATGTCTCATACCAACATTCAGCGCGGCTACGCGGTCTTCGACTTCCTGCTCCTGGGCGGGTCGATCGCGGTCGCGGTGCTGCTCTCGCACGCTGCAAGATTGGCAGCCGATCCAGCTGTTCGTGCTGCTGTTGGCGCTGAGCGCGTTCGCTGATCGGCTGACGTTCACGGTGCGAAACCAGGATCTCTCGGCGGCCTTCATCGCGCTGGTGCTGGCGATGACGCTGCTGGGGCCGCTGCCGGCGGTGGTGATTGGAATGGCGATGGTGGTGCCCGATACGATCATCCGCAAGGTGCCCGCGGCGAGCTGGCGCACGAACCTCTCGACGTATGCGGTGTTTCTCGTTTCTGGCGCGCTGCTGACGAGATCTGGTGGTGGGAGACGTGCACGCCTCCTCGGATCTCTCGACGATCCGCGGCGTGAGCTTTGCGCTGCTGGTGTTCGGCGTGTACATCGCCACGAACCTGATCAACTTCGCGCTGATCGCGCTGCACAAAAGGGTGCTGAGCGGACGCGGGGTGATCGATCAGGTGCGCTACCTGTTCATGCCGATCCTCCCCGGCCAGGTCGCGGCGGCGGCGCTGGCGGCGCTCCTGGCGGTGGCGTACACGAACCTCGGCTACCCCGCGCTGCTGGGGTTGGTGCTGGCGATCCTGATCTTCCAGTATCTGCTGCGGGCGCTGGTGCGCTCGGAGGATCGCGCCGAACAGCTCGAGGCGCGCTCGATGCGCCTGGCGTCGCTGCAACTGGGGGTGCTGGTGACGCTCGTTGAGACGCTCGCGCTACGCGATCGCATGACCGCGCGCCACGCGGCGGCGGTGGCGAGCTATGCCCGCGCACTGGCGCGCGAGGCGGGCTGCAGCGAGGCCGATCAGGATGTGGCGCACACGGCGGGCCTGCTGCACGACATCGGCAAGTTCGCGCTGCCCGATCGGATCCTCAACGCGGAGATCCTCAGCGATGAGGATTGGGCGGTGATCCGCCGCCACCCCCAGGAGGGCGCGACGCTGGTGGGGCGCCTGGATGGGTACGGGCCGGTGGCCGATGCGATCCTCTACCACCACGAGAGCGTCGACGGCGGGGGCTACCCGGCGGGGCTGATCGCCGATGAGATCCCGCTGCTCTCGCGCATCCTGGCGATCTGCAGCGCGTACGACACGATGACCGCGCGCGACAGCTACCGCTCGCCGATGACCCCCCAGGACGCGATGAGCGAGCTGCGGCGGATGGCGGGGCGCCAGTTCGATGGCGAGCTGGTGGACAAGTTCATCGCGATGCTCGAGCGGGATGGCTCGAAGATCTTCGAGCGCGGCGATGAGATCGACTTCGAGGCCGAGCTGTCCTTCGAGCGACGGGCGCGCGCGATCGCCCAACCTGCCGGGTAGAGACAGATTTGGAGAGGGCCGGCATAGCCGACCCGCGAGGGTCGCGTGGTGAGAAACCGTCTCTGTGCCGTAGGGCGCCTCGGCGCCCTACTCGACCTGTGCTCTGCGCCATCGGCTCGGGCGCACCGCGCCCCCTGAGAGACGGCCCCCACGCGGAGCCCTTAACGGCCGGAGGCGCCGCCAGCCAAATGCGCGACGCCCCAAGCCCTCCCTAAAGATCTGCGGTGAAACAGCAGCTCGAGTCAGCTGCATCCTCTCCTTCAACTGGGACTAAAGCTTCCAGGGCATTGCTGCTCCTTCGCTCCGGGGTCCAGGAGACCCGATTGGCGGAGGGGTTGCCGGTCCAGTCCGATAACCGCCACCTTTGAGTAGGTTTGGGAAGGATAGTAGCGGGATGAGACGAATAATGCAGCTCGAGGGAGGATTTTGCACGACTAATTGCAGATCCTCGTTCGTCCCAGCAGACCTCCCGCTGCTCGCGAGCGTCCCAACCATGCGGTTTTCAAGCCGTTCTTGAGGGGCTCAATCAGGGGTTTCACGCCCTCGTGAACGGGGAGCGGCCAGCAAACGTCCATAAACCTGCGCGGCGCTCAACTTCTCCGTGCAGACGGCCGAAGAGATGGGCAAGAGCCTCCCAACCGACCACCGACCAGAGAGCCAACGATGCCCCTCACACCCACCATCGCCCCCCACGACCGCCAGCTCGTCTTCACGAGTTCCCAGGCTGCGCGCTATCTGGGCGTCTCATTGGCCACGGTCCGCCGTTGGGCCGATGCGGGACACCTCAGCTGCTACCGCACCCCCGGCGATCAGCGGCGCTTCTCACGCGATCAGCTCGACGATTTCATCGCCTCGCTGGAGCGCTCCGGCCACGGAAGCTCGCGGGCTGCCTGAGCAGTCAGCGCGCGAGGCGGCCGAACTTCTCGCGCAGGCGCCGGTAGAAGGAGGAGCCCGGCAGCTGCGCGATCGTGCCCACATCGTCTTCGAAGCGCGCCTGAATCGCTCCGCCCGCGGGAATCTCCCACAGCGGGCGCCCATCCACCGAGACATCGAGCGCCTCACGCGAGCGGTTGTGGATCTCGAGCCACGCCGCTCGGCGCCACCACGAGCGTGCGCGCGGTGAGCGAGTGAGGCGCGATGAAGGACACCACGAAGCCCTCCACCCCCCACGCCATCACGGGGCCCCCGTTGGCGAGGTTGTAGCCGGTGGAGCCCGCGGGGGTGGCCACCACGAGCCCGTCGCAGCGCACGCTGCCCACGTCCTCCCCATCGAGCGTGAGCGCCAGCTCCGCCACGCGCTCGCCCGCCTTGCGGTGGATCGCGACGTCGTTGATCGCGCGCGCCTGCACCGAAGGCGCCCCCTCACCCCCGCCACGACGATCGCGGGCAGCCGCAGCAGCTCGAAGTCGCCGTTCAGCGCGCGCGCGATACCGCTCTCCAGTTCCTCGGGCTCGATCGTCGCAAGGAAGCCGATCTCGCCGTAGTTCACCGCGAACACCGGCACCCCCGTGCCCGCGTAGCAGCGCAGCGCGCGCAGAATGGTGCCATCGCCGCCGAGCACCACGCACAGCTCGATGTCGCTTGTGCAGCTTCGCATCCACCTCCACGCCGGGGCCGCCGTGAGGCCGTGCTTGCGCGTCTCCTCGACATCGAAGCGCAGCGTCACCCCTGATCGCACGGCCTCTTCGATGAGGCGCTCCAGCGCAGACTCGGTGTCGGCGACGCGGTGGTGGGTGAGCACCGCCATGCGCCTCACGGCTCCACCTCGGCTGCCATCGCCTCGATCTCCTCGTCGCCACTCGCGGCGCCCGCTACGCGTTTTCTCGGCGAGCCAAACGAAGCTCTCGCGATTGCCCTTCGGTCCGGGAAGCCCCGAGGAGCAGAAGCCGAGCACCGCCGCTCCCATCGCACTCGCCGCGCTGCCCACAGCGACGAACGTCGCGCGACGCTCGTGCGCCTCGCGCACAACGCCGCCCTTGCCCACATGCCCGCGCCCCACCTCGAACTGGGGCTTCACGAGCGCGAGCACGTCGTACTCTGGCGCCATGCACCCCAGCACCGCCGGGAGAACCTTCGCGAGTGAGATGAACGACACGTCCACCACCGCCAGCTCGGGCACATAGGGAAGCATTGTCGGAGCGAGGGCGCGCGCGTTGGTGCGCTCCAGCACCCTCACCCTCTCATCGCGGCGCAAGCCGTAGTCGAGCTCGCCGTAGGCGACATCCACGGCGATCACCTCGGGGGCGCCGGCCTGCAGCAGGCAATCCGTGAAGCCTCCCGTGGAGGCACCCACATCGAGTGCTCGGCGGCCTGCCACCTCCAGCGCACGCCGTCCGGGCGCCTCCACCCCGAAGCCCTCCAATGCGTTGGCCAGCTTGATGCCCCCGCGCGAGACATAGCGGGGCTGCTCGCGCACGTCCACGATCGCATCGGCCTCCACCATCTCCCCCGGCTTGGCGGCGCGCCGGCGGCCGGGTCCCACGCAAACCTCTCCCGCCATCACCGACGCCGCGGCGCGGCTGCGCGAGGGGAACAGGCCACGTTCGGCCAGGAGAGTGTCTAAGCGCCGCTTGGTTGCCATTGCCTCGAAAGGTATCCGCACAGGACGTCGCACCACCCGCCGACCTCCACCCACCGAACACACGTGCCCCCCGAACATGTGTGCGCAAGATCACACACAAAGGCTTCGTATGCGGGCAATATGGTGATCGACCCGAAGTACAGCAGCATCCCTCCTCCCCGAAACGGCCCGCTTCCCTCGCGGGCCGTTTCATTTAACGGCCCCTGTGTCCGATACCGCCCAGCCGGTAGGGTTGCGCGCCGGCTCCGCGCCGCGCAACCCCGCTGGGACCCCCTCCGGGGGTCCCCTCCCCTCCCTCTCTACGCCTCGACTGCCGCCGAGCGTCGATCGAGGATCGCCGCCTGCACTCGCTCCGCGATGCGCTCGGGCGTGAAGCCCACCTCCTCGTGCAGCAAAGCGGGCGCGCCGTGCGTTACGTAGCGATCGGGGAGGCCAACCCTGAGGATGCGCGGCGTCGCGCCGGCTTCGTTGAGTGTCTCCCATACGGCCGAACCGAAACCCCCCGCCAGGACGCCCTCCTCGACGGTCACCAGCAGATCGTGCTCTGCCGCCAGCTGAGCCATCAGGCCCGCGTCGATCGGCTTCGCGAAGCGCGCATCGACGACAGTCGCCTGGATCTCGTGCTCGGCGAGCAGCTCCGCCGCGGCAAGCGCCTTGCCCACGCCGCTCCCATAGCCGATCAGCGCCACGCGGGGGTGGGCGGGGTTCGCGTCACCCGTGGCGGGTGAGTTGGGAGCGCTCAGGATCTCCCCCGTGCCGATCTTCAGCGCCCGCGGCTCGCTTGGCAGCGCCACGCCCTCCCCCGCGCCGCGCGGGTAGCGCAGGGCGATCGGACCATCGTCGTAGACGAGCGCCGTGTGCAGCATGTGCACCAGCATCGCCTCATCGCGCGGCGCCATCAGCACGATGTTCGGCAGGCAGCGCAGGTAGGCGATATCGAAGGCCCCATGGTGCGTCGGGCCATCGTCGCCCACGAGCCCCGCGCGATCCATCGCGAACACCACATTCAAACGCTGCAGGCACACGTCGTGAACGATCTGATCGTAGGCCCTCTGCAGGAACGTCGAGTAGATCGCCGCCACCGGCTTGCACCCCTCGAGCGCGAGTCCCGCCGCGAACAGGATCGCCTGCTGCTCGGCGATGCCCACATCGAAGTAGCGCTCCGGCAGCGCCTTCTGGAGGATGTTCAGCCCCGTGCCGCTGTTCATCGCCGCCGTGATCCCCACCACGCGCGGGTCGCGCTCGCATTCGCGCACCAGCGCCTCGCCAAACACCGTTGTGTACTGCGGCGCCGGCGCGCTCCCCGACGACCCGCCCTTCGCCGCCGGGACCGTCGGAGAGCCGTTGAGGATCGACTTCGGCTTCGCCGCGTGCCACTTCTCCATGCCCTCCAGGCCGCCCTCCTCCGCGGGCGCGAAGCCCTTGCCCTTCACCGTCGCGATGTGCACCACCACGGGGCGTTCCGCCGCCAGCGCCTCGCGCAGCGCCTCGCGCAGGGCGCGCGTGTCGTGGCCATCCACCACGCCCATATAGGCCCAATCGAGCTCCTCCCACCACAACCCCGGCGCCCAGAAGGCCTTGATCGACTCCTTCAGCTGCGGTCCCAGGCGCTCGAACGCCGAGCCGATTCCCCCCGGCAGGCGCATCAGGCCGCCCTCCACGCCCTCCCGCGCGTGCCACAGCTTCGGGTTCAGGCGCACGCGGTTGAAGTAGCGCGAGAGCGCCCCCACGTTCGGCGCGATCGACATGCCATTGTCGTTGAGCACCACCACCAGCGGCGTCCCCAGCCCCCCCGCCTGGCCGATCGCCTCGAAGGCCACCCCGCCGGTCATCGCGCCATCGCCGATCACCGCCACCACCTTGCCGTCGGCGGCGCCGATCTGCAGCATCCCCTCCTTGATCCCCACCGCGTAGCCAATCGACGTCGAGGCGTGCCCCGCGCCCATCACATCGTGCGGGGACTCCTCGCGCGAGCAGAACGGCGCCAGCCCGCCGTATTTGCGGATCGTGTGCAGCTCCGCGCGGCGGCCCGTGAGGACCTTGTGCGGGTACGCCTGATGGCCCACATCCCAGAGGATCTTGTCGCGCGGGGATTCGAGCACCGAGTGCAGCGCCACCGCCAGCTCGCACGTACCCAGATTGGCGCCGAAATGCCCCCCGATCTCGCCCACCGTGTCGATGATGTGCTCGCGCACCTCCTGCGCCAGGCGCTGCAGCTCCTCCTCGGAGAGATCCCTGAGGTCCTCGGGGCCGTCGATGCTGGGGAGGATCGCTTTGCTCATGAGGTGCGTGTGTAGATGAAGTCGGTCACCTGCTCGAGCTCCTCGCTCGCGCCGGGCTCGGTGGCGCCCTGCGCGGCGGCCTGCGCCAGCGCCTCGCGAGCCGTGCGGTGGGACTCCGCGGCCAGGACCTTCGCCTGTTCGATTCCAAACTCGCTCACGTAGGTTCGCTTGCCGTGACGCTCATCGCTTCCCCGCGGCTTACCGAGCGCCTGGTCGGTGCCCGTCACATCGAGGATGTCATCCACGATCTGGAACAGCACGCCCAGCTCGGCCGCGAAGCGGCGCATGGAGATTGTCGCAGGTCCATCCACGCCCCCGAGGATCAGTACGCAAAGGATCGATGCCCCGATCAGGCGCCCCGTCTTCAGCTCGTGCAGGCGCCGCAGGCCCGCGGGCCCGCTGGGAGCGCGTCCGTGCACGTCCACATACTGGCCGCCCACCATCCCATTCACCCCCGTCGCGGCCGCCAGCTCCGCCGCCGCCGCCAGCACCCGCGCAGGCTCCACGCCGCTCTGGCTCAGCAGCTGGTGGAACGCCTCCGCGTAGAGGCCATCGCCCGCGAGGATCGCCACGTCCTCGCCGAAGGCCACATGGCAGGTGGGACGCCCGCGCCGCAGCGCATCGTCGTCCATCGCGGGAAGATCGTCGTGGATCAGCGAGTAGGTGTGGATCAGCTCGAGCGCCCCCGCCAGCGGCAGCACCTCGCTGTGCTCGAGGCCCACGGCGCGCGCGGTGGCGAGCGCGAGCACCGGACGGATGCGCTTGCCGCCCGCGAGCAGCGAGTAGCGCATCGCCTCCTCCAGTCCCCCCGTGAGCGCCTCATCGGAAAAGCGCATCGCCTGCAGGTGCGCCTCCACCTCCTCGCGCAGATGCTCCGGGTAGGGAGCGGCGTCCGACTGAAGGACCCCATCGCCATCGCCTGCCCGTGGCGGCGCCGCGGGTGGGTTGGGCGAGGAGGGCAGGTGGGAACTCACTACAAGAGCGAATCCTGCCCCGGCGCGGGCGCGTGAAGCTCGCTGTGCGCGCGGCGCTCGAGCTCGCTGCTCGCCTGCGTCGCCAGCGCCGCGCAATCCTCCACCAGCGTCGCCGCCGCATCGGAGGAGAGCTCGCCCGAGCGCAGCTGCTCGGCCGCGCGCTCCAGGCGGCCGATCAGGTCATCCAGCGGGTCAAGGGGGGCATGGGCGTTCATGAGATTGGATATGCAGAGGGGCCCGGCTCGTCGGCCTTCGACCGACTGCGCCACCCTCTGGGCGATGTATTCTCGCGCACCTCGCGCAACACTGCTCCCAGGACGCCATTCACGAACCCGGGGGCCTCGCTGCCACAGAACACCTTCGCGCTCTCCACCGCCTCCTCGATCGCCCCCTCCGGCGGGATCTGCGTCTCGCCCGGAACGGCGTCGGGGTGCAATATCTCGATCAAGGCCACCCGCATGATCGAGCGCTCCAGCGGCTGCAGGCGCCCCACCGACCACCCGTGCGCGTGGCGATCGATCACCACATCGAGCTCCTCCGCGCGATCCGCCGCGGCATGCGCCAGCGCGCGTGCGAACAGCGACGCATCCGCCCCCAGCATCTGCCCCAGCGACTGCCCCGTGAGGTCGTGCTGATAGAGGGCGAACACCGCCATCCTTCGCTGCTCTGAGCGGCGCATCTGCAGACCTCAGGCGCGCGACATGTAGTCGCCCGAGCGCGTATCCACGCGGATGCGCTGCCCCACCTCGATGAACAGCGGCACCAGGATCGAGGCGCCCGTCTCGAGCGTCGCCGGCTTGGTCCCCCCGCCCGAGGCCGTATCGCCGCGCAAACCCGGCTCGGTCTCGGTGATCTCCAGGTCCACCGCCGGCGGGAGCTGCACATCCGAGGGCGCGCCATCGATGAACAGCACATCCACCTCGCTCGAGGGCTTCGTGAAGCGCAGCGCCTGCGCCACCGTGCCCTCGGGCACCGCGATCTGCTCGAAGGACTCGCTGTCCATGAAGTGCGCCTCGCTGCCATCGCTGTAGAGGAACTGCATCCTTCGCGCCTCGGTGTGCACCGGGCGGAACTTCTCCCCCGCGCGAAAGGTGCGATCGATCGCCGCCCCATCGGAGACGCGGCGCAGCTTCGTGCGCACGAACGCCCCGCCCTTTCCGGGCTTCACGTGCTGGAACTCGAGGATCTTGAAGACCGTCCCATCGATCTCGATGTGGCTGCCGTTGCGGAACTGATTCGTGCTGATCATCTGCTGGCAGCGTAGCGGGCGCGGCTCCGCGGTGAGCATCTGTAGCAGCCGACAGCAGGGAACTCTCGGCCTCCTCTCAAGCAGGAAGAGCGCCCGGTCGATGCATGACCATGCGACCCTGGGTGCGCGAGAACGCTCTCTGCGCGTCCCTCGGCGTCCTCGCGAGTGCGGCGATGGCGTGGCTTGGGCTCTACGGATTCGCGTGGAACGACTACGAAGTGGAGGCGCGGCCGTCGTTCGAGGCGCTCGTGCACGGTCATCTGCTGCTGTTTCTGCGTGACGCCCCGGTGTATGGGGGCTCGCTCGTCGAGCGCGCGCCCTTCGCGCTGCTCCCGAGCCTGTGGGGTGGCGGGGAACTCGCCGTCTATCGGCTCGTCGCGCTGCCCTGCCTGCTCGCGGCCGTCGCACTGGCGGTGTGGCTGGTAGCCGAGATGCGCGCGCAGGGCCGCTCGCGGTTGGCGCGCGCGATCGCACTGGGGGTTTGCGTGGCCAATCCGCTCACGCTGCGCGCGCTCGAACTCGGCCACCCCGAGGACCTGCTCGGCGGGGTGCTGTGCGTTGCGGCCGTACTGCTCGCGCTGCATGAGCGTCCGCTTTGGGCGGGGCTGGTGCTCGGCGCCGCGATCGCCAACAAGGAGTGGGCGCTGCTGGCGGTGGGACCCGTGCTGCTCGCGCTGCCCGCACGACGCGCGCTGTGCCTTTCCGTGGCCGGCGCGCTCACGACCGTTGTGCTGGCGCCGCTCGCGCTCGTGGGCTCGGGCGCGTTCCTCGCCTCCGCGCGCGGCACCGCTGCGCCCACCAGCGAAATCTTCCAGCCGTGGCAGGTGTGGTGGTTTCTCGGGCACCACGGCCCTTCGGTGCACGGCCTGTTCGGCGCCCTGAAGCCCGGCTTTCGCACCGCGCCGGGGTGGGTGGGCCGCGTGAGCCATCCTCTGATCGTTGCGCTCGCGGCGGCGCTCTCGGGGCTCTTCTGGTGGCGGCGGCGCTACGAGGGCGCCGCCTTGGAGCCCGGTGGCGCGCACAGCCGCGAGCGCGTGGGCGTGCTTGCCGGCGAGACCGCGCACAGCGAGGCCGAGCAGGCTCCGCGACGCGCCACCGATGTGCTCGGGCTGCTTGCCCTGCTGTTCCTGTTGCGCTGCGTGCTCGACACCTGGGACACCAGCTACTACATGCTCCCCTGCGTGCTCGCGCTGCTCGCCTGGGAGAGCATCGGGGCGCCCCTGCCCTCGACTCCCATCAACCGTCGCCTGCCGCTGCTCGCGGCTTCGTGCACCGCACTCTCGTGGTTGAGCTTCCAGTGGCTCCCCACGCACACCGGCCCGGATATTCAATCCGCTCTCTTCCTCGCATGGACGCTCCCGCTCGCCGCCGCTCTGGGCTTGCGGCTGTATGCGCCGCAAAGCGCCCAGCGGCTGCTCGAGCGCGCCGGGCGAACACTCGGGCACGGCGGAGCCGGTGAGGAGAGCGTGGCCGCCGAGGGTCCCCTCAGGAGACCTCGGTCAGCTCCTTGGGCAGCCCGTTGAGCGCCTCTCCCCCGTCCTCGCCCACCAGCACGAGATCCTCGATGCGCACGCCGAAGCGCCCCGGCAGGTAGACGCCGGGCTCGATCGTCACGACGTTGCCCGCGCGCAGCGCCTGCTCGCCCGCGGTGCGCGAGAGGCGGGGCGCCTCGTGGACCTCCATCCCCACGCCGTGCCCCACGCCGTGGCCGAAGTGCTCGCCGTGGCCCGCCTGCTCGATGATCGCGCGCGCCACTCCGTCGATCTCGCGGCCGCTGGGACCCGCCCGGAGCGCGGCCTGTGCCGCCTCCTGCGCATGGCGCACCAGCTCGTATACCTCGCGCTGGGCATCGGAGATCGTGCCCGTGGCGTAGGTGCGGGTGCAATCCGAGCAGTAACCCTCGAGCTCCGCCCCCCAGTCGATCGTCAAGAGCGTATCGGGGGGTATCGCGACGGCGCGCGGCTCGGCGTGGGGCAGCGCGGAGTGCGCACCCGCCGCGACGATCGAAGGGAAGCTCGGCGCCTGCGCCCCCCGCCTGCGCATCGCTGTCTCGAGCGCCAGCGCGACCTCGCGCTCGGTGCGGCCCACCACGCCCGCCTGCAGCACCTCCGTGAGCGCGTCGTCGGCGAGCTGCGCCGCGGCGCGGATGCGGGCCACCTCGCCTGAGTCCTTCACCTCGCGCAGGGCCCCCACGAGGCCCGTCACGCCCACGAGCTCCCAACCCTCGGGGAGCACCTCGCGCAGGCGCCTGTGCTGCTTCACGGTGGTGGCGGCCTCATCGAACCCCAGCCGCCCCAGGGCGCCCGCGCGGGGCTCTAAGCCGTTCGCCGCCGCCTCCAGCAACTCGATCGAGACGACCTCGCGCACGAACGCCTTCGGCACCTGCTCCGCCGCCTGCGTGGCGTAGCGGAAGTCCGTGAAGAACCGCGGCGCGACGCCGGACTCGGCGGGGACGAGCACGAGCCCGTTGGTACCGGTGAAGCCCGTGAGATAGCGCACGTCCACGACGCCGCCCACGAGCAGGAAGTCCACCCCTTGCTCGGCCAGGGCCGCGGAGAGGCGCTCCGCGCGCGTCTGCTCGACGCTCATGAGATCCCGCCGCCGGCCGCCGGTTTGGCCTTCGCAAACTCCTCTCGCAGACGCTCGAGCGCCATTCGATACCCCTCGGGCCCGCGCCCGGCGATGCTCGACAGGCACAGCTCCTCGATCGTCGAGAGCGCGCGCCACGGCTCGCGTGCCTTGACATTGGAGAGGTGCACCTCCACCGCGGGCAGCGCAGCTATCTCCAGCGCATCGCGAATCGCCCACGAGTAGTGCGTCCAGGCGCCCGGGTTGAGGATCAGGCCGTCGTAGTGCTCGCGCGCGCCGTGCAGGCGCTCCACGTACTCCGACTCGGCGTTGGTCTGCATGAAGCTCACCTCGATCTCCAGCGCCGAGGCCCACTCGGAGATCTGCTGCTCGAGCTCGAGCAGCGTGAGCGTGCCGTACTGCGCGGGGTCGCGGCTGCCGAGCATGTTGAGATTCACGCCGTGCAGCACCTCGATGCGGTAAGCGCCCGCCATCACAACAACTCTCTCACGGCGGCGCGCAATTCGTCGTGCGCGACATGACAACCGATACGCACATCGCCTGGCGCCTCGACCAGTACGAATGGAACCCACACGTCAGTGCCCAGGCGCTTCTTGTCGCGCGCGGTCAGCTCCACCACGCGCTCAGGGTCCACACCCTCCAAGCGCACCGGTAGCTCGTGCGCGATGAGCAGGCCGCGCACCTGCGCGCGCAGGGCCTCCTGCCCGGAGAGACGCAGCGCCGCGAGCAGCCCCAGGCCCACGGCCTCGCCGTGGCGGTAGCGCGCGTACCCGGTGGCGGTCTCGATCGCGTGACCCACGGTGTGTCCGAGGTTGAGCTTCTGGCGCTCGCCCGCGTCGCGCTCATCCGCCGCCACCACCGCGAGCTTCGTGCGCGCGCAGGCGAGGATCGTGCGCGCGTCCACCGGCGCATCCGCCGCGACGCGCTCCCACAGCTCGCCGCCGGCGATGAGAGCTGTCTTCAGCACCTCCACCCAGCCGGCGTCGAACTCCGCCTTGGGGAGCGTCTTCAATATGTCGGGGTCGACGATCACCGCCGCCGGCTGGTGGTAGACGCCCACGTAGTTCTTTGCCTGCGGCAGATCCACCCCCGTCTTGCCCCCATAGGCCGAGTCGACCTGCGCAACAAGCGTCGTGGGGACCTGCACGATCGGCACACCGCGCTGGTAGGTCGCGGCGCAGAACCCCGCCAGGTCTCCCACCACGCCGCCGCCGAGCGCCACGAGGTGATCGGCGCGGGTCGCACCTCGCTCGACAAGCGCCTTCCACACGTCTTCGGCGCTCGCCAGCGTCTTGTGCTGCTCGCCCGGAGGGATCGCGATCGTCTCGCCGTACACCGCCCACGGCGGTGGAGCGTGCAGCGCGGCGACCGTCTCGTCACTGACGCAGAACGCGCGCGAGCGCGAACGATCCAGCGGCCACACGGCATCCGACCACCCTCCCTGCGCGAGCAGGCCCGCACCCACGAGCACCGGGTACTCACCCGATGCGGCGCCCGCCCACAGCAGGGTGGCGTCGGCGAGCCCCTCATACAGCGCACGGCGTTCCTCATAGAGCGCGAGGAAGCTCTCGCGGTCGCGCGCGAGGGGACGGGCGCCGCCGGCACGCTCCCAGGCAGTCTGGGGATCGACATCCACGAGCACCGTGAGGTGAGCCTTCAGCGCATCGCGCACGCGCGCTGAGAGCACGCTGCCGCCGCCGAGCGCGATCACCACCGAGCCATTCGCCTCATCTTTGGCGAGCAGCGCGCACACCAACTCCTCCTCCTTCGCGCGGAAGGCCGTCTCGCCGTGCAGCTCGAACTCCTCTGCGATCGAGTGGCCCATCGCCTCCTCCAAAAGCGCGTCGGTGTCGAGCGCCCGTCCTCCCCGCGTCGCGGCGAGCGCCTTTGCCGCTCGCGACTTGCCCGAGCCCATGAAGCCGATGAAGACGAGGGCCCGATCGAGGGGAGCCGCTAGCGCCGCCACCCAATCCGCTCCTCGTAGGCGCGAAGAGCCTCCCGGACATCGTCGATGTGGTCGCCGCCGAACTTGGCGCGGTAGGCGTTGGCGAGCACGAAGGCGACCATCGCCTCGCCCACGACCCCGGCGGCGGGGACGGTGCAGGAGTCGGTGCGCTCGCGCAGCGCCTCGGCGGGCTCGCGCGTGGCGATGTCCACCGAGCGCAGCGGCTTGGTGAGCGTCGGGAGCGGCTTCATCGCGCCGCGCACGATCAGGGGCTGTCCGTTGGTCATTCCACCCTCGAGTCCCCCCGCGCGGTTGGTCTCGCGGTAGTAGCCGCGCTCGGGGGAGTGGAAGATCTCGTCGTGCGCCTCCGAGCCCGGTACGCCGGCAACGGTGAAGGCGTCGCCGATCGAGACGCCCTTGAGCGCCTGGATCGAGAGGATCGCTCCCGCGAGGCGCCCATCCAGGCGCTCCTCCCAGGAGACGTGCGAGCCGAGGCCGGGGGTGAGCCCGAAGGCCTGCACCTCGAAGACCCCCCCGAGCGACTCATTCGCCTTGCGCAGGCGGTTGATCTCCGCGACCATCGCGCGGCTGGCCTCGGGGTCCAGGCAGCGCACCGGCGAGGCGTCCACATCGGCGAAGTCCTCCACGGTGAGCTCTATCCCCGCGGTGGGCGCGGGGGCGTGCACGGAGGCGATCTGCACGACGTGCGAACGCACCTGCACGCCCAGCGCGGCGAGGAACGCCTTCGCGAGCGCCCCGCCGGCCACGCGCGCGGCCGTCTCGCGCGCGGAGGCGCGCTCGAGGATGTTGCGAATGTCGCTCTGGCGGTACTTCCAGGCGCCCACGAGATCGGCGTGGCCCGGTCGCGGGAGATGCACCTCGGGGACATCCTGCGCGACCGGCCAGGGGTTCATGCGCTCCTCCCAGTTGGCGTAATCGCGGTTGGCCACGCGCAGCGCGATCGGCCCTCCGAGGGTTCGCCCATGGCGCACCCCGCCGGTGACCTCCGCGGCGTCACGCTCGATCTTCATCCGCCCCCCGCGCCCGTGCCCGAGCTGGCGGCGCGCCATGTCGGCGTCGATGTCCTCAGCGCGCAGCTCAAGGCCGGCCGGGAGACCCTCAACGATGCAGGTGAGCCCGGGGCCGTGCGACTCCCCGGCGGTGATAAGACGCAAGGACATGTGCGCCTAATCTATTTGCTGTCGCGGCAACCCGTGCTGTGGTGGCGTCGGCCTTGGCGATGCTCACGACCTGAAGCTGGTAAACGACCGTCTGCCCAGTTGCGCCGATGTAGCTCAATTCCTCGGTCTGGCCAATGGCGAGGTCGATCGATTCGCACTGCGAGGCGCTTGGCAGGCACAGTGCCGGACCCTTCAGGATCGCCGGCACGAGCAGCTTGAAGATCGCGCCCTTGCCGCTCGGCCCGACCGCCGTGAGGACCAGCAGCGCGTTCTGCTTGGAAGGCAGCGCCGTCTGATGGCTCAGGTCGGCGTAGGGGGTCAGCTGCGGGTTCTGTCCCGGCGGCGGAGCCACCCCGAACAGGATCGCCACGTGGTAGACCGCCTGCTTCTTGGGCTTGGCAGGAGTCGGGGAGGGAGAGGTCGAGGTGCCGGTGGATGGCGCGCCGCCACTGCCGGACCCAGTCGAGCCACCGGAGGACTTCGCGGGAGTGCTCGCGGTGGAACTCGTGGGCGAGGTCGGCGCAACCGTCGTCTTGGTCTTCGGCGAGGGCAGCGGAACGAAGGGGTCGCGTGTGGGTCCGCCGCGCTGCAGATGCGCGCCGTTGGTGGTCTCGGAGACGGCCACGTTGGGGTTGGCGGGTGCGGGCGTGGCGACAGTCTTCGGGGCGGGCGGCAGCGCGGGGGCCACGGCGACCGTGGTGGAGGAGCTCGAGGAGCTCCCCGCGAGCACCGCGTAGGCAACGCCGCCGAGCAGCGCCACGCCGGCGAGCACCACGAACGGCAGCAGGCGCCGGCCGAGGAGGTCCTTCTTGAGCGACTTGAGCATGTCGAGCACGTTGTTCACGGGGTCACCTTCACGACGGCCGCGGGAGCGGTGGACGGGCTGGAGGCGCTTGGGCCAGAGACGGCCTGTGTGGGGGCGCCGGCGGGTCCGGCGGGGGTCGCGCCGCCGGTGAGGCCCTGTCCGGAGGGCAGCACGTAGGCGGTGGCGGTGATCGTGCCCTTCAGCTTGGACTTTTCGGCCTGCTTGGCGAGAGTGCTCGCGGAGGCGCTCGCGTTCTTGGCGTTCTTCAATTCTTCGGCGCCCGTGCTCGGGAGTTCGAGGTTGGCGCCCTGGATCGTGAGCAGACGTCCGCTCACGCGCACGGTGCCCGACCCAGTCTGCACGGTGAAGCCCTGAACCTGGTTGAGCAGGTGGTAGAGATCGACGAAGGTGCCTTCGAAGATGAAGGTGAAGGGCATCTGCGTGAAGCCCGTGGAGGCCGCCGCTGTGGCGGCTCCGGCGGCGCCGGCGGCGGGCCCGCTCGAGGCGCTGGCGCTGGCGCCGGCGGAGGTGGAGGTGATCGAGTTGAATTCGACGTCCTTGCCGTTGGAGGCCTGATCGAGCTCATACACGAGCGAGGGCACCTGCTCGTCGGCCGGTACGGCCTGCCCGAGGCGCACGATCGACGCGTAGGCGGTCGAGTACTGCGCCTCATCGCTCTGCGCTTCGGCGAGCTGGCCCTGCGCGGTCGCGAGCTGGGACTTCGCGCCGCTCACCTGCGACTCGAGCTGCGCGGCCTTATCGCGCTCGGGGGAGACCACGAGCAGCCACCCTGCCGCGAGCAGGCCAAGCGCCACGAGTCCCATCAGCACGAGGCGATCGCGCGTGGTCATCATGCACCCCCGCTCGTCGTCGATGGCGCCGGGGTCGGGGCGGCCGGGGTCGCGCCTGCGGCTGGTGCTGTTGCCGCGGCGCCCGTGGTGGACGCGGCGGGCGTCGCAGAGCTGCCGGAGGGGGCGGGCAGCGGCGCGAAGCTGACCTGCATCGCGAACGCGGGGTCCTTCCCAGGACACCCGCCGCTCCCGCCGGCGCCGCCGCTGCTCGACTTGGTGGAGCTCTGCAAGGCGACTGTGCTCACGCCGTCGATCAGGCGCAGGCGCTGGAGGGTCTCGGCGACCTCCGACTGCGTGGTGGCGCAGCCGGCGAGCGAGAACACGGGGACGGCCCCGGGCGGCGTCGCCGAGCTGACGCTTCCCGCGGCGGGGGGCGTACTCGAAGAAGAGGAGGAGCTGCCGGTCGCCGAGCCGATCGTGCCGTGCAGGGAGTTCAACGCGGCGTTCTTGGGGAGCACACGGCCGATCTCATGGATCGCGTGCGCCCAATCGAAGCGCGTGCCCACGAGCTGAGAGACAGCCTGCAGCCGCGTTTGGTAGGTCGCCTTGAAGCTCACATACGGAGCCAGCTGGCTGGCGCGCGCCTGCGTGGCCTGCGCCTGCGCGGTGACGCTCGCCACTTCGCTCGTGCGCGTGGAGACCTGGTGGCGCCCAACGCCGTAGAGCAGCGCCAGCACGGCCAGTCCGGCGAGCAGGCCAACGACGATGAAGGCGCCGCCGTCGGACTCGCCGGTGACGCTGCCGCCGCCTCCGCGCTGCTCGGAGGGGATCAGGTTTACAGCCTTCACGAGTGCACCTCCTCCGCGGCCAATCCGGTGGCGATCGTGAGGTGGTCGGCGGAGAGTCCGCCGAGCGCGCCCTGGTCGGCGAGCTGCACGCTCTGGCGGCGCACGGCGAGGCCGAGATCCGCCTCGAGCATGTCGGCGAAGCCGGGGATCTGCAGCGCGGGTCCGCTGAGGACGACGCTGCTCACGTCACCGCCCCCATCCTGGGAGCGGTGGAAGTCGAGCGAGTTGCGCACGTCGCCGACGATCTCGCGGATGCCGTTCTCGAGGATCGCACGCACGTCCTCATCGGCGACAGAGGCGACGACGGAGTCCGAGCGGCGCGGGTCACTGTTGCTGTCGCTGTCCTCGCGGCTCTCGGCGTCGGGCTCCGCGGCGAGCGCGGGGGCGTCGTCATCGGCCGGGGCGGCGGAGTGTGGATCCTGGGCCAGCGCCCACGTCTCCACCACTTCGGGCTCGGGCGGAGCGCCGAAGCCCTCGTGGAAGTCCACCAGCGGCTCGTCGTCCTCGCCGTCGGCCTCCTCGGCCTCGATCGCGACGGGCTCCGGCTCGGGCGCGACGATCTCCGGCTCGGGCACAGGGACGGGCTCGGCGGGGCGCAGGTCGAGTGCGGCGATCAGCTCGCGTGCCTGCACGAGGGGAATGCCGCGGCGCTCGGCCACTTCGGCGGCCATCGCCTCCAGGCCGCCACCCACGACGCGGGTGAAGCGGCACACGAGCCCCTCGGCGATCGCCATGTTCGTGAGGCCGCCGACGTTGAGGTAGAGCACGCGCCCCTGGGACTCCGCGCCGCTGCGATACAGCGAACGGATCAGCGCGAACGCGGAGAGATCGACGCCCTCGGGGCGAAGTCCGGCGTCGCGCACGGCGGCGAGCAGCTTTTCGACCATGTCGCGCTGGGCGGCCACGACGATCACGCGCTGGCGCATCCCGTTGGGCGTATCCACCTCGCCGAGCGACTGGAAGTCGAGCACGGCGTTGGAGAGCGGCATCGGGATCTGATCCTCGGCCTGGAAGCGCACCGCGGCGGCGAGCTCCTTGCGGTCGGTGACGGGCGGCAGCTCCAGCACGCGCAGAACGGTGCGCTGGTTGGCCACGCCGATGCGCACGCGCTTGCCCAGGCGCTCATCGCGGAAGATCTCGCGCAGCGTCTCGGAGAGCAGGCCCTCGTCGAGCACCTCTCCTTCGCGAATCGTGTCTGCCGCAAGCGGCGCGCCCGCGGCGTGACGCAGCACGATCGAGCCGTTCACGTGCGCCTGCACGGCGGCCACATAGCCGGGCTGTATGTCCAGGCCGACGAGATCCGCCCCGCCACGGCTGCGGCGAAGGTTCACGTTGAGGTTTGGTTTCGGGATTCTGGGCATCTTGGAAGGCAGGTTCCGCGCCCTGCGGGACACGCTCCGGTCATCGGCCTTTCCGCCCGTTCCCTGAAGGGGCAATTTGGGCGCCTGGCCATTCGTCCAAATCTGCGCAGGCTGCAAGAGATCGTGCTAGCGCGAGGCGCCCTGTGAACATGCTTGCCAGCAGCAGTGCGCAGATCGGCAGCATCACCGCCAGGTAGAGCAGGAAGGGGACGGTCGCTGCGACTTCTTCTAGTCGCCTGAAGTCCAGCGCGAGCAGGATCGCGGCGGTGAGCGACACCGCTACAGATCCGCGGGCGCGCACCTCCCACGCGGCGAGCGCGACGACGAACGGCAGCAGGTAGTAGTCGTGAGGCGAGGGCTCGAGCAGGCACCGGAGCGCGAAGCCGAACGCGAGCAGCGCGAGGCAGCGCTCGACGCCGATGGGTGTGTGGGTGCGGTGGGCGCGGAAGGCGAGTGCCGCCGCGGTCGCGAGCGCAAGCGCGACGGCGAGCTGCCGCGCGTGGGCGGCGAGGATCGCGGGCGGCAGCGGGTAGAGACCCACGGTGTGCGCCAGCGGCCACCAGAGATCCTGCGGATGAGCGACGATCGAGGTCTCTGCGCCGTGGACGGAGAGCAGGAGCTGGGCCGGCGCAACCAGTCCCGTGCTGAGGAGCCACACGCCCACGATGGCTCCCGAGGGCAGGAGGATGCGCCTCCACTGCCCAGGCACGCACAGCAGCACCGGGCCGATCGCCAGAACTCCCCACGGCTTGTTGATCACCGCCGCCCCGAGCAGGGTGCCGGCGAGCAGCGGTCGATCCGCCCCCGCCGCCAGCACCGCGGCGATCGCAAGCGCCGCCCCGAGCGGCTCCTCGGGATGGCCGTAGAACACGACCTCCAGCAGCGCCGATATGCACGCGTAGAGCACGATCACGCCCACGCACGGGGCCAGCGGGATTCCACGACGGTGCATGTCCCGGGCGAGCCACAGCCCGAGCGCGCCGAGCGCAAGCAGACACGCCAGCGCCCCGAACCTGAAGATCGTCAGTTGGTCGCTTGCCAGGATCTTCCCCACCCCAGCAAACGGCGCCCGCAGCAGCACCGAACCTCCTGCGCCGTTCGTCGGCAGATTCGCAAAGAAGGCGCCGATACGCCCATCCAGGAGCGCGTTCATCGAGGGCGCGTAGTCCTTCGAGTAGTCACCCCCCAGCACGGCGTGTCTGCCATCCGCGGACCAGGCACTCAGCAGGGAGACCGCCGCAACAGCCAGCGCGATCACCGGAAGCAGACGCTGAAAGGACTCATGCCGTGCCGGCTGCAGCGTACGGACCGAATAGCGACTCTGAACGGCCACGTTGGACATATCGGCTGGGCGATGGCCCTGCTCAAACCCCGGAAGACGCGAACCGAGCCAGTCCGGCTAATGCAAGAAGGTGCTCGTGTACCAGTCGACGATCGGCTGACCGGCAAGCACCGCTACGAAGCCCCCCAGCGCGAGGAACGGGCCGAAGGGCACAGCGGTCTTGCGTCCGGCCTTCTGGCCCTTGCGCGCGACGATCACGGCGCCCACCGTGACACCTGAGATCAGCGCGATCAGGATCGCGGGGGCCACGGCCGCCCCGAGGAACAGCCCCATCATCGCGGCCAGCTTGACGTCGCCCATGCCCATCCCGCCGGGATACGCCAGCGCCGCCAGCAGGAAGAACCCGCCCGCCGCCGCACCGGCGATCAGCCGCCCCGGCTCGCCTGAGGGATCGAGCGCGGTGCCCAGCACCAACGCCAGGACGGCCCCGGTGGCGGTCAGCTTGTTGGGGATGATGCGGTATTCGAGGTCGATCGCCGCAGCCGGCACCAGCAGCAGCACCAGCGTGATCGAAAGCGCGATCCCCGCCGTCGTGTCATGAGTCAGCACCGCCCCAATGCAAAGCAGCGCCGCCCCCGCCTCGATCAGCGGATAGCGCGGCGATATCCGCGCCTTGCAGCTGCGACAGCGCCCACGCAGCAACAGCCAAGAAAGGATCGGCACGTTGTCATACGGCCTGACGGGGGTGCTGCAGGACGGACAGTGCGACGCCGGAGCGATCAGCGACTCCCGGCGTGGCAGGCGGTAAGCAACGACATTCAAGAACGACCCAACAATTGCGCCCAGCACGCCTGCGAAGGTTGCCTCCATGAGAGTCCGATCGGCAGACTGAGGCTCGGAGTTGAGCCGCGCTACCAGGTGTTGCCGGTGAGGCAGCCGCCGCGGTTGGAGGCGCTCACGGGCGTACAGGTGCGCTTGACCGAGCCGTTTTCTTCGCGTTCGACCGAGAACGTCGCCCCCGACTTCGAGGTGGAGGTGACCTTGTAGCCCTTACCGGCGTTCTTTTCTTCGGCGGCAGTGAGCGAAGCCTGAGATGTTTCGTTGAGCGTGGGATCCACGACCTTGAGGTTCGCAGACGACACGCTCGCATAGCTCCCGTCGTTCTCGGTCGAGATCGTCTCAGCCGCGATCTCGGCGTTGCGTGCCTGCACCTTCGCCGTCGAGTCACTCGCCTTGCTCTTCTGGTTCAGGAACGCCGGAATGGCGATCGCGGCCAGAACACCGATGATCAGAATCACAACCAGAAGCTCGATGAGCGTGAAACCACCCTCATCTCGCGAACTGCGATGCGCTCGGAAAAGCATTGCCTTACCAGGTTCCCCGGTGAGGCAGGCGCCCTTCTTCGCGACCGAGCAGCTGCGGACGATGGTGCCTGTGGCGGTGCGTTCAATCGAGAACGTGGTGCCGGACTTCGAGGTCGACGTGACCTTGTAGGTGGTGCTGGTCACGCTCGTCACTGGCCCTAGAACGGCGCTTGTTGTGTCGCTCAGCGTTGGCTCGATCGTCTGGAGTTCAGTCAGCGACGCACCTTCGTAGCTGCCGTTGTGGTCGGTCGAATACGTCTCCATCGCCGTCTCAGCGGTGCGCGCCTGAGTCTTCGCGGAAGCGTCCGTCGCCTTGCTCTTCTGGTTCAAGAACGCCGGAATGGCGATCGCGGCCAGAACACCGATGATCAGAATCACAACCAGAAGCTCGATGAGCGTAAAGCCGCCCTCATCCTTCGAGCGCCGACGCAGTCGATACAGCATTTCAAGTCCTTTGTTGGGAGCGGTTGCCAAGCCTCAGCTATTCCTCGGCAGACTTGCGCTCGGACTTGACCGTGCACCCACGCTTGCGGACGACGCGATCTGCCCTGCTTCGTGGAGTCGGCGTCTGGAGATGCATATGCCTTGTTGCACGAAGAGAGGCGGCCGTGATGGCCGCCTCTCTTCTACAGGTCCAACTGTCTCGAGCCGTAGCTCAGAGGACGCCGCTACCAGGTGTTGCCGGTGAGACAGCCACCACGGTTGGTTGCGCTTGGGGGAGTACAGGTGCGGGTGATCCCGCCTGCGGCGGTGCGGGTGATCGAGAACGTGGCACCTGACTTCGAGGTCGAGGTGACCGTGTAGGCGTTGCTGGCCAAGCCCGTCACTGGCCCTAGAACGGCACTCGTTGTGTCGGTCAGCGTCGGCTCGATCGCCTGGAGTTCGGCCAAACTCGCACCGCTGTATTCGCCGTTGTGGTCGGTCGAATACGTCTCCATCGCAGTCTCAGCGGTACGCGCCTGAGTCTTCGCGGAAGCGTCCGTCGCCTTGCTCTTCTGGTTCAGGAACGCCGGGATGGCGATCGCGGCCAGAATACCGATGATCAGGATCACAACCAGAAGCTCGATGAGCGTGAAACCACCCTCATCCTTTGAGCGCTGGCGCAGTCGATACAGCATGTCGATCCTCCTAGGATCCGTTTACAGGGCGCCAGCCCCTTGGTTCCACCGCCTCTGTTGGCGATACGTCCCTCTCGCGAGAGCCGCCGGCTTTGCTAATACACCCCCTGGAGGGCGTTGCCTTGGCACCTCGGCGCTGGCTATTGTCAGCCGGGGAATCGACTCATCGGGTTCGCCGCTGAAGCCCTGCAAGCGCGGTTGGACGCATGAACCGACCACATCACGCGCCTTGGACCGATGTTGGATGACCCGCGGCCGAGCGCCACCGGCAGCGCGAGGCGGAGACGCTCCCATCGCGCAAAACGTGCCAAGAAACGTGCTAATCGGTCGATAATCGTGCTAATCGGCGGCCTTTTTAGCTCGATTATGCCCCGACAACCGCGATTTTCGGGATCGTGCGACACAAGAGTGCTACCATGTTTGGATGGCTGCACGTCACCCCCGACTGGGCGTTGAACGCGATCCCGATGTCGAGCGCGCGCTTGCACTCACCGCGCCTCTGCTTGACCCCGCGGAGACACGCTCGGCAGCCGCGCAGATCCGCGCGTTGACTCTGCGCGGAGCTGATGCCGTGATGGCCGGTGCCGGAGCGGAGGCGCGACTGCGCGGGCGCCTGGCCGAGCGCTACGGCGCCAGGCCTGGCCGGGGAGGCATCCTCACGTTGGATCCACCGCCGGGCGAGCCCGATCCCAAGGACCCCACTCCCGCGTCCGACGCTCTGCGCTGGGTCCGCGGCGAGTGAAGGCCGCCTACCTCGATGCCTCAGCGCTCGTCAAGCTGTTCAAGCCAGAGCCCGAGACCAACGCGATCCGCGACGCTCTGCACGACTGGCCTGTGCAGGTCTCAAGCGAGTTGATCCGCGTAGAGAGCGTCTGCACCGCGAGACGCATAGGGGGCAGGGACGTTCTCGAGCGTGCGCTGGCGGTGCTCGAGCGAATCGATCTGGTCCCCATCTCCCCCGAGATCCTCGAGCTCGCCACCGGCGCGTTCTCGCCACGGCTACGCGCGATGGACGCCATCCACCTCGCCACTGTGCTCAGCATGAAGGAGGACGTGGGCACGGTCTTCGTCTACGACGGCGACCTCCACGCAGCGGCCCTGGTGAACGGACTCAGCGCTGCCGCACCTCGCTGACATTCCAGCTTGCCGCCACCCCGACGGTCGGCGTACTAGCGATGCGGCACACGCAAATCGAGACCATCGACCAACCCAAAATGACGCGCGTTGCGCGTCATCAGCGGCAAGCCGTACTCGAGCGCGGTCGCAGCGATGAGCGCGTCGGGGGTGGCGAGCTTCAGCGACCGTCTCAGCGCGCCTCCCCGCTCGGCGATCGTGGGGTCGACGGCGATCTCGTGCAGCTGGGTCAGCAGCCGGTGGAGGGTCTCGGCCTGGTCGCGGCCGGCGAACAACTCGCAGCGGGTGATGACCGAGCAGGCTAGGGGGACGGTTGGCAGCGCTCTCGCGCCGCGCAGGTGATCGATCAGGATGTCCGAGTCCACGAGCACGCGCCCGCGGGTCTCAGCCGTAGCCACGATCCCAGTCGCTGCGATCCGGATAGGGGAGGTCGGGCATCGAGCCGAACGTCTCGTCGAGAACACGGCGTCTTTCGGCCAGCTCCCTGTCCGCGGCTTGGCGGCCGTGGGTGGCGAGGTATTCGTCCAGCGCAGTACGAACCACCTCGGCGAGCGTACGCCCATCGCGCGCGCGAAGCTCCTCTATCTGACTACGCTGCTCTTCTGTCAGATAAACCTGTGTACGGGTTGCAGCCATATACAGCGCAGTATACAGCATCTCAGGGATAGGTGCAGAAGCTCTACGCCGCCTCGTCCCCAACCGCCACCGCCGCCTCGGCCCCCTCGCCACCGGACCAGTGCGACTGGGCGTCGATTTCGGGCTTGCGGGTGCCGTCGCCCTCGCACCAGGGGCAGGTGATCTTGGAGGTCTTGCCGCCGAGGTTGGAGATGACCTTGCCGGTGCCACGGCAGGGCATACACTCCAGCGGTCCGTGGGATGCCTCCGCCTCGCCGCCCTCGTCGTGATCGTCGCTTGCCATGAGGCGAGACTAGCGCTCCGGGCATGAGCGCTGCGGCGCCGCACGCCCCGCAGAGCTTCACGCCAGCGAGCAGGAGGGCCTTCAGGTGGGAGTGGGCGGCGCTTGGGGCGATCGTGCTCGGCGCCGGCGCGCTGCGGTTGATCGGCCTCGGCAAGGTGGCCGTGGACCCCTTCTACGACGCGGCGGTGCGCAGCATGGCGATGTCGTGGCACAACTTCTTCTTCGGCGCCTTCGAGCCGGGCGGGAGCGTCTCGATCGACAAGCCCCCGGTGGATCTGTGGCTGCAGGTGGCGAGCGTGAAGCTCTTCGGCTTCAACTCGACCTCGCTGAAGCTCCCCCAGGCGCTCGCGGGGACCGCCGCGGTGGGGCTGATCTACGTGCCCATCCGCCGCGTCTTCGGCGTCGGCGCGGGTCTGGGGGCGGCGCTCGCGCTCGCGGTGATGCCGATCGAGGTGATCACCGCGCGCAGCGACACGATGGACGCCGTGATGATGCTGCTGCTCGTGCTCGCGCTGCTGTGCATCGTGCGCGCCTGCGACAGCGAAAGCACCGTCTGGCTGCTCGCCGCGGCGCTCGCGCTGGGCGTGGCGTTCGAGGTGAAGCTGCTGGAGTCGGTCGTGGCGCTGCCAGGACTGGGGCTGATCGCCCTGCTGGGGTTCCGCCGCCGGGTCGGCGCGAACAGCCCCGAGTCGGGGGACCCCGAGGGGCGACGGTCGCCTCCCGGCATCTGGCGCGGACGCGTGCTGCCGCTGGCCACCGCAGCGGCGGTGTTCGTGGTGGTGGCGCTCTCGTGGCTTGGCGCGACGCTGCTGTTCTCCGCGCACGATCGCCCCTACGCGATCGGGTCCACCAACGGCAGCGCGTGGAACGCCGCGTTCGTGTTCAACGGGCTGGATCGCATCGAGGGCAAGGCGATCGAAGGGTCCCCGTTCGACGCCGCCCGGCGCCACGCCGCGCAGGCGACGCTGAGCGAGCGCGAACGGATCTCGATCCCCGAACCCTCCCCCACGCGCCTGCTCTCGCGCATCGGGCCGCTCTCCTACGAACGGCTCGGGCTGGAGGCGCTGGTGGCGCTGCTGCTGGGTGTCCCCGCGGTGGCGCTCGGCCTGCGCAGCGGAGGCATGAAGAGAGCGCTCGGGCTCGGGCTCGTGGTGTGGCTGTTCACCGGGCTCGTGCTCTTCAGCGAGATGACGCGCCTGCACCCCCGCTACGTGGAGGGGTTCACTCCGGCGGTGGCGGCGCTGCTGGGGGTCGGCGTGGCGTGGTTGGCGGGCCTCGCGGGAGGGTTGGCGGGAGAGCCTCGGCGGAGAGCCGTACAGACGATCGCGCTGGTGGGCCTGCTCGCGCTCGTGCTCGCGATCCCGCTGAAGGCGAGCATCCGTGTGGTGAGGCTCAGCGTCTCCGACGCCGGCGCGGTGGGGTCGCTGCCGGGCGAGGAACTGCGGCTGCTGAGCGCCTATCTGCGCGCCCATCAGGGCGGCGCGCGCTACGAGGCGGCGGTCGACTCGGCGACGAAGGTCGGTGCGCTGATCGTGCGCGATGGGCGCCCCGTGGTGGTGCTCACCACCTACGAAGCGCGCGCGCTCACGACGATCCCCCAGCTGCAGCGGCTGATCGCGCGCGGAGAAGTGCGCTACGCGCTGCTCACGGGCCTCTGCGGGGCGCACACGGCGCGCACGAACGCCGCCTGCTCCCCCGCGGCGGTGTGGGTGCGCGCGCACGCCAGGGACGTCTCGCGCGAGGCGGGCCTCACGCACGACCAGGTGCTGTGGCTGCTGCCCGGAGCGAGTCCCTGAGCGCGCTGCGCGCGGGGACCCGAGCACGACAGCGGCCCTGGGCGATAGCGTGAGCGCCGTGAGCGCGAGCGCCAGCGTCAATGTGGGGGCCACGGCCCTGCCCGAGCTCGCCGCGCAGGCGCGCGCGGCGGGGCGCCTCGCGCTCGATACGGAGTTCATGGGCGAGGGGCGCTACCGCACGCTGCTGTGCCTCGTGCAGCTCGCCGTGCCGGCGGTGGCGGACACCGATCAGCCCAGCCGCATCGAGCTGATCGACCCGCTCGATGAGAGCATCGACGGAGGCCCGCTGGCCGATCTGCTCGCGGACCCCGCGATCGAGGTGGTGGTGCACGCCGGGCGTCAGGACATCGCGCTCCTGCGCCGGCGCTTTGACGCCGAGATCGAGAACGTGTTCGATACGCAGGTCGCGGCGGGCTTCGCGGGGATGCCCGCGCAGTCCTCGTATGACTCGCTGCTCACGCGGATGCTCGACGTGCGCCTCGCCAAGAGCGCGAGCTTCACGCGCTGGGACGCGCGACCGCTCTCCGCCGAGCAGCTCGCCTACGCGCGCGAGGACGTGGTGCACCTGATCGAACTCGCCGACGCGCTGCAGACGCGCCTGCGCGAGCTGGGGCGCCTGGAGTGGGCGCGCCAGGAGTGCGAGCCGCTGCAGCGCTCCAGCGACGAGCGCGACCTCGATGTGATCTTCGCGCGGCTCCCGCGTGTGCGCAACCTCAACGTCGCATCCCAGGCGGTGGCGCGCGAGCTCGTGGCCTGGCGCGAGCAGACCGCGGCGGCGCAGAACCGCACCGTGCAAAGCGTGCTCCCCGATGCGGTGCTCGTGGAGATCGCAAAGCGCCGTCCATCCACCACCAAGCAGCTGCACGACATCCGCGGCGCGGGGCAGAGCGGCGTGCGCCGGCGCTCCGAGGAGATCCTCGCGGCGGTGGAGCGCGCGCGCGAGCGCCCCCACGAGCCGCTCGAGGACGGTACCCGCACGCGTCCCCCCGACCCCGCCGACGCCCCCCTCATCGCGCTCGCCGAAGCGCTCGTGCGCGCCCGCACGCAGGAGGCCGACCTCGCCTACGAGCTGGTGGCCGCGCGCGCGGACCTCCAGGCGATCGTCACCGCCTGGCGCAGCGGCGGCGGAGAGGCCGACGTGCGCACCCTGCGCGGCTGGCGACGCGAGCTGGTTGGGGGCGAGCTGCTGGAGCTGCTGGGCGGCGCGGTATCGCTCTCGGTGACCGATGGGCACCTGCGCATCGCCTGAGCTCCGCACAACGCAACCCTCGCGGGTCGGCTTTGCCGGCCCTCTCCCTTCTTCGGCGAGGGGACTACTGAATGTGGTTGTAGACCGTGAACAGCGGCATGTACATCGAGACGACGATGAAGCCGACGATGCCGCCGATGAGGATGATCATGATGGGCTCGAGGATCGAGGTGAGGGCCTTCACTGAGGCGTCGACGCGGTCCTCGTAGAAGTCGGCGATCTTGTCGAGCATCGCGTCGAGCGCGCCCGTCTCCTCGCCCACGCCCACCATGTGCGTGACCATCATCGGGAAGATAGGCTCGTTCGCGAGCGGCGCGGCGATCGTGCCGCCGCGTGTGACCGAATCCACGACGCTCTCCATCGCGTCCTCGATTGCCACATTGCCTCCCGTTTGGCCCACGATGTCGAGCGCCAGCAGCAGCGGCACGCCCGCGGAGGTGAGCGAGGCCAGCGTGCGCGACCAGCGCGCGATCGCCACCTCCTGCACGATCGCGCCGATCTTCATCGGCACGTGCAGACGGAAGCGGTCCCACTGCGGGCGCCCCCACGTGGAGGCCTTCCACTTCACGAACGCCACCGCGAGCAGCGCGGCGCCGCCGAACAGCGCCCACCAGTAGCCGGTGACCGCGTGGGACATCGTCACGGAGACCTTCGTGATCGCTGGCAGTTCACCGCCGAACTGCTTGAAGACGCCCTCGAAGACGGGCACGAGGAAGGCGACGAGCGCCATCATGATGCCCACCGCGAAGACCACCACCATGATCGGGTAGATCATCGCCGAGCGGATCTGGCGGCGCAGCGAGGCGTCCTTCTCGAGCTGGTCGGCGACGCGCAACAGTGAGCTCTCCAGCACACCGCCGGCCTCCCCCGCGCGCGCCATCGCGATGAACAGCGGGTTGAAGACCTTCGGGTGGCGCGCCATCGAGTCGCTCAGCGAGAGCCCCGCCTCGACGTCCTTGCGCACCGCGATCAGCGTTTCCTTCAGAAACTTGCTCTCGGTCTGCTCCTCGAGCACATACAGCGCACGCAGGATGCTCATACCCGAGGAGATCATCGTCGCGAGCTGGCGCGAGAAGACCGCGAGGTCCTGCGCCTTCACGCGCTGCATGAAGCTCAGCTGGATCTCGCGCGAGGCGTGCTTGTCGGCGATCTCCAGCACGATCATGCCGCGTGCCTTCAGCTGATCGGAGACCGCCTGCTTGGAGTCGGCTTCGACTTCGCCGCGCGCCTTCACGCCGGCTACGTCCATCGCCTTGAAGACGTATGTACTCATGCTCCCGCCTGCGCCCGCGGCCCTAGGCCGCCAGCGAGCCTGCCCCCAGCAGGCGCCTGAGCTCCTCCGGGGTGGAGGAGCGCGCTTCGGCCATCTTCTGGGTGACCTTGTTGTGGCGCACGAGCATCGCCAGCGAGGCGTCCATCGTCTGCATGCCCTGCGCGGAGCCCGTCTGCAGAACCGAGTAGATCTGGTGGGTCTTGCCCTCGCGGATGAGGTTGCGAACGGCGGGGGTGGGCACGAGCACCTCGCACGCCACCTCGCGGCCCGAGCCGTCGGCGGAGGGCAAAAGCTGCTGGGTCATGATGCCCTGCAGCGCCACCGAGAGCTGCACGCGCACCTGGCCCTGCTGGTGGGCGGGAAACACGTCGATCACGCGATCGATCGTCTGCGCGCAGTCCTGGGTGTGGAGCGTCGCGAACACGAGGTGCCCCGTCTCAGCCGCGGTGAGCGCGGTGGAGATCGTGTCGAGGTCGCGCATCTCCCCCACCAGGATCACGTCGGGATCCTGGCGCAGGGCGGCCTTCAGCGCGTCGCCGAAGGACTGCGCGTCGGAGCCCAGCTCGCGCTGGTTCACGAGGCACTTCTTGTGCCCGTGCAGAAACTCGATGGGGTCCTCGATCGTCATGATGTGCTCCTCGCGCGTGGCGTTGATCTCGTCGATCATCGCCGCCAGCGAGGTGCTCTTGCCCGAGCCGGTTGGTCCGGTGACGAGCACGAAGCCGCGCGGGCGGCGCGTGAAGTCGTGCACCGCGGGGGGCAGCCCGAGGTTGTCGATCGAAGTGAGGTCGACGGGGATCAAACGGAAGGCCGCGCCGATCGCCCCGCGCTGGTAGTAGGCGTTCACACGGAAGCGCGCGTGGCCGGGCACCGAGTAGGCGAAATCGAGCTGCCAATCGGTCTCCAAGCGCTGGCGCTGATCGCCGGTGAGGATCGAGTAGACGATCTCGCGCGTGGCGTTGCCCGAGAGCACCGGGTACTCCTCGAGCGCGGTGAGGCGCCCGCGCACGCGAATCGTGGGGTGCGCCCCAGCGCTCAGGTGCAGGTCGGAGGCCCGCCGCGAAACGACCTCCATGAGGAGCTCTGCGAAATCGATGTCCACGACCGCCGCATCGTCGGACCGAGCCCGCGCGCCGCGCACCGAGGGCGGTTAGTGGACAAATATTTTAGAGGCCCCCACAAGGGGGGCCGCGAGGGCCGCGCAGTTCGAGTGAGCTCAGTTGGAGCCGATGACCCGTGCGATCTCCGCCATCGAGGTGCGCCCCTGGCGGACCTTGTCCAAACCGTCGTCGCGCAACCGGCGCATGCCCTGTTTCACCGCCACCTCGCGCAGGTCGTCCGCGGAGCGCCTTTCCAGCGCGAGCGAGCGGACCTCGGAGGTGATCGTCATCACCTCGTAGATGCCCCCCCGCCCGCGGTAGCCCGAGCCGCCGCAGCGCCGGCAGCCCACGGGCTCGTAGGCCTCGAGGTCCACGAGCGCCTTGTAGCCGTTCTCGCGCAGCACATCCGCGCTGACGATCGTGCGGCGCTTGCAGTTCGAGCACAGCATGCGCACGAGGCGCTGCGCGAGCACGCAGTCGATCGCGGAGGCCACGAGGAACGGCTCGATGCCCATCTCCACGAGGCGCGTGATGGCAGAGGGGGCGTCATTGGTGTGCAGCGTCGAGAGGACCAAATGGCCGGTGAGCGCGGACTCGATCGCGATCTGCGCGGTCTCGCGGTCGCGGATCTCCCCCACCATGATCACGTCGGGGTCCGCGCGCACCATCGCGCGCAGGCCGGTGGCGAAGGTGAGGCCGGCCTTCGGCGAGACCTGCACCTGGGTGATGCCCTCCACCTGGTACTCCACCGGGTCCTCCACGGTGATGATGTTCTTCTCCGGGGTGTTGAGCGCCAAAAGGGCGGCGTAGAGCGTGGTCGACTTCCCCGAGCCCGTGGGGCCGGTGACGAGCACCGCGCCGTGGGCCTGCGCGAAGGCGTGCTCGAAGCGCTCGCGCTCGGAGTCGGCCATGCCGAGCTTCTCGAGCTTCATCACCACCGAGTCCTTGTCGAGGATGCGCATCACGATCGACTCGCCGTGCACGCTCGGCAGCGTCACAACGCGCAGATCGACGTGGCGGCTGTCCACGGTGAGCCCCACGCGGCCGTCCTGGGGGATGCGCTTCTCGGAGATGTCCAGTTCGGCCATGATCTTCACGCGCGAGACCACGCCCGCGGCCATCCGCCGCGGGACGGTGGTGATGTCCTGCAAGACGCCATCCACGCGGAAGCGCACGCGCACCTCCTTGCCGTCGGGCGCGAGGTGGATGTCGGAGGCGTGCAGCTCCACCGCCTGCGCGACGATCTGGTTGACGAGCTTGATGACCGGCGCGTCGTCCGCGGTCTCGCGCAGATCGACGACTTCGGCGCTCGCCTCTTCGGCTTCGGCCTCGCGTGCGGCCTCGGTCCCCGAGACGACGTCCTCGAGGCGATCCAGACGCGAGATCAGGCTTTCTATGTCCTCCGGCGCGGCGACCCCCACGCGCACCTCGTAGCCGGTCATGATCGCGATGTCGTCCACCGCGAGCACGTTGGAGGGGTCGGTCATTGCCACGAGCAGCGTGCGCTTGTCGATGAACGCCACCGGCACCGCCTGGTAGCGCTTCGCCGCGGCCGTGGTGACGAGGTTCGCAGCGCCCATGTCCACCGAGAAGACCGATAGGTCGAGGTGGTCGAGGCCATAGCGCTCGGCGAGCGCGCGCGCGAGGCCATCGGTGGTGAGCGCCCCATCGGCCACCAGCACTCGCTCGGGCGTGGTGCCGGTGGAGCGCGAGGACTCGATTGCTTCCTCAACACGCGCGCGGGGAGCGAGGCCCATGTCGACGATCACATCGGTAAGAAAGCGCGAGGAGGAGCCGCGGCGCGAGGGCTTCGTGAGGCCCGTGCGGCCGGAGTCATCCACTTCGCCTTCCCCGCCCGCGGGGTGCTGGGACGGTGAGGGTGGCTGCGGCTCGCGCGCGACCGCGGGCTCAACGGGGGGAAGCTCGCTTGGCGCGAGGTCGATCACCGGTTCGCTCACCGTGGGTGCGAGGCCCACGGCCTGGCTCGCCTCGGGGGGCGCCACGCCCACGACGGAGTCCGCCCCGGCGGGGGCGGACTCCTCCATTCCGAAAATCGCGTGCAGATCGGGGCTCTGCTCGCTCATGGCCCCGGTCCTGACGTGTCGCGCGCCCGTCCCGACTCCCTGCCGGCCCCCGGCGCCGCTGTCCCCCTAGCCGTCGCCCCCAGCGCGAGCCGCGCCTCGCATGACCTCGAGCGGCGCCTTCCTGCCGGTCCACAATTCGAAGCTGAGCGCGCCCTGCGCGACGAGGATCTCGAGGCCGTCCACGGTGTGCGCGCCCGCAGCCCACGCAGCAGCGAGCAGCGGTGTGGGGGTGTCTCGGTAGACGAGGTCGACAACATGGGAGTACTCACCGACCTGATCGTGCAGAAGACCCAGTTGGTGCAAGGTCTCTGTCGTTTCTTTAGCCAACCGTTGTAGACCCACCGAGGTGCAGTTCACGAGCACATCGGCCGCCACCGGGCGTGCTACGGCGCGTACTTGGAACTCGTCGGCCAGAGCTGACGCGCGGGCGGCCGTGCGGTTCCAGATCGAAACCTCCGCTCCGGCCTCGCGCAGCGCCCAAACCGTCGCGCGAGCACTGCCTCCGGCGCCGAGCACGAGCGCGCTCAGCCCCCCCATGGGCAGGTCCATCGCCGCAATCAACCCCGGGGCGTCGGTGTTCTCGGCGGCGATCGTTCCATCGGGCGCGAATGTGAGCGTGTTCGCCGCCCCGATCGCCCGCGCTCGCGGCGTGGCCTCGTCGGCGAGCGCGAGCGCCGCCTGCTTGTGCGGGATCGTGACGTTGGCGCCCGCGAAGCCCGCGTCGCCCAGCGCGCGGGTCGTCTCCGCGAAGAGCTCGGAGGGGACGGGCAGCCGCTGATAGCGCCAGCCCTCCATCTCCAGCGCCGCGAAGGCGGCGTTGTGCATCGCCGGCGAGCGGCTATGTGCGACCGGCCAGCCGAGCACCCCCAGGCGCCTGCGCCCGCCAGGCGTTTGGCCAGCGTCGGGCTCCGTCATCACTTCTTGTGGCAGGTGGGCACCTGCCCGTGGTTCTTGGCCACCGCTTCGCGGTAGGCCGCCGCGTGCTGTTCGAATTCGGCGAAGGTCTTCGAGAAGACGTGCTCGCCGCAGCCATCGGCGGCGGCGACGTAGTAGAGGTATCCCACGTGCGCGGGGTGCGCCGCCGCGTGGATCGAAGCCAGTCCGGGGTTGCCGATCGGGGTCGGCGGCAGACCCTTGTGCAGGCGCGTGTTGTAGGGGGAGTTGGTGCGCAGTTGCGCTTCGGTGAGCGGCTTTGAGAAGTCGTTGAGCGCGTAGCGGATGCTCGCGTCGATGCCCAGCGGCACGTGCAGGTGCAGGCGGTTGTAGATCACCGCCGCGATCAGCGGCCTATCGCGTTCGACCTCAGCCTCGCGCTCGATCAGCGAGGCCACGGTGAGCAGTTCGTAGGGCGTGACGCCAAGCGCGCGCGCGCGGTGGATCTCCACCGCGCCGAAGTTTTCGCGGAACGCCAAGAGCTGCTCTTCGACCAGATGCTTGGACGGCGCGGCGCTGTAGAGGTCGTAGGTGGCCGGGAACAGGAAGCCCTCCAGCGTTGGCGTCGTGCGCGGCGCACCGTAGCTCGTGGGGTGCAGCAGCGGCGAGCGGATCGACGCGGCGAGGTAGTCGCCCTTCAGGCCGGCGCCCTTCGCGAGCGCCGCGATCTGCGCGCGCGTGAAGCCCTCGGGAACCGTCACCTTCACCACCCGCGGCGCCGCGACCGCCGGCTTGGAGGAGGAGGACCCCTGCGATTGCGCGAGCGCCCACACCGCGGCGACGACCGCCGCAAGCGCCAAAAGCGCGCCGAGACGGATCGCCCAGCGCCGCTGCCAACGATGCGAGGACGCGCGCCGCTCGCGCATGCGGTTCACACGTTTCTTCATGCGCGAGTTGCGCCGCGCGGGCAGCGGCGGGGACTGTTCCACCGGGATCGGCGGCGGGGGTATCTCTTCGGGCACGGCCTGCTCAACCGTCGGCGGAGCCTCCTCGACAGCGGGCACAGGTGGTGGATCCGGCAGCGGCGCTCCACGGCGGCGTTCGCGCTCTTCGCGGGCATGCTGGCGCTCTTCCTCCGTGCGTTCGCCGCCGGACTGCGATCGGTTGCCTCTGAACACGGTGCTCAGACTAGCCTGAGGAGGCGGGCGGGCGCTCCCGGTGCCACCCCGCCAGCCAACTCTCCAGGAGGTGCGCGGCGGCTCTCGAGTCCTCGTCGGCGCTCGCTCCCTCCATGCGCTGAGCCATGCGCGTGGTGAACCGCTCGTCGTGCATCTCCACGGGGACGGCCTCGTCCAACTCCCGCGCAAAGCGCACCGCGAACTCGCGCGTCTCGCGCGTCTGCTGCGTGTCCTCGCCGCGCAGCGACAGCGGCAGGCCCACCACGATGCGCTCGACCTCGCGCTCGGCGACGAGCGCCTTCAGGGCGGCCATGCCGCGCCGGGTGAGCGGCCGGGGCACCGCCGCGAGCGGCGTGACGATCGTTCCGGTGGGGTCGCTGATGGCAACTCCGCAGCGGGCGCTGCCGTAGTCGAGCGCGAGCACGCGCATCCGATCAGGCCGCGAGGGCGGCGGCGATCGCCTCGCGCGCGGCGGCGAGCGCCTCGGGCAACTTCTCCGGGTGGCGCCCTCCGGCCTGCGCGACGGTGTCGCGCCCTCCGCCCCCGCCGCCCGCGACCTCGGCCGCGGCCTTGACCACGACACCCGCCTTCACGCCGCGCTCGATAAGCGCGGGCGCGACGCCCGCCACGAGGTGCACGCGGCCGTCGACCGCGGCGCCCAACACGATCGCGGCCTGAGGCAGCCGCCCGCGAAGGCGATCGAGCACGTCGAGCAGGGCCTTCGCGTCGGGGACCTCCACCGCCGCGGCAAGCACCTCGGCGCCCTGAACCTGCTCGACGCGCCCCACCAGCGCGTCGAGATCGACCCCGGCGCCACCTCCCGCACCGCCAGCGCCGGCCCCGCTCTTGAGCGCCTTCTCCAGGCGCTTGCGCTCGAGCTCGCGCTCGCGCACCGCCTCCGGCGCGCCCTCCGGACGGGTGCGCAGCGTCGCGGCGACCTCCTGCAGCCAACGGTCGTGCTCGCGCAGCAGCTCCACGGCAGGCGCGCCCGTGAGCGCCTCGATGCGCCGCACGTTGGCGGCGCTGGAGGTCTCGGAAACGATGCGGAAGGGCCCGATCTCAGCAGTGGAGCGCACGTGGGTGCCGCCGCACAGCTCGCGCGAATACTCGCCCTCCCCCACCTGCACCATCCGCACGACCTCGCCGTACTTCTCGCCGAACAGCGCCATCGCCCCGAGGCGCTTGGCCTCATCCAGCGTGGTCGAGATCGGGCGCACGGGATCGCCCTGCGCGATCCACGCGTTCACCTGGTCCTCGACATCGCGCAGCTCCTGCGCGGAGAGCGCCTGGGAGTGGCTGAAGTCAAAGCGCAGCTTGTCGGGGCCCACATAGGAGCCCGCCTGGCGCACGTGACCGCCGAGGCGCGCGCGCAGCGCCGCGTGCAGGAGGTGCGTCGCCGTGTGGTTACGCTCGGTTGCGCGCCGTGCGGCGCGATCCACGCGCGCGAGGATCGGCTCATCCGCCGCGAGCTCGCCGCGCTCCACCACAACAGCGAGCGCCTGGTCTTCGCCGAGGCGAAAGACGCCCTCCACGCGCGCGGCGCAATCCCCGCCGAGGCATTCGATCGTGCCCACATCGGACACCTGACCGCCGCCCGCCGCGTAGAAGGGCGACTCGGCGAGCTTGAGGAGGATGCGACCGTTCTCCTGCGCGAGCGCGCCCACCGTCGTCCGCTGCTCGTCGGTCTCATAGCCGGTGAAGCGCGTCTGAAAGCCCGCGCCTTCGACCAGCTCGCGTGCCAGCTCGCGCGCGTCCTCGCGTCCGGCCTCCCCGCCGCCGGCCGCGCGCGCGCGGGCGCGCTGGCCCTCCATCAGCCGCTCGAAGCCCTCCTCGTCGATGCCGAGCCCGTGCTCGGCCACCAGCTCCGCGGTGAGCTCGAAGGGGAAGCCGAAGGTGTCGTGCAACGTGAAGGCGTCCTGCGCGGAGACACCCTCGAGCCCCTCCTGCTTGGCTCTGTCCATCAGCTCCCGGAGCAGCTTTGTGCCCTGCGCGAGCGTGCGCCCGAAGCCCTCCTCCTCGGCGGCGAGCCACTTGTCGATCGACTCGCGCTGCTCCACCAGCTCGGGGTAGGCGCCGCCCATGATCTCGGTGACCGTCTCGGCGTAGCGCGTGAGGAAGCCGGGCGCCATCTCCAGCGCCCGCCCGTGCTGAATCGCGCGGCGCATCACGCGCCGCAGCACGTAGCCGCGATCCTCGTTGGAGGGCACCACGCCATCGGCAATCAGGAACGTCATCGCGCGCGTGTGGTCGGCGAGGATGCGCAGCGCGCGATCGCCCGTCGGATCCTCTCCGTAGGCGCGCCCCGAGAGCTCCTGACCGAGGTCGAGCAGCGGCTGGAAGTGGTCGGTTTCGAACACCGAGTCCTTCTGCTGGAGGATCGCCGCCATGCGGTTCAGCCCGAGCCCCGTGTCGATGTTGCGCGCGGGCAGCTCGCTGAGCGCCTGCGTCCCCTCCCTCTCCGCCGCCGCGAGGTTGTACTGCATGAACACGAGGTTCCAATACTCCAGGAAGCGCTCGTTCTCCCCGCCCGGCAGATCGCTCTCGCTGCCGAAGCGAACCCCCCTGTCGATGTAGAGCTCAGAGCACGGCCCGCACGGCCCCGTGGGTCCCCCCTGCCAGAAGTTCTCCGAACGCGGGCAGCGCACGATCCGCTCGCCCGGCACCCCCACCGTCTCCCACAGCTCGATCGCCTCCTCGTCGGCGCCGAGCCCGAGCTGCTCGTCGCCCTCGAACACGGTCACCCAGATGTCCTCGGCCTCGAAGCCGAACACCTCCAGCGAGAGCTCCCACGCGAAGCGGATCGCCTCCGCCTTGAAGTAGTCCCCAATCGAGAAGTTCCCCAGCATCTCAAAGAAGGTGAGGTGCCGCGCGGTGTTGCCCACGTTGCCGATGTCCACCGTGCGAAAGCACTTCTGGCAGCTCGTGAGGCGCGGCGCCGGCGGCGCCTCCTGCCCCAGGAAGTAGGGCTTCAGCGGGTGCATCCCCGCGACCGTCAGCAGCGCGGAGGGATCGTGCGCGGAAGGCACCAGCGAGGCCGAGGGGATGCGCCGGTGGCCGCGCTCCTCGAAGAAGCTCAGATACCGCTCGCGGATCTCATCGGTGCCGATTCTCGCCATGGTCGGCACCGAGGGTAGCGAGCGGGGGCCGACGCCTGTCCGGCCGCTGCATTGCAGGGGTCATGCAACGAGGCTCTCCGGCCGTAGAGGTGGGAGATATGCCGCGTCGGAGTCTCCTGCTCACAGCGATCGGTCTCTGCGCGCTCGGTTGGGCCGCGCCGCTCGCGCACGCCACAGCCACATGGCTGCCTGCGCAGCCGATCTCCAGTCCGCTCTCTTCGAGCGCAGCACCCGCCGGGGTGGGGCCGACGGTCACGATGGGACCGAGCGGCGACATCGCCGCGGTGTGGGCGCAGGAAGGCGGCGTCTACGCCGACGTGCGCCAAGCGGGGTCGCCATCCTCCACTCAGCAGCTGGTCTCGAAATCCACGCACGACGCGTCCGCGCCGAGCGTCGCTATCGACGCTTCCGGCAAGGTCGTGGTCGCCTGGATCGACCACACCTCGGGGCAGTACGAGGTCGCGACCCGCAAGCGCAGCGAACGATTCTCCGCACCGATCGAAGCAGGGCCCACCGGCGCCATTCCCCAGACGAGCACCTCGGTGGCGATCGACAACGCCGGGGACATTCTCCTCGGCGAGACCAAGAGTGTGGAAGGAAAGGACGAAGCCCTCTATGCCTGGCAGCCGGCCGGTGGTTCATTCGCCGCGACGACCGTGAGCGAACCCGGGAGGGAAGGCTACCTCCCTGTGGTCGCGATGGATCAGGCTGGCGACGCGGTCGTCGCGTGGGAAGAGAGGTCGGGCGCCAGCAGCTCCAGCACCACGCTCGCGCGGGCGCTCACACGCCCCGCGGGAGGCGCCTTCGGCGCCGCGCAGAGCCTCACCGACAATTCCAAGTACGCCTTCAACGTCGCGGTTGCGATCGGCGGCGGCGGACAGCCCGCCGTCGTGTGGCAGCGCGGCACCACCTCGCCCCCCTACGTCATCGAAGCAAGCACGAGCGCGAGCCCAGTCGGTCCGCTGGGCGCCCCGCAGACGATCTCCCCCGCAAGTGGCAACGACGAATCGCCCGCAATCGCCGTGGGCGGTAACGGCGAGGTGCTGGCCACGTGGGAACAGAGGGGAGCCACCAACACGATCGACGCGGCAAGCGCGACCGCGGGCTCGAGCTTCGCGCCGGCCACCGAAGTCAGCGCCAACGGCAGCGTGGGACCCTCGCAGGTGGCGATGGACGCCGCGGGCGACGCCCTCATCGCCTGGACCGCCGCTCCGGGAGGAGCCGAAGCCGTGGATGCGGTGACGCGCAGCGCCGCAGGGACGTTCGGCCCCGAAACGACGCTCAGCGCCGCTGGGGAAAGGATCGACTTCCTATCCTCCGACGGCGCCTCGGCCGGGATGGACAGCGCGGGCGACGCCGTCGTCGGCTGGGAACACTTCGCCGAAAACACCGTCCTCGCGCGCATCTACGACGCCACCGGCCCCGTTCTGAAGATCGAAGGCCCCGCCAGCGCGGTCGCGGGGCAGCCGGTCGCGTTCACGCTCACCGCGAGCGACCTCTTCACGAGCGTGGGCTTCCCAACCTGGTCCTTCGGCGACGGCGCCGGCGCTGGGGTGAGCGCCCCTCACACACCTACGCGAGCCCCGGCACCTACAACGTCTTCGCCACCGCGGCCGATCAGTTGGGCAACTCCACGACGGTGGGCACCCAGATCACGGTGCTGCCCGCGCCGCCCCTTCCCCCGCTGATCCCCTGCGCCGTCACATCGAGCTCGACCGGTGGAGCGTGCCCGGGTCTACAGCTTGCCAAGTGCGTGGTGCCGCGCTTGAAGGGCCTCAGCGGCGCCGCCGCCAAGCGCCGTCTGCTGGGCGCGCACTGCCGCCTGGGGAAGGCGAGCGTCGCCAAGCGCTACAAGCACTCAAAGCGGCTCGTGGTCAGCACCCAGAGCGTCAAGGCGGGGTCCGCGCGCGCCTTCGGCACGAGCGTCTCGGTCACGCTGAAGCCCGCTCCGCCGCCGCGCAAGAAGCACCGCCGCCGCTGAGCCCACGGACCTATCCTGCGATCGTGCCGTAGCCCACGATCGACTCGCCCGCGAACAGGCACGCCATCTGCCCCGGCGCGGTGCGCTCAATCGCCTCCGCGAGCTCAACCTCGATCTGGGCGTGCAGGCCCGGCTCGGCCGTGTGCGCCACGCGGCAGGGCACCCGCCGTCCGCGCGAGCGCACCTTCACGTGATCCACGAGGGCACCGCCGCGGCGCAGCGTCACCTCGCGCACCGCCATCGTGCGCGTGAGCAGCGCCTCGCGCGAGCCCACCGTGACGGTGTTGGCGGCGGCGTCGGTAGCGAGCACGTACAGCGGCTCGCCGCCGCCCAATCCCAGCCCGTGGCGCTGACCGATCGTGTATGAGCGACTGCCGCGGTGAGTTCCCAGCTCATGACCCTCCACATCGACGATCCGCCCGGGACTGCCGCGCAGCTCGCCGTGGCGCTCCAAAAAGCGCGGCAGGCGCGTGCCCGCGAGAAAGCACAGATCCTGTGAGTCAGGCTTGCGCGCAACCGCGAGCCCCTCGCGCTCCGCGACCTCGCGCACCTCGCGCTTGTGCATCTCCCCGAGCGGGAAGCGCATCCGCGCCAGCGACTGCGGCGCGAGCCCGGAGAGCACGTAGCTCTGGTCCTTCACCGGATCCACCGCCATCCGCAGCAGATCGCCCTCCACGCGCGCATAGTGGCCGGTCACGAGCGTGCGGCTGCCCAGGCGCTCGCCCAGCTCGAGCATCGCCTCGAGGCGCACATCTCCGTTGCAGCGTACGCACGGGTTGGGCGTCTCCCCCGCCGCGTGCCCCGCGAGCCAGTGCTTCACCACGCCCGTGCGGAACTCCTCGCGCAGGTCGATCGAGAGGTGCGGCGCCCCCATGCGGTGCGCCGCCTCGCGCGCGCCGCGCACCGCCTGCGCCGAGCAGCAGCTGCGATCGCCGTCGTTCTCGGGATCCGACCACAGCTCGAGCGTCACGCCCACCACCTCGCGCCCCGCGCGCGCGGTGAGCAGCGCCGCGACCGCGCTGTCCACGCCACCGCTCATCGCCACCACGGTGCGCTGCGCCACCGGGGCCAGCCGCGCCTGCACGCGCACGGCGCCCCCAAGCGCGCGGTGCAGCGCGTCGGCCGCCAGCTCCGCCGCATGGCGCTTGGCCGAGCTCAGCCCTCCCAGCTCGGTCGCGATCTCCTCGGCTCCCACCCGCGCGGCGTCCAGGAGAGGCGCCCCGCGAACGAGCGCCACAGTCGCGCTGCCCGCGGCGATCGCCGCGCCGCAGCCGTGTGCGTCGAAGCCGGCGTCCACCACCGTGCCCTCGGGATCGGAGGGGTCGATCGCGAGCGAGATGCGCACGAGATCGCCGCACGCGGCCCCACCCGCGGCGCCCGTAAACGCCCGCGCGGGAGTGTGCCCGCGGCCGGTGGGTGCTTCGAGGTGGTGAGTCAGTGCCTCAACGGACATGCTCCGTCGAGTTTAGGCGCCAATCGGGTGGGCGCAAACCGCCAGCGGAACGGCGCCGTTACTTCGCGTGCGCTGCTTCGATGATGCCCTGCTGTATCGCGTACTGATCCATCAGGCCCGTCATCGTCACCGCGAGGCCCTTCCTGTCGATGAGCAGCAGCGTGGGCGTCTGGTAGATCTGCACGCCGCGCGTCACCGAGCCGTACTGCCCCACCTGCGCGGGGAGGGCCACGTGCAGCGCCACCTTCTTGTGCATCCGCGCCGCCACCGCCTTGGCTTCCTTGCGCACCGACACATCGTCGGTGGACTTGGGGTTCCAGAACAGCAGCAGCACCGTCTGCCCGTGCGCGAGCTCCTTCTGCAGGATCGCCGCCTGGGCGTTGGAGACCGTCGTGGCGTTGGGGTGCGCCGGCTTGCCCACCGTCTTGTGCACAGTCGTGGTGTAAGTCTTTGCGTGCCCGCGATGAACGGTGGTCTTGGAGTGGCTCACCGTCACCGACGCGCCGCCCGCCTGGGTGGGCTGCGTGGAGGCGCCCGCGGCGGGTGCTTCACCCGCGCTGGAAGCCTGTTCTGACTTGTTCTGCAGCTGCTTCGCGTTCTGTTCGGAGGTGGCCACCGCGCCGTGCGCCTTGTCGATCGCGCGCGTCAGCCCTTCCACGCCGGGGGCCGAACCGTGGTAGACGGGCGTGCTCGAGCCCGGCGCGCCGGAGCTCGAGCTGGAGTTTGGCGAGGAGGCCGATGGCGTCGCGGGGCTCGAGGACGAGCTGCCCGGGCCCGAACCGGGCCTGTGCAGCGCGATGAACCACACGCCCACGAACAGCACGAGCGCTGCCAGGGCGATCTGAAAGGGGCGTGACACCTGAGCCATCGCTCCTGCATTCGGCATTTCGCGCGATTAAGTTGAGCCCTGCAGCGGGCCTTGGACTCCAGGTCCGTCCTCCCGGCCCGCAGGCCCGCCCTCCCGGTCGGCGAGCAGCGCCGCCAGCGCACTCTCGATCTCGAGCTCGCGCTCGGAGCCGCCCTGCATGTCCTTGAGCACCGTGCGAGCGCCCTCCACGATCGCCACATAGCGCGCGCCGAGCTTGTGGGCCTGCCCCAGCTGGCCCTTCAGCGACCTCCCCGCCATCTCCATCTGCGCCCTCAAGCCGGCGGCACGCGCTTGGCCCAGGAGCCTGAACGCGGCCCTCCGGCTCGCCAGGCGCACGCCGCTCGCCCCCCCTTGTGGGGGGCTCTCAAGATCGGCCAGCGCCACATACAGATCCAGCTTTGGGGCCGCAGGCACGGGCGCGTTGCCCGCCAACAGGATCCGCTCGATCCCTGCGGCCCAGCCCATGCCTGGGGTCAGGGGACCGCCTAACTGGGACACCAGGCCGTCGTAGCGCCCGCCGCCGCCCACGCCGCTCTGGGCGCCGAGCGCGTCGGATGTGAACTCGAAGACCGTGCGCGTGTAGTAATCCAGGCCGCGCACCAGCGTCGAATCGACCTCATAGCCCACCCCCGCCTCATCCAGCAGCGCGCGCACCTCCGCGAAGTGCGCCGCATCCTCCTCGCTCAGGTGCTCCGAGAGGCGCGGCGCGCTCTGCATCACCCCTCGCGTGCCCTCGTGATCGGAGTCGAACGCGCGCAGGGGGTTCAGCTCGATCCGCCCCCGCACCTCCTCGGAGAGCTCGGCTTCGTGGCTGCGCAGGTGAGCCTGCAGGCGCTCGCGGTGCGCCGCGCGGCTCTCGCTGCTGCCGAGGCTCGACAGCCGCAGGCGGGCGCCCACGCCCATCTCTTCGAGGAGCCTCCCCAGCAGCACGATCGACTCGGCGTCCACCGCCGGATCCTCGCTCCCCAGCGCCTCCGCGCCCACCTGCCAGAACTGGCGGTAGCGCCCCGCCTGCGCGCGCTCGTAGCGGAAGAAGCTCGACAGGTACCACAGCTTCACCGGCTGGGGACGCTTGTGCATCCCGTGTTCCACATACGCCCTGCACACCGGCGCCGTGCCCTCCGGGCGCAGCGTCAGCGAGCGACCGCCGCCGTCGGTGAGCGTGTACATCTCCTTCTGCACGATGTCCGTCGAGCCCCCCACGCCGCGCGCGAACAGCTCCGTGGCCTCCAGCGTGGGCGTCTCGATCCGCTCGTAGCCCGCCCCCTCGAGGATCGCCGCCGCGCGCGCCTGCAACGCCTCCCGCGCGATCGCCTGCTCGCCGAGTACGTCGTAGGTGCCCTTGGGAGCCTGCAGCTTGGGGGCGCTCAATTTCCGCCCGCGGGGACGCGCAGCTCGCTGAGGAACGGGTTCGTGCTCAGCTCGCGCCCCAGCGTCGTCACGCCCATGTGCCCCGGATACACAACCGTCTGCGAGGGGTAGCGCCTGATCAGCTCACCGATCGAACGCTCCAGCGTGCTCCAGTCCCCACCGGGCAGATCCACACGGCCCACCGAACCCTGGAACAGCACATCGCCCGAGAGCAGCAGCGGCGCCTCTGGAGCGTCCCCTGAGAGCGCGTAGGTCACATGGCCCGGGCTGTGGCCCGGCGTGGAGATCACCTCGAAGTCCATCTCTGCAACGCTCACCCGCTCGCCGCCCTTCACGGTGTGCTCGGGCTCGTAGTTCTCAAACGGCCCAAACCCCGCCGGCACCCAGCGCATGATGTCGGTGAGCAGCGGGCGCTCGAACTCCGGGCACCACACCGGCGCCCCCGTCGCCCCCGCGATCGGCGCCACCGCGCCGATGTGATCGAAGTGGCAGTGCGTAATCAGGATCCCCTCGATCTGCACCCCCAGTTCCTTTGCCGCCGCCAGCAGCCGCTCGGGCTCCTCGCCGGGGTCCACCATCACCGCGCGCTTGGCCTCGCTGTCGGCGCGCACGATGTAGGCGTTCTCCTGCACCGGACCCACCGTGAACATGCGCACGTCGGGGGCACCCATCACGCGGCCCCTCCGTCGGAGCCCACCTTGCCGTCTCCGCCCCGCTGCGCGGGCTTCGCGCCCTGGGCGGCCTTGTTGCGCTGGCGCCTCTTGTAGAGCCACATATCGCTGTAGTAGCTCACCGGCACATACAGCAGCAGCACCACCGGGAACAGCGCGATCACCTGCGAGGACTCAAACCCCAGCAGCAGGCTCACCAGCAGCATCAGCACCGCCGCGGCCATCGCGCGGTAAAAGGCGCCGCTCCAGGTGGGCGCCTTGTCGAGGCGATTCCCCTTCGCCGCCTTCGTGCGCGCCTTCTCGCGGCCCTCCGGGCTCTTCTCCGCCGCCGTGGGCTTGCGACCCGTGCGCCCGCGCGCCTCCACCACCCCCGCAGCGTTGCCGCGGTGCTTGGTCTGGCGTTTGCGCTTGGTCTGAGCCATCTGACCCCTCAGCCTACCTGCTTGGGCCTACCCGCCGGGCGACGAACGCTCCGCCACAGCGTTCTCGATCACCTGGCGCGCCGCATCGAATCCGGGCATCGGCAGGTCCTCGGGGAAGCCCTCCAGGGCGGCCCTCGGGGCGAGCCCCACCAGCTCCGCGCGCGCCACCCGCGCGTGCCTCTCGATCGCATCCACCACCGCGCGCAGCGGCACCTCCAACGGGCGCTCCACGTTCATCGACACCTGCGCCACCGGGGCGCCGGGCGCGCGGGCGAGCGTCACGCCGATCGCTCTCACTCCGGGCATCCCCTCCGCGCCGCCCTCGCGGACCAGGCTTGCGATCCGGCGCGCCTGCTCGATCGTGGCCGGTGTCGCCAGCTCCACGTTGAAAGCCACCAACGGCTCCCGCGCGGCAACCAGCGTCGCCCCCGCCGTCGGGTGCAGCGTGGACGGCCCGAAGTCGGGGCGCTGCGTGCCCATACGCACCCGCTCGGCCAATCCCGCACGTCCGCCTCTGCGCAACTCCGCGCGCGTGCGACCGCCCGCCAACTCTCCGTAGAGGAACACCGGCACCCCGAGCTCCGCGCCGATCCGATCGGCGAGCACCAGCGCCTCCGCACACGCCGCGCCGCGGGCGTTCGCATCGAGGTACACGATCGGCGCCACATCCAGCGCGCCCACATGCGGGTGCTGGCCGCGCGGGACCTCCTCGACCGTGCCCGCGCCGTGGAGCTCGTGGTGCGCGCGATCCGTCTCCTCCACCTCGCCGAGGTCGATCGAGCGCACAGTCTGCTTGGCGCCCCGTACCACTGCCTGCGCGAGGCTTCCCGGAGCGCCGAGCAGGGTCATCACCGCGCGGTGGTGATCTGGATCGGCGTGCCTATCCAGCAGGCGCGCGTGGCCTCCCGCGGTGAAGTCCCGCTCGATCGCCTCCAGCCTCGCGCGATCCCGGCCCTCGGAGACGTTGGGGACCGCGAGGAGCAGAGGGGGCGCCTTGGACATCGGGGTCAAAGGCTAAACTGCGCGCTCCCGCCGGAGTAGCTCAGCTGGTTAGAGCAGCGGAATCATAATCCGCGTGTCGGGGGTTCGAGTCCCTCCTCCGGCATTTGTGAGAAGCCCTGTGTTTGCTGGGTTTTGGCGTTTCGGGCCCTGGTGGCGAAGGACAGCCTGGGCAGGGGTGCAAACAGAAGTGCAAACAGGCTGGTGATTGTGATGGCCGGGCGTTAGAGCAGGACGACCGACGGGCATAAAGCGCCCGTTACGTCTGATGCCACACTACGCGCAGGACGAGGCCTGTGAGCAGTGCGGTGGCGGTGCCGTTGAGCCAGCCGACCGGGCTCCGGATCCAAAGCAAGACGACGGCGCCGATCAGGACGATGCAGACGACGCTTTCGATGGTCAGCTTCCACCAACCGCGTAGCCCTTGCGAGGGACCATCTAGGGGCTGCCGTCGGGTCGCCATTTCTACGCCCTCACCACGGCGCATCCACCAGGCCTTCAAGAACCCGGTCGCTATACCGGCGGTGGCGAGCTTTGCGGGCGCGGCTGGCGACATCAAGATCGACGACGACGCGCTGAGGCGGCGCGTGGACTGTGAGGGCTGCGCGGGCGTTCGGTAGCAAGCCGCGCGTCAGGCGCTGTAGCTCACGAACGTTTTCCGAGCGCCTCTTTCGTCTGCGGAAATACTCCCTGCTGCCCGGTGGTACCGGACTGACGCGATCCTTCCAGTTGCGCCAAGCGAGCCGCCCCTCAAGCGAGGCGATGCGCCGATATCTTTGCGGCGATATGCCGAAATAGCTCTTGAAGGTGCGGGTGAAGTGTGCGTGACTACGGTAGCCAGATCGTTCCCATGCCGCCGCTACTGGTCCTCCAGTGCGTGAGAGGAACCGGGCGGCTTGGTCCATTCGCGCGATTCGCAGCTCCCGTGAGTAGTCGGTCGCGCCGTTCGCGAGCGCGCGCTGCAACGTTCGGCGGGAGACGTTGTTGGCCTCTGCCACGTCGGCCAGACTCAGCGTCGAGCGCGCGGAGTGTTCAGCGATGTACTCGCGAGCCGCAGGCGCTAGCTCATCCCACTGGCGCAGCGTTGAAGATCGGAGGACCACACTCTAAGGTGTACCGCTTGATAGCCCCCGACGTCAGGGGACCGACGATACTTTGCCCACCGGTCGCTCAGCCACGTTGAGCGTACCGGGTAGGGCTTGCTTTTTGGCGCCATGTTGTGACTCCTCCGCCAGGCTCTTGATCTGGCCCCGAGACATGCGGCCGTGCTCGATACCGCGAATCGAACGGCGATTGACCACCAGCAAGGAGAGGAGTGTGCGATGGCTGTGAAGCCCGTGAAGACCAGGACGCCGGGCATCTACAAGCGCGGCAGCCGATACGTATTCAGCTACCGGGTGGACGGCCGGCAGCGATGGGAGTCCTGCAGGACCACCGATGAAGCCCGCCGCGCGAAGGCTGCCCGCACGACCGACATCGGCCGCGGCGAGTTCGAGGGACGCTCCCGCGCCACACCGCACGTGTTCGCCCTGGATGGGGCCGCCCAGAGCCGCTACGGCCGCCGCGAGGTACCCATCGACCGTTCCCTCGCCCTGACGCTCCGGGAGCATCACAAAGGATCCGAGTGGCCCGAGGGAGAGGGGCTCGTCTTCCCGGCGAGCAACGGATCGCCGCTGACGCAGAGCAACGTCTTCCGGCGCATCCTCCAGCCAGCCAGGGAGGAGGCGTGCCTGCCATGGGTGGGGTTCCACGCCTTTCGCCACACGTGCGCCTCGATGCTGTTCGCAGAAGGCCGCAACGCCGTGCAGGTCCAGCGGTGGCTCGGCCACCACTCCCCCGCGTTCACACTCGCCACGTACGTCCATCTGCTCGATAGCGATCTCGGGGAGCCGCTGGCGATCCTTCAGGAGGGAGGCCACGATGCCGAATTGGCTGGATAGCCTCTGCAGAAGGCGTTACGCTCTTACTAACGATGACCTTGCAGATAGAACATGTTGACGTTCAGGAGCTTCTCGATGAAGAGGAGAGGGACCGTCGTGCCGATGAGGAGGCGCTGCGATCTGGACGTAAGACTCACGAGCAGGTCAAGCGTGAAAACGAGGTTTTTGCGCTTCCTCCGAGTCGCATTCGGATCAATCTCGACTCGGCGCACTCCCTCTCCTGACCGACAATTCCAGAGCCGCAGAAGTGGCTGAGGAGCAGCAGAGCGAGGCCGAGCTGCCTCCGCTGAAGATCGACGAAACCGAGCGCATCATCGCTCGGTTGGAGCAAGTCGTCCGCGATCGGCGAGTCGTCCTCGTCGGCGGACAGGCGGTCGCCATCTGGGCGTCGAAGCTCGAAGACCGGATCGCGGACACGCTCGTCGAGGCGGTGGCGAGTCGCGATATCGACCTTCTCGGCAGCTCCTCGGACCTCCGGCACTCAGCCAAACTGCTCGGCGCACGTGTCCGCGTAGCCAAATGGGAGGACCGCACCCCGCTCACCGGCGTCGCCATCTTCCTCGATAGCGAAGGCCACGAGCGCCGCCTAGATGTCATGGCGAGCATCTACGGGATGAACTCAGACGACATCAGACGGACAGCCATTGAGGCAGAGCTGCACGTGGACGGGGATCGGCAAGTCCATGTCTGGGTCATGCACCCCGAGCGCTGCATGGAGAGCCGCGTCCACAACAGCGCCCTCTCGAACAAGCAGACTGATCTCGCTTGGCGCCAGCTCCGAGCCTCGATCCTCTGCGCCCACGCCTTCAGCCAGCTATTGCTCGACGAGCGCGGCGAGGCCGCTGTCCGCGATGTGCTGAAGCTCAATGAGCGCATCTTTCGCTTCGCCCAAGAAGGCCGATGCTCGAAACTCGCATACGACCGGGGAATCGAGGCTTTCGACGCGGTGCTCGATGACGAGCGGCTACCCGAGAAGTTCCGGACCGTTCGCCTGCCACAGATGCAGGACCGGATTCGCGCCTTGCGCGCACAGCTACGCGACCGCCTCTCATCATGACCGCCAGCCAACTGCCGGACGCACAAAACGAGGACTCGATGAGTGGTCAATCAATGCCGCCATTCGGAAAGTTGGAGCGCGTCTCTGCGCGTTCTGGCTGGCCCCACGAGGCGCACGAGTTCACACCCTGGCTCGCCGAGAACGTCGAGCTCTTGGGAGATGCGCTGGGACTCTCACTAGAACTCAAGGCCCGAGAGCACCAGATTGGTCGCTACTCGCTCGATCTCCTCCTCGCAGACGCGGCAGAACGCATCGTGATCGTCGAGAACCAGTTCGGGCAGACGGACCACGATCACCTCGGCAAGCTACTGACCTATTGCGCTGGCACGGAAGCCGACGTGGTCATCTGGATCGCCGAGCGACTCAACGAAGAGCACGTAGCAGCGCTGGAGTGGCTCAACGAGAACACGCGCTCCGGTGTGGGCTTCTTCGGTGTCGAGCTTGAGCTGCTCCGCATCGCAGGCTCACCGCTCGCTCCCAACTTCCGTGTCTTGGTGCAGCCGAACGAGTGGGCCAAGAGCGTCCGGTCAAGGGCCAGCCCAACTGTCGACTGGGACTGGACCAAGTACAGCGAAGACCTCAAAGTCCCCGAGGAGCGCCTCGCCGTGGGCCGAGCAATGGCCGAGCAGCTCGAACGCCTCGTCGCCAGCGACGACCTCCCATGGAAGCTCCAGTTCCGCAAGGGCTTTCTGGCACTTCTCAGACCTGGCGGCTACCGCGTCGCAATCATCGACCTGCACTGGAAGAACGCCCCGAGGTTTGCCGTTCGCCTGCCAGATACACCCGAGACGCTTCAGCTCGGAACTCCCTTTCCCGAGCTCGCGCCATCTTGGGACTCGGCGGAGAACATGTGGGGGTGGACGATCCCGGGTGCCTCCGCCGTGCCGGACCTCCGCAGGGCGATCGAAATGGTCAGACCGATGAACCCGGCTTCCGGCCCGATGACGATGCCCGAAACCGGCGCTGCCGACCTCTGACGGAGGCGAGCGACGTCCTCGAGGAGGCTTGCCCATGAAGCGGGTCGTGCGCCAGCAAATTGCGGCAGGTCGGAAGGCTAAACTGTCGTCATGGCTACCGCAGACCGGACAGTTCACGTCGGAGCACGCACCTACGCGCTGCTGCGCAAGGAGGCCGAGCGCCGTCATCGGGATGTCGATACAACTGCCGACGACCTGCTCACAGAGCGACTGTCGACGTCCCAGATCGACGCGGCCAGGATGCAGGGGATACTCGAGCGCGCCGCCCGGCTCCGGGCTCGCCAGCCCCCCACAAACGAGGCCGTGGCCGTGGTCCGCGAGGGACGCGGCTGGTGAGCAGATCACCCGACTGGCCTCGTACGACTCAGCCCCGGCGACATGACCGAGGTCAGCGGTCCACCGGGGCTTGCAGAACCAAGTCTAGTGCCCAAGTCACATGAGCATCACCGTCGCCGGCACCACCTTCGAGGACCACCACTACGACCAGCGCGGAGACGTGCTGTACCTGAGCGTGGCCCACTACAAAGGCCGCCCGCCAAGGCCTCGTCAACCCCGGAGGGTCACAACGTCGAGTACGACGCGACCGGCCGAGTCGTCGGCATGGCCTGACGAACGTGTCCTGGCTGCTTGATCGCGATGGGGGATCACAATCACCCTGCCCTCGGGCCACGTCGGACCGGACGATCTCGCCCAAGCGCCGCGGCTAGCCGCATAGACAGCCGTTTTGCTCGGCCGCTGGGCGCCGCCGACGATCCTCCAGGGTGCAAACAAAGTGCAAACATGCCCCACGCCATTGCACCCGACTCGGCCTGAGCGAGCCCAGACAGATTTCCCGTCATAGAGCCAAATCCGGGGATCCGACACCACCACACGACACACCCCGCCAGGAATCATAATCCGCGTGTCGGGGGTTCGAGTCCCTCCTCCGGCATCACAAAAGACCTGCAAATGCGGTGGTTTGCAGAGTATCACGGTGCCGGTGGATTTCCCCAGGGATTTCCCTATGGGCGTCGGAAGGGCACCGACCAGGACGTCCTAACGCACGGGCACACTTGGACGCGTGAAGATCGACGCGCAGATAGCGGCTGTTCGGGCGAGCCAGGGAGCTCGCGCGATTGAGCAGCAGAT